>CAWBKY010000010.1:0-145429 GCA_963789555.1 Methanomassiliicoccaceae archaeon | reverse complement strand
TTTTTCTTGACTGGTATGTCCACCACATCGGAACTGAGCGCCGAGGACCGACGCGAGCATGTCCTCATCCGGCTAGGGTATCATCGGATGGACCACAAGGTGGAACCCGGCCTCTATCGACTTGGCGCTCCAGACCGTTCCTCGCCGGTGTTCGTCACCTCCAACTACAAACTGAGCTTCGATGCACTTCGTTCCAATCTGAAGGGGACCCCGAGCTACCTATTGGTCCTCGACACCAAAGGCATCAATGTCTGGTGCGCGGCGGGGAAGGGCACCTTCGGCACGGACGAGATCGAGGAACGCGTCCGGGCCACAGGTCTGAAGGATGTGGTGGACCATAGGCGCTTGGTGTTGCCCCAGCTCGGAGCGCCCGGGGTGTGCGCCCATGAGGTCAAGCGGCGCACCGGTTTCACTGTGGAGTACGGTCCGGTCCGGGCAGAGGACCTACCGGCCTATATGGCGGAGGGAATGGTCACCCCCGAGATGCGCCAGGTGCGCTTCAACCTACGGGACCGGGCAGTGCTGGTCCCGGTGGAGATGAAGAACTACCTGCCCTGGGCCGTCTTGGCCGCGATCCTGGCATCCTTGCTCCTGGGATGGGCGGGGCTCGCCGCAGTGGTGGTCCTGTTCCTCACCGGAACCGTCCTTTTCCCACTCCTCCTTCCGGTTCTGCCGGTAAAGGCCTTCAGTGCCAAAGGGTTCATTCTAGGCGCGGCGGTGGCGATGGCCTTCGCGCTGATATTGGTCTGGATGGAAGGCGATCCATTGGGTCCGTCCACCATCCTTCAGGTAGTGGCCTGGACGTTGATGATATCACCTTGGGTCGCTTACCTCGCGCTCAACTTCACCGGGTCCTCCACCCTCACCTCCAGGACCGGGGTGCGGAAGGAGATATTCCGATACATACCGCTCATGGCGGTGACGTTCGTCACCGGGGTGGTCCTCACAACGTTCCTTCGACTAGATGCCCTGGGGTGGTTCTGATGGGCGACGAGATCATGGTGATGGCTCCCGGTCGACCTAGTGCCCCCGAACAAGGTGCCTTGGGATGGGGCGGGTGAGCCGTTGAACACCCTGCGGTACGATCCAAAGCGGTGTGTGGGCTGTGGCATGTGCGCCAACGTCTGTCCCCACAAGGTCTTTGCCCTGGAAAACAAGAAGGCCGTCCTGGTCCGATACGAGGCATGCATGGAGTGTGGGGCCTGCGCCCTCAACTGCCCGGCCCGGGCCATACTGGTCGATAGCGGAGTCGGCTGCGCGGCGGCCATGATCATATCGGCGCTGAAGGGAAGGAAAGAGGTCACGTGCGGTCCGGACTGCTGCAACTGACCGATCAGTTCGTGCAAGGTGACAGCCATCTCCCGACCACCAAACCTTTTTTAGTTCACCCCTCACCTAGTGGGAGCGTTGCCTGAACTGCCCGAGGTGGAGCTGGTGCGGAGGGACGTTGACGCCTCCGTTCTGGGTCGGATCATAGTTACTGTAAAAGTGCTTGACCCCGGCGTTCTGGAAGATATCACTGCAGATGGGCTGAGAAAGGCCTTGACAGGGCGCGCCTTGACACGGACCGATAGGCACGGCAAACAGCTTTTCTTCCGGATAGGGAAGGGGCGATGGCTCACCGTGCACCTGGGCATGACCGGCGATCTCATCTTCCTTGAAGATGGGCAGGGTCCGCCCCGGTTCACCAGGGTGCGGTTCGATTTCGAGGACGGCTCCTCGCTCGTGTATGAGGACATGCGCAAGTTCGGGGCCATCGGGCTCACGCCCTCCAAGGCATCATTCCTGGAACGAAAAAGGCTCGGACCGGACGCGCTGGTGATCGAAAGGGAGGATTTCGTGGAGCGAGCATCGCGGCATCGACGCCCTATCAAGACGGTCCTGCTGGACCAGTCTGTTTTGGCTGGCGTGGGCAACCTCTACTCGGACGAGGTTCTGTTCCAATGCGGGGTACACCCCTTGGCCCTGGCGGACGGACTGGACAAGGACCGGTTGAGTTGCATCCACCGCCACTTGGTCATCGTACTGAGATGGTCCATCGATGCCCGGACCGACTTCGACCAACTTCCCGAGGGTTATTTGCTCAAAGCCCGCCATCCATCGTCCAATTGTCCCAAGGGACATGGTCCCTGGCATACGATGAAGGTCAACGGCCGGACCGCATATTTCTGCCCACAGTGCCAAAGGCTATGAGGGGAGAAGCCATTCCTTGCCTGGACCAGGTGTGGCATATGGCCAAGGCGAAGGGAACGACCGTGGAGCTAGCCCGTCCCGATGAGGCGGAGGTCCTCACCAGCATTCAGACGGCCACCTTCGATGACGACACAAGGCGCCACCTCGGAAAGCCCCGCGGCGGTCCTTCTGGTTACGATTCAATAGAATTCTGTAAAGGGTTGATCGCAGAACGAAGGATGTATGCCATCAAGGAGGACGGGGCGATCATCGGTGGGGCCTTCGTCACGGAGCGTGCGGAAGGCACGGTCTCCATCAACCGGCTTTTCATCGTGCCAGAGCGGCAAGGTCATGGGACGGGCGGGCGGGCCTTGATTGCGCTGGAGGGGAAGTTCCCGCATGCAGAGAGGTTCGTCCTCGACACCCCGGTCTGGGCGGAGCGGAACCGGCATTTCTATGAGTCCCACGGCTACAAAAAGGTAGGCGAGTCCTTGGAGAAGGAGCACGGGTTCACCCTCATATTGTATGAGAAAGGAAAGGAGAGAAGAAGATGAAAGGGGATGGAGTGATCGGGACGATGGCAGAGGATGGTTGGAGGTCCCCGGCTGCGATAATTGTCCGGCATGCCGCGCGCTATCCCGTGCAGAGCCTGAACAACAGCTTCGTCGTCGCCCTTACGGAGCAAGGCAAGGAGGACGCATTCGCCTTTGGCACCCGTCTGCGTCATTACCGCTCCGTCCGCCTCTTCCATAGCCCGGCCGTGCGCTGCCGCGAGACGGCGGAGCGCATTTCAGCGGGCATGCAGGGCAACGGGACAAGGACGATCGGGACGCAGGAGACCTGGGCCTTGTGCGCGCCCTACCTCAAGGACGAGCGCGTGCTGCGGGTCGCTGATGATCTGGGCGAGGGCTTCATGCGAGTGTGGTTCAATGGTGAGCTGGAGGAGTCGTGGATCTCCCGTACCCCTGAGGCTGCGGACGCGGTGTTGAGACCTGTGCTGGAACGACTCTCCGACCCCTTAGGCGATGCCCGTTTGGATGTGCACGTCTCCCACGATTGGGAATTGGTGCTCCTTCGAGAGGAGCTGCTCGGCCTGAGGTACGAGGAGGTCGGCTGGGTGGAGTACCTGGACGGGTTGGTCATCTACAGGGACGGAGATGGGTTCCTGGTCCGTTACCGGGACCGTTCCGCCAAGTTCCGATTCGAGGATGGCGGGCGTGTCAGATGACCTTCAAAGGTCCGCTTGTAGGGTCATCTCGAACTGGCACACATCGTCACCATTCAACAGCGACCGCACGGGTCCATTTCTCGTTCCCTTCTTTCCCGGTCATCCATCCGATTCAACCCTCTCGGCCAAAGCCATGACCTCGGTGCTTCCGTCCTCCGAAAGTAGAGTCAAACCATCCACGGAGACCTTTAGCCTGGTCACCTTACCCAATGCCCTGAAGAAGGCGTCCTCCACCGCCATGGTCTCCTCGCAATATCGCCTGGTCGAGGCTATGGCCGAAAAAGAGATCCGATCCCCTTCCAATCGGTAGCCGCCGAAGAAGCGGTTGCACCCTCCATACCCTTGGACGTTGTTCTCTTCAGTGAATGTGATAGTGGCCTTGGCCTCGACCACGCCAGCGACGGTCTCCCCCTCAAGGACGATCCTGGAAACGATCAGTTCCTCGCTAGACAAAAATGGTTGAACGGACATGGTAAAGGATTGGCCGGGCGGACACATTAAGTCTCGTGTCGCCCGACCTCGCTCGTTCACTTCGTGGAGCTCTCGACACCGCTCTTGGCCTTGCCCTTTCCCACGGGGAAGACCGGTAGGACCTCGCGTCCGAGGGTCTCCTGCAGGACCTGGGCCATGGCCAGGTACAATGGCCGCCATGCCTGTGGCGATGCCGACGTAGCCGGCGATCTCCTTCAGGTCGGCGTTGGCGGTGTAGTCCGCTATGGCCAGCATGAAGAACAATATCGCCAGGAGCAGGAACACCGCCTGCATGGCCCTATTGGTGCGCAGGGTCCCTACGAACATGAACAAAGTGAAAACGCCCCATAAAGCAAGGAATGCCGCCATCTCCTCCCCAGTGGCGAGCGGCCATGTAGCCGGTCTTAGGGAACAGAATGATACCGACCAGGATGAGCCAGAACATCCCATAGGATGTGAAGGCGGTGGTGCCGAAGGTATTTCCCTTCTTCCACTCCATGGCCCCCGCCATAATCTGGGCCAGACCGCCCATGAATATCCCGGTGCTCAGGATCACGGCGCTCATGGCGATAAGCCCAGCATTATGTAAGTTCAACAATATCGTGGTCAAAGCGAAGCCCAGCAGCCCGAGGGGTGCGGGGTTCGCGGTGAAGTCGCTCCTGCTCCCATCCTATACTCTCCATTCATGCCACGTTGGCCTTGATACGGTGACACACGGCGAGATATCTATTTTTAAATTATGGCCCCATATCAAGGTAATCCCCTCAATCAGGACCACGATGGTAGGTTCCCATGACGTGTTCAAAATCAATAAATAGGTCGAAAGACCTTCGAAATTACTCAGTCCATCTGGAAGGTATCGACTCATATGAGCAAATTGGATGATTTTCTGGCACCGCTCCATCAAGGGGTCTGGGAGGTGATAGTCCTCAAAGAGAACGTCACCGAACCTCTTGGTAAGGATTGGGTCAAATCGTCGGTTCAACCTTCCCAGCCCTGGGACCATCGATTCCTATCGAAAAGGTAGATATCACTGTCATGAGACGGAGCTGGACTACCGGGTGCATATGGACCTCTATGACCCAGCAAAAAACCCAGCCATGCACCTGGTGGATGATGCCCCCCTCATCCTCATGTTGGGTGGGACGATGGAATCCTTATGGGTGGATGCGAAGAACACCAAGAAATGGATAAGAAGGAACTATCTGAGCGAGCAAGGCAGAGACCTGGAGATTGATCCTTCTTGCCGGGATCGCCTTGTTGGCCGTATGGATCTGGGTGATCGCGGTGGAGCTTGGAGCGGCCGACAAGGTGTTTGCCGCGTTCGTGGTGTTGGTGGTGCCGATCGTCCATCATGGGCTTCGCGGGGTTCATGATCCTTCAAGGCGCCAGGGTCAAACCCCTGAACGCCACCTCCACCAGGCTGATAATCATCGGAATTATCTTGATAGCGTTCGGAGTACTTGTCTTACCTCTATCCCAGCCCTTTTGGTCGTGTACCTGTTGTTATTCATGGTCATCTGGCCGGTTTCGAGCGCCGTCTTGTCCCTTAAAGCGGACCAAGATGGGCAAGATAGCCACCCCTGACGGACTGAAGAAAAGGATGTTCATTGCTGTGGCATCAATCATCCTGGCGGTCCTCTTCGTGATCAACCCTGTTGGCGTCGCGGGATTGATAATCTTCGTGGTGGCCACGATAATCATATTCATGGGGGTCGTCTCCTTACTCAAGGCCTTGGGTCTCAGAAGCGCGATCAAGAGCGTTCCCAGAGAGGAATTCGAGAAGCAGATGAAGGATATCGGTATTGAGACTCATTAAGACGAAGAACAAAGTATTACAACATCGTTCTGAGCAGACTGATGACAAAGCTCGATGATTTCCTTGGGCCATTGCACCAAGGCGTATGGGAGGTGGTGGTGCCCAAGCAGGACGTCACCGAACCTCTGGACGAGGGTTGGAAGAAATCCGAGATCAACGTCCCCAGCCCGGAGATGGTGGCCAGCTATCGCAAGGGGCAGTACCACACCCATGAGACCAAGGAGGAATGGAAGACCCACATGGACCGTTATGACCCGGAGACCAGCCCGGGCATGCACCTGGTGGACGACGCTCCCTTGGTCCTCATGCTCTGGGGCACCATCAACTCCTTGTTCCTGACGGGCAAGGATTCCACCAAGGGAAAGCGCATGGACCGGCTCGCGGCCATGGACATGACCTGGAAGGTGCGCATGGCCATCGGGGCGGCCATTGTGGCCATCGGGCTGATACTGATCCTTTTCCCTCTGAAGTTCGCCGAGTTCGCCTTCTCCGTCCTTATGCCGCTGGCGGTCATGGGCTTCGGTGCCTTGACCTTGTACAACGGCTACCGCATGGACCAAGGGGGCAAACTTGCCAAACGGGACATGGCCATGGGCGTGGGCATTATCGCCTTCGGTGTGGCGCTGATATTCCTTTGGGAGTACTTCGTGCTCCTGATACTGTTTGTCCTGGCATTATGGTTCTTCGCCAGCGCGTTCGTCTCGATCAGGCGGTCCTTGAAAGGGAAGGCGGCGGTCCCAGAGGGCTTCTGGGTCAGATTGGCCATGGCCAGTGCTGTCACTTGGCTTTGGGGGTAATGACATTGTTCGTTCCGAAGGCCACCGTCGGGGTATTGATCATACTGCTCGGGATCGTCGTGCTCCTGGTCGGGGCACTGTTCCTCCTTGACGGGTATGGGCTGCGGAACGCCCACAAGCTGATGAAGGAGAAACCTGAGCTGTACGGTTGAGTAAAGGCCTCCATGCCAGAAATTGACATGGATGGACCAAATATTTTATTCTATTTATTTTAATTAAATATAATATATTTTTACTGGACATATATCCTACAATAGTTAACAGGGATACATGGATGGCACATCCATCCATAACAATCTTTAATATGAAACGGCGGATTCTAACCTCGCAAATCGCCTGATTTTTTGGGCGAAGAGGTGGAACACAATGAGCAAGGAACAGATTTACGCTGGATTAGAAAAGGCTGTTGTCTCTGGGAAGAAGGACGAGGCAAAGAGGGTCGCCGAGGAGTCCCTGAAGCTCGGAGTCAACCCGATCGACTCCATCAGCCACGGACTGGTCAAGGGCATGAACATCGTGGGTGACAAGTACGCCGCCAGGGAGTACTTCCTGCCCCAGGTCCTGATCTCCGCTGACGCCATGTACGGCGCTCTGGACATCCTGCTCCCCCACATCCCGAAGGAAGCCGCGGCGAAGCAGATCCCCGGTTGCATCGGTGTGGTCGAGGGAGATGTGCATGACATCGGCAAGAACATCGTCAAGACCATGATGACCGCTGGTGGCTTCGCCGTCACGGACCTCGGTCGCGATGTACCACCTGAGAAGTTCGTCGACTTCGCCAAAGCCCACAACGGCGGCATCGTCGCCATGAGCACCCTCATGACCCCAACCATGGACGGCATGAAGATGGTCATGGACGGCCTGATCGAGTCAGGCGTCCGCATGAAGTGCAAGACCATCATCGGTGGCGCTCCGACCTCCAATGAGTTCGCCGAGGACATCGGTGCCGACTTCCACGCCATCAACGCGCAGGAAGGAGTCGCCAAACTGAAGGGGGCGTTCTAAGATGGCAATGACCACATCGAGAGGGCAATGGCCTCGATCATGAACCAGCCGGTCGACAGGCTGTCCACCTACCCCATCGCCTGTGGCGTGAACCGCAGGCTGGTGGGCGACGGCAAGATGACCTACCGCGACTGGGCCAACGACCCCAAGAAGTTCGCCGAGGCCGCCATTGCCGGATACCACTATTTCGACTGGGACTGGTACTTCGGCCTCATGGACCTGTCCGTCATGGCCGGCGACCTCGGCGCCCACGTGCGCATGGACGACCAGAACACCCCGTTCGTGGACGAGACCATCATCCACAACCCGGAGGACTATGAGAAGCTGCAGGTCCCTGACGTCACAAGGGCCGCTGCGGCGTCCTCATCGAGGGCACCAAGATCTTCTCGGAGAAGTTGAAGAACGAGATCATCACCTCCGGCTTCCTCGAGGGCCCGCTGTTGGCGCTCACGCAGACCGCCGGCGCGGAGAAGGTGTTCATGGACATGATCAACAACCGCAGCGCCGTGCACAAGGGCCTGGAGACCATGACCGCAGTTCGACGTCGACTTCGTCAACGCCTTCGCCAACACCGCCGCCCCCGGCCTGTGCTGGGACTACCTGTGGGGCAACTACTCCTGCCTGGGCGACAAGGAGTACGACGAGTTCGAGGGCCAGTACAAGTACGCCGGCAAGCTGAACGAGCTGACCACCAAGGTAGGCAAGGCCTTCTGCATACACAACTGCGCCGACCTGCCCCACCTGGACACCCAGATCAAGGCCTTCAAGCCGGTGATCTACAGCATGGCCTACTATCCGCTCATCCCCGGAAGCCCATCGCCCAAGGAGGCCATCGGCAAGGGCTACGCGGACGGCTGCCTGCTCGCCGGCACAGATCGACCCCCAGCTCTTCGTGCGCGGCACCGTCGAGAAGATGGAGGCCACCACCATGAAGCTGATCCAGGAAGTGAAGACGGCGCTGTGCCAGCGCGGCCTGCACTCCCGGTACGTGATCGCCTCCGGCTGCGAGGTCCCGCCGGCCGTCAGTCACCAAGATCGAGAACATCAAGGCCTGCGTCGACACCGTGAAGAAGTACGGCCAGATCCAGTGCACCTAAACCTTTTGAGGGGCCATCGGCCCCTTCATATCCATTTTTCCGATCTAAGTTCGCACAACGTTTTTATTACCTAGGCAGCAATCACATGAGGTCGAGTGGTCAGGATGAAGATAGCACAGATCGCAGGGTTCCTAGGAAGCGGAAAGACGACCTTCCTCATCGAGGTGGCCAAGGAGCTGGTCAACCGCGGGCACCGCATCGCCATAGTGGTCAATGATGTGGGCGACATCAACGTCGATGCCAAGTTCATCGAGTCCTACGGTCTGAAGGCGAAGGAGATATCGGGGGGCTGCATCTGCTGCCAGATCGCAGGTAGCTTCGCCAGCACCATCGCCACATTGTACAACACATTCAAACCGGACATCGTCATCGTCGAGCCATCTGGAGTGGCCATTCCTTGGGGTCTGAAGCGCGCTGCCGAGTACTCCGAGGAGGAGATGCCGGGAAAGATAGAGCACGCCCCGGTGGTGACCCTGGTGGACGCGATGCGGATCGATGAGCTGCTACAATCGGTGCGCCGCCTGGTCGAGACCCAGATCAGGGAAGCTGACGTGGTGTTCATCAACAAGATAGATGCGGCCACGCCGGACAAGATCAAGCGCTCCGAGGAGTTCGTGCGCCAGATCAATCCCAGGGCGAAGATAATGTACGGATCGGGGAAGAACAACCAGGGAGTGAGGGAGGTGGCATCGTTGATGGAGTCTGACTTCTCGCCCCGGTACGATGAGGCCACTGAGAAGGAACTCCTGCGCAAGCAGTATGCCGAGGGGAGCTGAACATGAAGGAGATGGACGAGGAGCTCCACATCGACCACCATCGCATGGTGGATGAGCTGGGCAAGTTCTCCATTCACATGACTATCCGTCCAGCATCGGTGATGGGCAGGGACGAATGTGAACGGTTCATCAGAGAGCTGCTCACAGGCATAACCAAGGAGTGCATGCACGACGGGGCCGATCTGGTGGGCCATGTGAAATCCTTCCTGATCTCAGAGCATGGGACCAGCCTGGGAGCGTCATTGGTGCACCTGGACATCCCCATGACCATCAACAACGCCATCGACCAGAGGGGTCTGAGCGTTGGGGACCTGACGGTCCATGTCATCGTCCATGGGATATGGGACCCGGACGTGAAGCATGCCTCCATGGAGACCATCGAGGAGCTGCTGCCGCGGTATGGAATAAAATATGAGATATTGCAGGATTATTACGAGACCGAGAAAGGGATCGAACATCACAAATGAGGATGGAAGGAGGTCTGGAATATGGACACGTATTACAATGCCATGAGGGCTAAGGGCTTCTCCAGGAACACGGTCGACTCGGTGCGCAAGCACAAATGCCCCAATTGCAGCTTCGAGTTCGCTTTGGTCTATGGTCGTACCACCGCTTGCCGAGGATGCGCCGAGGCGGTCAAGAACTGCCCGAAGGTGCGATGCCCCAAGTGCGACTATGAGTGGTACATGAGAGAGGTCGGCCACATCGCGGACAAGATCCGCGAGCATGAGGTGGCGGACCACATCTCCGATGTCATCACGACGTACTATGATGACATGGGCTGGAAGAAGACCCGTTGAGGCATCATCGGATGATCATCAGGCCGAGCACTGGTCGCTCAGTCCAGTGTGCTTTCCATCAGCTTCACGAAGGCCTCTATCTCCTTCTGGTCGATGTCGGGGAAGTCCCACTCGCTGGTGAACTGGCAAGGGCCGAGCTTCCTTTCCGTCGCATCGTCCAGGACCACCGAGCGCTCCGCCTTCATTCCCGCCTTTTCCAGGATGCGGTCGCAGCAATTGTTGCGGCAGCCGTTCACGGCGATCATGTGGGCAGGGTCGATGCCGCTCATCGATATCAGCATCGGCGTCGTGCCCACCGTGCAGGCGGAGAACTGGATTATTCGGTTGAGGTTCTTCGGCGAGAAGATCTCTATCGCCCGTTCGATCATGAGGCCACGCTCCCCGTTGGCGCCGCAGACTATCACCCCTTTCCGCATTTCGCCCTCACCTCCCGCACCGACTTGAGTATGTTCGCCGCCTCCATGTCCACCGCCGATTGGGTGACCTGGATGTGCTTGTTGAGCATCACGGACTTGGCCGCCTTCACCCCGAACTGGTTCAAGGTCTGCAGGGCGCAGAAGCCCTCGCATCCGTCCACCACCAGGACGCAGCGGTCCTTGAGCGCCTTCATGTCCTCCACCGCCTTGGGCAGACCGGCCAACGCTGGCGCGACGGTGACCATGCGCACCTTCTCCTCCTTTGCCACCTGACGCACCGCCTTCCTCAACACCCTGGCCCCCGGGCTGTAGCCCGAACAGATCACAATGTCCACTTCCTCGCTCATACCTTTCCCTCGAAGAACAGGCGCGGCTTCCCGATGGCCGTGACGTTCACCCTCGCCTCCAACAATATGCCCTCTCCCCAGCTCTTGCCCAGATGGCCCATGCGGTTCTCCTTCTCCACCAGCAGCTGCACGTCGTCGGCGCCGGCGGCCAGCGCCATCTCGCGAGCGGTGGCCCGGCCCCACTCCTCGGCGTATTGGACCGCCTCGGCGAGGTTGGCGAACTCCCTCTTCTCGCTCGGGGAGTGCAATGTGCAGGGAGGGTTGTCGAGGGCGGACATGCCTGGCTTCGGCCTTATCAGCACCTCCACCGTCTCCATGATGCTGCCCGTGATCGCGCCCACGGCGTTCCCCACCTCGGAATGCTCCGGCAGCAGCAAGTGGGTGTCGAAGCGCTCCGCCACCGCTGGCAGGTACGCCCCCACCGGCGCCCCGATGCCGATGATCTTCTTGTTCAGCCTCAGCCTGACGCCATAGTCCAGGCCGGGCTTGTGGGTGATGAACTTGTCGAACAGGTCGTTGCACACGTCGTCAAAGCTGGTGTTGCCCGTCTCCTCGTAGGCCAGCTTCTTGAGCAGCTCGTGCGATATCTTGTATATCACCGCCCGGCGCACGTCCTTGCAGAACTGCTCCGGGGTCATCTCCATGATATCCGACTGGATGGCCACGGCTATGCTCGAGGCCTCTTCGTCGTACTCGATGTAGGAGCCGTCGGCGTGCAGGATGTCGGTGGGGGTGAGGCCGATGCGCAGCACCACCCCCAGCTCCTCCAGGCGTCGGACGTTGAAGGAGAAGGGATGGACGCCGGTCATCTCCGAGACCTCGTAAACGGAACGGGGCTCGTCCTTGACGTTGTCCACGAACGCCTGCTCCTCCCTGGAGAAGGAGAGCCCGGTGACGCCCTTGTTGAAGATGAAGAACTCCGTGCTCTGGACGATGTTCTCCACCGCGATGTGCCCGGCCTGGGGCCGCGGCTTGGTGGTGGAGGCCTGCTTGAGCTTGGGCTTGATGACCTCGTACTTGGTGGAGGCGATGCACAGCGGCACCACGCGCAACGGGTTGAGGATGATCTTGCCATTGGTCACCACGATGCGGCTGTCCCCGCCGCATCCGGAGGTGGAGATGTCCGCCGCCTTCACCCTGGTCCTCCAACCGCCTATCATGGCGCCTTCGGGGTCGAGGCGGGGCTTGCCCCCCCTCAAGATGCCGATGTCGGTGGTGGTCCCTCCCACGTCGATCACCACCGCATCCTCCTCCCGGGTGAGGTACTTGGCCCCGATCAGGCTGGCCGCCGGACCGGACAAGATGGTCTCCACCGGCCTTTCCTTGGCCATCATCTCGCCCATGAGCGAGCCGTCTCCCTTGACTATCATCAGAGGGGCGACGATATCGTGCTCCGCCATCACCTTCTTCACCGAGAGCACCAGGTCGGCGATGATGGGTATGAGCTTGGCGTTCAGCACCGCCGTGAGCGTCCTTTCGTAAAACCCTAGCTTGGTCGAGAGCTCATGGCCGCAGACCACTGGGTTTTGGCAAAGCTCTTGCACCATGAGCTTCAGCCTGATCTCGTGCTCTGGGTTGCGCACGCTCAGATAGCTGCTGATGGCATAGGCGTCGACCTTGCCCATGGTCCTCTGCACGAAATCCCTGGCCTTTTCCAGCTCGAGCTTGGCCAGCTCCTCGCCGACCAGGTTGTGCCCGCCCTTGAGCTCGATGGCCTCCTCGATGGGCACCATCTGCTTGTACTCGCTGCCGATGAGCATGAGCCCGACCCGGCAGCCCTTGCCCTCCACCACCGAATTGGTGGCCAGGGTGGACGAGACGGAAACGAGGCGGATATCCTTGGCGCGGACCCCCTTGACCTTATCGATCGAGTTCGATATCCCTTCGGAGAGGTCGTGGCGAGTGGTGAGCGACTTTGCCTTGGCCAGGACCTTGCCCTTCTCTAAGTCGATGATCGCCGCGTCAGTGTACGTTCCGCCTGTGTCGATGCCCAGTCCCAAATGCAATTGATCACCTTTCAAGGAATCATGTTCAAGGGGTTTGCCATCAACAATCAAGCAGCCCTTATTAAATCGCATCGCCAGAACGCAGAAGTGGTTTTTGAACGTGATATGAGGGTATTCGATCTTGCCAGTGGTCCATGGTCAAAGGACCTTTCCATGCTCAGTTCAAAGCCCCTACCGACTCGCCCCGCACGGTCTTCCGATATGACGCGCTCTGTGCCATCAGTTCGCTCATGTTGGACGGCGTGACATGCCTTACCTCCGGGAAGTGCCCGGGGAACACCCGTCTCGCCTCCTTGAGCAGGTACTCGTGCACCAGCCCTGACCGCTTCAAACGCTCGAAGGACCAGTCCTCCGCCAGTTCCAGCACCGCGTCCTTTCCGGTCCGGTAGAACGCCTCGGCCAGGATGGAGGTGATGATGGTATGGGGCGACATGACCGCCAGGTCCGACTCGCGCACGGCGTTGCTGTTGCCATTGAAGGCCACGGCCAGGCCGCCTCCCTTGCGCACGATCCCCAGCGCCCTGGTGTCGTTGCTGTCATCGCCGACGTACATGCAGTCCTCCAGTGCCACGCCGATCTTCTTGCACACCTCGACCACCGCGGCCGCCTTCTCCGAGTCCCCCACCGGCACGGTCTCCATGATCAGGTGGTAGCTGTCGAGGTCGGTCATCTCGTTCCAGAAGACCTGGTCCAGACGCTGGACGCTCTTCCGGTCGTCGGGACGGAGGTCCTTGATGGTGCGGGTGCTGAAAGGCATATCGATGAGGGGCATGGCGGCGATCTCGTGGGCCAGGTCTCGCAGGGTATGCGCCTCCCAGTCGTCCATCTTCACGCCGTCCAAGCTGCATTTGGTGCAATAGGAGTTCTCGAAAGGGAACCCGATGTGGTCGCACACCGCCCCGACATAGTGCTCGTAGGAGGAGGAGACGATGAAAGGGGAGGTTATCTCCTGCACATAGCGCATGGTCTTATCGCCACCGGGGATCATCATGATGGCGTGGCGGTAGAACTCGACCATGGCCATGTCCGTCACGCCGAAGGCCTTGAGGAAGGGCAGGACCAATTTCATGGAATCCCCCGCCTTGTAACCTTCCTTGCGCACTACTTCCGTCAGTACGGAATCGTAACGGGAGAGGACCGCGAAGAACCGCTCGCCGTTGGGTATGAACTTGGAGCACAGCTCGACGGTGCTGGCATTCTTGGTGATAGGCCCCTCGCAATCGCTGATGAAGACCTTGCCCTCGTAGGGCATCATATCATCCAATCCGTCGAACTCCAATCCCTCACCTCTCCTTCCCTGTCCCCGGAGGACCACCATCGGGAGGCTCCAACGCCTCTGCCGGCGGGGAACGTCTCTCCTGCCTCATAAAGGTGGTTCCCATCTATCTCTATCTTGCCTTCCTACCTCGGGCCTGGGGGTTGCTTTCCTTTCCCAATGGACCGCCCAAAATGGACCAGTAAGTCCTTGTCCGGGTATGCTTCCCGGCCTATGCCCCCGATGCTTCTCGAGGCCGCCAAGGAGGCGAAGTCCCCACAACGGCGCAAGCCCCACCCCTTCAAAAGTCCGGCAAGGAAGCCTGCGGCATAAACGTCCCCGGCCCCGGTCATGTCCACCACCTTCACGGGTACTGGTTCGATCGGGAACAGACCCTCCTCAGTGATGACCGAGGACCCCTTCGCCCCCGATTTGCACACCACCACGTCCGGTCCGAGGCCGAGGAGGCGCTCCCCTCCTTCCCTGGCCCCCATTCCGGTCAGCATCCTCATCTCTCGGTCGTTCAGGAACAGGACGTCCGTCCTGCGCAGCAATGGCAGGATATCGTCCAGACCCCGCCGGGCATAGCGTTCGCCAGGGTCCAGTGAGACCATGACATCCTCGGCCAGGCCATCGGCCAGGACCACCTGTTGGTCCAATGCCGCGCTGGAGGCGAAGGACGACATATGCACCACCTTGCAGCGGTTCGCCAATGCCAGATCGTCCTCGGTCAAACGGATCCGGTCGTTGGCGTTGGGCAGGACCAGCAAGGCGCGCTCTCCTTCCTTGAGCAGGGACAGGCATTGCCCGCTGCGCCCCGATCCTTCCCACGTGGCTGACGTCCACGCCGTCCATGCCGCTGAGCAGGAAATCGCCCTCCTCGTCCTTGCCCACATTGCCCAGGAACGCTGTGGAGAACCCCATCCTCGACAGGGCGTATATGCAGTTCGCGGCCGATCCGCCCCCGCTCCTCCCTAATTGCCTGGCTTTCGCCTTGAGCTCGGCAAGTGCGTCATCGAACCGCCCCTCCTCCCCCATGATCTCCCCCCCGGGAACGAAGCGGAAACCGCCCCATTCGAGACCCTCCACCTCGAAGAAGAGGTCCACGTTGAGGGCCCCCACGCCTAGGACGTCCACCATGCCCAAGGAATCCCAGGGGGCGAAATTAAAGTTTGTCCCTGGCACGACATATGAGGCAAATACCCGTCCGGGGATGTTCGGGGCATGGTCGCGAGGGTCGAGGTCCTTCCTGCCGCCGAGTCGGACATGGAGGCCATCAACGCCATCTACAACCACTATGTCCCCACCTCCGATTGCACCATGGAGACGGAACCGGTGAGCCTGGAGTCTCGCCTGGTCTGGTTCTTTGAGCATCGTGATAGATATCCGATCCTCGTGGCTCGTTCTGAGGGAGAGGTGGTGGGGTGGGCCTCCCTCTCCAAGCACCGGGCGAGGGCCGCATACCGATACACAGCCGAGGACGCGGTCTATGTCCGGGAGGACCGTCGAGGAATGGGGATCGGGACCGCCCTGCTCACCGAGCTGGTCAAGGAAGGGCGGGTCATGGTCTGCACAGCGTCGTGGCGGTGATCAATGCGGAGCACAAGGCCAGCTTGGGACTGCACCGCAAGGTCGGCTTTGAGGACGTCGCCCTGATCCGAGAGGCTGGCTACAAGTTCGGTCGTTGGATCGACATCAGGTTCATGCAACTGATGCTTTGAGATCGGAACCAGATGCCAAACGGCAATACAAGTCGGCTATCGACATGTCATCCTTCATTAGAGATGTGGTTCGCATTAGGTCGGAGTAGCACTGGACACCTCATGATTCATTAAAAGTATGAGGCGATCAGAAAAGATGATGGTCGACCATCTTGGCCTCGTCCCCGACATGGCAGCTCAAGGTGTCCATGCCTAAGGCCTCGATCCGGCCCTGCACCTCCTTCAATTGGTCCAATGGGCTGTTCACATAGACCGTGGCGCCGGTGTCGATGCTGAAATGGCAGTTCAGTCCCGCCTTGCGCATCTCCTTGACCTCCAATATCACCTTTACCGTCTCCGGGCGCCACAGGAACAATTGATCGATGCCGGTCATGGTGATCCCGTGCAGAAGGAGTGTGTCCAGTTCCGCCAGCTCCCCGATGCGGAATATGTCCTTCTCGCGTATGGCCGACTCCATCTTAGGGATGGCCTCTGCCACATATTCGATCCTGGCCTTGAAGAAGGGCGAGCTGGTGACCGCGCTGTGGGCCGCCTCGGTGGACTTATAGGCGGGGACAAGCACAGCCAGTATGCCCATGTCCAGGTCCTTGGAGGAGGCGAGCATGCGGGAGTGGCTGCTGCGGTCGTCCTTGCCTTGGTACCAGATGGAGAAGCCACCGGTCACGGACCTCGAGGCCGAACCGGCGCCCCGCCGGGCATAGGTCGAGACCTCCTCCAGGCCCATTTCCAGACCCAATGCCTTCACCGTAGCCATGGCCAAAGCGGCGAAGCCAGAGGCGCTGGCCCCCAGGCCGATGTTGGAGGTGAAGTTGTTCTTGGAGACCATCCTGAAGCCCGAGCGTTCTTCCGCCCTCTTCCTCAGCGGCTCCACCACATGCATGATCCGCTCCAACGCCCTGCCCTGCGCCCTCTTCCCATCGAACTCCGCCTGGTCGTACTCGTGGCCGAACTCGATGGTGGTGTGGGTGATCAGTGGGGCGGTGCAGACGGAGATGGAATCGTGGTAAGGCAACCTCAGGTCCTCGTCCATCAGTCCATGGTACTTTATCAGTCCCTGTATCGGGTAAGCGGTGGCGGAGGCTTTCATCGTTCTTCCTCAGATGTCGAAGACCACGGTGAGCGACGGCTCTTCCGTGTCGACTGACATCATATTGTAGGTGATGGCCTTAACTTCTTTCTTGGGACCATGCCTTTCCAGGTCGATGCGCTCGCCATGGGCCAGACACCGAAGCCTTAGACCTTCGATGGAAACATCGAACCGGCCGAACACCAGACGTTCCGTGTCAAGAAGAAAGAGGAACTCGGAGAGGAAGTCCATGAGGAGGGACTCCAGGTCGAACCCCTCCGCAACGATCTCCCTGACCGTGACGGGCTCTGATCCGGTCCGCCTCCACCATCTGGTCGAAGAGGGCGTAGGCGGCGTTGGCAAAGCACTCCTCCAGCGACGCCCCGGTGGTCCTGATCATGACATCGGCGGTATGCTCCAGGACCTCGTAGCGCATGGGCCTGATTATGCGACCGCAATAATAAGGTGTTCGGGCGGGGTCTAGGGACGGTTGCCGGGGGCGGACCCCCTCCGGTATTGGCACCTCACCCTAAAGGGCGTCCGCCCATGCCAGTACCGACTCCGCCGCCCGCTCCCAACCCCAATCCAGCATGATGTCGTGGCCTGACCCCGGCACAATCACCTCACTAACATGACACTGGTCGGCGCAGCGATGCACGCTCTGGGGCGAGACCACCTCGTCCCCTTCCCGTCCGATCACAAGGGTCGGGGGCTCTTGGCTCGACGAGGCACTCTGACACCATCGACGCATTGTCGGATCGCCCTCAGGGACTCCCCCTGCAGCTGGCAGTAATAACGACAGACATCCCGGTCCGGGACCTTCTCGGATAGGAAGAGGTGCCTCACCAATCCTTCGTCCTCGACCAATCTACCGGCGTTTTGGCCAACCTCCGCAAGGAATGTGGTCCAAGGATGGCCTTTGAACAAACGCACGGCATCGTCGTGATATCCCAACATAGGTATGGGGCAGAGCAGTGCCATGCCCACCACCCGATGCTGCGACGCAAATATCTGAGAGACCGTGGCGCCCATGGAATGGCCTATCAGGATAGGGTCCTGCCCCACCTCTTCGACCATCTCAGCCAGATCGGCCACGTAGTCCTCCAACTTCCAGTCCTTCAACCCCTCCGACCCCTCGCTACCACCATGCCCCCTGAGGTCCATCGTGACACAAAGGAAGCCATGGCGGCGGAAGAAGGGAACGAAATTCTCCTCCCAGCACCACGCACCATGCCACTCACCGTGGATAAAGACCAAAGGATGCGAGTGCTTCGCGCTCAGCACTCCGAACCTATGGATCTCTAGCTTCATAGGATCGAGCTTCGCTCGCCCCCCTTATGAATGGTTGCCCGCTCTGGATTATTCCATAATGGACTGGAATAATCCCTTCCGTCCTAATCAGGAAGGAACGCTCGTCCTTATTCCCAAAGGGGCCGAACCTGGTCACTATGGGAGCACCAGGAGGTCGCTATCGTTAAATCCATCCTCGTTGTTTGCATCAACCATGAGGCTGCTCATCATCGGTTGCGGCGCCATCGGACAGACCATGGCCAAGGCCATCGATACCATGGACGAGGTCGACCTCTTCTATATGACGGACAAGAGCGAGGAGAAGGCGCAGCAGGCGGTCAAGCAATATCGCAAGGCCAAGTACATCTCGAACACCGACGAGAGCATCCGGGCCCACCTCAAGCACCTGGACCTGGTGGTGGAGGCGGCCGGACAGGACGCGGTGGCCCATTACGTCCCTTTCATCCTCGGTTTCGGGAAGGACGTCCTGGTCATGAGCGTGGGGGCCTTCGTGGACGACGTGCTGCGGGAGAAGTGCTTCAACCTGGCCAAGAAGAAGGGTGGCCGGCTCTATGTGCCATCCGGCGCGGTCTGCGGCACCGACGGCCTGCACTCGGCATCGGTGGACAAGATCGATTCGGTGGAGCTCATCAGCACCAAGGGTCCGAAGAGCTTCAAGGAAGTGCCTTACCTCAAGGAGGAAGGCATCGATGTGGACGCCCTCAAGGAACGCACCGTCATCTATGATGGTCCGGCCCGGGAGGCCATCCACCACTTCCCCAAGAACGTCAACGTGTCCGCGACCATCTCGTTGCTCGGCCTGGGCTTGGACAAGACCAGGGTGAAGCTCATCTGTGACCCGTTGTGCGAGTGCAACAGCCACCGCTTGGTGGTCAAGGGCGTATTCGGTGAGATCGTGGCCGAGACGGACAACGTACCGTTCCCTTCGAACCCGGCCACCAGCTACCTTGCGGCGCTCAGCGCCATCGCCGCCATCAGGCGCATCGCTGGCAACGTTTGGATCGGCATCTGAGCGTAAGATTATCGAAGGAAATTCTATTTAATCGGAAACACCCTACTCGCTGGCATGGCCCATCCCACCTCCAAGCGCGTGCGCCGCATCTTCGAAGGCTTGGATCAGAAGGTCGACGCCGTTGTGCTCATGAACGATGTGGAACCGAACCTGGACGCCATGTTCCCCTACCTCACTGGGACCACCTCCGGTCTTTTCGAGAGCTGCCTGGTCATCGGTTGGCCCGATGGCAAGGTGGAGCTCATCACGGTGGCCTTGGAAGAGACCAGCGCCCGATCCTCCTCGGCCGAGGTGAAGGTCTTCAAGAACCGCGCTGACAAGGCGGAGCTGGTCAAGGACACGCTGGGAAAGGCCACGACCATCGGCGTGAACGGCCACGGCATCACGCTCAGCAGCATGAACGAGATCAAGCGCATCCTGCCCAAGGTGAAGATGGTGGACGTCTACCCGGCTTTGGAGAGGGCGAGGGCCATCAAGGACGCGGTCGAGGTGGAGCGTTTGCGCAATGCCTGCCGTATCGCCTCGGAGGTGGCGGAGGAGATCCCCTCTTTCGTGAGGCCAGGGATGGCGGAGTATGAGGCGGCCGCGGAGATCAACTACCTCATGCAGAAGAAGGGCGCATCGTCACCCAATTTCGATACCAACGCCTCCTTCGGGCCGAACACGGCCGAGCCGCACCACGAGGCCGGTCCAGCTCGCTGCAAGAAGCGGGACATGGCCCTTTTCGATTTCGGCGCCAGGGCCCTCAAGTACGGTTCCGACATCACTCGCACTTTTTTCGTGGGCAATGCCTGGAAGTGGCAGAAGGAGATGTACCAGGTGGTCCTAGATGCGCAGCTGGCGGCATTGGACATGGTCCGGCCTGGGGTGAACGGCAAGGACGTGGACGCCGTCGCCCGGAGATTGATCGATGCCTCTCCCTTCAAAGGCCTTTTCATCCACACGCTCGGCCACAGCATCGGGCTTTCCGTGCATGACGGCCTGCGCATGGGGCCAGGGGTGGACCTGGTCCTCGAGGAGGGGATGGTGCTCACAGTGGAGCCAGGGGTCTATATCCGTGGCAAGGGCGGGGTGCGGATAGAGGATGACATCGTGGTCACCAAGAAGGGATGTGAACTGCTCACGACCGCGAACAAAGAACTGACAGTGATCTGAATGCAAGACCTGCTCATCAAGGCGGTGGAGCGCATGCGCTCCTTGGGGGCGGAGTTCTGTGATGCGCGCTGGCAGACCATCGAGAAGACCTTGATCGTGGTGGTGGACGGGGGCGTGAGGACGCTCTCCGACGACCGCTTGGGCGGGGTCTGCCTGAGGGCCAGGGTGAACGGGTCCTGGGGCTACGCATCGGGCGTAGACCCCGGCAAGGACACGGTGCTGGACGCGGCCAATCGAGCGGTGCGAAGCGCTCATTCCGGCAGCGCCACCGGTCCGCCCATACCGGAGCGGAGGGCCCGCCAGGCAAAGGTGAGGGCCAATTTGAAGACTCATCCTTCCCAGGTGGCCTGGGAGGAAAAGCTGGCACTGGTGTTCGACGCGGAGCGGTCGCAACGTGTCGGTCCCCAAGTGGTCAACAGCAACGCCATGTACCGGGAGGACGTGCGCAATAACCTGCTGTGCAACAGCCTGGGCGACCAATTGGAATGGGAGGAGGTGCGCCTGCGTCTGATAGGCCAGGCCATATCCTCCGACGGTTCGAACACCGAGATGTACTATGACGGCATGGACGGCTCCGGAGGGTTCGAGCTCATAAAGGCGGTGGATGTCAACGCCTTCGGTAGGCACATTGGGAACGAGGCGGTCAAGATGCTGCAAGCTCAGAAGGCCCCCTCCGGACCGGTCACCTGCATCAGCGACCCCGTGATCAGCGGTCTTCTGGCCCATGAGGTGATGGGGCATGCCAGCGAGGCTGATGAGATAGTGAAGCGGCGATCGTTCCTGACCGACGCGGTGGGCAAGAGGGTGGCCTCCGAAGGCATCACCATGGTGGACGATGGGACCATTGCTGGCGCTCATGGTCACATCCCGTTCGATGACGAGGGGACGCCCTCCTCCCGGACCGTCATCATCGAGGACGGCGTGTACAAAGGTTACATGCAGAGCCTGGAGACGGCGGCGCAGATGGGCCTCCCGCCGACCGGCAACGGTCGGGCGGAATATTATGGGCGGAGAGTGTGGGTGAGGATGACCAACACCTTCTTCGAAAAGGGCGACATGAAACTGGAGGAGATGTTGGAGGACGTCAAGCACGGGGTCCTCTGCGACAAGATGCTCAGCGGCATGGAGGACCCGGTCGGCGGCGGTTTCGAGGCGAAGGCCCTGCGCGGCTACCTGATCAAGGACGGGGAGATCGCCGGCCTGCTTCGATCGTTCACCCTCACCGGCAATGCCTTGGACATCCTCCAGACGGTGGACGCCGTGGGCGACAAGGTGGAACTGGACGGCAGCACGTGCGGCAAGGGGATAGAGGATTGGATACCAGTATCCTCAGGGGGCCCGTATTGCCGTTCCACCATCGTCCTCGGGGGTGGCTGAATGAGCCTCGAGCCTTTTGTGAAGAAGGCCTTGAAGGCCGCGCTGGCAGAGGGGGCATCGGACGCCGAGGTCTACGGTTCCCGCGCCCGCTCCTTATTGCTTTACGTGGACGATGGCAAGGTCAAGAGCGTGGAGGAGCGCATGGACCAGGGGTTGGCGGTGCGCGCCATCAAGTCGAAGAAGGTGGGGCAATCATCCATCACGCTGGCCACGGTCAGGGATGCGGAGATATGCGCCCAGACCGCCATAAAGCTGGCCAATGTCTCCGCTCCGGACCATATGTTCAAACGCTTCGCCCCGTCCATCAAGGGCAACCCCACCCCCATCACCTACGATAAGGACCTCGCCTCACTTGGCCAAGAGGGGGTTTGCTCCATGGCCAAGGACATCGTCTACAGCGCCATGGAGGGGGGCGAGGTCAAGGTGCCGAGCGGCATCATCCGGGCCGCGGTCTCGCAAAATATGGTGCTGAACACCTCCGGAGCAGAGACGGAGGGGCGGAGCACCATGCTCTATCTGCACTTCACCGCCATGACCGAAGGTGCCGACCCAGGGGAAGGGGTTCGGTTCCATCATTCCAACAAGCTCCCTGACCTGGATGCCTCGTCTTTCGGGGTCGGGCTGAGGACCAGCGCGCAGGACGCGCAGAGGGCCGAACACTTCCACGGTCAGGAGAGGATGACGGTCATCCTGCCGCCTATCGAGCTGGCCGAACTATTGCTCAGCTCGGTCGCCTTCTCATTGAGCGCGGAGAACGTCAACAAGCAGAGGAGCGCCTGGGCGAAGAGGATGGGCGAGAGGGTCGGCTCCATCCAGCTCAACCTGGTGGACGACCCCTTCGATGAGAGGGGGATGTGCAGCAGCGGTTACGACGACGAGGGGGCGCCCACCATTCGCAAGGATCTGGTGGACCGAGGTGTGCTCAAAGGCTTCATGTACGACCAGTACAACGCGCTGCTCTCAGGCGTGGAGAGCACCGGCAACGCTTCGCGTCGCGACCCGACCGACCCGCAGAACACCTACCGCAGGCCCTTGGAAATCGCCCCCATCAACCTGGTCTGGGAGCCAGGGAGCAAGCGCTTGGAGGGGATGGTCATGGAAGTGGAACGAGGCATCTTGGTGGACAAGCTGGCCTCGGCCGAGGTCAACCCTATCACCGGGGCCTTCGGGCTTGAGGTGCGCTGCGCCAAGGAGATCGTCAAAGGCGAGGTGGTCCGCACCATCGACCATGCGATATTGGCAGGCAACTTCTACCAGGCTCTCATGGGCATCAGGGACGTGGGAAGGGAGCAGAGCGTGGTACGTAACTGCATCCTGCCCCATGTGGCCTTCGACGATCTGGAAGTGATCGGGGCCTAGTAGAGGACCTCTAGCACCACCACGCTCCGGTCGGGCAGGTGCTCTAGCCTCTCCAGGTTGGTGGCCACTCTTCCCAAAGGGGTCACTGGTGTATAGGCCTCCGGGGCCTTGCCCTTGCTCGCGGGGGTAGGTCCGAAGAAAATGCAGAAGGCGCTGCCCTCCGGCCAGTAGGCCACCTCACCCCTTTCCATGACCTTCCTTCCATCATGCAAGGGCTGGTCCACCGGGACCTCGAAGTAGATCTCCCCGCCCCAAACGTTTATCTCCCTTTCCAGAGGCAACGCCAGGTAAAGGGCGTTCGCCGTATCGGAGTCGTTCAGCTCGATCTCGAACGCATCGTAGCGGCTTCGCATCACTATCTTGTTCATGCTGCTCGCCCCTCATATGGTCGCCCTTGCAGATAATTGTTCCATGAGGGGGCTTGACCTGTTGGCGATATTACGATCGATCCAATCTTTCCAGCTCCGCCTGGTACTGCTTCCCAATGGCCTTGAGGAACCCCGGGTTGTCCAGCGTGTCGAAGAGCACACGGGTCATGCGCCTCTTCTTGCCGTCCCTATGCCTCACCTTGTCCAGCTCCAAAAGTATCAGATCGTTCGTGCGTCCGTTGGCATAGACGGTGTGGCCGTCTATGAAGTGCAGGCCATAGGCCCAGGGCCCGTCCATGACATGTTTCACTGCAAGGATGTCGGCTATGTCGATCCTGTTTCGGTAGTACCAACCCTGGCGGACCACCAGGTACGTATCGTGCACCTCATGGGCGGTGAACCAAGGGGTTATTCCGAATAGGAATGCGATCGTGGCCATGAACCCGACGAAGGGGAGGACCACATAGGTCTCCTCCTCCGATATGGCATACCAGAACATGACGCCGCTCAGGACGGTCAAGCTCACCAGGAGCAGCGTGACCCACTTGAACGTCTTGGTCTCGTAACGGAATTTGGCCCGAAGCATGCCTCAACCTGAGCACCGAAGCGCACTATCTGATGATAAAAGGACCGCAGCATCCGCTGCTGGGTGGGAGAAATGAAAAAAAAGGGGCGGCTCTCAGGCCGCCTTGGTCTGGAGAACTAAATATCACTTCTTCTTGGTCACCGGCTTCTTGGCCGCCGGTTTCTTCGCGGCAGGCTTCGATTTGGGCTTGGCCACGGTCTTCTTTGGCTTTGCCAATGCCTTTTTGACCGGTGCCTTCTTGGCCGCCGGTTTCTTCGCGGCGGGTTTCTTGGCCTTGGGCTTGGCCGTCTTCTTTGGCGCCTGGGTTTCGAACAGGGAGCGGATCTCCTTGCCCACGACCTCTATCTCGCTGCCCGCCTCCTCGTCCTCCATCTTCTGGATCTTCTTCATACCGGACTTGGCGTCCTTCATCCATTCCTTGGCGAACTTGCCCTCCTGGATCTCCTTGAGCATCTTCGCCATCTCCTTGCGGGTCTCGGCGGTGATGAGGCGGTCCCGGCGGCTCAGGCCACCGTACTCGGCGGTGTTGGACACGGAGGTCCACATGTGCATCATGCCGCCCTTCTGGATGAGGTCGACGATCAGCTTCAGTTCGTGCAGGCACTCGAAGTAAGCGATCTCCGGTTGGTAACCGGCCTTGACCAGCGTGTCGAAGCCGGCCTCTATGAGGGCGGTCACTCCACCGCACAGCACGGCCTGCTCACCGAAAAGGTCCGAGGTGGCCTCCTCCCGGAAGCTGGTCTCGATGACCCCGGCCTTGGTCGCGCCAAGGCCCTTGGCCAGCGCCAAGGCGATCTTCTTGGCTTTGCCGCTGTGGTCCTGCTCCACCGCGATGAGCGCGGGCACGCCGAACCCCTGCAGGAACATCTCCCTCTCCATCGGCCCAGGCGACTTGGGGGCCATCATGATCACGTCCGCATTCTTCGGTGCCTTGATCTCCCCGAAGACGATGCTGAAACCGTGAGCGAAGTCCAAGGCCGCGCCCTCCTTCAGGTTGGGCTCGATCTCCGCCTTGTATACCTTGCCCTGGACCTCGTCCGGGAGCAGGATCATGACCACATCGGCGCCGGACACGGCATCGGCGATCTCCGCCACCTTCATGCCGTTCTTCTTGGCGTCGTCCCAGGACTTTCCGCCCTTGCGCAGACCCACGACCACGTTGAGGCCGGAGTCGCGCAGGCACATGGACTGGGCCTTGCCCTGCGAGCCGAAACCGATGACTGCGATCTTCTTGCCCTTGAGCACGCCCAAGTCGGCATCTGAATCATGATATATCTTGGCCATAAGCATCCGTCCTTTGCAAGCAAAGACTGTGCACCCAATCAAAAACGCAGTATTTAATTAATGACCAGTCCGGTGTGGACGGGACAAGTTATTATTATCCTGAACCGCGCTCCCCATCCGATGAAGGCCAGGGAAGGAGGGCTGGTATCGTATCACATTGATGACCATGGCCATCCTCCTTTCGATGCAGTTCGTCCCCATGGCCGAGGCCGACGAGGGGAACGCATCGACCGTTTCACCTTCCTATGATTTCCCTCCTGAGCTTGTGCCGGCCGACCACGTGGTCTATATATCCATCTGGATAATCGACCTTTATGGGTATGATTACAAGGAAGGCGATTACATCTTCGATTTCTGGGCCATCTTTTCCTGGTCCGATGATAACATCACCACCGTCGACTGGTATCTCATGAACGGATATCCGGTCACACCCTCCAGCAAGCAGCTTGTGTCCACTACCGAGCAAAACAACATCACGACCGAGGTGTGGAGGGTCAGGGCGATTTTCGACGTGGACATCATCCCGGAAAGATACCCGTTCGACACGGTGAAATTGCCCATTCTGATCGAGGTCCTGAATCATGGCTATGCCACTTATCTGCAATGGTTGGAATCAGAGAGCGGGATAAGCCCGGACTTCCTAGAGGTGGGGTGGACTCTCGACGGTTTGGAATATTCCGTTAGCAACAACAGCTACCCGTACGGGATCACGTTATCACAGGCCGAGATGGACGTGGTTTTGACCAGGGACACCTATGCCGCACTATATCAGACCATCATCCCGCCCATAATCTTCTGCATCGTCTCCGCCTTCTCGTTCGCCTTCAAGATCGAGGACGATACCGGTTTCAGCATACGGATCGGTCTCAACACCTCCATGCTCATTACGGCCGTCCTGTTCAACCTGGCGGAGACGGACAAGATACCTCCGATCACCCAGTTCACCCTATACTCGATATTCGAGATATCCGTCCTCGTGTTCATCTCGATGAACCTCATCACCACCATCGTCGGTTATATGGGGTGGAAATACAAGAACGACAGCCGGTTCGTTAAGTCCATCAACAGATTGGGCCTCTTGGCCTCTTTCCTGGTCCCAATCTTGGTCATCGGGATAATCTATCTGGCCAGTGTGATCTGAGCTTCAGCCTAACCAACGCCGCCTTGGTTTAAGAAATCATTAAATCATCTCTCCCTGTTTATCATCCAGCATGTCCTCCCTGTGGCGATACCTTTGTTTGGCGGGCATCTTTATCCTTCGCCCTTTCCATCGTGGCATCGGTGCCTTCAGGGCAGGCCGCTCCCGATGATCCGACGGCCCCTGTTACCGAACGTCGCCACGGAAGATATGGTGGTAGAGGAAAACGTAATTAACATGGGCATCTGGGTGATCAACGTCTATGGCTTCGACTATCCAAATGGGAACTACGTTTTCGATTATTACATCTACTTCTTCTGGTCGGACCCCAACATAACCACGGTGCAGTGGTACATGATGAACGGTAAGCCCTCCAATCCAGCAACCAAGGAGATGGTCAGCAATGGCACGTTGGAGGGTTTCAATTTCGAGTTCTGGAGGGTCAGGGCGGACCTGAGCTATCCGTTGGAAGCGGGGAACTATCCTTTCGAACCAGTCACGTTGCCGATAAGCATCGAGGTCGTGAACCCGAACAAACCAGGCCAACCGTACCAGCTACGTTGGATGGAGGACAGCAGCGGGGTCGACCCTGGATTCAAGATCGTCGGCTGGGATGTATTCGGACGTACACTATTCGATGATGCTTCACGAATATCCTTTCGTGGAAAGTCCGCAGGCCATCATGGACATCGTGATCAAAAGGGAGATGATCGTGGCCTTCCCAGAGATGATACTCCCACCCCTCATCTTCTGTCTGGTATCCGCCTTCTCATTCCTTTTCCGGATGGACGATAGCGGGGCATTCGGGCTCCGCGTCGGACTGAACACATCCATGCTCATCACGGCCGTACTTTTCAACCTGACCATGCAGAAGCAGATACCCCCGACCTCCACCATCAACTTCTATACGCATCTTCATCACTGGGGTGTTCCTCTTCCTGGCCATCAACCTCATAGTGACGATCCTAGGGTACGTGGAGTTCAACTATCACAAGGACCCAGCGAAACTGAAGAGGATCAACCGATATGGAGTGATAATGTCCACCTCGATTCCGTCTTGATCATCTTGATCTTGGCCCTTGCCCTGTGGGTCTTTTGAGCCATCGGAATGGAAGGAAAATAGGAAATGAAGGGGGCGGCACCCCACCGCCTCCCTTTTAAATCGTATAGAACAGGTTTAGGCGCCCGAGATGTTCGGCGTGAAGTCCCCCTTTATGGAGTCCACGCCGTTCTTCGCCCAATGGCAGTAATCGCAGCGTATGATCTCCTTGGACGACTTGCCGCCCGGTTGCATGGGCAGGATGTCCGCCTCCGGGTCCACATGGACGTCCACCAGGAACGGCACCTCGGAGCGGAAGGCGGCCTGGAACGCTTCCCTGAGCTCGGACGGGCGCTCCACCTTGATGGCGTCGGCGCCATATGCCTTGGCCAGCATGACGAAGTCGGGGTTGCGCTGCAGGTTCGTGCCTGAGTAGCGCTTGTCGTTGAAGAGCTTCTGCCACTGCTTCACCATGCCCAGCCAGTTATTGTTCAGGAGGCATACCACCACTGGGAGCTGCTCGTTCACTGCGGTGGCGAACTCCTGCACCACCATCTGCAGCGAGCCATCCCCCGCGATGTCCACCACCTGCTTGTCCGGGTGGGCGTACTTCACCCCGATCGAGGCCGGGAAGCCGAAGCCCATGGTGCCCAAGCCTCCGGAGGTGATGAAGTGCCGTGGCTGCCTCATGCGCAGGAAGTGTGCGGCCCACATCTGGTTCTGCCCCACCTCGGTGCATACGTAAGCATCGTCCTTCAGCAACCTCGACAGCTCGTAGATCACCTTGCGGGGGTGGATGGGCATCACGCCGTCGTCCATGTCGCAATCGCACATCTCGCGCAGCTTCTTCATGCGCATGGACCATTCGCTGTCGCCCTTGGCCTTGCCCAGCCCTTTGATGATGAGCTGCAGCGATTTCTTGGCGTCGGCGACGATGCGGACCCGGGTGCGGGAGTTCTTGCCAGCCTCCATCGGGTCTATGTCGATATGGATGATCTTGGTGGTCTCAGGCAGCTCCGAAGGCAGTCCGGACGAGCGGTCGCTGAAACGGGCTCCGATGGCCACCATCACGTCGCACTCCAGGAAGGCCTTGCGGGAGATCTCCCGCCCGTGCATGCCCAGCATCCCCATGGACAACGGGTGGGTCTCCGGGATGATGCCCTTGCCCATCATGGTCGTGGCCACAGGCGCCATGAGCATCTCCGCCAGCTTCAGCACCTCGGGGGTGGAGTTGGACCACATGGCCCCGCCTCCTACCAACAGCATCGGCCTCTCTGCCTCCTTGAGCAGCTTCACCGCCTCCAGCACTCCGGAGGTGTCCTCGTAGGGCGAGGGCACTGGGAACTCCTCGTCCAGAAGGATGTCCTGCATCTCGGCCTTTAAGACGTCCACTGGGAGGTCGATGTGCACCGGGCCCATGCGACCGTTCGTGGCAATGTTCCAGCCCCGTTTCACCGCCTCAGGGAGGTTCTTCACGTCCAGCACACGGAAGTTATGCTTGGTGATGGGCATCATCAAGGAGAAGATGTCCGCCTCCTGGAAGGCGTTGTTCCCGATCTGCGATACCGGGACCTGTCCCGTCAGCACGATCATCGGTGACGAATCAGCGTAGGCCGTGGCCACGCCGGTCACCAGGTTGGTCGCCCCTGGACCGGAGGTGGCCATGCACACACCAGGCTGCCCAGTGGCCCGGGCGTACCCATCTGCCATGTGGGCGGCGCACTGCTCGTGCCTGACCAAGACGTGGTGGATGGACGAGTCCAAGAACTCGTCGTAGATCGGCAGAGTATATCCGCCAGGATATCCGAATATCACATCCACGTCATGCTTTTCCAGCAACGTCAGCAAAGCCCTGGAGCCTTTCATCTAACCTTCACCCCTTTCCTCACAATGCTTGAGGACATCCCTCCCAGAGAGATGCCTCATATCAAATAACGACGACCACGCCCGAAACCAAAAGCACACTGTTACCGCGCGTGTGGTGATTTGACACGGGTTAATGGGATGACCGCCATTATATATAAGCATTCCTTGATGCCATTTGCATATTAGCGGGACCTCAGGCCCAACCATGGGAGGGATTATCTCCATGAAATTCGCTGATCAGTTCTATGGGTCCGGACCCGCGCGATGTCATCGAGGTGGTCGAATACGACCACGAATGGCCGTATCTGTATGAGAAGGAAGAGGCCATCCTTGCCAAGGCGTTCTCCCTTCTCCATCCGCACATCGAGCACATCGGGAGCACGGCCGTACCTGGTCTTTGCGCCAAACCCATAATCGACATCATGGTCGGCCTGCCGGTCCTGGAAGGGGCCGACCGTTACGGTCCGCTGGTCCGCCCGTTGGGCTATGTCCATATGGAGCAGGAGGACGAGGGAAGAAGGGTGTTCTTCCGCAAGGGCATGCCGCGTACACATCATTTGCACATCGTCGCCTTTGGGGGAGAGGATTGGCACAGCCATCTCGCTTTCCGCGAACTGCTCCGTAACGATCCAGACCTGAGAGGGCGGTATGCCGACTTGAAACGCCGCAGCGCCAAAATACACCGCGAGGACCGAGAGGCCTATGTCCGGTCCAAGCAAGGCTTCATACTGGACACGGTCGGGAAGGCGGGCGGGAAGGGCCAATAGGGTTTTATCTTCCAGATTCGGTTCGATGGGCGGAGGGAGAGGTTTGAGGTCGGAGGAGATATTACGGGAGGGACCGAAGAGCGAACTGCTCAAAGACCCCCACGTCAGCAAGGTCTGGGACCTGGTCATGAACGGGGAGAACCTTTTCGCCATGGGGGCGGAACGGCTCGCCTCCCTGCGCATGGAACTGATGCGGAGCTCCCTCGACTTCTTCCGCCGGCGCAGCGACCACTACGCCGATCTCTTCGACCGCCTGGACATCGTCCCATCCCGCGCCACCGTGCCAGACGTGGCTCGGCTTGCCATACCCTCCGAAATGCTGAGAGGGGAGGGGCAGAAGCCCCTGACCATACGAGACCTCGAGCCTGGCGGCGAGACGTTCCAATCATCTGGTACGACGGGGAAGGACCCAGTGCGCATCTACCGCAGCCCTCTTGACCTTGCATTGATGCTGAAGGCCAACACCGACCTTTTCGAGCACCTCTACGGAGGGGTCCTGAAGGATGGGGAAGGCATCGCCCTATTCATGGCCGCCCCGGAGCTGCGCTACAAACTCAGCTTCGTGGCCTTCGTCCACCTCACGCTGGAGAACAAAGGTATCGAGCTCCTCTACGGCATGGACCTGGAGAACAAGGACCAGGCAGGGACGCCATGGCAGAAGCTCACCCCGAACCGGGACAATCTCATGAGGTTCCTGAAGAGCAGGAAGGAGCCCAAGTTGTTCTTCACCGCTCCCGCTGGCGTCCATCTGCTGGGCAAGCGTTTCGATGATATGGGTGCTCTGAAGCGCACCATGTCCAAGGCCATGACCGGTGCCCCCCCGATACGCCTGGGCAAGGGCGGCATGGTGGTGACCGGAGGTGGTTCCAAGGGTTTCGTCGACCTCCCCCCCTACGCACAGATCGTCACGGACGCTCGAAGGAACTTCAATGCCAAGGACCGTTCGGGAAAGGAGGTGCCAGTACCTTTCATGGACGTGCTGGGCATGACCGAGACCCTCACCGCCCTCATCGATCGGGAGGGGACGATGGACAAGGCTCCCTCATCCCCTGGCCGAGGTCTTCCTCATGGACCCCACGAACTTCGATGTCCTCGAGGGCACAGGTTGTGATGGCATCCTAGGCATCTTCAACCCCTTCGTCACTTCCTGGCTGGAATGCTTCTACCCCGGTGACGTCATGTCCTCCAAGCCCTCCTCAAATTTTTACGGTCGGGAGTTCGTCTATCGGCGCAGACTGACCGTCCAGGAAGGGTGGGAGATGCAGCGGGCCTGCGGAGGCACCTTGGAGGAGATGATGGTCAAGGGAGGGGGAGCTTGAAAGGGCCATATCACCACGGTGAACCACTGGACCAAGTGGAAGGAGTTCCGCCCCACCACGTGGCCGAGCTCACCATCAAGGGTGTGGACCAGGTGTTGGCGACCGCCTCCGTGGTGCAGGATGAGCTGTCCTCGCTATCGTTGCAGTCCCGGCTGGACGTCATTGACGCCATGGGCAAGGCCTGGTACCAGGATTACGAGGAGGGGGCCTATGACGGGCTGAGGGCCGACCTGGCCAAGAGCACGGGGTATTCGGAGAACCTGATCGACCTGGAGCTGTCGTTGGTGCCCTCGGTGCTGAGCGCATCCAACCTGGAACGGAACCTCATGGCCTCCCTCATCGGAGGACCGATGGCGTTGGAGCGGTTCAAGGAGGTGGACGCCAACGAATCGTTCCTGCACCGGCCGGCAGGTCCGGTGTTCATAATCAGCTCGGGCAACTCCATCGTGCCCACCCTGATCCCCACCGTCCTATCCTTGGTCACAGGGAACATGACCTTGCTCAAGCCGTCGCTCGCCAATTACGACGGGGTGATTGCGGTGCTCAGGACCATCGAGAGGGTCCCGCCCACCCTGGCCAAGGAGGCGATGCGGAAGGCGTTGGTGGTCAGCTACCTCTCCCATGACAGCCCCGCCTTGGACCACGTCCTCACCCGCTCCGCCGTAGGCGTGATCAACTTCTGGGGCGGCGAGCCGGCCCGTTCCGTCGTAGCGAAGAAGGTCGCGGAGAACCGCCACCGACCCCGGCTCATCATCAACGGTCCGCTGACCGGAGTGGCCTGGATTGAGCAGGAGGCGGTCACGGAGGATGCGGCCGACGGGCTGGCCCTCAATATGCTGCTCTACGACCAGCAGCTGTGCTCCTCGCCCACGGCATGGGTCTTCATCGGCGACATGGCCAATGCCAAGGAGTTCGCAGCCAAGCTCGCCAACCATCTTGACCGCATCGGTCAGGACTTCCCTCTGTCCCTTGACGAGGGGCGGCTGTTCGCCTTGAACAACTATCGCCGAGCGCTGCAGTTGGGCGGGGCGTTCGTCCTCTCCTCGAGGCGGGCCGATAACCCTTGGACCGTGGTGATATCGAAGGGACGCTCCTCGCTCGGCAATGCCATGGCCCAGTTCCCAGGCATGGGCCTCCACGCCCGAAGGCGCTTCATCGAATTGGTGGTCCTGGAGGACGAGGCGGGCGGCCTACGGTTGATCTCCGGGCTCCCATCCGACCTGGCCTTCCAAGGCATCGACAAGGTGCAGACGGTCGGGCTTGCCGTGCCAGATGATCGCCAGGACGCGATCTCCCGTTCCCTGGCCAGGATCGGGGTCTATCGCATCGTGCCGGTGGGCGACATGTACATGCGCTCGGCCCTGGAGCCCTATGACGGCATCTCCCTGGCGCTGCCCTTCACCTACACCGTGTACCGCCGGGACCGGAACCGATTGACGGAGGATGGGGCTTGAGAGTACTGGTGACCGGCGCCACCGGCTTCCTGGGAGGATATGTGGTGGAGGAGCTTCGCGCCCACGGTCATGAGGTGATCGCGGCTGCGCGGAACGGGAGCGACACCTCCCGACTGGAACGATCTGGCATCATCAAACGGTCATTCGATCTGGCCCAACCGGAGGGCATGTCCGAGGCGGTGAGCGGCATGGATGCGGTGGTGCATTTGGCCGCCTATTACACCTTCATGGGTCAAAAGGAGCTATATCGCAAGCTGAACGTCGATGCCACCGAGGCGCTTGTGAAGGCCTGTCGTAGCGAGGGGGTGGGACATCTCCTCTACTGCAGCAGCACCGAGGCCATCGGACCGGTGCAAGGCATCGGCGACGAGGAGAGCGAGCTGCGGCCCCAGTACGATTATGGCCGGTCCAAGGTGGATGCCGAAAGGTTGGTGAGGGAGCTCTCCGGACCGATGGGCTGGACCGTGCTGCGTCCCTCCGGGCATCTATGGGCCTGGCAACGTCGATGACGTCTCCTATTGGACCATAGTCACGTATGGCGATCGGCGCTCCACTCGATACCTCATCGGGAGCGGGAAGAACCTGATCCAGTTCGTCCACGTCAAGGACGTCGCCCTGGCCTTCCGTCTGGCATTGGAGAGGAGGGAGGCCGCCAGCGGTCGGACCTATATCATCAGCGACAAGCGCTCCTACACCTACGACGAGGTCTACCACATGCTCTCCGAGCTGAAGGGCGTGCCACCCCCCAAAGGTCACATACCGGCGTTCCTGGCCAAGGCGATGGTGGCCCCGGTGCAGTTGGCCAACGGATCAGGGGCAAGGACAGCTTCCTGATGAGGACCAGCACCATCGACGCATTGACCACCGACAGGGCGTACAGCATCGAGAGGGCGAGACGGGAGCTGGGGTACGAGCCCCAGCACGATCTGAGGGCGGGATTGGCGGAGACCATCGAATGGTATCGCAAGAACGGGTTCCTTCCACCTGCCTAGGCCGGGGCTCGGAAACGGTTATATGAGGAATCCCCATTTCTGCGGCTAGCCGAGGATGGATTCCATGGCATACGAAGTGAGGACGCGCTGGGACCTGGCCAGGAACGTTTTGAGGCTCTACTACACCATCCCCTTCGTGCTGGCATCCGTGACCGGGGCGGCCTTCGCCCTGACCATCACAGACGATTGGCTGCTGGCCCTGCTGATCCCGCTTGACGTCTTCCTCCTCGCCCTGTTCGTCAACCTATCCAACGACTACTTCGACCATAAGAGCGGGGCCGACCAGAAGCGGTTCCAGACCTTCGATCCCGCCTACGAGGCGGAGCTGAAGCAGATCTTCAACGACAAGTACTACTGGATGGGCAACACCTTCGACAAGGGGGAGATCACCGAGCGGCAAGGGAAGGCCATTCTCGCGATCATAGCGGTGGCGGCGGCGCTCATCGCATTGCCCATCATCTACTACGGCGGCTGGGTGGTCCTGGTCATGGGGGCGGTGGCCTTCTTCCTGAGCTACTTCTACACCGCACCGCCGCTGAACCTGGGGGCCAGGGGCTTCGGCGAGCTGGACGTGTTCCTTTCCTTCGCGTTGATGTCGTACTTCACCTTCTACGTCATCGTCCCGGAGCTGAACTGGGAGATGGTCATCATCGCCATTACCGTCGGCATCGCGGTCATGCTCATGCGCGCGGTGGACCAGATGTCCGGATATGATGCCCACAAGGCGGCCGGGGAGAAGGACTTCAGCGTCCGCTTCGGCCAGGAAGGCTCGGCCCGGATCACGGTCTGGCTCCTGGGAGTGATGTATGTCCTGTGCGGAGCGTCTGGTGGTCCTTTTCGGCCTGCATTACCTGGTGCTGTTCCTCACCCTCCCTGTGGCGGTGCGCATGGCCAAGATGTTCCAGGCCAAGGAGGACAAGTTCCGCTGGGTGCGGCCTGTGCCCGAGATGCTCAAGATCGCCACCGGGCACGAGATCCTGGTGGTGGTGGCCGTCGCCATCGGTTTCGCCGTCGAGAACTATATCACGGGCTGACCGGGTCGTTCCGCCGGATCATCTTGAATAGGAAAAAGGCCACCACGACGACGATCAGGACCAGATCGGCCGCAAAAAAATAGACGGCCCAATCATTGTTCACATTCACTGGGTCAAATGGATATGAACCGATGATCAGAACGGGCAAGGCCAACAACGCCCCGATCCAAAGCAACAGCTTCAGGACCTCGGACCAAAACCCTTCCTTCATGGAAGTAGGTTTGGCCTCTGACCTCTTAGACCTTTCTCCTCTTCCCGCTCAAGGCGAAACGCCCTGACATCTGCGAGATGGCGAACGGGTTGCCCCTGACGATGAGCGAGTACTCCCGCACCGCGTCGAAGCCGCATTGCTTGCAGGCCTCGGTGCCGCGCATGGGGCAGCCATAGAAGTAGGTCGGGCCGGGCAGGACGAAGGCCGAGGCCCAGGCCGGGCATCTCTTCTCATAGTCCTCGATGAGCAGCTCCTTCAATGCGCTATTGGTGTTGAGCACCGGGTAGCCCTGCTTCTTCAAGGCCATGGCCTCCTCCACCACCTTTCGCTTCTCCTCCAAGGACAAGGCCTGGGATATCGGCGGCGGGGTGAGGAAATTGATCATCAGGCCATTTATCCGGCCGCTGGCCTGCACCGCTTCCAGCGTTCCCTTCAGCGCGTCCTTGTTCTCCTGCATGACCACCATGTTGGCGAAGATGTTCTGATGTTCCGTCCTGGCCAGATTGGCCATCAGTTGGTCGAAGACGCCCGGTCCTCGGATGCGGTCGTGCACCTCCCTTGGGCCGTCCAACGAGACGGAGATGACGTCGCTCTGCTCGAATATCACATTGGTGCCGTTGGTGGTGTAGCCTGTGACGAAGTAACCGACCTTTTTTGCCGCTTGGATGAGGTCGCCCAGGTCCTTGTCCCCGTCCTTCCATAAGGTGGGCTCCCCGCCTTCGAAGAACGCCACCCGCGCTCCTTCCTCGAACTTCTTCTCCAGCTCCCGCACCGCCATGTCGTAAGGTATGGTGCGGGGGCCAGGCAGCTTGTCTATGTTCTCGTGGACGCTGCAGTGCTTGCAGCGCAGGTTGCAATCGTAGTTGATCAGCATGGTGTTGACCAATGGGTTCTTCCGTCCCACCTTGCTGAGCATGAACCACTTGGCATAGTAGCCGATATTGACCTGCCGCCTTTAACTTGGACATCCGCCCACAAATCATGCTACCGCTATTAAAATCTGCGACCGGACATTGTCAGAGAATCATCGAATCTATGATTTTCAAGAGACCAGTATAAGCGCACCAGAGGAGGACATCCGGAGAGTACTTGAAGACTCCATCCGATATCAATCGCGCTCCCAGTACACTTCCATTACAGCAATAAAATCATAATATGGGAGGATTATCGATAACTTCATTGGGATTTTTCCCTAAGGAGGAATGATTGAATGGCAAGTTTAAGAACACAAGTGATCGAGACCATCGCTGCCCTGATGACGGCGGCATTCGGTGTGTTGGCCGCTTTGGCCTGGAACTCGGCGATAGTAGCCCTTGTAAATGAATATCTTGATACTGGTCAAGGTTGGATCGCATTGATGATATATGCGGTCATCGTGACCATAATCGCAGTGATCGCCATCATCGTGATCGCACGGGCCGCTGCGAAGGCCAAGGCCGCGGACATGAAGATCGATGAGAAAATAAAGAAGTAAACTATTTTCAAACGAGGGGGAGGCTCCCCCTCATCACATATATTTTTATCAGACCACGGATTTCCCTTTTCCGGTCAAGATCTATGTTGGTGTTCTCCTACATCTTACTGGTTTTCGGTTGGGACTGATAGTCTACGGCCTGGTGGTAAGGGCCCGGGGCATCAAGGCGGTCCCTTTCTACAAGGAGGACCCCAACGTGCAGATAAAGGAGGAGGACGTGGTGTCGTTCGCCAGCCGCTGCCTCCTGCTCCTGGGCTTTGTCATCGCCGTCATCTCCATCGCCATGATCTTGATCGGGGAGGACAAGTGGCCCATCATCCTGCTCACGATGGTCTTCGTCCCCTTCATCTTCTATGCCATCAAGATGGCGCCCAAGGTATACATCATCCCCAAGTGATGGCCAGTTAGCACGATGCTTTCGTCGGGGCAATCAAAAGGCAGATATTACCCGAGGTAATAACCGGGGATGGAGAGTAGCGGTCATGAAGGTGAAGGTAGGCGTCAACGGTTACGGGACCATCGGAAAGAGGGCGGCCTGGGCGGTTTCCAAGCAGGACGATATGGAGATCGTCGGGGTCACCAAGACCAGGCCCAGCTACGAGGCCAAGCAGGCGGTGGCGGAAGGGTTCCCCCTGTACGGGGCTTGCCTGGAGGACGTTGGCGAGTTCGACAAGGCCGGCTACAAGTGCGCTGGCACACTGGACGACCTGCTGAAGAAGGTCGACATCATCATCGACACCACCCCGGGCGGCATCGGCGCGCAGTACAAGGCCAAATATGAGGCAGGCGGGGGTCAAGGCGATATTCCAAGGAGGGGAGGAGCACGGCATAGCTGGCATCTCTTTCAACGCCCTCGCCAACTATCATGAGTCCTGGGGCGCCCGCTTCGTGCGCGTCGTCTCCTGCAACACCACTGGCCTGGTGCGCACCCTGTTCCCCATCGACAAGGAGTTCGGCGTGGAGAGGGTCATCGCATCGTTGATCCGGCGCGGCGCCGACCCGTCCGACCGGAGGGGCTCTCCGCTCAACTCCATCGAGCCCTCGCTCAAGTTGCCCACCCATCATGGGCCGGACGTGCAGACCATCATGCCATGGTTGCCCATCCAGACCATGGCGGTGGTGACGCCCACCACCCTGATGCACGTGCACTGCATCGCGGTGGACCTGAAGCGCAAGGTGACCGAGGAGGAGGTCATGAACGTCTGGAAAAAGGCCCCACGCGTCCGCTTGGTCTCAGGCAAGGACGGGATAAAGGGCACCGGCCAGGTCATGGAAATGGCCCGGGACATGGGTCGGGCCAGGGGCGACATGATGGAGATCGTGGTCTGGAAGGACGGCACCAAGGTCATGGACAACCACCTCTACTATTACCAGGCGGTGCACCAGGAGTCCGACGTCGTCCCGGAGAACGTGGACTGCATCAGGGCCATGTGCAAGCTGGAGCAGGACCCTACCATCTCCATCGCCAAGACCGACAAGGCCATCGGGCTGGCCAAATGAGGCCGCCCTTTCCTTTATAATCATTTCGATCACTGGCCTTCCAACCGGAATATGCCTGGGGGTATGGTGATGACCAGGCGCGTGCCTTTGCCGTGCTCGCCGTTCTCGATGATGCCGATGCCGGTGATGCCCAGCACCTCCTTGGACACATATAGTCCGAGCCCGGTGTTCTTACCGTAGCCACGCCGGAATATGAGCTCCTTCTCGTCCGCCGCGATGCCCACGCCGTCATCCTCGATGTAAAGCAGCCCCACCCCGTCCGTCTGCTCGAAGCGCACCTTGATGTAAGTGGCCCTCTCGCCATGGCGGAAGGTGTTGTCCAGGAGGTTGTAGAACACCTTCTCCAACATCGGGTCCGCGTAAACGGTCAGCCCGCCGACGTCCAGGTCCAGCGGTATGCGCGGGTCGCTCAGGGCGGAGTAGGCGGAACGTACCGCGTTGGCCACGTTGATCCAGTCCGGTTTCTTCGCCCCGATCTCCTGATAGGTGCGAGTGAACTCCATCTGCTTGCGTATCGCGTCCGCCGAGGCCTTGGCCTTGCGGATGTACTTCAATAACGTCTCGTCCTTGGTCTTCCCCTCTGCCAGTTCGAGATAGCCGAACAGCCCGGTGAGCGAGTTGAGGACGTCGTGGCGGGTGGCGGAACCCAATATGCTGAGCTTCTTGTTCATCAGCTCCAGCTCCGATTCCGAATCCTTCCACTCGGTGATGTCGATCCCCTGCAGGCAGACCTTAGGGCCTGTTCCATCGTTCACACGGAAGAGCGTGCAACGGAACCATTTCATGCGACCTTCCTTGGTCCAGAACTGCAGGTCCAAGGACCTCCGGTCGTTGTTGTCCAAGACCGTTTGCACGGCCTCCATCACCTCTGGAAGCCGTTCCTTGTGCACCAACGCCTCCATGGGTCTGCCCTGGAGCTCCGTGGTCTGGAAACCGAGCAACCATTCCGTGCTCGGTCCGACCCCTTCCAGAGCGCCCTCCCTTGTCATCACCAAGGTCAGGCTTTGCTCGCGCAGTCGTATCTGTTCATAATAAACGGCGATGCTGTCTCTGTCCGGGTGTGACATCTTAGGGCCGTCATGTTGATTTGCCTATGACGATAAAAAGGTTGGTCATCCCAATATCAATCCAGGAGCATATGATCGGGCGGACCTTCTCGCGGACGACCGAAACGATAATTTAACCCCATCCCTTTGCTGGTGCATAACCCGTACCGTACTGGTGTGCATAAGGTGGTCCCGATGAAGGAGTTCAACACATTGGATGATTTCGACCTGGGCGGGATGACCGTCATCCTCCGCGTGGACATCAACTGTCCTTTGAGACAGGAGACCATGACCATCGGCGACGACAACCGCATCAAGCAGATCATGCCCACCTTGAAGGAGCTGGTGGAGAAGAAGGCCAAAGTGGTCATCATCGCCCACCAGGGTCGCCCGGGTGACTGGGACTATTGCGCCTTGGACCAGCACGCCCAAATCATCACCCAATACCTAGGCCAGGAGGTCCGCTACGTGGACGACCTCTATGGCGACGAGGCCCTTGCCGCCATCCGTGGCATGTCGCCCGGCCAGGCCATCATGCTCAAGAACGTCAGGGAGCTGAGCTGCGAGCAGGACAAGAAGAGCATGGACGAACATTCCCAGGAGGAGATGGTGCAGCGCCTGGCCTCCGTGGCCGACCTCTATGTCTCCGACGCCTTCGGGGCGGCCCACCGTTCCCATTGCTCCCTGGTCGGGTTCCAGGCGGTACTGCCCTCGGCCGCCGGCAGGCTCATGGAGAGGGAGCTGAACGCCCTCAGCTCCGTGTTCGAGGAACCATCCCGGCCTTGCGTCTTCGTCCTCGGGGGATCGAAGTTCTCCGACTCCATCAAGGTCATCGACCGCATCCTCACCAAGCAGATCGCCGATTTCGTCATACTGGTAGGGTTGAGCGCCAACGCCTTCCTCAAGGCCCGGGGCGTGGACCTGGGGCAGGACAGCGAGGAGATCCTGAGCAAGGAGTTCACCCCGGAGAACCTGGAGGCGGCCATGAAGTTGATCCGGGAGAAGGGCGAGCGCATCCTCCTGCCATTGGACGTGGCGTTGGACCAGGACGGTGTACGCCTGGAGCTGCTGGTGGGCGACCTTCCCAACGATTATCCCATCTATGACATCGGCCCCCGGTCCATCGATAAGTTCTCCAAGGTCATCGCCAACGCTGGCACGGTGTTCATGTCCGGCCCGGCCGGGGTCTTCGAGCGGGAGGAGTTCGCCATCGGCACCAGGGCGCTGCTCCAGGCGGCGGTCGACTCTGGCGCATATACCGTCATCGGCGGGGGTCACACCGTCTCCGCGGCCGAGCGTTTCGGGCTGTTCTCGCGCATCAGCTACGTCAGCACAGGGGGCGGCGCACTGGAGACCTACCTTTTAGGCAGGACCATGCCCGTGGTGGAGGCGCTCAAGGCCGCCTACAAGAGGGAGCAGGCCAAGAAGTGATCGGATCCTTTTTGAATTCGTTCCTGGCCCGATCTAGGGCCGGAGGTCCCGCTCCTCCGGATCATCATAATGTTCCACCTCGATGGTCACCCCGGGTTTGATCCCAGCCAACGCAGGCAGGACGTGGTTCAGGACCTGCTCTGCCGTCGCAGGGAACACATTGCCGCGTGAGCTGACCTTCTTCCAGCCGTCCTTATCTCGATAGTACAGCTCGGTGAAGTTCTTGGTGCCGATCCTGATGACGTAGCTCTCATTGGTCAAGTTCATGTCGGGTCGGTCACATCATTTCCGATCTGGACCTTTATGGTATTTGCCAGACCACGGTAAGGCCGGAATGACCGTATCACCCTGTGAGAAAAGGGGAGGGGGGAAGGGGTTTGATCACATCTTGGCCATTCTTTCCAATGCCTCTTCGATGCGCGCCACCGGCTGGGTGGTGGCGAAGCGCACGTAGCCTTCGCCAAACTCGCCGAAGCCGACGCCCGGGGTGCAGACGATGCCGGCGTTGAGCATCCTCTCCGCGAACTTCATGGAGGGCATGTCCACATGGAGCCAGAGATAGAACGTCCCCTTGGGCGGGTCGATCTTGTAGCCCAGGGAGCGCAGCCCCTTCACCAGGACGTTGCGTCGTTCCTGGTAGACCTTGATGTTGTCCTTCACGACCTGGGGCCTTTCCGCCCCATCGTACATCTCCAGCGCCTTGATCATGGCCTTCTGGATGAACATGGGGGCCCCGGAGTCGATCTGGGCCTTCACCTTCTTCAGTCCAGCCACCAACTTGGCGTCCCCCACGGCGAAGCCGATGCGGTAGCCGGTCATGTTGAACGTCTTCGACAATGTCCCGAACTCGATCAGTCGGCCGCCCTGGCAGCAGCCCAGCGCAGACGGGCGCGACATAATCGTCGAACGTCATCTCCGAGTAGGCGTTGTCGTAGCAGAATATGGTGTCCGTCTCCGTGCACCAGGTGGTGGCCCGCCACAGGAATTCCTTGGTGACCACGGCCCCGGTGGGGTTGTTGGGGTAGTTCAGGTAGAGCATCCTGGCATCGCTGGGCAGGGAGTCCAGGTCCGGCAGGAAGTTCTTCTCCGGCCTTATGCGGCACCTTGACCGGGACGGCGTCGCTGAGCAGGGTCCCGCCCTGAGAGTAGACCGGATAGCCCGGGTCGGGGCAGAGCACCTTCTCTCCGGGGTTGACGAACGCCCGGCAGATGTTCGCTATGCCCTCCTTGCCGCCGATGAGTATCGCCACCTCCCCGTCCGGGTCCAAGCTCACGTTGAACCGCTTCTTGTACCAGTCGGCCACCGCCCTGCGCACCTCCGGCTCGCCGCTGGAGGATGGGTAGCGGTGGTTCGCCGGGTCGTCCAGCTGCCTCTTGACCTCCTCCACGATGGCCGGAGGCGTCGGCAGGTCCGGGTCCCCGATGCCGAAATCGATGATGTCGATCCCCTCGGCGCGCTTCTTCCGCACCTTCTCCTCGATCTCCACGAACAGATATGGTGGGATCTTCTTCAGTCTAGTAGCGTACTCGAATGATGAAATGTGCTCACTCTCCTGTCAGCTCTCCGCGGAACACTCGCACCGCTGGACCCCGCATGGTCACCGAGCCCAGGTCGGACGCGACCGTGATCCAAAGGCTTCCTCCGGGGAGCCTTACCTCCACCTCTTGGTCGAACGGGACCTTGCCCAGCATGGCCGCCGCCACCGCGGTGGCGCACGCCCCGGTGCCGCAGGCCTGGGTCCAACCCGCCCCCCTCTCGAAGACCTTGACCTCCAATAGCCCTTTCTTCGATTTAACGAATTCTACGTTGGTCTTGCGCGGGAAGGCAGGGTGCCTCTCGAGAACTGGCCCGAGGCGCAGCACCTCTCGGTCCTCCAGCTCCTGGAAGATGATGAAGTGGGGGTTCCCCATGGAGACCGCCGTGCCGCGTACCTTGACGCCATCGGCCTCCAGCTCCCCTTCCAGGAAGCGGCCGTGACAGTTCATGGGCACATCGGAGCAGTCCAGGCGCGGGGCGCCCATCTCCACCTTGACCGTCGTGACCAGGCCGTCCTTGACCGTGCATTGGATGGGCTTGATCCCCGCCAGCGTGTTGATGCTCATGGACTCCTTGCGCACCGATCCGAAGTCATAGAGGTGCTTGGCCACGCAGCGGATGCCGTTGCCGCACATCTCCGCCTCCGAGCCGTCCGAGTTCATCACCACCATGCGCGCGTCCGCCGCCTCGTCCCTCTCCACATAGAGTATACCGTCAGCTCCGATGCCGAAGCGCCGATCGCATAGACCGATGACGAAGTCCGGGTCCTTGCGGGCCCTGCCGTCCATGTTCTCCAGCACGATGAAGTCGTTGCCCAGGCCGTGGTATTTCCAGAACCTCACAGCATCAGCCTCGAAGGTATCTTCTGGCCCCGGACCAGGTCATCGACCGTCTCCGCCTCGCGCACCACCTGGGCCTGTCCTTCGTGGACGAGGACCTCGGCGGGACGGCCGCGGGAGTTGTAGGTCGAGCTCATGGCATATCCATAGGCGCCCGTGTCGTACACCACCAGCACGTCGCCCTCGGCCAGGCGGGGCAACTTGCGGTCCTTGGCGATGAAGTCCCCGGACTCGCAGATGGGCCCGACCACATCATAGATGAGCTCCGGCTCGCGCCCGAACTTGTTGGCCACCGCGATGTGGTGGTATGAGCCGTAGAAGGCCGGCCTTATCAGGGTGTTGAAGCCGGCGTCCGTGCCTGCGAACCTCTTCTCCGGGGTCTCCTTGATATCATGCACCCGGGCCAGCAGCACGGTGGAGTCGCAGACCAGGTATCGTCCCGGTTCCAATGCCAGGGTCTTGATGGAGCTATGCTCCTTCACCCGCGCGGTTATGGCATCGGCCAGCAGGTCCACGTCCATCTCATGCTCGCTCGGCTTGTAAGGGATGCCGATGCCGCCGCCCAGGTCCAGCACCTCCAGCTTCAGGCCGAGCACGTCGCGGATCTCGTTGGCGATCTCGATCATGACGTCGGTCACCTCGATGAAGGGGGCCACCTCCTGCACCCCCGCCCCGATGTGGCAGTGCAACCCATAGGGTTTCAGTCCTAAGGCCAATGCTTCGGCGTAGGCGTTCACGATGGCGCCTTTGGGGACGCCGAACTTGGTGGTCTTCTTGCCAGTGACGACATGGTGATGGTGGCCCGCCCCCACGTCGGGGTTGACGCGCATGGAGATGCGGTAGCCAGGCGCGATCTGGGCCAGGCGGCGCAGCTGGGACGGCGAGTCCACGTTTATCGGTACCTTGCGCTGCACGAGCTGGCGCATCTCCTCGTTGGAGACGCTCGTCCCTGTGTAAAGTATCCGGTCCGGGGAGTAGCCCGCCTTGAGGGCCAGCTCGGCCTCGCCCAGGCTGACCGCATCGATGCAGCTCCCCTCCTGCTCCAGCACCCTCATGATGGCCAAGTTGGCGTTGGCCTTGCAGGCGAAATGGACCCGGGTGGGCATGCGCTTGTTGAAGGCGTCGTATATGCGCCGGAAGTTCTCCCTCAATCTGGCCTCCTCGGTCACGTAGATGGGCGTGCCGAAACGGTCGGCCAGGTCCGTGGCCTTCATGCCTCCGATGATCATCTGCTCATTCGCACTCTGGAACTGCCTCATATCTCTCACCTATGTATCTCTCATGCAATAGCTTGACCACTGCCACCGCCCTCTCGTTGCTGACCACGAAGTTGAGGGCCACGTCCGAGGCCCCCTCCGAGATCAGCTCCACGTTGGCGCCTGCCTCGGCGACGGTGGCGAACACCTTGGCGCTCACCCCGCAGGAGTCGAGCATGCTGTCGCCCACTGCGCACACCAGCGATACGCCCTCCTTGACATGAACCTTCTCCACCTCGTCCTTCAGCTCCCTGAGCCGCTCCACCACTTCGGCCACCTGTTCCTGGGGCACCACCACCGCCAGGGTGGAGAGCGAGGTCGAGACGGCATAGGTGGTGACGCCGTTGGCCGTGATGGAGTCGAGTATCTTGGATATGAGGCCGGGCTGGTACGCTATCTCGCCCGAGTAGACCTTGACGATGGACAGGTCCCGCTTGACCGCCACGCTGCGCAGCATGTTCATGGCCGGCGACCTGATCTTATGGATCTTGGTGCCCTTCCCCTCTGGGTTGAAGGTGTTCTTCACCCACACCTGCACGCACTTCTTCCTCGCCGGTTCGATGGTGCGGGGGTGCAGCACCTTGGCGCCGAAGTAGGCCAGTTCAGCGGCCTCGTTGTAGTCCATCTCCTCGAGGGTGATGGCGTCCGGTACGACCCTCGGGTCGGCGGTCATGAACCCATCGACATCGGTCCAGATCTCCACCATATCGGCGTCCAGACCGTTGCCGACCACCGAGCCGGAGTAGTCGGAACCGCCCCTCCCGAACGTGAGCGGGCGGCCGGTGGCGTCCATGCCATAGAACCCGGTTATGATCGGTGTCCTGCCCCCTCCCAGCAGAGGCAACACCCTGGCCTTGAGATTGACGCTCGTGCTGTAAAGGTCGGCCGTGCCGTTGCCCGGGGACCCGGTGGCGACTATGCCCGCCTCCTCCGAGGTCATGGCCAGGGCGTCGCACACCCTGGGAACGGAGTATGTGGGCCATGGTGAGCGAGCTCAACCTCTCGCCCCAACTGGAGATGGTATCGTAAAGTACCTTCTTCTCGTGACCGCGTGGCGCCTGATGATAGGCACTGAAGGCGGTCTCGCAGACCGTCCACCCGTTGCTGCAGCAGCGGTGCGTACTCGGTGAACTCCGCCTCGCCCATGGTGGCCCGGGCGGTCTCCAGGTGCCTCTGTGCCAGTTGGCGCAGCGATGCCTCCGCCTTGTGCTCCGATTCCCGCATCATGCCAATGAGGCCGTTGGTGACCCCGGACATGGCGGAGACGACCACCACCTTGCTGGCGGATTCGCGCTTGATGATGTCGGCGGTCCGCAGCATGGCATCGACCGAGCCTACGCTGGTTCCGCCGAACTTCATGACCTTGATCATATGCCCAGCACCTCGGCCATGCTGTGCACCATGCCGTCCTTGCGGCCGGTCACGTAGCGGATGGCCGCCAGGCTGCCCTCGGCGAACGCCTCCCGGGAGTGTGCCCTATGGGTGAGCTCGATTCGCTCCTTGTTGCCGGCGAAGATCACGGTATGTTCGCCGACCACATCGCCCAGGCGGACGGCATGGATGCCTATCTCCCGGCCCCTGGCCCCGACCAGGCCCTCCCGGCCGTATACCATCCTTTCCACGCCAGTGGCGTCGGAGATGATCTTGGCGGCCTTGACCGCCGTCCCCGAGGGCGCGTCCTTCTTCTTGTCGTGATGCACCTCGATGATCTCCACCTCATATTCCGGCAAGGCGCGGGCCAGCTGCTCGCACTGTTTCCAGAAGACGTTGACCCCGACGCTGAAATTGGCAGTGATCACGGCCGAAGAGCCCTGTCTCGCCACCATGCCATCGATCTCGCGGACGAACGCCTCGTTCAGTCCGGTGGTCCCGATGACGCAGTTGACCCCGGTGGGGATGGCCAGGCGCAGGTTGCGCTCTGCCGCCCCTGGTGAGGTGACATCGACATAGACATCGGCGTCCGCCAGTACCTCCAACAACCGGTCCGGACCGACGGCGCGCACCCCTCCGCCCAGCTCCTTTCCGATGTGACCACCTTCCGCCGAGACTATCCCACCTGCTAGCCTCATGTCCTTCTGCCGCTCCACCAGCCCGCACACCAAGGTGCCGAGCTTGCCGGTGGCCCCGGCGACTACCACTTCGATCATGCTATCAGCTCACAGCAGTTTCAGGTCCGCCAAGGTCCTGCGGAGGATCTCCGCGTTGGCGGCCTCCATGTCGCAAAGGGGCAATCTGAACACTCCAGAGGGGCGGTGCATCATGCGCATGGCCGTCTTCACTGGTATGGGATTGGTCTCCAGGAACAGGTTCTTGAAGAGCGGCAGCAATTTGAAATGCAGCTCCCTGGCCCCCACATAGTCGTTGGAGAGGGCGCGGTGCGTCATCTCTGTCACCCAGCGCGGGACCACGTTCGATGCCACCGATATGCATCCCTTGGCTCCCAGGGACATCAACGGCATGGTCAGCGAATCGTCCCCGGAGAGCACATCGAAGTCGGGCGGGACCTCGGCCAGTATCTGCATGATCTGGTCCATGTTGCCGCTGGCCTCCTTGATGCCCACGATGTTGGGTATCTCCGACATCTTCTTGACCGTGAGCGGAGCGATGTTGCTCCCCGTCCGACCTGGCACGTTGTACACTATCAATGGGATATCCACCGCCTTGGCGATGGCCTCGTAGTGGCGCAATATGCCCTTCTGGGTCGGTTTGTTGTAGTACGGTGATATGGACAGAACGGCGTCCACGCCCAGGTCCCTCGCCCCCTTGGTGAGGTGGATGGCCTCATGGGTGGCATTGCTGCCCGCTCCAGCGATGACCTTCACCCGCTTCTTGGTGTCCATGACGATCTGGATGACCCGCAGGTGCTCCTTGTGCGTGAGCGTCGCCGACTCCCCGGTGGTGCCGCAGGGCACGATGGCATCGACGCCCTCCCGCTCCTGGAACTCCACCATTTCCTTCAAACCCTCCTCGTCCAGCTCCCCATTGTCATGGAAAGGGGAGATGATGGCCGTAGCACATCCTCTTAGCATCTCAGTTCCCTCCAAAATGTTCCTTGAGTATCAATCTGGTCCGGGTGGACTGCACATTGTCGAAGCGCCGGATCTGCTCTATGATATCGTTCAGCTGAGGTGAGGACGTGACGTCGATGATGGCGACGATGTCCTCCTCCCCGGTCACCTCATAGACCTCTGAGACGCCCTCGAAACGCGAAATGCGGCTGGCCACGTCAGAGGTGTTGACGTTGACATCGATCTTCACCTCGATGATGGCCTTGACGTTCTTGCTGCTGGTCTTGATGGTGAAGCTCTGGATGACACCATCCTCGAACAGCTTCTTCACCCGGCTTCGGATCGTCCCCTCGGAGACGTTCAGCTCGTTGGCGATCTCTACGAAAGGTTTGCGTGAGTCCTTCTTCAGGATGTCGATTATCTTGTCGTCAAGGTGGTCTATCATAATTTCGACCTCCGGAACATGCCCGGATAGGGAAATTTCGTATTAAATGCATTGTAAATCGCACGAATATATATAAGATTTCCGAAAAATCATTAGTTATTTGGGAAATTACCCAAATTTCCTTACGAAATATGGAAGGGTCCGATCAGGTGACCTCTTTCACGTACCTCAACCATCTCTTCTCGTCCCCGATGTTCTGCATCAACTGCTCCTTGCGGTATTCATCATGTTGCGTCTGTAGCTCTCGGAGCTCCGCTACACCTCGTAGCAGGCCGCAGATGTCATCGAACAGGGAGTCCGCTTGGGCCTGGGTAAGGTCGTCTTCGCGCAGATCCCCTTGCAAACGCCTCGCCTCCTTCTCTAGAACGTCCGCCAGGGCCTTGGCGGCTTGCAGCTCCTCCAAGGTCACCTCATCGTCGTTCACCATTCGGAACACGGTGTCCCTGAGCCTGACCTTACGGCCCTCAATCTCCCATTCATCAGGGATCATGTGGCCTGCCCAGAAGAATAAGGAGTTGATGCTTCCCATGATCTTGGCCCTTTCCTGCGAGGTTAGGCAGCGCGTGCTTTTGTTCGCTGACTCGTGCAGACAATGGTCCTTCAGCTCATTCGACATCCTTCGTCCCCTCGATACCGTTGATAAGAGCGCAAAGGGTGGTATTATATGCCACCGGTAGCTTGGACCGCTTCCCAGCTTGTATCAGTGACCCGTTGATCGCGTCCACTTCCGTCCTTTTCCCCCTCTCCACGTCCTGTAACATGCTGGAGCGGTTCCAGGCCGTGGCACGGACCACGTCCAGCACATCATTGAAGCAAACGTCGCCCCGGTCCAAACCGCCTTCGGCGATGGCGATTTCCAACGATTCGTCGAACACCGAACGACATAACCCAAGCAACCCCTCCGATTCGATTATGGCGCCGTTCCTTCTCCTCACCAAGGCGGTTATCGGATTGATGGCAGAGTTGATGACCGCCTTTCGCCACACGTCCTTGGCGATATCGGAAGAGACATCGCACACGATGCCTGATTCGCTGAACAGATGCGAATATGGGTCGAGGTCCAGCCCACCCTCGATGGCCCCCAGTCGCAACCCGCCCGAGCCTGCGTGAATGATGTGGCCAAGGCCTTGGTGGGTGACGCCGAAGGAGGCCACACCCAGCAATAACGGCGAACCGCCAACATGGGTGGGGAGGCCCAGGACCCTCATCCCGTTCTGGACCACCAACAGCACTGTCTCTTCCCCTAAAATCGGGCCAAGGCCCGCCAACGACGCCTCGAGGTCGTAACTCTTCACGGTGAGCAGGACCAGGTCGTATCTTTCATCCTCCAGGATATGTTCCAATGACTTAGGGTGGGCCGTGAGCTCGGTCAGTCCGGTGATGCGCAAGCCCCCCTCCTCTATGGCCTTCACATGGTCCCTGCGACCGACCAAGGTCACATCGTTCCTAGCGGCAAGCATGCCACCGAGATAACTGCCCACCGCCCCGGCGCCGTAGACCAATACCCTCAATCGCCCGCCTCCCTCCTGGCCCTCTCCGCCGCCCTATGCGCCAATATCAAAGGGCTATGGTCAGCTTCAAGGCAATATCGCCGCACCATCCCCTCCGCCGTGTCCAATGAGACCCGGTGGCCTACAGAGACGTACAGCTTCCTCCTCCCTTCCCCGACCACCCTTCCCCTTTCCTCTCCCTTGTACCTTATGGACGTAGGATGGACGGGATCGACCTCGCCCACCAGGAGGCTCTTCGCCGCCCCGATGGTCGGAACGCCCAGCACCACCCCCATGTGGCTGGCGATCCCTAGGCCCCTGGGGTGCAGCACCCCCTGGCCATCCACCAGGAAGAGCGTGTCCGATGAGGAGGAGACCAGGGGGGCGAGGGAAGCCAGCTCCCGGAAGCTCAGGTATGAGGGGATGTAAGGGAACTTGACCTGGGACCGGTCCAACCGGATGTCCACCGAACCCGTCTCGATATCAAGGACGGCCATCGCCGAGAATGCCTGGTCGCCCCGGTAGGCGACGTCCAGTCCCGCCACCTTGCGCAACCTTCCCAGGTCGTCCCGCTCCACCACACGGTGGCTCAATCGCTCCTGCCGCTCCCGCAACCTTGCCAGTCCAGGATCGATGTGGAAATCGGAGAACCCGACCTTCGCCAGGTCTACCCTGCCATCGCTCATCGGGACGCCCTCCTCGCGCAGGAGGTCCTGCTTGGTGTCGCTGCCCTTGCCCAGGCCGCAGTACCAACCCACCTCCCCTGTGCTGTAAACGACGCGATGGCATGGGACCTCGATGGGACGGGGGTTCCTGGCCAGGATGGACCCCACCACCCTGGAGGCGCTCACGTCCCCCATCGCCTTGGCGATGTCCCCGTAGGTGGTGACCTTCCCCCGAGGCACCTGGCAGGTGGCCTGGAAGACCAACCGATCGATGTCTGGGAGCTCAATGTCGGGCGCATTCATGCTATCACCTCAAAATGGCCCTGCCCGCCTTTAATCATTGTTCCCCACGCCCTTCGGGGCGCCCCGCACCATGAATACCAAGGCGGCGCTGGAAAGCAACAAAGCGCCGGTAACCATGGTGGCCGTGGTCCAGGACCCGCTCATGTCCCGTAATGTCCCGGAGACCACTGGGGCCAGGATGGCCCCGATCTCCGCCACCAGGTTCCACATGCCGAAGGCCTGGCCTTGCATGTCCTCTGGTGCTAGGTCGGAGGTGAGGGTCATGTGCACGGTCTGCATGGCCGCGAAGAGCACCCCGATGATGAACAGCAGGGTCCCGAGCAGGAGCACATCGAACTCGCCGGAACTTACCACCATGGCCAGGACCAGGACCAAACCCCCCACCGCCACGCAAAGCCCGACATAGGTCCTCCTCCTCCCCCACCCTATCCGCATGGCCCGGTCTCCCAACCGACCCCCCAAGGGGTAACCGATGAGCCCAGCCACACCGAACAGCGAGGCATACACCGCGGCCGAGGGCAACCCCATCTCTGCCGATTCGGACACCAGCAGCAAGGCCCAAAAACCGAAGAACCATAGGGTGTAGAGGATGGGTAGGGCGGAGAGGTACATCAGCCATAGGTTGCGGGAACGGAGCACGGGGGCGCTCACCACCTTGAGCCGCCAGTAGATTATCGCCACCAGGCCCAAGGCTGTCAGCAGGATGGCCGCGGCCTGTTCCAGCCCGCCCCAACCTAGCCGCAGGGTGCCCTCGAAAGTGGCCATGACCACCACGAGAAGCACGGCAGAGATGAGCACCAGCCGCGTGGCCGCCTTGAGGAACGAACCCTTCTCCGCCTTCCTCGCCTCCAAGCGTTTCCAGAGCCCATATGATATCAGCATGGTGGGGATGGAGAAGAGCACGAAAGGCACGGTCCAGGCCGATTCGCTGCCGATGTATGGTACCGCCAGCTCGATAATCGGGACGGTGATCAATGTCGCCACGGTGAGGCCGAGCGCCAGCCCCACGAACACCACCCCCATGGCGAACCCCTTCTCCTCCTTGGGCGTGACCTCGTTTATGATGGCCCGGTCGTTGGAGTAGTAGGCCCCCTCACCCAGCCCGGTCAGGACACGCATGGCCACGAAGCCGAAGAGGGAACGGGACAGGCCAGAGAGAAGCGTGGCGATGCCGGCCCAAGCGGTGCTGATGACCACCATGGTCCTGTGCCCGTAGCGGTCGCCCAGATAGCCCGCGGGGAACTGGGTCAGCATATAGCCGGCGAAGAACATGGACCCGACGATGCCGGCCATGGCATGCTGCATCGGCACGTCCGCCAAGAAGCCGATGTCATTGGCGATCATCCACGACACCACCGGTCCGGTGATGCTGCGGTCCAGGTAGCATATGAACCAGGCCATGAAGAGCCAGGCCCAGACCTTTCGATAAGGTCTATACCTCAACGCCGCATCGCTCGGACCTGATGGCGCATCCATGCTCCTGCACCACCATTTCCTGGTTCAAGGGCTGGAAACGGCAAAACAATGCCCTCGGCCCGCAATGATGCGGGCCCTATTAATGGTTGGGGGAGCTCAACGTTTCCCATACTGGTCGTAGTGGAAGAGGTCCTCCATCGCCTTACGCGGCCTGGCCTCCGGGCTCTCATCGGGGTATCCTATCGCCAGGCAGACGGTGATCACCTTCCCCTTCGGGACGCCCAAGCGCTCGGACAGCTTCTCTTGGTCGAAGGCCCCGATCCAGCAAGACCCAAGGCCGAGCTCCAACGCGGCCAGGGACACATGGTCCAAGGCTATGGACACATCGACCCGGGCCCATTTCTGCTGTGGGTCATCAATACCGACCAAGAAGAGGTTGCAGTTCTCCAGGAAGGTCTGGTTCTTGCATAACGGCACCAGGTCCCTGATCCTCTTCGGGTCGGTGACCGCCACCATCTCCCAGGGCTGACGGTTCGCGCCGGAAGGGGCGAGCCTGGCCGCTTCCAGCAGCATCTCCAGGTCATCGACGGAAAGTTCTTTCGGTCGGTACCTACGCACGCTCCTCCGCTCGCGTATGGCCTCAATCACCTGCATATCATCTCACCAGGGACGATATTGGCAACAGCCGACATATGTGCTTTTCCCGTTCAGCTCTCCTTGCGCTCGTTCTTGATGTGGACCACGCGCTGCGGGAAGGGTATCTCGATCCCATTCTCGGAGAACCTCTTGTAAAGTCTCTCTCGGAAGTCCGATGCGGCCCGCCAGCGGTTGTTGGCATCGTCGATGTCGATGAATATCTTCATGTTGATGGCGGAGTCGGCGAAGTCGTTGAGGCGGATGCGGGGCTGCTTGCCCTTGACCGCGTTGGGTGTCTCCATGGCGGCCTCGTACATCTGCTGCTTCACCACCTCGATGTCCGAACCATAGGCCACCCCGACCAGCACGGCGATGGTCAGCTCCCTGCCTGGACGTACCACGTTGACTATGGGGTCGTTGGCCATCTTATCGTTCGGCACGACGATGATGTAATCGTTGGTGTTGTCATAGATCTCGGTGGCCCTGAGCCCCAGGTGCGTGATCTCACCGAATCCTCCGTCGCTGAGCATGATGGTGTCCCCCACCTTGAAGGGCCGCTCCACCAACAGTTGCATGCCGGCGAAGAAGTTGGCCAGGGTGGATTGGGCGGCGAGACCGACCACGATGCCTAGGAAGCCCGCCCCGACCAGCAACACCGTGAGGTCGTAGCCCATGATGCTGAATATGGTCATCAGGGCGATGATGGGGATGACTATCATGCCCAACTTCTCCATGATGGGGATGATGGCATCGTCCATCTCGGTGTTGGTCCTCTTGGCGTACTGCTTCGCCATATAGATGACGACCTCATCATAGACCTTGTAGGCGATCCAGGCGCCCAACAGCACGAACATTATCTGATAGGTCGTCTCGATGTTGGAGATGACGTCCCCGGGCAGGTCCAGTATCTCGATGGAGCTTACCGTGCCGATGAGGACGATGAGCACGAAGACCGGTAGGCGCAGGATGCGCAGCAAAATGTCGTCGAGCTCGCTCTCCGTCCTCCTGGTCAACAGGTGCGCCAAGGGGTCGACCACGAAGTAGAAGATGACCGCGATCCCCACCCAGATCAGCACCGAGAATATGAACGACCAGAAGTTGGTGTCGAAGGGTGGTGGGAAGGGATTGTCGAACATCTTCAGGATCTTGTTCTCACCGGTGGTCACTCCGAACACCGAGACGACCTCCAAGCTCACCGTGTCCGAATAGCTCTCCGACTGGCTCGGGTCGTCCATCCTGGTGGAGGTGAAGTTGACCTCGAACTCGGTGTCGAATGTCTTGACGTTCCGACTGGCGCTGAATGTGACCGTGAAGGTGTGGGACTGACCCGGGTCGACGGTGGCGAAATCATCATCGAACGAGGCGGTGACCCCCTCATCCTCCGTCGGGGTGACTATGCCCTTGACCAGGAAGGGTGCGGTGCCGTTGTTGAAGATGACATAGCTTATCTTGATGTCCGAATCCCCGTTCAGTTCGGTCGTCCCGGGGTTCATCGGAAAAACAGTGACCTCGGCCGCCTGGGATGCCGGCAAGAGCATCGAAACGAATGCCAGCGACATGAGAAGTGCCAAGGCGAACGTGAAGGTCCGCCGCGCCCTGAGTTCCCTATCCATTGTCATCTACCTCTGTCTGGGTACGGGGACCGCATTGATGTTCGGCATAAAAACATTGCCTTGCCCCTTTCATGATTACCCGACCTGGGAACCAAGCGGAAAACCTTTTTATGGGCATCCTTGATTCCGAAGCATGGACTGGCTGTCAGTGACCCGAGTGGCGATAGCCCTGGCGTTGCTGACCATGGCGGCCATATCCGATTGGGAGACCAGGACCGCCTCGGACAAGTTCTGGGCGGCCATGGGGGCGGCCGGACTGGCGCTTCTGGGCGTGCAGATCCTCATGGACGACCTGGACCCGCTTTACCTGCTCATCCTTTTGCCCATTGGCTGGGTCTTCTTCGACATGCTCTGGGACCGCAAGGGCATCTTAGAGGAAGGGGTCTTCTGGCTCCCGTTGATGCTGTACATCGCCAGCGCCGCTTGCTTGACCGTGCTGGTCGGCCTGTTCTACAACAGCGAGGACCTCTGGGCCCTGTTGAGCATACTGGTCATGTTCGTGGTCTACTACCTGATGTACATATTCGACATCATCAAGGGCGGTGCGGACGCCAAGGCCTTGATCGCGCTCACCCTCCTCATCCCGGTCTATCCGATGGTGGGCGGGTTCCCCCTGGTGCCTGTGCCGGAGGGGATGGCCCAGTTCGTGATGCCCTTCTCCTTGCTGGTGCTGTTCTACGGGGCGCTGATCACTTTGGCCATACCCGTCTATTACGTCTTCTACAACCTCTCCAAGGGCGACCGGAAGTTCCCGGCCATGTTCTTCGGGAGGCGCATGGACATCGAGGAGGCGAAGAAGAAGCACGTCTGGCCCATGGAACGGGTCGAGGGTCAGGAGGTCTCGGTCTCCTCGATACCCCAGTCCAACCCGGTGGAGGAGCAGTTCGCCGCCCTGGAGGCCAAGGGCATGAAGACCATCTGGGTGACGCCGAAGATACCCATGCTCATCCCCCTGACCTTCGGTCTGGTCATCGCCGTTGTGGTGGGCAATATCGTTTTCGCCCTGGTGTGAGCGCGGACCGACACCGGTCGGCCATCCTGCACCTCTCGCATCGAGGGTCCTTCAAGCAGATGGTCCGGGCATGGTCCACCAGGACCGCATAAAGTTCCTGGTATGTTACCACGTCAGGGGCGATGGAGCCCTCCACGAATGCTTGCACCTGGTCATAGTCCTCCGAGGCGAGGATGCCTGTCCGGCTCAGCACTCGCGAGACATATGCCGCCGCCACGAACCTCGGTCTTCGGGCGGCGAAGAGCAGTATCGAGTCCGCCGTCTCCGGCCCTATGCCAGGGAGTCCCAGCAGCTCGTTCCGCAGGCGATCGGTGCCCTGATCGAGCATGGCCTCCATGCCCGCCATGCCCCTCGACCGCATGCCTGGCCATGGATATCAGACGCGTCGACTTCTGACGGTAGAACCCGGTGCATCGGACCAGAGGCATGAGCCGCTCGGGCGGGCAATCGGCCAGCACATGGACGTCCAAGAGCCCTTCCTTGCGCAACGCCGCGATGGCCTTGGTCACGTTCTCCCAGGTGGTCTGCTGGGTCAGCACCGCCCCCACCATCACCTCGAAGGGCGTCTCCGCCGGCCACCAGCCGGTCATGTCCCGCCCCGCCAGCAGTCGGTCCCTCAGCTCCTCCAGGTCCATCGCGCTCACGGCACCATATGGAGGTCCCGGCCGCATTTGCCGCAGCGGCCATGGTGGTAGTTCACCATCTCCACATCGAACCAGGACCGCCGGATGACCAAGCTGCCGCAGTCCGGGCAAAAGGTGCTCTCCGCGTCTGAGCGCATGTTGCCCACATAGACGAACTTCAGTCCGCTCGCCTTGGCCAGCTGGTGCGCCCTCTCCATGGTCTTGGAGGGGGTGGTCGGGAGGTCCATCATCTTGTAGTCCGGATGGAACCGGGAGAAGTGCACTGGCATCTCATCGTCGATCTCCGCCACCCAGCGGCAGAAGCGACCGATCTCCTCCTCCCCATCGTTCTTGGTGGGTATGACCAGGTAGGTGAGCTCCACATGCATGCCCAGCTCGGTCGCCACCCTCACCGTGTCCAGCACTGGTTGCAGCCGCGCCTTGCACACTTTCTTGTAGAAGTCCTCGGTGAAGCCCTTGACATCGATGTTCATGGCGTCGATCACCCCCTTGAGCTCGCAGAGAGGGGCCTCCTGGATGTAGCCGTTGGACACGAAGTTGGTGAACATGCCCTCCTTCTTGCAGAGCTTGGAGGCATCGGAGGCGAACTCGATCCACATGGTGGGCTCGTTGTAGGTCCAGGAGACGCCGTTGCATCCTGCCTCCCTCACCATCCTTGGCACATCCTCCGCCTCGATGCGGTTCAGGAAGGGGGAGTCCGGGGCCGCCTGGGATATGGAATAGTTCTGGCAGTGCAGGCATCCTAGGTTGCAGCCCACGCTCCCGAACGATAGCACGGTCTGACCTGGTTTGAAATGGTAGAATGGTTTCTTCTCCATCGGGTCCACATGCATGGATGAGACCATGCCGTATGTCAAGGCCATCGAGCTTCCCTTGCACGTTCTGCCTCACCCCGCAGATGCCCGACTTGGCCCGGGGTATCAGACAGCGATGGGGGCAGAGCTCGCATCGGACCACATCCCCCTTCACATGCCAGTACATCGCTTCCTTCACATTCTCACCACCGGAAGTGTTCGAAACCCTTGTCCTCCAAGAACGACCTTCTGCCCCCATCCTCCAAGAAGATGCCTTCCCCGGTCGCCTCGCCTATGACCGTGTAGCCCTTCCCCAGCATGGAGCGCAGCCGGGTCTCCCCTTCCGGGTTCATTGTGAATAGCAGTTGGTAGTCGCCTCCGGAATAGAGCGCCCAATCCATCGCGTCCAAGCCCAGCCTTTCGCCTATCTCCATCGCATCGACATGCACCGGCAACGCCCTCCTGTCGACCTTGAAGCCGACCCCGCTGCGCCGGGCCAGCTCGTGCACGGACATGGCCAGCCCATCCGAGGTGTCCATGCAGGAGGTCACGCAACCCGATGCCGACAGTATCGCCCCCTCCTTTGTCCGCGGGAACGGTTCCAATAGCGCCTTCCGGGCCAAGGGGTGGAAGCCCTCCTCGTCTATCTCCGCCCAACCGGCCCCGGCCAACCCCAGTTTGCCGGTGACTGCCAGGAGATCGCCTGGGCGAGCCCCCGAGCGGAGCAGGATGCCGTCCGTCCGCACCATGCCCAATGACGTGCCGACCAGGCAGATGTCATCGGTCTCCTTGGTATCGCCACCTAGATAGTCGGCGCTCACCTGTTCCGCGCAGGCCCCTATGCCGTCCGCGATACCCTCCACGGTCTCCAGCTCCGTTTCCCGGGGCAGTCCCATGGCCACCAACAGGCCGAGGGGCAGGGCGCCCATGGCGGCGATGTCGCTGAAGTTCACCGCAGCCACCATCCATCCCATCTGGAATGGCGTGGTGGGCCTGGGGAAATGCGTCCTGCGGGTCACCAGGTCGGTGCTCGCCACCAGGTATCGGGAGCCAAGGCGCACGGCCGCGGCGTCGTCCCCCAGCCCGATATCGCCGGAAGGGCCGATCCTGCCGATGAGGGCCCCCACCACGGACTTCTCGCCGATATCGCACAATCTGACCATCGTACCTTCATTGTCAAGGCCATCGTTTTAAGGTTGCCATGGTCGGGGACAGTTCTATATCGAGGCGTGCCGTTTCGCATGAACGTATGGTGAAGGTGGAACTGCCCTATGGTGCCAAAGGGCATCAGGACATCGAGCTGGACAGGGAGCGATTCCTCGGCGTCATCCGTCCTATTGGAGGTGGAGGTGCACGACGAGGCCCAGGTCATCGACGCGTCCTTGGACGACCCCTGCGGGGGAAAGGACATAACCTCCTTCCTGAAGGGGGGGAAGGACATCGTTTTCATCGTGAACGATGGCACCAGGCCTACCCCGACCGCCAAAGTGCTGGACGCGCTGTCGGCCCGTTTCGACCTGACCAAGGCCCGATATCTGGTGGCCACCGGGACGCACCGCGCCCCCACCGAGGAGGAGCTGCGATTCATCTTCGGAGGCCATCTGGATGAGTTGCGGGACCGGATCCATGCCCACGATTCCAAGAAGGACCGTTGCGTGCCGCTCGGCGTGTCCAAGAACGGCACCGAGATGGAGGTGAACGAGATGGCGGTCCGCGCCGATCGCCTGGTCATCATCACCAGCGTCGAGCCCCACTATTTCGCCGGTTACACCGGAGGGAGGAAGTCCTTCCTGCCGGGAGTGGCGTCCTATCGCTCCGTGGAGCAGAACCACCGTCTGGCCATGAGGCCGGAGGCCAAGGTGCTGGCCCTGGAGGGGAACCCGGTGCACGAGGACATGGTGGACGCCCTGACCGCCGTCAAAGGCCTCAACGTCTTCTCGGTGCAGGTGGTGATGGACCGGCACCAGCGGGTGTACCGGGTGGCGTCCGGAGATCTCTTCCTGGCCTTCGAGCAGGCGGTGGAATGGGCCAACGAGGTGTTCGTGGTCGATGTCGAGGGGAGGGCGGACGTGGTCATCACCGTGGCGCCCTACCCGATGGACGTCGACCTGTACCAGTCGCAGAAGGCCATCGAGAATGCCAAGCTGGCGGTGCGGGACGGCGGGGTGGTCATCCTGGTGTCCAAGTGTCGGGAGGGCATCGGGGGCGAGGCGTTCTATCACCAGCTCTCCGCCTCCCGCGACCCCAAGCGCATCATGGAGAACCTGAGGAAGGAGTACAAGCTCGGTCACCACAAGGCGGCCAAGCTGGCCGAGCTCATGGACCGTGCTGAGCTCTACGCGGTCACGGGTCTGAGCTGTGAGGCGCTGGAGAGGATCAACGTCACACCGTTCCGCAGCGCCCAGGAGGCTTTGGACCATGCCCTGGCCACCCGTCCCGGGGGAAAGGTATTAGTAATGTTGGACGGTAGCGTAACCGTCCCAAGGTTGGTCTAAGATGGCCGATTACATCGAGGCGGAGCATCTCCGCCACGTCCGGAAGGAACTGCTCACCTGCACCTATTGTGGTTTCTGCAAGAGCGTATGCCCGGCCTTCGATGATGTGGGATGGGACCCGAGCGTGGCCCGGGGCCGGATGGTCCTGTCCTACGGACTTCTGAACAAGGAGCTCGAGGCTGACGACTCGGTGCTGGAATATCTCTACCAGTGCACCACCTGCAAGGACTGCGAGAGGCGCTGCCCTTCCAAGGTCCAGGTGGTGGACGTCGTGGAAAGGGCCCGCCGGGACCTGGTGGCCAACGGCCGGATGCTGCCCAAGCACCGGGCCATCGTCGAGAACGTGCTCCGGACCGGCAATCCCTATGGGGAAAGGCGCACCGTCCGAGAGGCGCTGGGCGTCGAGGACAAGGGCGCGGAGGTCGGTTATTTCGCCGGATGCACCGCATCCTACCGGACGCAGAGCATAGCCAAGGCCACCATGTCCGTCATGGACAAGCTGGACATGGACTACGCCCTGGTGGACGAGGTGTGCTGTGGCTCCGTGCTTCAGAGGGTGGGATGGGACGAGGAGGAGGTGGCCGACCTGTTCCGCCGCAACGTCGACGCCATCGCCGACCGCGGCGTCTCCGAGGTGGTGTTCAGCTGCTCCGGTTGCTATCGCATGTTCAAGGAGGAGTATCCTCGTTTCGTCAAAGTACCCTTCAAGGTGCGGCATATCTCGGAGATGCTGGCCGAGAAAGACCTGGACCTAAGGCCATTGAAGGGGAAGGTCACCTATCATGACCCCTGCCATCTGGGCCGGCACTGCGGCGTCTACGAGCCGCCGCGCCAGGTCATAGGCAAGGTACCGGGGATAGAATTCACGGAGATGGCCCGGAGCAGGGAGACGGCGCGCTGCTGCGGCGGAGGGGGCGGGGTCCGTTCCGCCTATCCTGAGATGTCGGCCCGGATCGCGGCCAAGCGGGTGGACGAGGCGGCCTTCGCCGATTACCTGGTCACCGCCTGCCCGTTCTGCGTGAACAACCTCAACCTGGGCAAGGAGCGCCAAGGCGCCAAGCTGGAGGTACTGGACCTCACCGAGCTGGTGGACAGGCAGATGGGGTGATGACATGTCCCGGGTGAGGCACTACTTCTCATACGACGAGGCGCTGGCGGAGTGGCGCCGCTTCGGGCTTCCGGAGAACTTCATGGACCGGCGCCGCATGCTCGGGTCCATCTTCGTGGTCCAGGACGGCATGGGCCGGGAGGAGGCGGTCATACTGCAGGATGCGATCAAGGGCAAGGGGGGCGAGGCCTTCCTCTGTCGCAAGATACGCTCCGGCAAGGTGATGATGGTGGGCGCTCCCTTCTTCTTCGAGCAGCTGGCCATGGACGCAGGCGCGGTGGGCCATTATGGCATGGAGATCGCCACCGCCATTCGCAACTACCATTCCGATTATACCGTCCCGGTCCCTTTGGCCAAGCGGGAGCTGCGCTTCGACCGCACCTTGGTCATGGGGGTGCTCAACGTCACACCGGACTCGTTCTCCGATGGTGGTTCCTTTGATAACACGGACGCCGCCGTGGAGAGGGCGATGCAAATGGTGCAGGAGGGCGCGGACATCATCGACATAGGCGGGGAATCCACCCGGCCAGGCGCGGAGCGGTCGCTGAGAAGGTGGAGATGGGCCGCATATTGCCGGTCATCGAGGCCTTGGCCGGGAGGATCGCCGTGCCCATCTCCGTGGACACGCGCCACGCGACGGTGGCGGATCGAGGCCCTCCAGAGGGGGGCGGAGATCATCAACGACGTCTCTGGATTGAGGGACCCGGAGATGATCAAGGTGGCGGCCAGCCATCAATGCGGGGTGGTCTCCATGCACATGCGCGACGAGCCAGGCACCATGCAGCACAACGTGCATTACGAGGACCTCGTGGGGGACATCTACAACGAACTGCATCTTTCCATCCAGCGCGCGGTGGAGGGCGGGGTGGCACCGGAACGGATCATGGTGGACCCGGGCATAGGGTTCGGCAAGACCGCCGACCATAATCTTGGAGCTGTTGCACCGTTTGCGCGAGTTCCGCGGGTTGGGGAGGCCATTGCTCGTCGGCACGTCAAGGAAGAGCTTCATCGGCACCATATTGGGAGGCGCTCCCGAGCAGCGTCTGGAAGGCTCCTTGGCGACGGCGGTGGTGGCGGCAATGAACGGCGCCAACATCGTCCGCGTCCATGACGTCGGTCCAACGGTAAAGGCGATGCGCATGACGGACGCGGTGCTGCGCCGAAAGAGCCGACCTTACTAGATGAACAAAAAGGTCATCGGTCACCGCGATGACCACCACACCGATGGCCACCAGGAAGAGGTAGCTCCTGAGCTTCTCCTTTTTGACCTCCTTCTGGTAGTCCTCCTGGCATTTGTCGGAGCAGAACTTCTGTCCCAGGTCTATCGGGTCGTCGCAGATCTGGCAGTGGTCATGCTCGGGCAGGTTCTCGGTCAAGACATCACTTCCGCAACGGAAGGAGGAACGAGGCCGTCCCAATGGCCAGCACGATCTTCAAGGCGTCCGCGGCCACGAAAGGCGCCGCTCCCAGCGCGACGCCCTCCCACCAGCTTATGCCTAGGACCATCACCAGCTGCCCTACGCCGAACAGGTAGATCAGGCCCACCGCGACCGCCATGGCCATGGCCACGGTGGCATAGGTCCAGCTCTCCTTCCTCTCCACCAGCTCGCCCAGGAAGGCGGCGGCGGCGACGAACCCGATCAGATAGCCTCCGGTCACGCCCACCAGCGCCATGAGGCCTCCGGCGGCGAACAGGCCGAAAGAACCCCCGATGGCTAGGAACATGACCTGGCTCATCGCTCCGTAGCGTCCCAGCACGACGGCGGAAAGGAGGACCACCAGTACCTGTCCGGTGAAGGGCACCGGAGTGAATGGCACATAAAGGCGGACCAACGAGGCCAGGGCGGTGAGCAAGGCGAACAGCAAGGCCACGGTCATCTTCTCGACGAACGTCGCCTCGTTCCTCCAGCCATGGAGGTCGTTGGCCACCTTGTCCTTGTAGTAACGATACCCGCCTGTGCCGTACATGCGGGGATGATGCCGGCATGCCTTGATAAAATTTATCATGGTGCCCCAGCGCGGTCCGGAGGGTCCGGTCGGAGTTCATGTCATCGCTCATCCCCAGGGCAGGTTAGGTCTTCGAGGACAAGCAAAACCCTCTTATGGCTCAAGGCGTATCCCGGCCTCATGCTGGAATGGAAGGTCCTGGGAAAAGAGACGCTGCCTGTGGCGATACAGGACAACTGGGAGGAGCAGCTGCGCGCCCTCTCCGCCCGCAAGAAGGACAAGGAGCGCTTCCTGGCGATGCTCGATTCCGCCGACATATCCTACTTCTTCGACACCATACACGAGATCCACACCTTCCTGATCAAATTGCTCGTCGAAACCACCAATGAGGACCTGGCGTTCTTCGAGGGTTTCATGAAGAGGGTCCGCCGCTCCGCCAAGGGACCGATGGTCTCCTTGGAGGGGGAGGAACAGAACAGCGTCATAATCATCACCGCCGACAAGGAGCGGGACGATTATGAGGCCAGGCAAGAGAAGAGGGAAGAGCGGGCGGTGGCCCGCGAGGCCTCCATGAAACAGATGGAGGAAAAGAGCCGGGAACAATGGGCCAATCCTAGCTCATCAAAGCGCCGGACCTCTCGATAAGACGGTCCAGATGTTCCACCTTGACCGTCGAGTCGCCGCTCTGTTGTTCCGCCACCCACTGGCGTAGCTTCTTTATCGCCTTGCCGGAGTCGATGATCTCCTCGGCCTTGCGCACGCCTTCATCAAGGTCCTTGGCATGGCCGGTTATGTAGAGTATCGGGGCGGTGTTCAAACAGACGATGTCACGGCGGGAGTTGTGGTCCTCGCCAGACAGCACGCGCAGCAGCTCGATGGCCTCCTGCTCCTTGTTCAACTTGCAGAGGATGACCTCCTCCTTGGCGGTCGGGAGCCCGAGGTCCTTGTAATTGAGCACGTACTCCTCGATCTCCCCGTCCGGGTGGAGCTCGGCCACATACGTGGGTCCGAGGGTGGAGAGCTCATCCAGGCCGCGCTTCTCATGTGCGTCCATGCCATGCACCACGAAGGCCCGGCGGTAGCCGATCTCGCGCATGGTCTTGGTGATGGGCATAATCATCTCCTTAGCGTACACGCCCCGGACGCCGTAGGTCGGCAATGCGGGATTGGCCAGGGACCCGGCCATGTTCAGCACCGTCCCGAAGCGGACCTGGGAGAGGATGCGGTAGAGGGCCTGGGGGTGGACCTTGCCGCTCATGCCGTTGAACATGCCGATCCCGGCGTTCTCGATGCTGCGTTTCACCACCGAGACATCGCACTCCACGTCCACGCCCAGCGCCTCCACGATGTCCACCGTGCCGCATTTGGAGGTGATGGCCCGGGCACCGTGCTTGGCCATGTAGATGCCGTCCGCCGCGGCCACGATGGAGGCGGCGGTGGAGATGTTGAAGGTCTTGATGGTGTCCATGCCGGTGCCGCAGTTGTCCACCAATGGGCCAGGGACCTCCGGCCTGACCTTGACGGTATCGATATCGTATATCGCCTCCCAGCTTCCCGCCAGTTCCTCCGGGGTGGCGCCTTTAGCGGTCAGCGCCGCCAAGAACGCGCCCTGCTGCAGGTCCGGCTGCTGGTTCAAAAGCACCTCTCGGAACAGGTCCCTGGCCTCCGCCCGGGTGATGTCCTTTCCCTTGATCAACCCGTCCACCTTTCCCCCGAAGTACCTTAGCTTCTCTTCCATTTTCACACCTCAGAATTTTGTGATGACCGATTTCATTCCGATGCGGTCGTTGACATGTTGGAACGCCCGTCCTATCCCGTCCAACGTCGCTCGCTCCGTGACCAACCACTCCACATCCAGTTCCCCAGAGAGCAACGATTCCACCGCCATGCGGTTGTGGCGGCTGGAGCAACCGTACGCCCCCACCAGGGCGATCTCCCGGTAGTGCAGGGAGCGCACATCGAAGGGCACCTCATAGTTGCCCTTCTTGGGGCCGCTGAAGACGCTGATCCGGCCATGGGGGGCCACCAATTTGAGCACCCAGCTGTCCACCCGCACCTCTGGGGTCGACATGAGCACAACATCCACACCCTCCCCCCCGGTCTCCTCGGCCACGATCGTGGCGATGTCCTCTTCCGATGGGTCGATGATGCGATCGGCCAGTCCCGATGGCAACAACGCCCTGCGCCCCTCCAGATGCTCCGTCATGAGGACCTTCCCGCCCCTTTGTGCCTGGCCGCGATGGCATGCAGGCACCCGATGGGCCCGGCACCGAATATCAGCACCACGTCCCCCCTCCCCACCGAGGCCAGTTCCTGCCCGTTGAGGCAGCAGGCCAACGGCTCCGTCAAGGTGACCAGCGCAGCATCGACGGTCGCCGGCAAGCGGACCAGGCCGCCGCCGCGAACGCTCTCCGCCGGCACAGCCATGCGCTGGGCGAACCCCCCGTCCCGGTTAAAGCCAAGGATGCCCATTTGATGGCATTGGTTGTCATGGCCGCGGGAGCAGGGGCGGCAGACGCCACAGGCGATCCCTGGCCAAATCTGGACCAGGTCACCCTGGCGGTATGAACGAACCTTATCGTCCACTTCCACGATGCGACCGACCATCTCATGGCCCAGCACCCTGGGGTATACCAGGTCCTTATGGCCATGCTCCAGCATCTTGACGTCAGTGCCGCAGATGGCGCAGGCCAGCAGCTCCACCATCACCCCACCCGGGGGAAGTTCCGGCTCATCCATCTCCTCCACGATGAGGGACCCAGGGCCGGTCATCAGGGCTGCTTTCATGTGTCGTTAGGTATGGATTGCCGATATTTAAATTGGATGTATCATCCAACTCACATCCAGCTCATCTCTAGCGATGATATTGACCCATATTCGGGCGGGGCATGCATAAAGTAGATTAACGCCCAGGTTCGTGAGGATAACCACTTGGTATGTCGATCCGCGTTCGCGTCATCCTGTTAGCGTTTCTGTTGTTGGCCACCATGTTCACGCCTCTGGCGTTCATCGGGCCCTCATCGACCAGCCCAAGCGAGGTCGCTTCCAGGATGAAAATGGAGAGGACACCATTGGAGACCCAGGGGCTGGCAGCACTGACCTCTCCCTACGAACGCCGAAGCTCGGCGCCAAGCACCACGGACATCATCCTCACCGCCCGATTCAACTATTCCTCAGAGAACGGTCTCGGCGTCCTGCCCTGCAAGGGAGGCCTGGTGCAGCTGTGGAGGGTCGGGGCCCACAGCTCCTTCGTGGAAAGGAATGGCACGACGGATGGCGCAGGCAAGGTCACCTTCACCAACCTCACCGCAGGCCAGTTCGAGCTCATCATCAGCACCTCGGACCAACGATTCGTCGAGGTGAGGGATACGACGATATTGTCCAACTCGGTCTATGAGTGGTCCACCGGGGTCTTCACCCTGAGCTCGTCCAGCACCATCAACCACCGCATCACCAATGAGGACCGGGGCGCCTGGTCGGCCTTCGAGGCGGCCCGGGCCGGAGCGCTCTGGATCAAGGACCGGACCGGCTTTGAGATGAACGAGGTGACCATCAACTGGCCCTCCGGCACCTGGCCCAGCTCCTCGGGCACGGTCATTGACATCCCGGCCGAGGACGGGCACATCTGGGACCAGGGGACGATCCTCCATGAGTACGGTCATTGCATCCATTATACCGTAAGGGGAGGGAGCTTCCCCTACACCGAGGGACTGGACCCTCACTATATCGATAGCGTGTCCAATGGGCCCTTCGCGCTCACCGAGGGCTGGGCCGAGTTCTTCGAGCGGGCGGTCATCGGGAACCCAGTCCGCTCCGACGGCAGCAACATGGAATCGACGGTGTACGCCGACGGCCCCTTCTTCAACGGAGATTACGGCGACTGGGACGGCAACGCGGTGGAGGGCGCCGTGGCCAATGTCATCTGGGACATCTATGACGGGGTCTCCGCCACAGACAACCCATCCTGGGACCCGGACGGGAACGGGGACCGGATCGACAACGAGTTCGGATACCTTCTGGACCATCTTCCGTGATGACAAGCCCCAGAGCATGGTCCAAGTTTACACTGCCTGGCCGGACAAGAACGACTCCTTGCGCACCATCTTCTACCATGCCAGGTTCCAGGTTGATCTGGGCTATCCGCTCAACCCCACCACCTATGACTCCAGCCACAAGATCATGGAGGAATCGGACGACTCGACCGTGGAGGTGACCTGGAGCGGTGCCATCGATTACTCTGGCGACATCGCCGGTTATTCCATCGTCTGGGACGGGGAGCCGGACACCGTGCCGGACGACAGCATCGACACCGTTATGGCCAAGTCCAAGAGCCCGCCCCTGACGGAAGGGCTATGGTACCTACATATCCGCGCGATCAACGTCGACGGCAACGCGGCCAACGGTTCCTACAACATCGGCCCCTTCGTCATCGCTGCCAATGCCACGGCCCAGGACGATGATGGAGGGTCTTTGACCCTGGAAGGTTGGGAGATCGCATTGCTCGGGGTGTTCGCCATAGTGGTGGCCGCATCGGTCATCGGGGTCAGCAGGATCATCAAGAGGCCGGACCAGGACACACTGCCGACGGAGGAGCAGCAGTATGGCGCGCCATGGGCCCCCACGACATACACTGTGATGAACACCAGCTATGCCCCTCCACCACCGCCGCCGCCCCCTGTCGGGGCACCCCCGCCCCCGGAGAACCCTGACGGGGCCCGCTTCTGCCGCAACTGCGGTCGGACGGATGTGGGAGGGCCCTTCTGCCCCTTCTGCGGCTACAAGCTCCGTTGAAGTGATTTACCCGAAGCCCGATACCGATGCCATGAGGCGTGCGGAGAAGGAGATCACGGACCGAGCTGCAGATCGATTCCATCATCCAAGCGGCGGGGGTATGCCGCATCGGACTGGTGGACGGGGATGAGGCTTACATCGTTCCGATGAACTTCGGTTACTCGGACGATTGTCTTTGGTTCCACTGCGCCAAGGAGGGTCGGAAGATGGACCTGGTGCAACGCACTGGAAAGGCCAGCTTCGAGATCGACATCGACGAAGGCCTCGTGCTGGACCGGGACGCCTACAAGTGCAGCAACAACTTCAAGTGCGTCATGGGGAAGGGCACGATCGGGTGGCGAGCGCACCCTGCGGAAAGGGCCAAGGGCGTGGAGGCGCTCATGAAGCACTACCATCCTGGCGATTATGTCGTGACCGATAGGTGCATGGACAAGACCGTCGTGCTCAAGCTCGAGGTGGAGAGCCTGAGCTGCAAGGTGAACAAGCGGGACTAGGCCATCTGCTGCACCGCGCCGCCCTCCACCGTCACCATGTACTCCTTCATGGGGATCACCTTGCCCGACCTCTCGATGGCCAGGCGGACGAGCTTCTTGGAGACGCGGCAACAGGGCACCTCCATATGAAGTAAGACGACGTCCTGCGGTTCGGCCGCCTTGAATATCGCGGCCAGTTTGTCGACGAACTCCTCGTTGTCGTCGAGCTTGGGGCAACCGATGAGCACCACCCGGTCCTTGATGAAGTCGCGCTGGATCCCACCGCAGGCGAAGGCGCTGCAGTCGGCGGCGATGAGCAGTCTTTGCCTTGCGGAGATATGGGGCATTGGGCGGGACGAGGCGGATCTGGATGGGCCAGTTGGAGAGTTGCGATGAGACCGCCCCCGACATCACCAGTGGGATGGGGCTTGAAGCGTCTCGGACCGGAACCGGGGCAGGCCTGGATGGGGATGTCGTCACAGGATTTCTTTCCCAGGTGCTCCTTGACCGCCTCCTCATCGAAATCCTCCGAGTCCCTCTCCACGATGGTCAGGGCGCCGGTGGGGCAGCCGCCTATGCACGCCCCCAGTCCATCGCAGAAACGGTCGCTGATGACATGCGCCTTGCCATCGCGGAGCTCGATGGCGCCCTCCGCGCAGTCCATGACGCATTGGCCACAGCCGTTGCACAGCTCCCGGTCGATATTGATGATCTTGCGTCGCACCATGTCCCTGTCTTTGTAACCTGGTATATAAATGACCTTTCCCGAACGACGGCTTAATCGTCCATGACGAACTTCTTCAGGGTGCTCTCCACCAGCTCCCAGGAGACCAGGGCGGGCTTCTCGAGGATGGTGATCTCGATCTTGTCCCCCTTGACCTCATATGAGCCCTTGAAGCTGATATGGAAACCGGCCACGTACGGTCCTCCGTTGAAATGCCCTTTTCGACATCCCCCTCGAACTCCATGTCGATGGTCTGGGCCATCTTGCGGAACTGTTCGTATTTCGTCTTAGGGTCCCCTTCGTACTTGAGCACATAGATACGCCCGGTCATCATCAGTGAATTGGATCGGATGGTATAATATGACATTGAGCTCGAGGCTAAAGGATAATGAGAGGACAGTTTGTTACACCTTCCTGCTGCTCCGTCAGCAAGGTCAGTTGGTATCCAGCATGAGGATCGTCGAGGTCAATCCGTTCCATTATCCCTTCCTGGGAGGCATCGAGCACCGGGTGCATCACATATCGAAGAGGCTGGCGAAGAGGCATGAGATGATCGTGCTGACCAGCCAGCTGGAGGGGACGAGCAAGGAGGAGGTCATCGACGGCTATCGTGTGGTGCGTCTGCCCTCGCGCTACATCGACATCTACAACCCGCCCTATGTCTCGACGAAAGGCCTGATGGAGGCGCTCAAGGGACTGGAGCCGGACCTGGTGGACTTCCATTACCGCTGGGCGCCGGATTACAACAAGATCGCCCGCACCTGGCCAGGGAAGAAGGTCTTCACCTTCCACAACACCTTCGGGGAGGGGGTCGGGGTGACCAGGCTGCCCTCATTGATCAACGACCAGATGATGAAGAGGCACCTGAAGAGGTTCCCCAAGGTCATCTGCGTCAGCGAGTTCGTGAAGAAGGACCTGGACCGCCGAGGGTTCGACCCAACCAGGACGGTGGCCATCCCCAATGGGATCGAGATACCTTGTACCGCGCCGGTCAAGGAGGAGGACTTCATCCTGTTCATGGGACGACTGGTGAACACCAAAGGTTTGGAGTACCTAGTCAAAGCGATGAGGTCTGTGGACTCCAAGCTGATCATCTGTGGTGGGGGGCCGCTTCAGGACAAGCTTCAAAGACAGATCGAGAAGAATGGTTTGCAAGGCAAAGTGGAGATGACTGGAAGGGTTTGTGAGGAGAGGAAGTGCGAACTACTGTCCTCCTGTAAGCTCTTCGTCATGCCATCGATATTCGAATCATATGGTATCGCAGTCGCGGAGGCCATGTCCTATGGGAAGGCGATCGTGGCTACAAACGTTGGCGGACTTCCAGAGGTGGTCCATCAGGGTGGTTTGTTATGCAATCCGAAAGACTCGGACGACTTATCTGCTAAGATCATGGAGCTTCTTAGAAATCAAGATCTCCGCATTAAGCTGTCCGAGAAGGCAAGGTCCTTGGCGTTATCCTACACCTGGGATGCGATCGTTCCCAGGGAGGAGAAAGAATATCTTAGCATCTGATGGGATTCGTCGAATAAGTTTACCTTGGAATTTAATGATCATTTCCAGTTAATTGCTCTTCATCACCGAACCCATCAACCACTTAACTTTCTCCATTTGAGGATAATTGAACAGTCCTTCGTATAAAATCAAGCTCCGATTGAATTGATCCATCGCCTCTGTTTGCATTGCCCTTGTCGACAATAATTCTCCATACCAAACTCTTGCCATCGCCTCCAAAAGGATGCCATTTGGGGTATCTATCATCTGTTCGAACCCCTTGGAGAAGGCTTTAGTGGATCCTTTCCAGTCCCCGATGGCAGCAAGATATTCTCCTTTAGTTGCGAGAAACAAACAACGAGTGGTTGAATGCAAGCTCCATTCGATCTCCTTCTCAATTCTCTCAGCTTCTTCAAAAAATGCTAGGGCATCTTTCGCCGATCCATTTCTTAGGTTGGCATGGATCATGCCTGACAGGCCCAAAAGCATCGCATATTTCGATTGGATCTCCATGGCATTTTCCAATCCGCGTCTAGCCTCGACCAAACTTGTTCTGTAATCGCCGACACTATCATACACCAATGAAAGATTCGTCTGAGACCAGCAATTTGAGGATAGTTGCCCAATCTTATTGGCTATGTCGATGCTTTTCTTGATCCTCTCCACAGCTTCTCTCCAATCCCCCAAATGGAAATAGGTCATTCCAGAGTAATAGTAGGCCTCCATCTCCCCATAGTAACTGGGGGTGGTCTCGGCGAATTGAGTTGCCTTTTCCATGATCGCAAGCGCCTTTTCGATCTTACCCTGAGTAAGGTAGACATCCCCCAGGTAGCAATGGAGCCGAATGGTAAGGTCCCGATTCGACCCTGGGGTCGACGATTCGATCGCCTGTAAAAAGTTAGATTCCGCCTCAGTGAAATTTCCCTGCCATAGGAACAAAGTAGCCTTGTCCGCCTTAATCTCAGCCATTTCATTGAGGTCCTTCTCAGCCAAGATTTCCGCTTGATCCAGATAGTCCAAGGTCCCTTCTTTTATCCCATACGCCAGATTGTTCTCTGCCATGATCCTCAGAGCACGTGGGTCCACACGCTCCAAACCAACCCTTTCGATCAACGAACTCAAGAATTTCTTGGAATCATCGGTATTCCCAACTATATTATTGGCATAGCCCAGACCAGAAACCGCTCTGACCCAATATTCATCTAGCTCCGGTGTTCTATTAATTATGTCCAACGACTTAGTGAAGTAATTGATCGCCTCGGTCTCCGCTCCCTTTGCAGCGAACTCCTCTCCTGCACAGATGGCATGTTTAACGAATTTATTCTCGACATTTGCCGCCTGGAAATGCATAGCCAATGTCATTGATTTTCCAGTGAATTGCTTATCCTCGAGAACCTCGCCCACGCGTCGATGAAGTTCAGTCCTCTTGACCTTGGAGATGGATTCATAGATAACTTGTTGGAAAACGTGATGTCTGAATTTGTAACCGTCCTCGATCTCGGCGATCAGCTCATTTCGTTCCTCTATCCTATCCAGATCATCGATCAGGTCCAGGGGTGGTAAGTTCAGAACAGTGATCAGAACCTCCATATCGAAGTAGTATCCAATGATGGACGCCAACTCTAGAACGTTCCTCTGCGATCTGCTTAAAGTTTCAAATCTTCGTAGAACGATCTCACGGATTGTGGGTGGCACTTCTATCTTCTTTCCAGGGACCATCTTCCATACCCCATCCTTTATGATAATGGAATCTGACGACTCCAGAACTTTTGTGGTTTCGATCGCATAAAGGGGATTGCCCTCGCTCTCATCCATCACCTTTTCAACGATCTTACGTTCCGCATTGCTCCCCAGCACTATTCCGACCAACTCATTGATCTCCTCGGGGTTCATACCAGAAAGCTCGATCTCTTCCACGAGGCCCTCCCTTCTCATCAGTCTCAAAGTATCGAACATGGAGTTGGTGGGCAGGTCAGTTGGGATCAACTCCTCCGTTCGATAGGTACCGAGAATGAGGATCCTTTCGGTCCTGGCGTTCCGAGCCAGAAAATGTAGCAACTGAATGCTTTGGGAATCGGCCCATTGGAGATCCTCGATGAGCAATATCAAAGGTCTTAGTACACTTCTCTTCTTTAAGAAATCCAGAACGGTGAACAGTATCCTATCTGGGCTCCAGGACACATCAATGATCTGATTGCCGTCTTTATCCCCACAGACGAAATTCTGCAAGAAAACCGGTTCGCTTCTTAAGGGGTTTTTAGAGTATGCCAGAGGTTCCGATCTATTATCAGAGGCATCATCTTTCCGAATCGCCTCTATGAAGGGCAGATAGGGCAGGGGTTTTCCAGGCAGGCAATTACCTGTTAGGCAGGTGCAATTTGCCTTCCCGGCCATATGGAGGATCTCCTGGGTCAAGCGGGATTTCCCAATCCCTGCTTCGCCAGATATCAAGGTCAAACCACCTTTTTTGACCATCGCTCTGCTCAATGAGGAATAGAGCTTCTCTCTCTCCTTCTCACGCCCAATGAAGCGCTCACACGACATACTTATATCTGGCATCATATGTAATAGAAATGAAATCGATATTAATCATTTGCAGAAATTTTTAAACTAATCTATACCATCTAAAAAGAGAATTTAATCTGGTTCTGATACTTTGAGAAATCGGGTTGTTTCATTCCATTAGTGAAATCATTCCATTAAAAAATCCCTAGACCCCAACAGAGAAGATGTCGAGTGGAAGATCCAAATTTGTCCAGATACCAAGATTGTTTGACGTAAGCAATAGAAAGATAATGGTGGGTCTGTCCAGATTTGAACTGGAGTCACCAGCACCCCAAGCTGGAAGGATACCAAGCTACCCCACAGACCCATTGATAAAGGGGTTGAGTTTAAAGGGTTTCAACCGAGGGGTATGAGCTCCTCGAGCAGGTCCGAGTGCGATATGATCATGCGGCGGCAGCAGTAGCGCCTCAGACCGAGGTCGTCCAGCACTTCCTTCGCATCCTCTCCCATCTGCACCCTCTTGACGAAGGTCTGATAGGAGGAACCGACCACCTTGCCGCACGTGAAACATCTCACCGGTATTATCATCTGCTCACCTGTAGCTCTTCTGCCTCTTCTTCCGAGCACCACGGCCCAGGGGCTTCTTCGGCAGCTTCCGGCGCACATCAGAGATGAGCATCGACCGGTCGTACTGCTTGAAGGCCCTTGCCAGCTCCTCGTCCTCGTAATAATCGACGATGGCCTTAGCGATTGCGGTCCGGGTGGCCTCGGCCTGACCCATGACGCCGCCGCCGGCGACCGACACATCGATGTCCACCTTGGACGCTTTGTCCGGGATAAGAGCCAAAGGCTCCATGATCTTCATGCGGGCCAGCTCCGGCTGCCATGCCTCCACCGGGACCGAGTTGATCCTCAATTTGCCGGATCCCTCGGTGATGGTGGCGCGGGCGACGGCGGTCTTCCGCTTTCCGCTCGTGTTGATGACTTTAACCATTGTATCACCTCACCTTCGAACCAAGGGACTCAGCGATGTCCCCGATGGTGATGTACCTGCCAGTCGTGCTGCGCAACGCGGTCTCCACCTTCATCTTCTCAGAACCGGTGAACTCCTCGGGTACGCCCACATAGACCTTCAGGCGTTTGTAGGCCGCCCTTCCCATGGGCCGGTCGTAGGGCAGCATGCCCCTGACCATCCTCTTCAGGATGAGGTCCGCGCGCCTGGGGTAGAACGGACCGGAGTGCGAGTAGCCGCGGTCGCGCTTTGCCTTGTAGTTCTCCAGGATGTTGTCCCGGTCGCCAGTGACGATCGCCTTCTCGGCGTTGACTATGACGATGTCCTCTCCCTTGAGCAATTGGTGGGCCACGGTTGTCGCCAGACGACCGGCCACATGTTTCTCAGCATCATATACGATCATCCAATTCACCTCATGATCTTGACGCCGGAGCCATTGGGGTTCTGCTTGACCAGTTCCATTATGGTCAGGTTGCTCCCGCCGGCCTCCGCGATGCCTTTCTTCGCGGAATCGGAGAAATCGTAAGCGGCCACAGTGATCTTCTTGCTTATGGCCCCTGCTCCCAGCACCTTGCCGGCGACGACCACTACGTCGCCGTCGGAGGTGAATCGCTCCAACTTGCTCAGGTTTACCTCTGCCCAGTTCCTTCTGGGCTTCTCCAAACGCAGAGCAATGTCTCGCCAGATGTCCGCACCGTTCTCCCTCGAGGACCTCTTCAGGTCGTCGACGAGGGTGACCAGGTTCGGATCGGTCTTCTTAAGTGTCATAGTTCTGACTCTCCCGACATTGGTATCCGTCGCTAATGGAGAGGGGTTTAATATACCTTTCCCATCGGACGGACCGGGCTTTGGGCGAGGCCAGGCCTATTTTCTTTTCAACGCTTCCGGGTCCAGTCCGAAGGCCTTCATGTCCGCCTCGAGCTTCTGCATCACATGGTCCCGGTCCCGCACCCATTCCTCGGACCAGAGGCGGACCAGCTTCCAGCTCAGATTGCCCAGCACGTCCGAGCGCAGGCGTTCCCGGTCCCGGGCGTTCTTCGCCTGGGCATAGGGCTCGCCGTCGCAGAGGATGCCCAGCACGTACTTGTTCTTTACCTTGGGGTCCATGATGGCAAGGTCCACCCGGTAGGCGGAGGCGCCCACCCGCCGGGCGACGGTATAGCCTCTCGCCTCCAACGCCTGCTGCACCGACTCCTCCAACCTCTGCCGCGACTTGGCCGCCTTGACGTCCTCGGGGGTGAGGGCCACCCTCTCCCCCTTGGCCCGGGCATAGTCAAGATAATCGCGCAGGAGCTTGAGGCCGCGCGGGCTGGAATCGTCCGTCTGGATGTCCTCCGGCAGTATCGAGCTCACCACCTTCACCGCTTTTCTGGCCCGGGTTATGGCCACGTTCAACCTTCGGGCGCCGCCCTCCTGGTTCAAGGGCCCGAAGTTCATGGTCAGCTTGCCGCCCTCGTCCCTCCCGTAGCCGATGGAGAACACCATCACGTCCCGCTCGTCGCCCTGCACGTTCTCCAGGTTCTTCACGAAGAAGGGCTCGACGCCCTCGGTCTCCCAGATCTGCTCGATCTCCGGGCGGTCGCGGGCCACCAGCTTGGTCTTGTACTCCAACAGGTCGATGATGGCCTCCTGCTGGGCCTCGCTGAACGCCACCACCCCGATGGTGCGCTTCGGGTCCGCCAGGTAGAGCGCTATCACCAGCTCGGCCACCGCCGCCGCCTCGAAGCGGTTGTCCCTCTTCCCGCCCCGGTCATAGCGTCCGTCCGGGACATGGACGAACTCGATCCCGGCGTCCTTGCTGGACGCGTCAGCGTTGGGGAAGGTCTGCAGCCGGTTCTCGTAGAAGTGGTAGTTCGAGAACGATATGAGCGACTCCTGGCGGGAGCGGAAGTGCCACATGAGCATCTTCTGGCGCAGACCGATGGTGCCGCACTCGTCCAGCACGCTCTCCAGGTCCATCTGCTCCTCCTCGTCGTACTCGCCCTGGGCCAACTTGTCGAAGAACCGAGTGGGGGGCAGTTGTTTGTTGTCACCGACCACCACCACCTGGGCCCCGCGCATTATGCAGCACACCGCGTCCTCCGGCACGATCTGCGAGGCCTCGTCGAACACCACCAGGTCGAAGCGCAGCCCGCCGTTCTGCGGCGGCACCAGGAACTGGCTGACCGATATCGGGCTCATGAGGAAACAGGGCTTGAGCGACTGCACCGCCGGACCGCCCTTGATGAGCAGTTCCCGCACTGGCGCCCGTCGCTTGCTGGCATACTGCTTCTTCAGGTACTCCGCCCCTTGGGTCCAGGCCAGGTCTGCCATGCGCATCCTCTCCCTCACCCGGGACTGGAGTATGGCGTTCACCCTCGTCCGCGCCATCTCAAGCTGTTGCCGGTCCATGTCCTGGAAGCGCCGCAGCCGGTCGTTCTGCTCGACCGGGTTGAACCGAGCCAGCAACGACTCCTGCTTGTAGAGCTCGTCCAACCAGAGCTGCCAGAAGCGGCGCAGGAACAACGGCTCCAGGTCCCCCAGGTCGGCGTTGCGGCGGAACACCTCATCGTAGAACGGCCCCAGCCCTTCCTCGGCGATCTGCTTGCGCACCGCCAGGTACTCCACCCACTCCCCCAGTCGGTCCCTCTCGCGCAACTTGATGTCGGCCCAGGCGCTCACCTCCGTCAACGGCACGCTCTCGGCCGGTCTGCCCGAGAGGCGAAGCTCCCCGGACAAGAGGAACGCCCGCATCACCTTGTGGGAGTTGTCCCAGGTCTGCAGGGAGCGTTGCATGGCCTCGTTCATCTGGGCCAACAACGGCTGGTGGGGGGAGCCCTCCTCGGCCACCGCCCTCCAGCGATCGTCGTAGCCTTCCAGGTTCATGAAGGCATCGGCATAGTCCAACCCCTCCGACACCTTGGCCAGGTCGGTGGCCCGGCCGGAGTTGTAGCGCCCCAACCAGGGGACGCCCTGCTCCAGCGCCTTGATGCCCTCGCAGGCCATCCTGCAGCTCTCGGAGCTTCCTCAGGTCGGTCAAGGCCTGCTCGTAGCTGAACGTCCCGCTGGTGGAGAGCCCCTTCAAAGTGGCGCTGTCCTTGCGGAACCCGGAGTTGATCATGCGGAACGCCCCGGAATATTGCTTCTCGAAACGGTCCACCCATTCCGTCCCGTTCAGGTCGAACAGCTCTTTCTTGTAGCGTGAGGAGAGGTCCCGTTCCAGCTCGGGGACGCGTGACCAAGGCGGACCGCCATCCGGCCACATCCTCCCGATATCCTTTTATCTTGCCCCGGTCGAACCAGGCCGATGGCGGGGAGGGCGAACGCGCCGCCATCTGCAACAACGGGAGGGAGCGGCGCAGGGCCGTGACGTCCTGAGGGCGGGCCAGACCGGTCGCCCCGCACAGTTCGGCCAATTCCTTGTCCAGTTGGTCCGAGGAACGGTCCAGGTCCTCCAAGGCGACCAGCATCTCTCCCTGCTGGGCCAGGCTGAGCTCCTTCAGGTCCAGGTCGCGCCATGGGTGCTGTTCCCGCTTGGAGACCACCTCCCTCGAGGCGGCCAGTCGGCGCAACGTCGCCACGATCCGGTCCAGACGGGTCTGGTCCACGCCGAAGGGTTCTTTGAAATCGAAAACCAGTTGCTGATGGTCGTACAGCGATGCCAGCTCTCCATGCGCTTGGAAGGCGCTCATTCCCAACGGGGAGCTCTTGCGATGCAATGCCAGCAGGTAGGAGTTGAGCTCGTTGCGAACGCCCTTGAGCTGGTTCAGGCGGTACTCCTCCGTGCCTTCCAGCTTGGCATCCGTGGCCTGCAGGGGACGGAGCATGCTGCCCAGCACCTCCTGCTTGTTCGGGGCGGTGGAATGCAGTTCCAGGCAATGGTCGCCCAGGCCGCACTGGTCCAGACGGCGCTTCACCACCTCCAGTGCCGCCATCTTCTCGCTGACGAAGAGCACGGTGCGCCCCTGGGCCAGCGTCTCGGCGATGATGTTGGTGATGGTCTGGCTCTTCCCGGTCCCGGGCGGTCCTTGCAGCACCAGGTTGTCTCCGCGCTTCACCGCCTCGATGGCATCCATCTGGCTCGAGTCGGCGTCCAAGACCTGGAAAGTGCGCAGCGGGTCCGGCTCCCCCAGGTCCGCCTCCTGGGATGGCTTCCTGAGCATCGTCGGGTCGCCGGCCATGGCCCTCAGCACAGGGTGCTTGGCGATCTCGCCCTCGTTGAGGAGCATGTCCTCGTAGATCACCACCTTGGCGAAGGTGAAGAGGCCGATGAAGGGCTGCTCCATGGTGACCGACCAACCGTTCCTGCGGGCGAAGAGCGGATGGAGGTTTTGCACATAGGCCTTGACGTCAAAGGCGTCCAGGTCCTCCGGCGGTAACGGGCAGGTCAAGGCCCAGTTCTTTCTTGGCCTTGAGGACCAGGGCGGGGTTGAGGAAGACCTCGTCCCCCTCCATCTGCAAGGTGTGCGCACCGATGACCCCCTTCTTGACCAGGGATACGGGCACCAGTAGGATCGGGGCGATGTGCATGTCGTCCTTCTCGTCCTCCTTCCAATGCAGCTCCCCGAAGGCCACGAACAAGGCGTTGATGCCCTGCTCGCGTTGGTAGCTGCCCGCCTTGTAACGGAGGTTGCCAAGGACCTTCTCGGTGTAGGGGTTGAGCGTGGATGGGGCCTCCTTTCCGCTCGCCAGGCCGACATAGTTGTACAGCTGGCACTCGCGGCCACCGCTCTGGCTCTCCTTGAAGTCGTCCCGGAACTTCTCGCACCAGATGCCTTGCTTGATCCTGTCGACGACCAGGTCCTTGAACACGTGCACCGGGTCCGGGTCGCGGACGATGAGCGTGGCCGACTTGGTCTTCTTGTAGTTCAGCAGGCGGTTGCGCAGGCTCAGGTCGATCAGTTGGGCCTCCCATTGCTGCACCTTCTTGGCCACCACATCTTCCATCTCAGGACACCTCATCATGGAAGGGCGGAACACCGATTATAATCCATTGGTCCCTTTCTTTGGATGTGATGACTATTTTTATTTAATATAAAATATTAAAAAGTTTTATAAATCCGGAGAGGCGTTAAATAATACCTCCTTCATACCGATATGCTCATCCCAGGGTGGTATTCTATTTATGATTAGATTCGGTCCGGCTGGTATCCCTCTTTCTTGTAAAGGTCGCACGATTAAGGACGGAATAGAGGATGTGCACAACCTCGGGCTGAACGCCATGGAGGTCCAGATGGTGCGCGTCAACGTCGTGGAGCGCTTGCCTGAGGAGGACGAGGTGGGCCTCACCCCCCTGGAGGTGCAGAGCGACCTCATAATCGAGATGGTGCGCCGCAAAGGCAAGAAGAGCACCATCATCAACAACGTCAACGAGAAGATCAAGGAGGACGACACCCTCATCACCCTGGCCTCGGGCCTGGTGCAGAACTTCCAGGAGCTCCATGCCCTGGGAAAGATGGGCAAGGAACTGGACGTCGCCCTCTCCATGCACACCCCCTATTATATGGACATGACCTCCGGCAACGAGCTCACCCAGAAGAGCATGGACTCCATACGCTGGGCCGGTCTGCTCACCAATCAGATCGAGGGGGACCTGGTGGTCTCGCACATCGGTCTTTATGGCGACCTGAGCAAGTCCAAGGCGGCGGAGGCCATCGCCGAGCGCGTCGGTAACGTTATGGACTGGTGGAAGAAGAACAAGCTCCGCCCCCACCTCGGTTTCGAGACCTCGGGCCGGCAGGAGGTCTTCGGCACCCTGGAGGAGATCCTGGAGCTAAGCGACCAGATCGATGGAGTGGTGCCGGTTCTGAACTTCGCCCACCTGCATGCCAGGCAGAACGGCACCTTGCGGGACGCACAGGACTTCGGGGACATATTCGACCAGGTGCGCCGCCAGGTGGACGGCCACTTCTACACCCACTTCTCTGGGGTGGAGCACGAGGGAGGCAACGAGAAGCGCGTCACCCCCATCAAGAAGGGCGACCTGCGCTTCGAGCCGTTGGCCGAGTTCCTGGCCGACGAGAACCCCGATTGCACCATCATATCCAGCTCACCGCTCCTCGAGCATGACGCCATGTACATGAAGGTCATCTTCGAGCGCATCCTCACCAAGAAGGTCTCCAAGGACTCCAAGGTCCAGAAGAAGGACAAGGGAAAGTCCAAGCAGCAGGACGACTATGACTTCGACGACGAGGATGAGGACGATTGAAGGACACCTCTGCCTATATACTCAATGAGGTCAAGACGGCCATCGAGAAGGTGGACGACAGCAAGGTCGATGAGATCGTCGACGCCATCATCGCCGCCAAGACCATTTTCATCTACGGGGTGGGCCGGTCGGGCCTGGTGGGCAAGTCCTTCGCCGTGCGCCTGGTGCAGATGGGCCTGGACGTGCACTTCGTCGGTGACATGACCACCCCCATCGTCGAGTCCAACGACCTGGTGATCATCATTTCCAACACCGGCGAGACCATGTCCGCCGTGCAGACCGCCAACATCGTGCGTCGGATCGGTGCGAAGGTGGTGTGCGTGACCTCGGCGGCCCATTCCAAGCTCGGGTCCGCCTCGAACATCATTCTGGAGATCACGCCCTGCCGCGACGAGCAGCGCAAGAAGTACGCGCCGCTGGGCACCCTGTTCGAGGTGGCCACGCTCATCATGATGGACTCGCTGGTGCCGATGCTCATGGCCCGACTCAACCAGAACGAGGGATCATTGCGGCGCCGGCATGCCATCTGGGTCTGAGCGCACCCTTCTGTTCCGGACCGTCTCCCCATAATAGGGGTTCTGGAACTCGTCCCAGTATATCGCGAATGGTCGCTCCACCGCCTTGCCATCCCTCATTGCGAAGGCGGCGATGTCCATCTGCACCGGGTCTATGACCATGGCGCTGTGCCAGGGACGATCGAACATGCGCAGCTGGGTGTTTACATCGGTCTCGGAGAGGAAGCAGCCGTGGCCCGGGTGGGAATGGTACCAGCCGACCAGCACGTAGTTGAAATCGGCGGTATCCAATGTGCAGAACAGGTCCTCCAGACCCCCCCGTTCGAAGCGAACGCTCACCGATGTCGCCTCCAGCGAGGTGGTGGCCACGTCCTTGACGATGGTATAGGTCACGTTGCGGAAACGATGCACCGTCCCGAGCAGGAACCCCATCACCTCCAGCCTCTCCTCCCTCTTGCTCAAGGCATGGTTGCGGATGCGCTCCTCCGCCAACTTGGACAGGTAAAGCTCCAACCCCTGTCGTTCTTGGCGGCAATACTTCTTCATCGCCCCACGGCCAAGCCATTTGTGCGGCGCTATGCGTTCCGGTGGAGGCGGGACCTTGTCGGTGACCTCCAGGTCCTTCGATGCGATGATGGAGGGCGGTCGGATCAGCGGCACACCACCTTGGGCTGCACCGGCACGGCCAAGGGAACGCATCGACGCTCTTGGGCATTGAAGTACTGGGCGGCCCGGGTGCAGCTTTCCGTGCCGAACGGGCTTGACCCATTGGGGGAGATGAGCAACATCTCGATGCCCTTGATGAAGGTGACTAGGTTGGAGTTGAACGACCACCCCTCCAACAACCGGGTGCAGAGGTGGCCCCCATCCTCGGGCATCATGATGTTGGGATGGAATATCGGTGTGAGCCAGATGATCATGGGCTTCTCGAAGGGATAGTTCTTGGTGATGATCATGCGAAAGCGATGGTCGTACCGGTAAACCACCTTCTCCCCCTCCAGCACCGGACCGGGCACTTTGGGCAGGCCCACCTCGATCGAGACCGGGAAGACCGCCATCTCTGGGTCGGAGAGTTTCATGGTGGCGCGGGAGCCTCGCTCGCAGGCCGAGACCTCATTGGCCAATCTGGACCGGAGGATCTCGATGGGTAAGGGCATCAGGCCCCGCCCTCGGGGTCGGGGATGAGCTCCAGTTCATCGCTGTCGGCGATGCCGGACTGGGCCACGCTCTGCTGTCCCCTAAGTAGGCGCTTGCCCTTGCGGATGACATAGGCCCCATCGTCCTTGTTCCAGAATGCCGAAGCTCCCTGAATGATCTCCTGGACGGTGTTCTCCCCCTCAAGTTCCATATCGACGGTGCCGCCCGTCTCCGCGTTCCTGATCCTTACGTTCATCACAACGACCGGACCTGTGGGAGGGCGCGGTGCTTTTTAATGACTTTCGATTAGAATTAGGTTTACGGATAATGAGAATATTCAGCCGTGGTTGGGGCAGTCCGGGTCCAGCTCCAACTCGTAGCTTTCGCTGCGGACCTGGAATCCGTCATAGTACTCGACATGCCTGATGCAGGCCTCGGTTCGGCCGGAGATCACCTTCAACGCCTCCCGCACCTGCATGGCGGCGATGATGCTGCTCGTGGTGATCTCAGCGGCGATCTTGCGTTCGTGCACCACCACCTCCGCCCCGGTGCAGCTGAACCTTCTCTCCAGTATCCTCTGGTGGCTCTTGTTCATGGCGCATTGCAGACATGGTGTGGTGGGGGGCAGGACCACCTGGACCTTCCCTCTGAAACCGTCGGTCCCACCATCGATGTAGGGGACCTTGACATGACAGGCCTGAGCGTTGAGGTGCAAGCGCGCGGCGATGTTGTCCAGGCACCCGAAAATAACGTCATAATGGGCAAACTCCTCCATTCCGATATCCTCCACCTTGCCCTCATGGGTGGATATTCGACAGTCCGGTGCCAGTTCCATGGCCCGCCGAGAAACGGCTTCCACCTTCGCCAGGGTCCTTTCCGCATCCCCCTCTCGGAAGAACACGCAGCGGTTCAGATTGGAGCGCACCACCCGGTCCATGTCCACCAAGGTAATTTCCTGTATCCCTGATAGCACCAGGTCCTTCACCACCTCGTTGCCTAGGGCTCCGGCCCGACCACCAGGCACTTTGACCGCCGCACTGCCTCCATGTCCAACCAGGCTGATGCGCCTTGACCGTTCATATCGGTCCTCGTCGATGAATCCCGGTCGAATCGTCCCAGTCATTTTTCACCCTTAGGTTAGGATCAGCACCAAGGCGATGAACACCGCATAGAAGCCCCCTCCCAGGAGCAATGCCGAAGGCTTCAGCTCGGTGGCGGTGGCGCGGAGGTACATGATGCTTGCCGATAATAGCGCGATGAGGATGCTGACGGCCATGAGCACCCCGGTAGGTTCGCTCAGGTCGATGTGCCATGAAGTGAGCAGATACGCCGATGGTGACGGGGAAGCAGCTCTGGAACACCATAGCCCCAGTTATGTTGCCGATGGCGTAGGTGTCCTTCCCCCCTTTCACCCACAGATAGCTGTTGAACATCTCCGGAAGCTCGGTGGCGATGGGGGCGATGATCAATGCCAATATGGTGGCGCTTATGCCGGCCACCGCGGCCAACGCCTCGACCTGGTCGACGAAAATGATGGCCCCGATGATGATCCCGGTCAGGCCCATGAACAACTGTATCAGGACCAGGGGCAGGTTCGGCCCATCCTGATGGACAGCTTCCCGTTGCTCATTGTTCGTCCGGTCCTCATTGTCATTAGCGGAATTCGGGGCGCGGGATTTGGACGGACCCTTCCCGTTCAGCCTATCCCACCCCTGATGGAGGTAAAGGTCCTTGCAGTCGGACTCGGCACAGCTCTCTCCCGTCCTCAGAGTCACCCAGGTATAGTAAACGTAGAGCGGGATCAGGCTGCAGCCGACGATCCAACGCACCCAATCGTACTCCTCCGGGACGAAGGCGGTCAAGGCGGCGATGGTGTAGGCGACGAGGAAGAACTTCAGGTCCCTCCGGATCAACCTGCCGTCGATCGACAGCGAGCCCCTCTTCCGCCTTCTCCGATACAGTAATACCGCCAGACCGGTGACGAACAAGGCCAAGGTCGCCAGCATGAACGGTGAACCCAATATCGCCCCGACCCCGATCTCCTCTCCCGCGGCCCCTCCGACGAAAAGGATGGCGATCAAGTGGGACCAGCGTCTCAGGCAAAGCCGTCCCGATGGCGGCCAGCACGCTCCCTACCGCGCCCTCGGCCAGGTTCAGCTTCTTGCCCAACCATTCCACGGCGTTGGTGAAGAACTCACAGCCGATCAATATCAGGGCGAAGCTGGCGATGAAGAGCACGATGTTCGTCGCATCCATGTGGGACCCTTTAGACGGCGGCACGACCGTTCCTGATATTTTAATCAATCGATTTAGGAGGTCTCTTCCTACATGCCATCTCCATGGGACGTCTCCCAGATTCTTGAAGGTCCCAGTATATCACCCAGGCCGACAGGTTATCGCAGTGAAAACGATCGGCGGTGAACCAATCATCCCTTCGGGGTATACGATGAGCCAGGACGAACGCAGCCAAAATGCCAGAAATGATGCATGCATTATTCCCCTGTAGAGGATGAATTCGGAGAGCGGGCATGAAACTGTAATACCCCGATCGCTTCGGCCATACCCTCGGTGATGACGAAAGGCTCCAGCTTCTCCAACTTCCATCTCCTCTTCGCCTCGCCTCGACCGCATAGACCCGTGATGGGTCCTCCTCCTCCATCTCCACCACCATGATCACATTCATATGTGCGAATAATCAATTTGCAGCCAAGGAGTTTATTACGCCTCCGAGCGTTGTCCGCCCACCGGTGCGATGATGAACGACTTCAAGGTCACCCCCTGGGAGGTGAGCGGGGACATCGATTACGATGAGCTGATCACCCGCTTTGGGACGAAAAGGATCGATGAGGAGATGCTCCATCGCCTGGCCAAGTACGGTCCGCTGCATCCGATGCTGCGTCGGGGCGTCTTCTATTCCCAGAGGGACCTGGAATGGATACTGGACCAGTACGACAAGGGCAACAAGTTCTTCCTGTACACCGGCAGAGGGCCCTCCGGTCACATCCACCTCGGCCACCTGACCCCTTGGATATTCAACAAGTGGATCCAGGACACCTTCGACGTCAAACTCTACTTCCAGATGACCGACGACGAGAAGTTCCTCTTCAACGACAACCTCTCCCTGAAGGACACCAAGAACTTCGCGTATGAGAACGCGTTGGACGTCATCGCCCTAGGTTTCGACCCGGCCAAGACCAAGATCGTGCTGGACACTGACTGCATCAAGCTCCTCTACCCCCTGGCCTTGGAGGTGGCGAAGCGCGTGACGTTCTCGACCGCCAAGGCGGTCTTCGGCTTCGACAACAGCAACAACATCGGCGAGATATTCTATACCAGCATTCAGGCGGCGCCTTGCTTCATAGAGCATGCCCTATATGGGAAGGCCACCCCCTGCCTCATTCCCTGCGGCATCGACCAGGACGCGCACTTCCGGGTGGCGAGGGACGTGGCGCCGATGATCGGCATGCCCAAGCCGGCCCTGCTGCATTCCAAGATGTTCCCCAGCCTCAGCGGGGGCGACAAGATGTCCTCCTCCGAGCCGAACACCACCATCTTCACCACCGACAACCCCAAGACGGTGAGGAAGAAGATAGGCCAGGCGTTCACGGGCGGAGCGGTGTCGGTGGAGGAGCAGAGGAAGAACGGCGGCAGACCGGACATCTGCGCGGTGTTCAAGTACCAGTTCATCCTCTTCGAGCCCAGCGACGAAGCGGTCGATCGTTCTGGCCGAACGCTGCAGGAAGGGGGAGGTCCTATGCGGAGAGTGCAAACAGATCCTGACCGAGCGGATCACGAAGTTCCTGGAAGTGCACCAGCAGAGAAGGGAAGAGGCGAAGGAGAAGGTGCAGGACTTCATGCTGAGCTCGAAATGCTGAAGCTGGAGCCCATCGGCCACGTCCGCAACGGCGTCCTTTCCACCAGGGACTTCTCAGAGGTGGTGTCGGAGATAGTGATGCTTCCCGATTTCGTCCCCGGGCTGTACAGGTTGGAGGAATCGGAGGAGATCGACGTCATATTCCTTTTCGACCGGAACATCGACCAGGGGTACAATTTGAAGCTCCATCCCAAAGGCGATCCCGACAACCCCGAGGTGGGCGTGTTCGCGTCGCACAGCCCTTTCCGGCCCAACCCCATCGGGCTGCAGAGGGTGCAACTGTTGGCCATCGAAGGGGACCGCGTCAGGGTGCGAGGGCTTGGACGCCTTCGATGGCACGCCGGTCCTGGACATCAAGCCTGCCAAGCGCAGGGACCGGTGAAAAATACCAAATACGGTCGAGCTTTTCACTATCGACCATGAGCGCGACGCAGCTGTTGGAAGGGCTGAGCTACCCCGAGAGGAAGGTATTGCTCACGTTGGACGGCCTGGATGGGGGCGCATCTCCGGAGCGCGTCTTCGAGGCGGGGCAGTTCCAACAGCTGGTGGAGGTCATGAACGCCTCCTCCTGGTTGCAGTCCAAGGGCTTGGTCGAGATCAAGGAGAGCGCCAAGAAGTTCTATTCATTGAAGGCCAAGGACATATTGGAGCGAGGTCTTCCGGAGCGCAAGGCGCTACAGTTCATCGGGTCCAATGGAGGCCGTTGCACCATCGCCGAGCTGGAGCAGGGAATAGGCAAGAGCGATGCCTCCCTGGCCATCGGCTGGCTCAAGCGCAAGTCACTGGTCAGCATGGAGAAGGGGGCGGGCGCGCCCACCATGGTGCTGACCGATAATGGCAAGGGGTCATTGGTCGCCGACATGCCGGACGAGGCGTTGTTACGCTCCCTGGCCCAGGCCGACCGTCCCGAGGACGAGGTCGACGCCAGCATCGTGGCCCAGTTGAAGACTCGCCAGGACCTCATCTCCGAGCGCCTGGTGGTGTCGAGGGAGCTGTCGCTCACAGACCTGGGGCATGAGGTGCTCGCCTTAGGCATCGAGCTCAAGGAGGAGGTGGCCCAGCTCACCCCCGAACTGATCAAGACCGGGAAATGGCGCGACGTCTCCATACGCAAGTACGACGTCAACACCTTCGCCCCCAGCCTCTACGCGGCCAAGAAGCACCCGCTCACCCGGGTGGCCGACGAGGTCCGCCGCATCTTCATCCAGATGGGATTCACCGAGATAGACGACGAGTATGTCCAGGCGGCGTTCTGGAACATGGACGCCCTGTTCACGCCCCAGGACCACCCGGCCCGGGACATGCAGGACACATTCTACCTCAGGAAGCCAGCCAAGGTCGAGATCGAGGACGAGGGCGTCGTCTCCAGGGTGAAGGCGGTGCACGAGAACGGAGGCGACACCGGCTCCTTGGGCTGGCGCTATCAGTGGTCCAGGGAAGAGGCGGAGAGGGCATTGCTCCGCACCCATACCACGGTCAACACCATCCGGTACCTGGCCAAGAACCCGGACCCCCCGGCCAAAGTGTTCTCCCTCAGCCGCATCTTCAGGAACGAGTCCATCGACATGACCCACCTGCCCGAGTTCGTGCAGATCGAAGGCATCATAATGGAGGAGGGGGCCAACTTCGACATGCTGGTCAACGTCCTGCGGGAGTTCTACCGCCGCATGGGGTTCGATACGATCCGGGTGCGCCCGGGGCCATTCCCTTATACCGAGCCATCGTTGGAGATCGACATCTACTTCAATGGAAGATGGATGGAGCTGGGAGGCGCAGGGGTGTTCCGTCCCGAGGTGACCGCGCCCTTGGGCGTTAAGCACCCGGTCCTCGCCTGGGGCCTGGGCTTCGAGAGGCTGGCCATGCTGCGCTGGAACCTGAAGGACATCCGTGAGCTCTACATCACGGACCTGGACATGCTTCGCTCCAGTCCTGTCTTTTGATCCCGGCCTTGAGGGCGTACTCCGTTCCCTTCTCACGCATCCCTATCGACAGGTAGGCCAAGGACATGGCCTCGTAGATACGGCGCTTGTCCCCCGGCCTGGCCAACCCGACCGCCTTGCTATAGTATTTTATGGCCTCGTGGGGCTCCTGGCTTCCCTGACAGGCCCGCCCCATCTCGAAATAGAGCCGCTCTAGGTCCATCAGGTCGCTGGAACAGCGGGCGTCGGTCATCAATGGTAGGACGAGGGCCTTTGCCTGCTCTGCCTTGCCCTGGGCGATCAGCACCTCTGCGATGGCACATTCCAGTTCCACATCGATACGGTCTTGTTGGCTTCGACCTTGGACCAAGGCCAGGTAGGATAGCTCGAACTCTTTCCGATCGGCAAGGACCCCACCCTTCAGCTTTATGCCCCGTAACCTCTCCCCTGCATCGGTCGAGGCCATCTGCTCCTCGGCTAAAGCCAAGGCGATATCCGTACTCTTGGACCGCGCGGGCCACCCTCCCTTGGACCTCGCGGACCTTGGGGGCGTAACGGGACGATCCACGCGGGATGGCCATGACCATTCCGAAGAGATCCTGGTCAGGCTCCGAGCAAAGGATGGCGCCATGGTTGGCCACCAGCATCTCCGCCTCCAGCGCCCTACCGGCGCGGAGGAGGTGATGCAACCTCTCCCTCCTATCGCCTTCCTTCAGCCAGTAGTCAGCGGCAAAGGAATGGTGGGACATTAGGGTGGACGGTTCGATCAATGGTGGGAGATTTTCCTTGATCTCCTTAGGCAGATCGACCATGCCTTCCTCGTCCTCAGGAAGCAATGTCACCGTGGTATGAGGCAAAGCCGAACGTCTGAACGGTCTCCTGAAAACGCTGGCCACTACCAAGGATGGGACGGAGGTCGGTCGGGGTGGCCTTCCAAAGGTCAGAAGCCTTGCATCGACGCATATCGAGCAACGGTGCCAGTTCGATCCCCTCCCTGGCGACATAGTCCTTAAGCCTCTTCGCCCTCACTTCCCCCTTCTCAGTCAGAAAATAGACCTTCCGTTTCGTAGGTCCTCGACGGATGTGGGACAGTCGCTCCGATACCTCCTCGACCTCCTTGAGCTTCTTCAGCTCTATGGCGGCATGGGCCCGGGAAATTCGCAAAGCCTCCGCGATCCCATCCTGACTGACCTCAGGTGGGGCGTCGAAGCTATCAGAATGTTTCGAGAACTGGGACAAGTGCAACAATATCCTCTCGCCGACTGTGACCGCACTAGGCATGGTATCCTCCCTGGGACGGCGTGGGCATGCCATGAGGGACACCATTACAATTACGCTACGCGAATCAACCTTGATAACGGCCAGACGCAAACATTAATTCGGACGGAGACGCTCCCCGGTCCATGCGCCTGCTTCTATCCAGCCTCGAGGACAGGGCTAGCATCAACATCCGCGACCGTCTACTGGAGATGGCGGACTGGACCGAGATAGGTACCTTTTCGGGGAGGCCCGCATACCGCCGGGACGACGATGTTATGGTCACGATCGAGAGACCCCATCTTTTCTCCGATGATATCGACGCATCCGTGAGCCAAGAGCTAGGGTTCCAGATCGAAAGGGTCCTGTTCCTTTCCCGGCACAAGGCGGCCTCAGGCATCCCAACCTTGACGGTGCACCCCATAGGCAACTACGGCACGGCTGACTTCGGGGGTCGTCCGGGGGAGCTTGTCCTCTCCGACCCAGAGCTGATGACCGCCCTACTGATCAAACTGACCGAGAGTGCGAAGGGGCTGCCCTTCCAGGTGTCCTTCGAGACCACTCACCATGGTCCCTGGATGAAGCAAACCCACCATCCTACATCGAGATCGGCAGCGGGGAGGACAACTGGGGGCATGAGGGGGCGGCCAAGGCCATCGCATCGGCAGTGCTCGAGGCCGATCCCGTTGGACGACCCGATCGCCATCGGCGTAGGGGGCGGCCACTACGCCCCCCGCTTCAGCGAGGTCTGCCTGACCAAGCGCATCAGCTTCGGCCATATGGTGCCTAACTACGCCATTGAGAAGGTGGATGACGCCATAGCGTTGGAAAGGTTAGGGAGGGCGGCAGAGGCCAGCAAGGCAGAGCTGGTATACATCCACAGGAAGTCCATGAGCCGGAGCCGGGCCACCGAACTGAAGGAATTGGCACGCTCACTAGGTCTGGAAGCGGTGGACAGCCATGACCTGGAAGACCGATCCGTTTGAGGTCTGTCCTAAAAAGTTAGACAGGCCCGGCTCAATCCCCTACGTAGGTCCCCTCGACCTCCAGGCCGAGGATGGCCTTGCGCAGCTCCTCGAGGTTCCGTCCGTTGACGATGTAGATGGGGATGTGATGTTTCATGGCGATGTCCGCTCCCAGTCGGTCGAATACGTCGGACGGTCCCGCGCCATGCTCACCTTTGTTGACAAGGTCATAGAGCTCCTTGAAGCTGATGCGGTGAAGCCGTCTGGCCTCCTTGAACTTCTTCGGGTCGGCGGTGTAGGCCGCGTCCACCGAGGTGGCGTTCACGATGCGACAGGCATGGACCTCCTCGGCCAACATCGCCGACACCGCGTCCGTGGTGTGCCCTGGCACCGTGCCCCCCATGACCACTACCTTGCCTGGCTGGGCGATGAGCTTGGCGTCCTTGACGGTGTGCGGCACCCGCCTCACCGCTTTGTCCCCCAAGGCCAGTTGCACTAGGCCGGCATTGAGCCTCGTAACCCCTATCCCCAGCTCGTCCAGCTCATGGACGCTCGCGCCCAGCTCCCGACCGGCGTTGATGTAGTAGCGGGCCACCTTGCCACCCCCGCAGACCAGGAAGACCTGCCTCTCCTCGCACAGCCCTTCGATGAGCTTCGCCAACGAGGCGAGGTACACATGATCGTCATTGCCAGGGACTATGACCGAACCCCCGATTGAAACCACCACGTTCTCCATGGCTGCACCAACAGATTTATCAGGGTAATCCTTTCTCCCCCTTAAAAACCATAAGGTAGTCCATACTATGGCTGAAAAGATCCAGGGGGAGACCCTCACCGATCGTCAGAAGTACGATTTCAAGAGGGACCTCGAGACCATCAAGAATTTGAAGGGCCGCGGTACCGAGCTCATCTCAGTCTACGTGCCGCCCACCAAGCAGATATCGGATGTGTCGAACTATCTGCGAGAGGAGTTCTCCCAGGCATCCAACATCAAGTCGCAAGGCACCAGGAAGAACGTGCAGGGCGCCATCCAGTCCATATTGGCCCGCCTTAAGTACTTCAAGACCCCGCCCGCCAACGGGGTGGTCTTCTTCGTGGGTGAGACGGCGAGCGTTGGTGATCAGACCAAGATGATCCAGTATGTGCTCGAGCCTCCAGACCCGATCACCACCTTCCTTTACCGTTGTGATTCCGAGTTCTACCTTGAGCCATTGCAGGACATGCTGCTCGACAAGAAGGTCTATGGCCTCATCGTAGTGGACCGCAGCGAGGCGACACTGGGCGTGTTGCGCGGCAAACGCATCATCGTGATCCGGAACTTCGATTCCCTCGTCCCATCCAAGCACAGGAAGGGAGGGCAATCGGCCCAGCGATTCGAACGGCTCATCGAGATCGCCGCCAACGACTATTACAATAAATTGGCCAACCTTGCCACCGACTCGTTCCTGAACCTCGAAGGGTTGGCAGGGATACTGATCGGAGGGCCAGGACCGACCAAGGATTACTTCGCCGACACTGGATACCTTCATCACGAGCTGCAGAAGAAGGTCCTGGGCACCTACGACATCGGCTACACGGACGAGTACGGCCTTAAAGAGCTGGTGGACAAGGCCAAGGAAGACCTTAGCGATCTTGACCTGATGCGGGAGAAGAGGCTCATCCTTCGACTGTTGGAGGAGATCCGCAAGAGCGAGGGCAGCCTTGCCGCCTACGGCGAGGACGAGGTGCGCCATGCCATCCAGATCGGTCAGGTGGACATCCTGCTCCTATCGGAAGGGCTGCGCAAGAGGCGGGTCGAGATCAATTGCCCATCCTGTGGCTTCAGCGGCAAGGTCAGCGTGCCCACCGTCCCAGATGTCATACCCTGCCCCAAATGCAACCAGAGCGCCAACATCGGGGCAGATGTGGACATAGTGGACGAGCTGTTCGAGCTGGCCGATAGCATGGGCACGAAGGTGGAACTGATATCCGCCGATTCCGAGGAGGGCGACATGCTCCTCAAGGCGTTCGGCGGCATAGCCGCGCTGTTGCGCTTCGCTACGAGTGGGTGACCATGGACCCGATGGAGCCGTTCCGGGCCGATGTGCGATCGGCGGTCGATGCCGCACTGGTCTCTTTGGGCTTGGCAGCGGAATACGAGGTGGAGGTCCCTCCCGTCGAACTGTCCGACTTCGCCGTTCCCTGCTTCCCTTTGGCCAAGAAGGCGCGCAAGGCGCCGGTCCAGATCGCAGAGGAGGTAGCCTCCGCCGTGATCCTGGGCGACAGGTTGGAGAAGGTTTGGGCGGACCGAGGTTACGTTAACTTCCTGGTCAATCGCAATCTGCTCTGCCAGCAGACATTGGAGGTCATCATCAACGTCAAGGAGGCCTATGGCCGCTCCGAGCCCAAGGGCGTGAAGGTGCTGCTGGAGCATACCTCGGTGAACCCCACCGGACCGATCCATGTGGGCCGGGCCCGCAACCCATTGATCGGCGACACCCTGGGCCGCTGCCTGAAGCTATGCGGTTATGACGTCACGACCGAGTACCTCGTCAACGATGTGGGCAAACAGGTGGTGCTGTTGGCCTGGGGCGTGGCCAACATCCCAGACTCGGAGGTCAGGACTGCCGACCAGGAGAAGGCCGACCATCGCCTGGTCGGATATTACCAGAGGGCAAACGAGCTCATGGAATCGGACCCCAAGGTAGGGGAGCAGGTGGCAAGCATGCTGGTCCGCTTCGAGTCCGGCGATCGCGATGTCATCGAGCAGGTGGCGGAGACCACGGAGCTGATGCTGGACGGCATCCGCTCCAGCCTGGAGGATGTCAACGTCCGGTTGGACCGCTATACCTGGGAGTCACAGTTCATCATCGATGGTTCATCGAAGGCGGTGGTGGACCGACTCAAGGCCTCGCCCTACTGCCGCGAGGAGGATGGGGCGTTCTATCTGGAGCTGGAGGAGTTTGGCATCCATGGCAAGAACACCCGGTTCACGTTCACACGGCGGGACGGCACCACGCTGTACACCACCCGAGATCTCGCCTACCACCTGAACAAGTTCAGTCGGGCCGACCGGCTCATCAACGTCCTGGGCGAGGACCAGAAGTTGGGCATGACCCACCTGGCCGCCGCCCTCAAGATAATGGGGGTCGAAAAAGCCCCAGAGTGCGTCTTCTATGCCTTCGTGGCGCTACCCGAGGGGCGCATGTCCACCCGGAAGGGGCGTGTGGTCTACCTGGACGACCTGATCGATGAGGCCGAGGACCGTGCTATGGAGGAGGTGCGCAAACGCCGCACCGACATCTCCGAGGAAAGGATGTTCGAGATCGCCAGGCAGATCGGCGCCGGGGCCATCCGCTACAACATCATCCGGGTTCAGCCGGAGAAGCAGCTGGTCTTCCAGTGGGAGGACGCCCTCAACTTCGAGGGAAATTCCGCACCGTTCGTGCAGTACGCCCATGCCCGGGCCTGCAGCATATTGCGCAAGGCAGGGAGCTACCGCCCCGAAGTGGACGTGAGGCAGTTGGAGCACGAGTCGGAGAGAAAACTTATTCGTGTCCTCTCCCTATATCCCAGCATAATCAAGGAGGCAGGGGAGAGGCGCAAGATCCACGCCCTTCCCGCTTACGGCCACGAATTGGCCTCGGCCTTCAACCAGTTCTACCAGTCCGTGCCGGTGCTCAAGTCAGGGGAGCATCAGGACGCCAGACTGTGCCTGGTGGAGGCGACGATGTGGACCCTGCGCAGCGCGCTGGGGGCGATGGGGATCGCAGCGCCGGAGGAGATGTAAATGGTGGAGATAAGGGCACTCAAGGAGAACGACCGCGGGCACGTGAGAGCGCTGGAGCTATTCTGTATCAGAGAGTACCTGGAAGGGTCGCTGCATAAAAGCTGGGACCAGCTATCGCATGACCTCATCGACGAGCTCGGGGCATCCTCGCAAAATTCCTTCGACCATTACCTGAAGAGCGGACTGTGCTACGTAGCCCTGGAAGATGGCCATATAGTAGGCTTCGTCTTCGGCCAGATGGTAGAGTACATAAACAACGTACCCAAGGTGCTATGGGTGGAGTCCATCGCGGTGCACCCGAACCACAGGCGGAAAGGCATCGCCTACAAGTTGCTCAAGAAGACAGCCACTGAGGCCAAGAAGAAAGGGGCCAAGGCGGTGCAGAGCACCATCATGTCCGACCTTGCCGCCTCGGTGATGCTGCACAAGAAGATCGGCTTCTTCATGGACGGCCGCAAGGTGGCCTTCCTGGACCTGGAATCGTTCCAGTGAGCCAGGGCCATCTAGGCCTTTTTCTTCAATATGCCCTCGATCAGCTCATGCTCCCTACGTGAAAAAGGGGCATGGACCATCCCTCGGCCCAATGATAAGGAGAAGCCTCGGATCATTGCCGACCGGACCTCCTTCATCTTCGGGGCGGTGCCGAGCTCCTCCTTCAGGGTTGTGATCTCGGACCGACCCCTCCAACGCTTGTCCTTCTGCGCTTTTAACAATCTTATCATCAGGTCTAAATCGGTGTCGACGAGAAGGGTCCCGTGCTGCAGCACCACCCCGCGTTTCCTGGTCTGGGCGCTGCCACTTATCTTCCTACCGCTCACCTCGACATCGTTCAAGGGCCGGTACTGCCGCCTGAACGCCCAACATCGCCAATGCCTCGACCACCCCTCGGCAGAGCAGCGGGTACGATTCCAGAGGGGATTCCGGTATCTCATCTGCGGAAATCGCTAGGCAATAGATGAGCTGACCCGGGTCGGTGTATATGGCGCTCCCTCCGCTCACCCGCCGTATCACCTCGATCCCCAATTCGCCCACCAGTTCTACATCGACGCAATCCTCGGGCCTTTGGAAGTGCCCCAAGGAGATGGTGGGTCGGCTGCGGCGATAGATGTGCAGGGTGTCCGGGATCGAACCCTCGGCCCGGGCGACGAGCAACGCTTGGTCGCAGGCCACAGTGTAGGCGGGCTGGGCCAGGTCGGTCTCGACCACCCTGATGTCTGTGGCGCCCTCAGGTGACGATCTCATCCAGGCGCTCCTCGAGAATGGCGCGCCGCACCTCCATGGCCAGGCGGCGGCCCGTGCTCATGCTCCGGCGCCATAATGAGTTGCCGTAGGCGTGGCCCACCGACATGTGCACGTTGGTGCCCCCGCCGATACGAGGGGCGACATCATAGATGTAGAAGTTGAGGTCCTTGTCCACGCAGGTCTGCAAGCAGAACGGTCCGACCACCCCAGGGGAGAAATGCTCCTCGCAGGCCTTGACATACTTCTCCGCCAGCTCGAAGGCGTTCTCTAACAGAGATTCACGCATGGTGGCGGAGTTGTGCCCGCAAACGGTGTACTCTGGCAGGCTCTGCCTGTCGTTCAGCTCCAACTGCTGAGCCGCAGGCAGACGCACGAACCCATCAAGCGAGGTCTCGAAGCGCCAGTCTATCCCAAGCAGCTCGATCCGGGCCCCCCGCTCCTCGAGCGGCGAGTGGAAGAAGTCCAGGTTGAGCACCGGCCCGATGATGTACTCCTCCATGCGGGCGTGCCGCAGGTCCTCCGCCTCGATAACGCCGTCCCGCACCAGCTTTTCCGCCTTGGCATGGTATTCCTCGGGGGAGGAGGCGGTGAAGAAGCCCCGTTCCAACTTCTTCTTGGCATGGTGCAGCTTGACGATGGTGAGGCTGTCGATGTCCCGCGGGTCCTTGACCTTCCGGGGCGCGGGCATTCCCGCCTTCTCCAGAAGCCAGTAGTAATCTTGAGGACCGCCCCGGTCCTCGGAGCGGAGCAGGTTGCGGCTGCCCACCAGGGGAACGTCGAAGTCGTTCTCCACGGCATCTATGCCACAGTAGGAGGTGAAGGAGCGGTTGGGGACGAAGAGCACATTGTCCTTGAGCAATCGTTCCCGGACCGCCGCGGAAGTGGCCTCCTTGAACTTGTTGATCATGATGAAATCATCAACGATGCCTCGTCTCACCTTGCCATCGGGGTCACGGAACGCCTTGAAATATTTGGTATAGGTCTTGTCACGGCCGGTCTGGCATATGGCGACGGTGTTGAAACCCTCCTCCACCGCTCCGTCGCAGACATCCAGGGCGGAGTGGGATGCCAGAACTCCGATCTTGATCTTCTCTGTGTCATATTTCCTAAGATTGTCAAGGACGATGCCCCGGTCTAACATATGGTCACCTTAGCACGCTAGTGATGATGCCGGCCCTAATAAATGCTACCTGTTTCACTCCGAACGTCCAGCGACCTCGCGTCAAAATACCTTGCATGGAAGTGTTGGACCTTGGACCCGAAAGGCGCCACTGGCGCCGAGATAGAATAAGGAGAGGAATGGTAGCCCCGGCCAGATTCGAACTGACGTCGCAGGATCCAGAGTCCCGCATGATTGACCGCTACACTACGGGGCTGTGCTGTCTCCCCTAAAATGCTTCCTGTTTTTAACCCTTTTCATCCGGAAGAGGTAAATGGATGGAAAAGGAAGGGTTCAACCCTTCTTTATGGCGGTCATGATGCGCTCGTAGACCTGGGGGATGGAGCCCTCTCCGTCCACTGCATGGAGGATGCCCTTCTCCTTGTAGAATTGGCTCACGGGCAAGGTCTGGTCCTTGTACGTCTTCAACCTGGCGCGCACCGTCTGTTCCGTGTCGTCCGAGCGCTGGTAGAGCTCGCCCCCACACTTGTCGCACTTGCCTGCGTGCTTGGGCGGACTGAACTCAAGGTGATAGACCGCCCCGCAGCTCTTGCAGCTGCGCCTCATGACGATGCGGTGCACCAGTTTGTCCTCGTTCACCTGGATGTCCACGGCCATGTCGATCCTGGTCAGTTTGTCCAGGCTCCTTGCCTGCTCCAGGGAGCGGGGGAAACCGTCCAGAAGGACCGGTCCATGGGTCACGGACAACTTCTCCTTTATCAGTCCGATGACCAGCTCGTCCGGCACGAGCTTGCCTGCTTCCATGTAGCCTTTCGCTTCCAGACCAAGGGGCGTGCCCAGTCGTACGCCTTCGCGTAACAGGTCCCCGGTGGAGATCTTGGTGAACTTCATCTCAGCGACCAACCTTTCCGCCTGCGTGCCCTTGCCGCATCCAGGAGGTCCGAGCAGTACGATCTTGAGGTCCATGCCCCGCCTTATCGCTTCAATGCTTATATCGTTTTCATCCACTACATCGCACAGGACGAAATGGCATTATCTTCCTAGGACGGGGGGCGTCCAGCCGTGACCTTTTTAACCATCTTGCTGCATCGAGATGGTGTGAATCCCATGCGCCCGGAGACCCTGGAGGCACTTATGGCCATCGTCGGCGAGAACAACATGTCCACCCGAGCTGCCGACCTCTACACCTATGGCTTCGACGCATCCATCCATCATCGTAGCCCCGAGGTCATAGTAAGGCCTCGGACCACCGCCGAGGTCTCGGAAGTGGTCAAGCTGGCCCGCAGGGAGAAGGTCCCCATCGTGGCCCGCGGGGCTGGGACCGGCCTATGCGGGAGCGCCGTGCCCCTCATGGGAGGCATGGTCATGGACATGACCAGGATGAACACCATCAAGGAGGTCCGGGTGGGGGACCTCTACTGCGTCGTCGAGGCTGGCGTGGTGTACGACCGTCTCAACGAACGTCTCGCCCCCTTCAAGTTCTTCTTCCCCACCTCCCCCGGGAGCGCGGAGGCCTGCACCATCGGAGGCATGGTGGCCAACAACGCCTCGGGGATGAGGGCCATCAAGTACGGCGCCACTCGCGATTACGTCCTCGGTCTGGAGGTGGTCCTGTCCGACGGTTCGGTGATGAGGGTCGGCACCAACACCATCAAGAACTCGTCCGGGTACCAGCTGGAAAGGCTCTTCGTGGGCAGCGAGGGAACCCTGGGCATAATCACCGAGGTCACATTGCGCATCGCCCCCAAGCCGAAGAGGCAGTGCATGATCATGGCAGCCTTCGACTCCTTGGAGGCGGCAGGCACCTGCGTGTCCGAGCTCATCGCCACTCCTGTGCTGCCCTCCGCCACCGAATTGATGGACCGGACCTGCATCCAGGCGGTGAACAAGACGGTCGGGTCCGGACTGCCCGACTGCGAGGCGCTGTGCATGATCGAGGTCGATGGAGAGCCAGAGGTGGTGGAGCGAGAGATGGGGATGGTGACCAAAGTGGCGCAGCGGGTGGGGGCGATATCCGTGGAGGCCACCAGCGACCCCAAGACCATGGCCCGATGGACCAACGCCCGCAAGTCGGTCATGTCCGCCCTGAGCCGTTTTGGCGAACGCTTCGTCTCCGTTTCTCTGGCCGATGATATGGCGGTGCCGATATCGCGCATCCCCGCAGCGGTCAAGGCGTTCCAGGAGATCGCAGTGCGCAACGACGTGGTCATTGGCACTTACGGCCATGCGGCGGATGGGAACCTTCACACCAAGATGTTGGTGGACCCCCTGTCCGAGGAATCCTGGCGCCACGCCGAGGTCGCGGTGGGCGAGATCTACGAGGTCGTGCTCAAACTGGGAGGCACGGTGACGGGCGAACACGGCGTGGGCATATCCAAGGCGCCCTACTTCCAGATGGAGCGGGCGAGCGCCTTGGGCACCATGGTCGCCATCAAGAAGGCCTTGGACCCGGACAACATCTTCAACCCTGGCAAGATGCAGGACTGGGAAGGCGGGATCATCCGCCATCTGCGCTATCCCTGCTCCGACCTGAAGTGAGTCATCGGCAGATTTTATAAGGCAATTACCTGCCAGCTGACCAGGAAGAGGAACACCGCCAAGGCCATCACGATGATGTAGATCGGGAGGTTCCAGCGCAGCACCTTGGAACCGTCCAGTGGTGGGATGGGCAGGAGGTTGAAGACCGCCAGCATCAGGCTGAGGAGGGCCATGATGTTCAGGGAATCGGAGAGCAGGCTGCCATCGTCCAACAGCAGCCATGCGACCAAGAAGATGCTTCCGATCACGATATTGGTCGCCGGCCCGGCCAGGCTGATCCGTCCATACTGCTCCTTCGTGATGCTCCCACCGATGTAGACCGCTCCAGGCGCTATGAGCGTGAAGCCGAGCAAGGCGGTGATGAACCCGAGGAGCAGACCCATCGGGTACATGCGGAACTCCGCCCAGGCATTGTAGCGGCGGGCCACGAACTTATGCGCCATCTCATGCAGCAGGAAACCCAATATGGTCACCGTCGCGGCGATGGCCAACCAGTACAGGAATTGTTCCACTATGTCCGAGTCGCTCAGATTGTAAACGAGGTCGGAGAAGGAGATGGCGAAGATCAGGGTGATGGCGGTGATGGAGATGGCGATGTGCTGCAGCTCTTTGCCGCTGAAAGCCCTCTGCGGCGGGCGGTATTGATCAGGAGGGACCTTGAACGCGTTGGCCATGCTCTCCTTCGGGCCGATGAATGGTCCGCTAGATAAATCTTCGTCGCTACGATGGCATACATTTTTGTAGAGAGTGCGCAGATGGGCGGCCGATGGCCATAAGGGACCCTAGGCACGGCAAGGCAACGTTCCATTGGTGCGACGCGTGCGGCACCTTGCTCCTCAGTCCCATCTGTGGCGCTTGCCGCAGACCGGGCCGTCCCTTCGATGTATCATTCCCAGGCGACATCCGCCCCGCCATGCGTCATGGGAAAGAGGTGGTCGATGAGCTTTTCGAGAGGCACTTCGGTAACGCCGGCGGCATCGAGGGCAGGATGGTCTTCCTGAACAAGGTGGCGGGGGAGGACCGCTCCGACGAGATCGTGGTGGATGGCATGGTCATCGCCACCATGCGTTTCGATCTGAGGCGGAACGATTTCGAGCTCCAGCTGCGACAGGAGGGAGCGGCGTTGCTCCAAAAGCACGCCACCAAGAACCTGGTCAAGCTGGAGAAGGCGGAAGGTCACCTCAAGGGCAAGAAGGTCGACGGCAAGGCCATCAAAGAGGTCATCGGACCTTTCCTGTCCGGGGACCCGCTCATCGTCCTGGTCGGGTCGCTGGTCTGCAGCGGAGTGGCCCGGGTGGACAGCAACAAGGTCCAGTCCAGCGACGGGGCCATATTGATCAGGGACGTAGGGCACGCCCTGTCCCGCCCTCCCGGTCCAGCCTCCGAGCAGAGGGAGTTCGTGGCCGCCAACGTGGATCACCTGGCCACCATCGAGTCCAAGGGCGTTAGCGACATCAAGTCTTTCATCGGGAACAAGAAGAGGCCCGTCACCATATCCTTCAGCGGGGGGAAGGACTCCCTGGCGGCATATGGGCTCTTGAAGAAGGCCAGCAAAGAGTTCCACATGATATTCATCGACACTGGCATCGAGTTCCCCGAGACCGTCTCCTATGTGAAGAAGTTCGCCAGGGAGAACCAGGAGAAGCTGCTGATAGCGGAAGCGGGGAACGCCTTCTGGGAACAGGTGGACCAGTTCGGTCCCCCGGCCAAGGATTTCCGTTGGTGCTGCAAGGTGTGCAAGCTCGGACCGGTGACCGACCTGATCGCGGAGCGGTTCAAGGACGGGACCGTGACCATAGAAGGCAACCGTGCTCTGGAATCGTTCGCACGCAGCAGCATCGGTTTCGTGGAAAGCAACCCCTTCGTCCCCAACCAGACCATACTCAACCCCATCAAGGATTGGAACGCGGCCGAGGTGTGGGGATACATCTGGTACCGTGGTCTGCGCTACAATCCGCTCTATGACGAGGATTTCGAACGCATCGGTTGCTACCTCTGCGCCTCCTGCCTGGGGAGCGAGTGGAGGGAGACGGCCCGGCTGCACCCGGAAATGCACCGCAAGTGGGAAGGTCACCTGGAGAAATGGGCGACCCGCACCGGATCGCCCCCGGAGTATGTGCGTTACGGATTCTGGCGCTGGAAGGTGCTCCCCCCGAAGATGAGGCAGTTGGCGGAGGAGATCGGCCTGAGCGCGCCCAAGATGCGCACCGACCGCATGGAGCTGCGAACCACCAAAGGTCTGAGCCTATGCCTCACCGGAGGGTACTCCACCGAGGGCGTGATCACCTTACCGCACCGTAAGGACTTCGTTCGGGTGGCGGAGGTGCTGAAATGCGTCGGGTCGGTGAGGCACAGTCCGGAGTTCGAGATCGCCTTGGTCAAGGACAAGGATTGCACCCTCAAAGTGTTCGGGGGAGGCCAGATCGTTGCCACCGGTCCGACCTCGGAGCGAACCTCGAAAGCGTTCGAGAGGGCGGTGAAGTCCTATCTGCGCGGTCAGCTCTGCACCCGATGCGGCATCTGCGTGAAACAGTGCCGGCAGAAGGCCATCCGCATCATGGACGGGCCTGTCATCGACGAGGAGCGCTGCAACCATTGCGGTCGTTGCGAGGAGGCCTGCGTCGTCGCCCATTATTATGACAAGCTCGTGACCCAAGGGCGAGGTTGAATGCGCATAGATTATATAGTGACGGGTTTTGTGAGGGTTAGATGAACTATGATCATGCTCTTGGCCGCGGCCATCGGTATCGGTCCAGCCTTGTTGCTTATGTTCATCACCTTCGCCGATTACACCTATCCCAAGGTGGAGCGGCCCTTCTTCGATGACCGTAAAATGTTCAGCATTTTCACTGCAGGCTTGATTATCGGCGTCATACTGGCATCCGTGATCGATCTCTTCGACAGGACCTCGATCATCACGATCGTGTCCATTTCCCTGCTGGTGCTGCTGGTGATGTTGGTCATACTGATGCTCAAGCGGTTCGCCCTCAGGTTGGACACTGCCTTCTATGGTACAGCCCTTGGTCTAGGCATCGGGGCCATGATGGCCTTCTACAACGGTTACCAGGTCCTAGCGGCCTATGACGTGCTGGGGGAGAGCATACCATTAGAGACCTATCTCATCGTCCTGCTATGGGCCATCCAACTGGTGTGCATCAATGCCACCTGCGGGGCGATCATCGGCATCGGTAGCGCCAGGGGCCATCCCTGGTCGGCTTTAGGTCAGGCAACGCTCCTTTTGGTCACCTACTACCTGCTCCTCATCCCCCTTTACGAGCTGGAACCGGGCACATGGACCTACATCACCTTCGGGCTGGCATCCATCTTCACCGCCTATGGTTACTATTATGTCCACAAGAAGGCATTGCCAGGCGTCGTGAAGGAGGCCCTTAGCAAGATGAAGAGGGGCACGAAGAGCTCCCGAGCCAATTGAGAGGAATGGTCTGAACGAACCCGTTTTTCATTATAAAAATAGAGAGGGGCGTCACCCTCTTGGTTCTCAATACTCGACGAAGACCAGCGCGCCCAGGCATGTCCCGTAGTGGTCCATGGGGATGGACAGCTCCTCGATGGCGTAGGAGATCCTCATGAGCTCCACCTCACGAAGGTTGGCCATCTCGTTCATCTTCCACTCCAGGACCTCTTTCAAGGCCTTCTTGGTTCCGTGCATGTGTCCCTCGGCGACGTAGCCGCCCTTGCCGTCCTTACGGTTGGCGTAGGCGATACCGGCGGAGATCATCTCCCCCTCGCCTCCCCTCATCTGCGCCAGAACACAGTGGGTGATGCATCCCATGGGCAGCTCCCTCGCGGCCACCTTCTTCGCACCGACCGGAAGGACCGATGACACGGAAACGAGGTTGAGCTCCCCGATCTTCGCATTCCTCAGTGCCTGGTCGAAAGCGTTGAGGTCGGAGACCTTGCTCACCGCACATCCAGATGAAACGAAGAATTTCTTTGGGACTAAGTTCATAAATGATGTAATTTTATTTTGCGATTTAAGGATTTGCCCTTAGCTGGGTAAAAATGCATCACACCATCTTCAGTTCGCGCTCCAGGAGCTTGACCTCTCTCTGGTTCAAAGCCTCCGAGCTGACGGGCAGGAGGAGGATGGAATCGGTTATGGAGACGATCTCATTGAGGAGCTGCACGAACTTCAGGACCTTCACGAAGTTGTTCTGGTTTATGAGGTACTCTATGCCGCTGATGAGCACCACGCCTCTCTCGGAGCTGTCCAGGAAGTTCTTGATCTCGCTATAGATGAGAGGGATGTTGGTCGGCTCCCGGGTATACTTCTTCTCCCTCTCGAACGACAGCCACAGGAATGGGATGTTGTCGATGCCATACTTCTTCTTGACCTTCTCGGGATACTCACGGGCGATGATCATCCCTGGACGGCCATGGGACACCTGCTCCAGGAAGATCTCGAAGGCCTGCGCGGTGTCGTCCATCTCCATCATGTAGGAGTTGCCCTCCACCAGCACATGCTTGCTATCCGGCTTATAGGCGATCTGCGGCTTGGCGTCAGGGAACGATGAGGAGGGCGTAAGCACGTGGACGCAACGGTGCGCCCCGTCTGCCATGCAGGAGACCTCCTTGGAATCGTAGCGGCGCTTTGTCAATGAGGAAACGATGCCAGTGAGGTAACCTCGTGTGAAGTCGCAACTGTGACCCCCTTCCGCCTCCATCGACTCAACGAAGGATATGACCATCTCGTTCTCGGTGATGAGGTCCACCTCCAGGCGGCCCAGGCCTGTCTCGGACCATATCTGCTTGATGACGTCCCGCAGCTCATCCGGTTCGGTGCACTCCAGGCCAAGCGTGCGCACCAGGCCCACCCCGGCCCGGTAACCGAACTGCTGCAGCGTCTCGACCGCGTTCGCCCCCTCGGTCAGCTCCAGCTCTTCCCGTAGGTCGTTGAGCGCGGAACCGGGCATGACGAAGAACGGTCGGGCATGGTGGTCCATCAGCTCGCCCCCGACATGCGGTTCGCCAAGCGTTCGAAGGCCTCAGGCACTCCCTCCCCGGTCTTGGCGCTAGTGAGCATGAATGTGTCGCCCAGCACCGCGGCCACCTTCTCCAGCCCGTCATCGGCCACCTCGGCGGGGAGGTCCATCTTGTTGGCCACTGGAACGATCGGGATGTCGCCAGCCACCTTACGAAGGTCGATGGCCCACTCCAGGGTGCTCTCCAAGGTCTCGGGTCGGGTGAGGTCGCACACCACCAAGGCACCGTTGGTGCCAGAATAATATGAGGCGTGGAGCGTTTTCTGCCCCTTCTGCCCCAGGATGTCCCAGATCATCATGGTCATCTCCACCGATTCCTGGTCGAGGACCTTCTTGGTGACCTTGGCCCCAAAGGTGGTAATGTATTCGTCAGAGAAAACGTCCAGTACATAGCGGCGGATAAGACTGGTCTTGCCAACCGCCCCATCCCCCAAGAGGCTGACCTTCCTTATGACCTTCCGCTTCTCCATAAATGCCTGCCAGTAAGATTTGATGCGCTCTATATAATGATTGGCATATCGGAATCACTGCTGGAGGGAACTGGCGGGTCAACCATAGAGGTACGATTCGTCCGACTTCTTCGGGGGTTTGATGCTCTCCATCGCCTGCCTCATCCCCACCTCGATGCTCTCTGCCTCCTTGAGGAGGGGGTCAGGGTCGATCTTTAGCTCAGGCAACATCTTACCGATGATCTCCATCAGATTGGCGGCCCCTCTGGCGTCCGGCATCTCCGGCCGGGCCGGTCCCAACAGGCAGATGACGTTCGATCCAAGGCGGTTCCCCTCGGCCAGGAGCATGCCCGAAAGACCGGTTATCATCCCCTCCCGCATCTCCTTGACATCGTACTTCTCCAACATGGCCCGGGTGCCCGGGGTCGTGCCCACGCCCAGGACGGCCCCGCTCTGCTCGTTGAGATTTATCCCTTCCAAGGTGACGATGTTCCGCACACCCTTGTGCTTCCCCCATTCCAAGATGAGCTCCGCCAAGGGTCGGAGCAGCTCAGGCTTCGGCATGAACTCCGCAAGTATGACCACCAGTTGCTCGCACGACTCCCCGTCCCGGCACTCCCGCTTTCCGGAGTAGATCCGCACCGAGTGGGAGGGGACGCCCTCCTGCATGATGGTGTAAGGGGGGAACTGGTCCGACATGATGGAGGCCACCCGCTCCAGTTTCAACGTCCTCACGATATAGTTCGCCGCGATGGAGCTGATCAGCCCCACGCTCGGGAACCCGACCACCAGGATGCAGTCGTTCATGTAGACGTCCTTGTACTCATGGATGAAGATGTCTGGGTGTCGCTCGATGTGATAGGTCGTTCGTATGCCCCTGGAAAATAACCATGCGACCGGTATTTAATTGGTGCGGGCCAGAGCGTAGACGGGTTCTCTTTCCGCCCCTTCCGATGAAATATCTATAACCGCATGCAGCGATGCCGTGCCCATGGTGGAGGACCATATTTCCCTCAGGCACACCCCTGGTGGCATTCCGGTGATAATCGAGACGCTGCCGAACGTCCGCTCGGTGGCACTGTCGGTCAACATCCGGGTCGGCTCACGGGACGAGGACCCCAGGTTGTGCGGCATGGCCCACCTGCTCGAGCACGTGATGTTCAAGGGCACCAAGGACCGGAGCGCCAAGGAGATCGCTGACATGATCGAGGGCGCCGGAGGGGAGTTGAACGGTTTCACCACCAAGGAGATGACGTCCTATCACGTTTTCAGCCTTGACGAGACCCTGTCCGTCGCGGAGAAACTCCTCTCGGACATGATGCGGAACGCCCTCATCGACGAGGAGCACGTGGAGCTGGAGAAGGGAGTGGTCACCCAGGAGATCAGCAGTCTGGAGGAGGACCCGGAGAGCTATGCCAGCGTACTACTGGACCAGAGCATCTGGAAAGGGCACCCCATGTCCTTCTCGGAATCCGGGGAACTGGAGTGCGTCAAGCGCATCTGCGCCAATGACCTTCGGGAGTTCCACGACCGCTTCTATGTCAAGCCCAATGTCTACGTGGTGGCCGTGGGCAACCTGGAGGGGAAGGCGGTGATGCGATGGGTATCGGAGCACTTCGACGACCTGCCCAACACCAGATCCCCGGTCAAGAGGAAGGCCCCGCGCCCCCACTCTAGCATCAATGTCTATCCCAGGGAAGGGGACCAGGCCTATGTGGAGCTCGGCTTCCCTTCGTACGATGCGAAGCATCCCAAACATCATGCGGCCAGCTTGGCGGCGATAATCCTCGGGGCGGGGTCCAGCTCGCGCCTCTACCAGCGCATCCGGGAGGAGGAAGGGCTGGTCTACCAGATCCACATGTTCCCGGACGCGTACAGCGACTGCGGTCTACTAGAGACATACTTCTCGTCCTCGGTCGGTGAAGCGGAAAAGGTGATACGCCTCATCGCCGAGGAGATACGCCTATTCAAAGAGGAAGGCTTGGTAGCAGGGGAGCTGGAGCGGGCCAAGCGTTGGGTGAAGGGCATGTTCGTGCGTAAGCTGGAGAGCACGGAGAACCGCATGTATTGGCTGGCCGAGAATTACGTATTGAGCGGAAAAGTGCAGCCGATATCGCAGTGGATAGAGGAGTTCCAGGAGGTCTCCGAAGAACAGGTGCTGGCCGCAGCCCAGGACATCCTTAGGACCAGGAAGCTCTGCATTGCCCTACATACCTCCGAGAGGCCAGGTAAGTCCATAGCCAAGTCCATATCCGATCTGGACTTCTAAGGTGGGTTCAGACTTCCTTGCCCTCTATGAGGTCGATCACCGTCTGGACCGCCTCTGGAACGGCCGCCTCCACCTCGGGCGTCATGCTGTCGCTCACGGTCCATACATCATTGACCTCGACGGCGACGAACCAGACCTCCTTGGGCATGCGTTCGGGCTCCAAGGACCGCCCCAGCTCCAGGGTGGTGCCGACGTTGGCCTCGTGAGGGTTGATCCCGTGCACGGTGGCGGAGAGCGAGTCCTCGCCCAGGACCATGACCTTGCCGGCTTGGAACTGGCCTGAAAGGATGGCGTCCACCACGATGACCTTCTTGTAATCGAGCATGATCTCGATGAGGTCCAGACCGGACGTGCATGCCTCCTCGATGTCCACATCCTGCAGTCCCTTCTTCCTCAACTGGTCGATGACATGGAAACCGATGGCATCGTCGCAAACGACCGGGCTTCCGATGCCCAACACCAAGACGCTCGCCTTCATGCGGGGTGTGCCATAGTGCCACCGATTATAAGTCTTTCCAAAAACGCACCGAACCGTCCCCTGAAACCTGATATCCTCCCAATGACATCCCCAATCGATGAGACTGGACCCGGGGGTGAACCTCAGTGTCAACGGCCACGACCTTACCAAGAGGCAGCTGGAGGTGGTGCGGGCCATATACGAGACCGGGAGCCAGAAGGCCGCCGCCGTCCGTCTGGGCATTTCCACCCCCGTACTGCACCGTTACCTGCACCAGATCGAGTCCAAGGCAGGGACGAAACTGGCCGAGACCACGCCCCGGGGCACGGTCCTGAACGATGACGGGGAGGCGTTGGCCAGGGAATACCTGGCCCTGCTGCGCCGCATGGACCGGCGCGATAAGCTGGTGGTGGGATGCACCATCGTCACCGAGGACCTACTGCTCTCCGCCCTCTCCTCCCTGAACGACCCAGAGGCGTTCGACCTCATCATATCGGACGATGCCCGGAACATGAGGGACTTCAACGCCAAGATGATGGACCTCGTGGTACTGGACGACCCGCTCTATGCCTTCGAATCGGAGGGCACGACCTGGGAGCCCGTGGCGGAGGACCGTTTGGTCCACGTGGAGCGGGGTCCAGCCTACGCCCGTTTCCGTTTCGGGGCGCAGCGCCTCGGATTCCGCCATCTGGAGTCGAACCAAGTCGAATACAGGGTGGAGCGGTTGGAACATTCCCTGACAGCACTGCTGCGCTCGAACCTGAGCTTCTTCGTGAACGAGAGCCTGGCCATGAGGAAGGGGTATGCTCTGAGGAGCGCCACCGACATGGAGCTGCTCAGGCACCAGATCATAGCCATGTACTGGGAGCCGGAGCAGAGGCTGCAGGCGTTGGTGAGGGAACTGACCCGAAGACAATCGCTCGGTTAGAATTACCTTTTTAGGTAACACTCGACCCTTTTTTCACCTATGTTTTTATACGATGCCCGAAATCGCCTCAGTCAAGGTGACCATATTGTCCAACATCAAAGAGCCAGACATGGCCTTCGCCAAGAAGATCATAGACGCTGGTGGCAAGACCTTGGACCTCTGCTACCAGTGCGGTACCTGCACCGCCTCCTGCCCCTCCGGCCGGATGACCGCGTTCAGGACCAGGCAGTTGATCCGCAAGGCCCAGCTCGGCCTGAAGAACGACATCCTCCCCACCGAGGAGCTGTGGATGTGCACCACCTGCTATTCCTGCGTGGAGCGCTGCCCCCGCGACGTCGAGATCGTGGACATCATATTGCTCATGAGGAACTTGGCCGTACAGGAAGGCCACATGGCCGAGGCCCACAAGAAGATCGGCGTCAACCTGATGAAGATCGGCGCCACCGTTCCATTCGGCGACGACATGAAACAGCTGCGCGCCAAGATGGGGCTGCCCTCCAACCCGCCCACCACCGCTGGTAACGAGAAGGCGGCTGATGACTTCCGCAAGATCATGAAGAAGACACAGTTCGACAAGAAGGTAGGGGGTGCGTGAGATGGCGGTCAAGTACGGATTCTTCCTAGGATGCGTGGCCCCGCTGAGGTACCCTGGAATCGAGAAGTCCACCCGCGAGGTGTTCAAGCACCTGGGTTATGAGCTGGTCGACCTAGATGGCGCCGGCTGTTGCCCCGCACCAGGTGTGGTGCGCTCCTTCGACGAGGCCACCTGGCTCGCTTTGGGCGCAAGGAACCTGGCCATCGCTGAGAAGCAGGGAGTGGACATTATGACCATCTGCAACGGTTGCTATGGCTCATTGTTCGATGTGGCCCACATCCTCCACGAGCACCCCGAGAAGCTGAAGGCGGTCAACGAGATACTCAAGGAGGTCGGCCTGCACTACAGCGGCAAGACCAAGGTGAAGCACTTCGCCGAGATCCTCTACAACGACGTCGGCATCGAGAAGATCAAGAACAGCGTCAAGAACCCGCTGGCGAACATGGACGTGGCCGTCCATTATGGTTGCCACTTCGTCAGGCCCAGCAAGATAAAGCATATCGATGACCCTGAGAGGCCCCACATCCTGGACGAGCTGGTCGAGTGGACCGGCGCCAAGAGCGTGGCCTACAAGGACAAGCAGATGTGCTGCGGCTCAGGCGGCGGCGTCAGGTCCCGCAACCCCAAGTTGGCCACCGAGTTCACCGCTGAGAAGCTGAAGAACATCAAGGCGGCCGGCGGCCATTACATCCTCGATGTCTGCCCGTTCTGCCACCTGCAGTTCGACAGGACCCAGAAGGATGCCGTCCACGGATACGACATACCGGTCATCCACCTCTCCCAGCTCTACGGGTCTGGCCTTCGGGCTTCCCAAGAGCGACCTGGGCCTAGAGGCGCATGCCACACCGGTCAAGCTCTAAGGTGGACAGTTGCACCGAGCGCACTTGGTGGGCGTGTATGAGGTGGGCGAGCTGCCGGAGGAGCTGAAAGGCTTCGTCCGGTTCCAGGCCTACCACCTGCAGCACGTCCCCACAAAGGAGGAAAAGGTGGCCATGCTCCAGATCGTGGGCACCACCTCCTACTTTCCCATTTTTCTTAACAAGGTGAGCACGATCGAGGATGCGGAGGCGCAGCTGCGAGAGGCGGACGCCGTTTTGGACGAGGTCTCGAAGGCTTCCTTGGTCCGCATTTTCCAAGAAAAGAATAAATAGTCCCGGTCCTCAGCATCACTACGTATTTCGTAGGAAACAAACATCTGGCCTATTATTCATGAAGGTAGAATAATTCTATCTCCTTCTACCAAACCTATTAATAGAGACAGTCTTTTCCCACCTTGCCTTGAAGCACAACGCCATGGAGGCTGTCAATGGCTACTGATAACAAGAAATCCAACAAGCCCGCCGCAAAGAAGGTCAAGGACCGATGGAAGGCCAAGGAGTGGTACAAGCTGTACTCTCCGAAGATGTTCAACCAGGTCCTATTGGGCGAGACCCCGAGCGCCGACCCGTCCAACCTCATGGGACGCATAGTGGAGGCAACGGTGCACGACCTGACCGGCGATTTCTCCAAGATGCACGTCAAGTTGACGTTCAAGGTCAAAGAGGTGCGCGGCTTCGATGCCCACACCGTGCTCATCGGCCAGACCCTGACCAGCGATTACGTGCGCCGCCTGACGCGCCGCAAGCGCACCAAGACCGACCACGTCATCGATGTCCGCACCAAGGACGGTTACCTCCTCCGCATCAAGCCGATGAGCGTCACCGACAAGCGCATCCAGTCCTCCCAGGAGACCGCGGTGCGCACGGCCATGACCAAAGAGGTCACCAACATGGGCATCGAGATGACCATGGCCGACATGATGAAGATCATCATCACGGGCGAGATGTCCAAGCGCCTGTCCAACGCCGCCAAGGTGATAGTCCCCATCAAGAGGGTCGAGGTCCGCAAGACCGAGGTCCTGGAGATGGGAGAGGGCGGACAGGACGTCTCCATCGTGCCTCAGCCTGAGCCTGAGGTCGAGGAGCAGCCCGCCGAGCCCGCCGAAGGGGAGCCTGCCCCGGCCGAGGAAACGGCCGAGGAAGAGGAGATCCCCGCCGAGGGCGAGGAGCAGTAAAACCATTTCCCCATGCCGGGGTGGCTCAGCCTGGTGGAGCGTCGGACTCATAGGGAATCAAGGGAAAATACCACCCTCGCTCCAAAGAAATCCGAAGGTCATGGGTTCGAACCCCATCCCCGGCACCTACCTTTACCATCTTTCTCTCAATATTCTTCCAGCACCATCACGTCCGGTCCAATGGTGATGTTCAAGTAGATTGTCCGTCGTTGTGTTGGCAAGGTGAACCCTTGCGTTTGATCATTTATACGGGCAAGGGCGGGGTGGGGAAGACCTCCGTCTCCGCCGCCACCGCTCTGAAGTGCGCTCGGATGGGCTACCGCACCATCGTGATGAGCACCGATTCCGCCCACTCCCTCGCCGACTCCCTGGACATGGAGCTGTCCGGCGAGATCAGGCCGGTGCAGAAGAACCTGGACGCCATCGAGATCGACATTCTGTACGAGATGGAGCACCGTTGGAAGGAGCTGGAGCAGTATTTCTCGGATTTCATGGAGGCGCAGGGCCTGGACCCGATCAACGCCAAGGAGATGTCCGTCTTTCCAGGCATGGAGCTGATGTCCGCATTGTTCTACGTCGAGGAATTCTATAACGATAAGGCGTACGACGTCGTGGTCATGGACACCGCCCCCACCGCTGACACGCTTCGCCTGCTATCCTTCCCCGAGGTTTCCGACTGGTACTTCGAGAAGCTCTACAAGATATTCCGGAACATGATAAAGCTGGCCCGAGCCACGGTGGGCAAGTTCCTCAATGCCCCCTTGCCTTCCAATGCCTTCCTCGACGACATCGAGAAGATACGCGACAGGATGAAGTTGGTGCGCAAGATCCTCATCGACCCGGAGATAACCTCCATCAGACTGGTGATGAACCCGGAGAAGATGGTCATCAACGAGACCAAGCGCGCCTACACCTACCTCAGCCTCTACAATCTGACCGTGGAGGCGCTGGTCATCAACCGCCTCCTTCCTGAGGAGATGTATTCCAAGTACCCCAAGGAGAAGGTCGAGGAGCAGAGGAGGTACATGGACCTGATCCAGGAGTCCTTCGGCCCCATCAAACTGCTCAAGGCGTATCTTTTCAACACCGAGGTGGTGGGCAAGGGCTCATTGGACATCCTGGGGGAAATGATCTTCGAAGAGGAGGACCCCTCCCAGATCTACACCAAGGAGAAGGCCATGATCATCTATCGAGAGAATGGCCAGGACATCATCTCGATGAAATTGCCTTTCTCAGAGAAGTCCGAGGTAGAGTTATATAAGTCGAGCGACGTTTTAATCGTCAAGGTGGGCTGGTACAAGCGGTCCGTCATACTCCCCTATTCCATGGTCAAGAAGAAGACCAGCAAGGCGGAGTTCAAGGACGGTCGTCTACTGGTATATTTCGAGGAGGAAGAAAAGAATGCCAAAGGCTAAGAAGAAAGCAGAGGAGCCCGAACCGACCCCGGAGGAGGAGACCTCAGAGGAAAGCTCTGGTCCGTTCGATTCGAGCATGTTCACCGAATTCATCGACGAGGAGACGGGAAAGCACCTCCTCAAAGCAGGTTTGGAGCTGGTGCAGGTCTTGGACAAAGCGGTCCCCCGGTCCAAGATGCCCGAGGAAGTGAAGGTCCACTATAAGAACGCCAAGAAGGAGTTCCTTTTGATGGCCAGGGCCATGCTGGACTATAAGATCGCCGAGATGGAAAAGAAGTCCAAGCCGAAGAAGTCCTCGTCATCGAAACTGAAAAAGATCGAACTGTCCTGATCCATCAGGGCAGTCCGATCATCATTCCAGGTCCTCCTGGCACTCCGGGCAGAGCAGCTCACCCTCTATCATATGAAGCTCGTCTGAATAGGAACGGCAGCTCTCGCAGTAGCCTCCCATAGAAACGCTATCTTGACCTGGACGACCTCGGCCAAGTATCTTGGACCATTCTCGGGTTATCTCGATCAGGGCTGGCGACAATTTGATGATATCGTTCTCGGTGAGCATGCCGACCAGATGACCGTCTTCGCACACCGGTAGGCGACGCACCCTTTTACGGGACATGCGCTTGGCCGCGTCGGCCAGGGTCTCATCAGGGGAGACGGTTATCAATGGGGCGGACATGACCTGGCTGACCTTGACGGTCTTGCCGGATTTCCCCTCCGCCACTATCTTGTTCAGGATGTCCCGCTCCGTTAGTATTCCCACAGCCTCATCGCCATCCACCACGACTAGGCTCCCGATGCGCTCTGAGCGCATCAGCTTGGCCGCCTCCACCACGTTCATGGCGGGCGTGCCGGTCTTGGGCGCCTTGGTCATGATCTCTCGAATCAGTATGTCCTTGACGTCGCCCTTCATGTTCTATAATAGCCTACTAGTTGAGATAAATAACTTTTCAGACAAATGACGATGGTAGAGACTGGCCTATATGACGTTGCTCCACAAGTGTAATATCCTTGTCCGATGAATAGTCGCAAGGGGCATGTAATGAAGGACAACGAAGGTATGCTCGCGGTCATGGCAGCCAGGAAGGCGGTCGAGGCCGAGGTGGGGCTGATCGATGTCGATGACTTCGACATGCCCGGCAGCTTCATGCAGAAGCGTGGGGTGTTCGTGACCTTGAGCACTTTCCCCGAGCACGAGCTGCGCGGTTGCATTGGGTATCCCGAGCCGGTCTTCCCTCTGGGCGAGGCCTTGATCCGGGCGGCGGAAGGCGCCTGCCATGACCCCCGATTCCCTCCCCTGCACAGGTCCGAGTTGACTGGCATAGTGGTTGAGACCAGCATCCTGACGGTCCCTGAGCTCATCAGCATCGAAGAGCGGCGCAAACTGCCTGAGGTCATCCGGGTCGGCACGGACGGCCTCATCATGGAACGGGGGCATTACCGTGGCCTGCTCCTGCCCCAGGTGCCGGTGGAGTGGGGTTGGGACGCCACCACCTTTTTAGAACAGACATGCATCAAGGCCGGTATGACCCCGGACCGCTGGCTTGATAGCTCATGTAAGGTCTACCGCTTCCAAGCGGAGATATTCTACGAGGGGACGCCTCGAGGCAAAGTTCTCCGCAAGGAGCTGAAGTGAGGATGGACCTGATAATTGAGGGACGGGCCCTTGTCAATGGCCGCCTGGAGCAGTGCTGCATCGGCGTGGATGGGGGGCGCATCGTCGCCATAAAGAAGGACCTGCACGGGGCCAAGCGTTTGGACCTGCAGGGTCGGATCATACTGCCCGGGGCCATCGACCCTCATGTGCATCTGCGCGAGCCAGGCTCAACGCATAAGGAGGATTTCCGCACCGGCTCCCTCTCAGCGGCCTTCGGGGGGGTGACCTGCGTCCTCGATATGCCGAACACGGTGCCACCCACCACGGACCTGGATCGACTTCGGGAGAAGCGGGCCACAGCCAACGCCAAGGCCTGGGTGGACTTCGGTCTGTTCGGCGGCCTCGGCCCGAAGAGCGATGTCTTGGACATGGCCGCAGAGGTGGTCGCTTTCAAACTGTTCATGGGTTCCACCACGCAGAGCCACCTGGTCACCGAGAGCGATGACATACAGCGCCTGGCCGGTCTGGTGAAGCGGGCTGGGAAGGTGCTCAGCGTGCATGCTGAGGAAGAGGGCATGATCAAGAGGGACCGAGTGAACGACCTAGAGGGCCACAACAACAACCGAGGTCCTGAGTGCGAGCTGCATGCCGTACAAAGGTTAAGGGAGCTATTGCCCGAGGCCCCGGTCAACGTCTGCCATGTCACCACCGTCGCCGCGCTCAAGGCGCTCGATGGCACCGGTTTCACCAAGGAGGTCACCCCGCACCATATGCTTCTGGACGAGAGGTCCGGCCTGGCCGGACGGGGCAAGGTGAACCCGCCATTGCGCTCGCCAGAGGAGAGGGACGCCGTCCTCAATGCCTTCATCGCCGGGAAGTTCGACATACTGGCCTCCGACCATGCCCCCCACACCATAGATGAGAAGGGGCAGGAGTTCAACTCCGCCCCGTCCGGAGTGCCTGGAGTGGAGACATCCGTGCCCCTGATGCTCAACCTGGTGAAGAAGGGAAGGCTCGACCTCGGTCTGCTGGCGCGTTGCTGCGCCCAGAACCCGGGGGAGCGCTTCGGTCTTAAGAAGGGTCGACTGGCCGTCGGCTACGACGCCGACCTGATGGTCATCGACCCGGGCAAGGTGGTGCGCATCAAGGCGGACCGACTGCACAGCAAGTGCGCCTGGACCCCCTATGAGCGCCTTGAGGCGATATTCCCCGACATGGTGTTCCTCCGCGGCGATGCCTTAATAGAGGAGGGGAACATCGTGGGCGAGAGGAAGGGTCGCGATGTCGTCACCGCCAAGCTATCCGGTTGACCTGGGCGAGCTGGAAGGCCGCCGTTTCGAGTGCATTGAGGGCTGCGGGCTGTGCTGCCTGTGCCAACCGGAGCTTCTGGAAGGGGAGCTGCCCTACTTCAAGCGCAACCATCCGGAGCGGGTGATGGCCAAGAGGCAGCCGCACAAGCATTTCGCCTTGGCCATGAAGAAGAAGGTCGGCTCCTGCGCCTTCCTGGACCATCGCCGCTGCACGGTCTACAACATGAGGCCCCATTACTGTCGCCAGTTCCCCTTCCACGTGCATGTGGGGGACCGGGTACAGGTGGAGCTGGACCTTTCCTGCCGCGGCGTATGGACCGGAAAGGGCGAGGATGCCACCGCCGCCGGGCTGCGCCTGGTGGCCGAGAACGACCGGGCCATAGGCTCGGCGTACCATCAGACCAACCCGCTCTATCGCCAGTTCTTCCGCAACTGCCTGGACATGCAGATCGAGTGCCGTCCCGACCGTCTGCGCCAGGAGGCCACGCCTTTCCTGGGACGGTTCAACGACCTACCTTACCTGGCGACGCTTTTGGAGGCCTCCGCCGAGGAAGAGCCCGTCGATATGGCCAAGTTGCAGGTCAAGCCTTTGGACCGCTCCAAGCGCCGGGAGCTGGACGAGGCGGCATGGGAGGCGGTGAAGGACTCCCTCGGGGTGGCGGACCCCTTCGACGCCCCGATCTATTGCGACATCGAGGGCCGATGGAACCTCTTCCGCCTTGAGGGCGAGAGCATCGAGCATTACCTCATCACCGAGGAGGGCGACCTGGAGCACAAGGGAGGCATGGACTCCGAGGACGTGCAACTGCCCGAGCTGACGCCAGAGGGGGCGAAGACCTTCTCCGATTACATGGGCATCCTGAACCGGAGGGACAGCCTGCTGGGCAACGCGTTCTACCTCATGGACGACTACGGCTACGAGGACGATCTGCCCAACATATACTACGGCGTGCTCGCGACCTCCGCCCTGGACCTGCTGTGGAGGACGGCCCTGGTGTGCAAGGTGGCCGGTCTGAGAGCGGACTCGGACGGCGTGAGGGAGGGAATAATCTACTATGACATGGACCGACTGGACGCCCCCACCATCGGTGCCTTCCTATAGTCTGGCCATACATCAACGTCATAGTCGCTTACAATAAACTTCAAATATGGTTGGTCTTATGGGGAAATCGGTGACTGAAAGTGCAGAAGCCTCTTAACGTCCTCAACCAGGCCATCAACAAGCAGGTCATGGTGGAGCTCAAGGCCGGCCGGGAGTACCGCGGAGTCCTGGACGGGTATGACCCCCATATGAACCTGGTCCTGCGAAATGCTGAGGAGCTAATCAACCACGAGGTCGTGAGGAAGCTGAACATCACAATCGTCCGCGGCGACAACGTCATATTCATTTCACCATAAGAGAGTGGACCAATGACCAAGGGAACAGCAGCACATGGTAAGATGGGCGACAGGAAGACCCACGTCCCCTGCCGCCGCTGCGGCAAGCGCGCCTATAACATTCGGGGATCATTCTGTGCTTCTTGCGGCTACGGCAAGACCGCGAAGATGAGGCACTACAATTGGGCGAAGACGCATTAATGCCCGAGGTCGGCCTGATGCAGGACAAGCCGGAGCACCACTGTGGCGTGGTCGGGATGGCGCTTTCCTGCGACGCGGTCCCGTTCTTGAAGAAAGGGCTGCGGATCATCCAAAATAGGGGACAGGAGGCCGCAGGCATCGCAGTTGCCAACGGGAAGAGCATCCGTTTCCTGCGTGGCATGGGCTTGGTACACGAGGTGCTGACCGGTCGCAACTTCAACGCGCTCACCGGTAACCATGGGATCGGCCATGTCAGATATTCTACCACCGGTTCCTCCTGCGCGGAGAACTGCCAGCCTATCACCGTCACCACTTTGGCGGGCGACCTGGCCTTGGCGCACAACGGCGACATCGTCAACGCCGACCGTCTTCGCCAGAAGCTGCAGTCCGAGGGTTGGGCCTTCCTGACCACCACCGACTCTGAGATCATCGTGCGCATGCTCGCCACCGAGCTGTCGCTCAGCCCCGACCCCATCCGGGCCATCAAGAACGTGATGAAGGTCATCGAGGGGGCATATTCTCTCACGATCATGGTGGGCGACCGGGTTTTCGGCGTGAGGGACCCGCTGGGCTTCAGGCCCTTATGCATCGGCAGGTTCGCCGAGGGATACTCCGTTGCCTCCGAGTCCGCGGTATTCGATGTCATGGGCGGCGAATTCGTCCGCGATGTGGCACCCGGTGAGATCGTGGAGATCAACCACAACGGTTTCATCTCGACCAAGACGATGGCCCCCACCCACAGGGCCCATTGCATGTTCGAATGGGTCTACTTCGCCCGCCCCGACTCCGTCATCGATGGCAGAGAGGTCTACCAGGTCAGGAAGGATCTCGGGCAGATATTGGCCAAGGAACAACCGGTGGAGGCGGACGTGGTCGTGGCCGTACCGGACTCTGGAAGGGCGCACGCATTGGGCTTCGCCGAGGTCACTAAGATCCCATACGAGGAGGGTTTCATGAAGAACCGCTACATCGAACGGACCTTCATCATGCCCGAGCAGTCATTGCGGGACGAGGGGGTCCTGCTCAAGCTCAACCCCATCATCTCCACCATGAAGGACAAGCGGGTGGTCATAGTGGACGACAGCATCGTCCGCGGGACCACCATGCGCAAGATCGTGCAGATGACACGGCGCGCAGGGGCCAAGGAGGTCCATGTACGCATCGGTTGCCCGCCCATCATCGCCCCCTGCTATTACGGCATCGACATGAAGACCAGGGAGCAGTTCGCCGCGATAAACCGTTCCTTCTCGGACATAGCCAAGCTCATCACCGCCGACAGTGTCGGCTACACCAGCCTGGAGGGGCTGGTGAAGGCCTTGGGGATACAGGAGAACGACCTGTGCATGGCCTGCCTCACCGCCGAGTACCCCACCAACATCTCCGGTGAGAAGATGCGCTTCCAGAGACGTCTGGAAGATATCTGATATCATCTCTTCTTGCCCTTGGGGCATATGTATAGGCACATGCCGCAGACGGCGACCTTGCCCTGCGCCTCCATCTCATCATAATATCTCTCACATTTTCCGGCGTCCATCCTGGCCTCCCTCGGCTCGTGCTCGATGAAGTTCCGGCCCAGGATGGCCGATGCGGGGCAGGCCCTGGCGCATTCCATGCATTCACCGCAACGTTGGTCCATGGCATGTCCGGTCGGTTTTAAGGGCGCATCGGTGAGGACGGAGACCCAGCGCACCCTTGGCCCGCGGTCCGGTGTCACGAGCAGACAGCTCTTGCCGATCCAACCCAGACCAGCTAGGTGGGCCGCCATCTTATGCGAGAAGAGGGCGCAGATCCTCTCATCATCGACACGTAAGGACGCCGGTAATGGCAACGCTTTGAACCCCGCCCTCTGGAGCTCGCTCGCCACTCTCGATGCCATCTGGTCCAATCGGGTGTTGATCACGTCATAGGAATGGGAACGATAGGTCACCGCCGCCCATCTTTCCTGGTTATGAGGTAAAAGGTCCACTATGTCGTCCATCAACGCCACTCCGATGGAGACGGCCCTGGGGTATCTCTCAACGTCAAGCCCTCCCTGTGACATCATGGCTTGTCGGGCTGGACCAAGGTCGGCGATGCCGAAATAATCGAACTCCCCATCGATCGCTGCCCTTAGCTTGTCCTCCAGGGTCACGAGGGTGATATGGGTAGGCGCGACATTAAGCCACTTCCTATCTTAGCTGGGAAACCTTTAATTAGGCTAATCATATTGCCACTTCCACTGGGCAGGTAGATCAGCTGGAAGATCGCTACCTTGGCATGGTAGAGGCCGGGGGTTCAAATCCCCCCCTGTCCACTTTTCATCTGGCTTTTGACGAAAATTTCCATTTTTAACATGATGTTCTTCTGGTCATGTCAATAACATAGGTTCGTAGCATTTTGGTCAACGGACCACGAACGTCATATCTACCGGTCCTTTTCAAATGAACTCTGGGAAACCACGTGTTCAGGCGAGTGGCCCTCTCTACATTGCCTAGAAATAGGGGCGGTTGCCATCGAGCTAGAGTGAAATGCGACAATGTCTCTCCCTGGATCAAGGAGATGAACGATCATCGTCCCATCGAAACCTTGACAGGGGATGCAAATGCCGACGTAGTCATTATCGGCGGGGGGATAGCTGGGATGTCCACGGCATTCTATCTCCTCAATGGGACGGCCCGGAGCGTCATCCTTGTTGAGAAGGACCGTATCGGTCACGGCTCTTCGGCAAGAAACGGAGGCCAGGGCGTGGCCGCCATAGAGCGTAGCTTCGCGGACATGCTGAGGTCGATGGATGGTCCAATGATCGGCTCTTTGCTCAATGAAATGGAGTCTGGTTACCGGAGATTGAGGGAGCTATGCCTGGAGTTGGGATATTCCGCAGGGCCCATCGAAACGGTGGTATGGACTGGGTTATCCAGTATGAAGGAGGTCAACAACGCCCTCGAGGAAATGTCCCTCCGTAGGAGATATGGGGCGCCAGAGCGTCAAATCACCTTGGCGAAGGAGATACTGAACGAGGTCGATATACCCAGTGAGCTGCAGGCAATGATAGTGAGTCAGAGCCAGTCCTCATTGCAGCAGCCGCTGCAGACCAAGGAGAGCTACATCGCTGCCTATCCGACCCCGGTCTCTCTCATCAACAGTGGAAGGCTCTGCCAGGCCATTGATTTGTACCTAGCCAGGAGATATGGCGGTAGATACAAGCTTCATGAGGGCAGCTCGGTCACGAGCATCGATCTCGATACCAAGCTCAAGGTCCATGCCGGAGAGGCATCGATCATCTGTAATGATGTGGTCCTTTGCACAAACGGCTATGCCTTGCCTGAACTTGTCGCCAAAAGGACGCCCCTGGTGAAAAAAAGCCTGCGTCGTTTCGTGGCGTCCATGCTGGCCTATGAGAGGAAAGACAAGCAGAGTCCTGGTGCGTTCATCTACTTCCACGAGGAGGGCGACCCCCATGAGGAACCGTACTTCTACACCACCAGGCGACCATATTCGGTCACCGGCAAAGACATACTTGTCGTGGGCGGGCCTCAGACTACGATCTCGGGTGAGATCGATCACCGTGAAGAATATCCGAAAGGTGTTTTCGATCGCATCGATGGGTTCATGTCCCGGTCATTTCCAGAGGAACTTGGGGAAGGGCCTTCCATGTGCTGGAACGGGCTGATGGGCTACACCGAGGACGGTCTGAGGCTGGTCGGACCAGACCCTGAAGTGCCTGGTTTATGGTACAACCTCGGGTGCAATGGCGTCGGGCTCCTCTCCTCGGTGGTCGGAGGAAAGAAGCTGACGGACTTGATCAAGGGGAACTGAACGATGTCCAGCGAGATGGTCTGAGATGCTCTTATGAATATTTCAGCTCCTCCTGATGCAAACCTATCCTCCCCAAATCGAAATGGGAATGAACAGATGGTGCAGCAATCGCGCCCTTGATCAAATAGGGCCTCCATAGCAATTCTCAAACTTCCACATCGACTTTTCAATCGGTATTCAACGCAATTTGTGCGTCCTTTTTTCTCAAAGACCCCTCCCCGACATAATTGAGATGACCAACATTGCCTATGAATGGTAATTTGCGCTAGTGTTCATGATAACAAGTCCATTCCGAAGGGATGGTGGATGCTAAATTTATTAATCCACAATCGATTTGTTGTCAAAGTCGAGCTATGAAAGCGATAATATGGACCGAATACGGCCCTCCTGATGTTTTGATCTTAAGGGACGTTGAAAAACCGACACCGAAAAGACAATGAGGTGTTGGTGAAGGTCTATGCGACATCCGTTTCTTCAGGGGATTGCGAACTTCGCCGATTCCACATTACTCCCTCAGTTTGGCTTTGGCTAAGATTGTATATCGGACTGATAAAGCCAAAAAGGATCACCATCCTGGGGCAGGAGTTGGCCGGGGTGGTAGAAAAGGTCGGTAAGGATGTGACCCGTTTTAGGGAGGGCGATAAGGTCTTTGGAATAACCGGTTTCAAGATGAGCACATATGCCGAATTCGTTTGCATATCCAAAGACGAGCCATTGGTTATTAAACCGAACAATTTGAGCTTCGAGGAGGCCGCGGTGATATCCGTTGGAGGATTCGAGGCCCTGCATTTTCATCAAAAGTCCAATATCCAAAAAGGACAGAATGTCTTGATCAATGGTGCTGGTGGTAGCATAGGGACCATGGCACTTCAGCTGGCAAAAATGTCCGGTGCAAAAGTGACCTGTGTCGACAGCTCGGTAAAAATGGACATGCTCAGAAACCTGGGCGCTGACGTTGTGGTCGATTACACGAAGGATGATCTTTCAAAAATAGAGGAGACCTATGATGTCGTCTTCGATCTGGTCGGGAAAATCTCCTTTTCACGCACCATGCGTTCACTGAAGAAAAATGGGACACTCATCCTGGGCAACCCGGGGTTTATCTTACCCAAAGTTATTCGGATTGTGGGCAGCGGTCTCAAGCGATAGGAAGGTCATATCCAACCAGGCAACCGGGACAAATGACGATCTTGAATATCTCAAGGATATCATCGCATCGGGAAAAATCAAGGTCGTCATCGATAGGTCCTTTCCGCTTGAAATGACCGCCGACGCCCATCGTTATATCGAAAAAGGTTTGAAAAAAGGAAATGTGGTGATCACTGTGGCCCATGAGGGTTCCGACCAACATTGATCGATATCATGAGGTCCGGCCACTTCTTTTCAGTGGTATTGATCACTTAGAAGAATGACCGGTCAATATCTCCCTAAGCAATCGTCCTTCGGCTTTTCTCAAATGCTCCATCATCGTTCCTTTGCTGATGTCGATCTTCTTTGACAGTTCTTCACTGGAGATCTTCTTCGGATAATCATAATAGCCATGATCATAGGCGGCGATTATCGTTTCCTTCTGCTTTTCCGTCAGCACAGAAAGAAGGTCCTTCTTCTGATAGACCGCATTTTTAAATGAGATGTTCGTGATCCTTTCCGCGTTCGGTCTTATCAGCTCGATGAATTTTTTAAGGTCTTTTTGTTCGCCCAGGACACTGATCACTTGCTTATTGCTTGCGATTATCATTGGGGTGGTATAGATTATGTCGAGATCGAATTCTTTGAATTGTTCCTTGGTTTCCTCAGGTTCATGATGTTTGATGAGGCACGTATGTCTATTTCCATCGGATTTCAACACGCTCAAAATTTCCATATCCCCCACATATGATTGGTCCTCGATGGACACCCCATCTTTGAACACGAACTCAACCAGATCGATACAGATGCACTCCTCCACATCGATCTTTAAGGTCTCAAGTATCTCGTAGGAATGAATTTTCTCAAAAATCGGCTCCATCATCTTTTTCATTTGTTCATTGGGCTCCATCTCCAATGTGAGCTTTCTCATGTGTAATGGAAAAACGTATGGATATTTAAACAACCTTACATGAAAGGCTCAACTTGCTTGAATTTCTTGGACCATTCTCTCGAACAGGACCTAAGTCGGTTACGGTGATGAATATGGGAATGAAATGGTATGGAAAAGGGCCAAGGAAAAAAGATGCGGGCGATATAGGTAACAGCAAAAATACAAAAACGGCTGGCTACACACCGAGCAGGAAAATCGTGTTGGCGGCCGGGCTGTTCTATCTTGGTGTCATCGTGTTTGGGATAATCGCACAGATAACACGCATGGGACTGATAGAACCCGATGATGCGACCGCCACGTTCGATAATATCATTGCATCAGGCGGTATGCTTGAGGTCGTATTTGCCAGCGACATCCTGTCACAAATATGCTTCATTCTGCTTGGTCTGACCTGTTACCTCATCTTCAGAAAGGTCAACAACCTGGGTGCAGCGGTGATGCTTCTATTTGTCGTCATTGCCGGCACATATGCATTCGTCAACATGCATCATATCCTTGATGCGATCCAGTTGGTCAGTGGTGCAGGATCCGTTGATGGCAGATGAGGTTTTAGCGCATCTCAACATGCATGAAGAAGGTACCAACCTCGCGAACATCATCGGGTGGGGTCCTTGGCTCATACCGCTGGGCTACCTCGGGTTCAAGTCCGACTTCTTCCCCAAGAAGATAGGGATCATCCTCATCATCGGCGGTATCGGTCTCACCTTGCAGGGCCTTCAGTATTTCCTCTCGCCGAGCATGGGCGATCTGTTAACACCATTGGTCGTGCTATCCATGGTCGCGGAATTCACCACATGTGGGTGGTTCTTGTACAGAGGGATGAAGGGATTCGATGGGGCAGCGGAGAAGGAAAGGAGGGCCGACCCATCCGATGCCAATACAATGATGTGATCCTCAAACACGACAAGACAGAGCTGGAACGATATGCCGGCGAACTGAAGGATATATTACGATATTGGGCGGGTGTGATCCTCCGCCCCATTTTATTTTTATTAAATAATTTTATTATTCATCACAATGAAATATTGCCAACGATCAATTGGTCTTTCTCCCTTTTCGATCTCAAATATGCACGAACCGCATCAAATCCTTTGTTTTCACCAGACTGGTATAGGGAATCGAATAGGCTTCCTTGCCCGGCACATGGGGGTTCTCGGTGTCAAAACGCGTCGCCCTGATGCCCCAGCTCCTGGATGGAAGGTGGCTGCCACCTCCAGTGAGGAAAGTAAAGTGATGGATGTCACAATTCGGTGGTGGATGATAAGGGAATAGGGTTTTGAAGGTCTGGCTACACCGAGAAGAGATTGGTGCTCAGGTACTTTTCTCCTCGATCAGGGAAAATGGTCACGATGGTGCCAGACTCTATCTGCTTGGCTATCTCGATGGCAGCGTACATCGCGGCGCCGCTGCTCATGCCGACGAAGACGCCCTCCTGCTTTGCGATCTGCCGGGTCATCTCGTAGGCGATTTCCGTCTCGACCATGATGGTGATGTCGATCTGGCTGGGGTCATATATCGCCGGGACGATGGCCTCCTCCATGTTCTTCAACCCCTGGATGTAATGCCCTTTCACAGGGTGGGCGCTGACTATCTTAATTTTCGGGTTATGTTCCCTCAAGGCTTTTCCGACACCCATTATGGTTCCGGAAGTGCCCAACGCCGATACGAAATAGTCCACGTTACCGCCGGTCTGCTTCCAGATCTCATCCCCGGTCGTCTTGTAATGCGCTATCTTGTTGTATTGATTGGAGAACTGGTCTGGCATGAAGTACTTGTCAGGATCCGCCTTCACCAGTTCCCTCGCTTTCCTGATGGCCCCGTCCGTTCCATATTTCCCCTCGCTCAATGTGACGGTACCGCCGAACGCCTTGATCATCTGCCGCCTCTCCACGGAGACGCTGTCGCTCATGACGATCTCCACAGTCATATCCTTTGATGGCCCCGATCATCGCCAAGGCCACGCCAGTGTTTCCTGAGGTCGGTTCGATTATCGTTTTCCCTTTGGTCAGCTTGCCTTCGGCCTCGGCCTGTTGGATCATGCTCAATGCGATCCTATCCTTTATGCTGCCAGTGGGATTGAAACCCTCCAATTTGGCATAAATCGTCGTGTTCTTATTCGGATTGAGCTTGTTGATCCTGACCAATGGGGTGTTGCCTATCGAGCAGAGGATGTCCTCATTAATATCAGACGATGACTTCTTCATGTGCTGTTCTTTTGGTGAAAGGGAAGAGCATTTATAATAATATATCCCGGTTAGAAATATTATCAATCCAGTCATCGAAGTGATGAGGAAATCCCTTTCATTGGGACCCATTTCATAAGTCACCATCTTTCGGCAAGGTTGGTAGAGAAAAGAATGCAATGGAACTACATATTTTTGTCGACGTTGTTCTTTGGCGATAGAACCCAATAAATAGAGGTATCCCACAAAATACAATTGACTTGGAGGTGAAAAAATGGACCTTATTAAGGTTGATTGGAGCGGTCGTGGTTATTCTAGTAATAATCTGGATCATTTTGTGGATCTTTTAGATCTAGGATCGCCTGGGTCCAAGATGTCAATCTAAGGATCGATGGCAGTCCGGAGGTCACCTCATCCTTCTTGGGTTCATCGCCCTCTGGACCTTCACCTTCTCCCGCTTCCTTTCGCTCCTGTCCCTCTTCCTTTTTTCCTTTGGCACCCTTACCTTCGCCACCGGCGCCTCTGCCATTATCAGCTCGACATCGGTCATATTCTCACTCCCTTCATCCTTAACTCTGAACGCTCAATGCGTCCTCTGCCTTTCATGCATCCCCACCAGGTTACCTTCGGTGTCCCGGAATATCGCATAGGCCCCGAACCCAGGCACCTCCTGGCGTTCAAGGACGATGCTCCCTCCGCTCTCGACGATGCTTCTGGAGCAATCCTCGATCGAAGCCACCCTCACATAGTTCATGATAGGCTGCCCGGCCGCCTTTCTTTGGATCAGCCCGCCATCTATGCCATCTCCCCCGGTTTCCTTCGTTTGCACCGAATGATAGTCGATCCGGGGGATGTAATCGATCTTCCAGTCGAACACTCGTTCATAGAACCGCTTCGCCCGCTCCACGTCGTCCGCGGGCATCTCGAAATAGACCATGGGGTCGCCCACGACATCACCTAGTGATATCATGGGTAAGTAAGGGATGATATCATTTTCCTCATCGGACCGCTCATGCTGATGGACATCCGCCATCGAAGTTGACGCTTCCTGTTGCGGTCCTCAGGTCGATGCATTTTCTTATTTAATCCCCGGTACATCCTCTATCCGATGAACATGCCCAGGCACAAGTGGATAGGCCTGCTCTTCTTCCTGGCCTCCATCCAGTTCGTGATCATGCTCATCGTGGCAGAGACCCAGTATCCAGGTTACAACGCCGGGGAGAACTACATCAGTGACCTGGGGGTGTGGGGCCACGATTCCGCCATCATCTTCAACGCGTCGATCATCCTCTTCGGGTCGATGGTCCTTTTAGGGGCCTGGCTCGGTCATAAGGAATGGGGCTTGAAAGCCCCGGTCTTGCTTTTCAGCATATCCAGCATCGGCGCGATCGGTGTGGGCATATTCTATGAAGAGATCGCCCCCTATCATTACATTTGTGCTTTCCTGGCCTTCTTCTTCGGTAATCTGGGCCTCATCGCCATGGGCAGGCACCTGAGCCAACCCCTATCTAGCATATCATACGCCTTCGGGACGATCGGATTGACCGCCATGTTCCTCTATGGTATGGAATGGTACCTGGGATTGGGCCCAGGCGGCATGGAGCGCATGATCTGCTACCCGATATTCGGTTGGATGATGGCGTTCGGCGGCGCTGCCATGGCGTCTAGGGACGTGGTGAAGTGAGTTGGGCCAAGGTCATGGTCTTAGGTCGGCCAGATCATAGGTCCAGGAACAGATCGTCCCCTTCCACGATGACCGGCCAGGTCTTCATGTCCTTGGCCTTACCGATGAGGGGGATCTTCACCTGGCCGACGACCTTCCCCGATGTGACATCGTACTCGGAACCATGCCTAGGGCACTTGACCACCTTTCCAGTGAGCTTTCCTTTCCAAAGCTCGCCACCCATGTGAGAGCATTTCCCGTCCATGGCGAAGATCTTGCCGTCCACATTGGCCAACACGAAGAACCGATCGTTGGCCTGCACGCCCAACATCTTACCTGACGGGCACCTCCGCCACCTTTCCGACCTTCTGCTTGGTCATGGAAGCCAAGTTGGAACCAATGATATTTCATTGTTCTTCATCCCATCTTGATAACCATTATTACCATCGACCTCGGTAGAGCGGCCGACGGTGTTACCTCTGATAATCGACGCGCATGTCCACATCTGGAAAAGGACCATGATGCCAGATTCCTTATTGCGGGCCTATCTGGAGCCGCTTTTGGTCCTGGATGGCATCTTCGACCTAAGCGGCGACCGTCTGAACGATTGGCCCATGTCGCAGGTCAGGGCGGAGGACCTGGTGGAGCATATGGCCATTTCTGGGATCGACAGGTCGGTGCTTCTGCCCTTGGACTTCGGCCTGGTGGACCCGCCTCAAGCAGGGGTGGAGGAGTACAACGATTGGGTCTTCGAGATGGCGCAGCTCTTTCCGGACAAGTTGATCCCGTTCATGGGCATAGACCCGCAGCGGAAGGAAGCGCTCGACCTGATGGGGAAGTACATCAAGCGATTCGATGCCAGGGGCATCAAGATCTACCCGGCCACCGGGTTCTATCCCAATGAGGAAAGGATCAAGCCCTTCTGGGACGCGGTGGACGACCATGGCTTGGTCGTCCTTACCCACGCCGGGGCGGCATGGGGTCCCTTGGAGGAGAAGTACAATCGCCCTTCGCTCTTCTCGGAGGTCTTGGAAAAACATCACGAACATGCGCCTGGTCATCGCTCACATGGGCGGCAAGTTCCGGGACGAGATGTACCAGTTGCTGGCCGAGCACGACAACGCATACACCGACATCTCCGCCTTACAGGGCTGGCTGCCATCCAATCCAGAGGTGGCGATATCGCGTCTGCAGGAGGCGTCGCGGCGTATCCCGGAGCGGGTGCTGTTCGGCTCGGACTGGCCATTGTTCGACCTGGCGTTCTCGCATGCGAACTGGGTTCGCTTCGTCAAGGAACAACCTTGGGGCGACGAAAGCATGAAGGAACGCTTGTTCGGTGACAACTTCGCCCGCCTGATGCGGCGATAAGGCTCAAGGTTCCAAGGGAAGCCCCCACAGTCCCTCGAAGAAACTATCCCCGATCGCCCTGCGGGGCGGTCTCTCCCTCTCGGCCAGGAGCTGCTTCTCAGAGAGCAAGGACGTGTCATTGCCCAAATAGCCGCATATCACCAATGTGACCAGAAGGAACTCGTCCGGGATGCCCAAGGCCTGCTTGATCAATATGGGGTCGAACCCGGAGATGGGATGGGCGATCAACCCTAGCTCCGTGGCCCTCAGGGCCAGCTGCCCCACCGCCAGTCCACAGCTGAACATGAAGTAGTCCCTTCTATCGCTCTGACGGCAATCGTCCTCCGGTCTGGCAGCGACGGCAAAGATCAATGGGGACCGGGTCGCCCAGCCGTTGCCCTTCGGCAAATGGTTCTTTATCGCTGCCAGCGACTCGGGTTTGCGGGCCACGATGACCCTCCAGGGCTGATTGTTGTTGCACGAGGCGGAGAGCCGCATGGCCTCTACCATGGCATCGACCTTCTCTCGCTCCACCGGTTTCGTGTCCAATGCTCTTCTGCGCCCTTCTCTCCTGCACCGCCTTTGAGACGTCCATGATATCGCACCGCATGTTCGTATGTCCATTCGCCGTCTCATCATCTTTTCGTCTGTCCATTATCAAAATATCCTGGATTTCGTGTCATTCCAATACAGATAAATATATAATTGAGGGGAATCGAATGCTCTCTCATGGCAATCTCATCGGGGGAATTATCGTCCGTAATGCTCATCGTCGGTGCGTTGGTCGCTCTGGCGATAGCGGTTTTTGGTAGAAAGGGACTCAAAGAGGGGAAGAAGGACACGGAGTTCAACAAGAAATTGAGGATCGTGAGCGGGGTCACCGGGCTCGCGATGATCGGCTGGGCCTTCCTGATGATCTATGAGGACACCTGGACCCAGTTCTTGATGCTATTGATGTTCATCCTCTTAGGCATCGGTCTCATGCTGCCCGTACTCCCCCGGACTAATCTGGGGACGATAATCGCGCTTTTGATCGCGGCCTTCGTAGGGTACATGACCTTTGAATATGTGGACATGAACAACATCGGTCTGGATCGCCCTCATCGTAACCTTGGTGGTTTTCTTTGCGCTGTTCCTCATCTTCAGGGTGGTGGCGGCCTCGACCACCTTGATCGGGTCCACCGTCGGGTCCAGATGGGTGCTTCTGGTGCTAGGCATGTAGCCATCGGCATCGCGCTCTGGGCCTGGTGAGTTGGGGAGGCCGGCCCAAACACCTTTCCTTTCTCATTTTCATCATATTTCATCGCTGTCCAATCACCATAAACATTTAAATCGAAGCACCTTCATCGAGGCGCGACGGGCCCGTGGCTTAGCCTGGATATAGCACTGGCCTTCTAAATCGGGCCCCTGGTCCGATGAAGGGAGTCAGTGGTCTCGGGTTCGAAACCCCCCAAAGGGGCGAAATTCCCGACGGGCCCGCCATATGCAAACATTGATAAACGCCCACACAATCAGGGCAAAAATACTGGTGACAGGATGAAGAGAAGCTCACGCGCCTGGAAGAAGAGAGGCAAGCAGCGCTGGAAATGGCGCAAGAAGAAAATGCGACGCCGCAAGCGCGCCCAGAAGATGCGTAAGCGTTAACGATGCACACTGGGGGTATGGGGTAGTCAGGTATCCTCGCGGGCTCCAGTTAATTGGGTGTGATTGCTAACGGGTTTGCTGAACCGGTGATGACTGACTGGAGCGCTGACCCATTAGTTCGCGCAGGGTAGCTCCCTGCGTGGAAGAAACCCGCTGATCTGGGTTCAAATCCCAGTGCCCCCACATCTTATCTTTTAATTTTTTTAATATATTTTTCTATGCATCACACTCTGTCCATCGTCCAGATAATTATTCACTATTTTTTAATTTTATATTAATCGTTATCAAGTAGGCGAAATTTCCGGGACAACCTTTTTTAAATGAGGCATCCTTATATTATTCGAGGGCCCCCGTGGACCTTCTCCAACTTCCCCACCATTTACGATTCTCGGGGGTTCCTCACCCTTAACATCGTATTCTAAGAAATGGTGCTTAGGTCGAACCGCTGGCTGAGGCGCTGCATGATGCGACAATCACGGTCCAGGGCCTTCCCCAAAGCGGAACGGTCATCAAAGACCACTCTGACCTTCTCCTGCTTGAAATCATCGACCGTCTTGCCAGACCAGTCCCCGAAGACGCGCAGGCCAAGCGACTTGAAGGAGATGATGCCGAAATTGATGCACAGGTCATAGATGAACTCGGCGAACCGCCAGGGATCGTATGGCAGGACGGATGGCACATCCTTGGGGTAGCGGAGGAGGAAGGCGGGGACCTTCTCAGCGTTGGTATGGGCGCGGAACTTATCGTCCGCGGTGAGGAAGAGCACATCCCACTTCTGCAGGTACATCTCCTCGCCCACCACCTTGACCATCTCCCTGTCCCGTTTCTCCTTGTCGAGGTCGAACTCCCCACCGTACACCGGCCAGGTGGCATAGCTCTCCCTAATAAGATTGATCTCGGTCTGAGCGTTCAAAGCCCTCCTTCCGCTCTTGAGGCAACAGTTTGACAAAGACCTGACATCGCTCCTTTCGCCATAGGTCCGTACCATCACCTCCAGGTCCTTGGGGGTGTACTTGTGCTGCACCCAGTAGGAGACCTCCCGTTCCACCATGTCCGGGACGACCACCGAGATGGAGTTGGGGTCGAAGTCCACCACTCCGCAACCTTGCCCATAGCTGGGCAGACGGGTCAACAGACGGTTGTATGCCACATTGGTGTCGATGGCGAAGCAACGCATGCGCGGGTAACGGTAAGGGTTCTTCCTCCTGGCCTCGATGTCCTTGACCTCCTTCATGAGCTCGTTGAGGTTCTCCGGAGGCAATAGCAAGGAAGAGCGCAAGGCATCGGCCAGGTCACCGTAGCCCGGGAACGTCCTGTGCCAGGAAATCCTGGCCCAACTTCCTCTGCAGGTCGCTGACCACTGGGTCGAAGTCCCGAGGCCCGGCCATCGATTTGAACTCCCCCTTCTCAAGGTCCACGGTGAGCAGGTCCAGGTCCAATAGGGTGGAAGAAAGGGTGATTTTGGCATTGTTAGTGAGCAGGCACTCGTTCAAAATGGTCTGGAGGCAGTTCTTAGTGATGATGTGCTGCATCCGGGCTCACCTCCTGCCATAGGTCGTGATGATGCTGTACCTGCAAGGGGATCTGCAGGTAGGGGCGATTTGCGTTCTTCGTCGAGGGGATGTAGAGATAGAAGACATGACTCCACGGATGCTCGCCCAGTTGGGACAGCACGCCTCCCAACACCAGGAGCTTGATCCCCCCGGTAACGTCGAAGGCGACATCATTGCCTTTGGAGATCTCACTCCTGACCATTTCCCGTATGGTCTTCGCCAGCTGTACAAAGTCAGAGTCGTCCACGGTGACGATCTGGACATCTGCCCGGTTCTGAAACTCATCGTATAGGACCCCGAGCATGCCCCGGCACAGCTCGGCCTTGGACTTGTCACAGGAATTGACCACCAGGTACACCTTCTGAGGTAGGAAGCGGTAGTGCAAGGCCGAGGCCCAGGCCGAGTTGAACGTACCCCAGATGCTGCGACCCATGAAGGCGATGTAGACCCTTTCCATCAGCATCGTCCTCCCAATGATTCCAGAATCCCGACCTGCACGTCACTAGGGTTGGCTACGGTGTTAACCATGAATATCTCCGTCCCTTTCAGGAACTGTTCGAAGAAACGAACCCGGAGCGTCGCCTTCCGCTCATCCCGGACCAGTTGATGGGGGTTGCATAGGTCATTGGAGACCAGGTGGTCCAGGGCCTCGTCCGAGGAGATGTTCCGGACCATTCTTGGGTCGCCCTTATCGCGCTTCAGGAGGAGCACGTGATGCAGTACCGCTGAAGGCACCACCGATCCCGGTCCGGTGACCCAGCGCAGGTTGACGATGCTGCGCCCATGATTGTCCACCCTGGCACCCTCAAGCAATTTCTGGTACTCCGGCCAGATGTCACCGATGTCCGCATCGACATAACAGTTCTTCTCCGAGCCGTAGGCGAAGGACTGGCCTCCCATCACCCGGACGAAGAACCAATCGTCCGAGATCAGTCGCGTCCGGGGCTGACGCAACAGGCCCCAGGCATGGGTGGTCTTCCCGGTCTTGGAGGGGGCGATCAACGCCACCCCCTTCCCGTCCATGTCCAGGGCCGCCCCATGCACTGAATGGACCCTATGTTCGTCCTCAAGGATGTCCCCGGCCACCGCCAAGGCCACGCTCTTCACCCAGCCGTAGTAGTCGAAGTTGAAGAGGAAGGCGGTCTTGGCCAGAGGCTCATAGAGGACCTCAGGGGAACCGGTACGGCCCTTGAGCATGATGACCCGGCCATGGGAGCGAACGCCCTCGGACATGGCATAGAAGTTGTCCTCCCACAGGTCCTTCACCTCGTGGTCCATGGTATAGAGCTTGATCGCGCATCCATGCACATCCGCCTTGCAGGTGTGGAACGGGTCGAGATGATGCCGGTCGTAGAGGGCTTCCTTCTCCTCCGGAGAGATGAGGGTGACCTTGTATGCCATTCGGTGCAGTATGCCCCGGTCCCGCCTTTAAGTTTGGCCAATGATTCTCAGCATCTCATCCAGTCTCCATCGACTTCATCAGCTTGTACTCGATGGAATCGATGAGGGCCATCAAACTGGCCTCTATGATGTTGGTCGAGACGCCCACCGTGGTCCAGGTCATGGCCCCATCGGTGGAGCGTATCAAGACCCTGACCGTGGCCTCCGTGGCCGCGCTGGCATCGATGACCCTCACCTTGTAGTCGATGAGGCGGATGTGACCGATCTCGGGATAGAATCGTTCCAGGGCCTTTCGCACCGCCTTGTCCAAGGCGTTCACCGGGCCATTGCCCTCGGACGCGGTGTGCTCCACCAATCCGTTGGGGTCCACCACCTTGACGCTCGCCTCGGAGCGCATGGTGTTACCAGATACGTCCACGAATATGCGGAACCCATCCAGGCGGAAATAGGGCTGGCTCTGCCCGCGCAGGCGCTTGATCAGGAGCTCGAAGCTGGCCTCGGCCGCCTCGAACTGGAAGCCCTCGGACTCCAGGTCCTTCAACCTGTCCAGGATGGCCTTGCCCCCCTCCTTCTCGGTGTCGATGCCCAGCTCCTTGGCCTTGGCCACCATGGTCGATGTCCCAGACAGCTCGGACACCAGTATCCGGCGCTGATTCCCTACCAGGGTGGGGTCCATGTGCTCGTAGGTGCGGCTGTCCTTCAGCACCGCGGAGACGTGCACCCCGCCCTTGTGGGCGAAGGCGGACCGCCCCACGAAGGGCAGCTTAGGGTCAGGGGATATGTTGGCGATCTCCCCGACGAAATTGGCCAAGGTGGTGAGGCCTTTGATGTCGGGTATGTTGGTGGCCACCCCGCGCTTGATCATGAGATTGGGTATGATGGAGCAGAGGTTGGCATTGCCGCACCGCTCCCCCAGGCCGTTGATGGTGCCTTGGACCATCGAGGCACCGGCGTCCACCGCCGCCAATGGAGTTCGCCACGGCCAGCTCGGTGTCGTTGTGGGCGTGCACACCCAATGGCACTTTGAAGCGGTCGCGACATTGCTTCACCGCCCGGCCCACATCGTCCGGGAACGTTCCGCCGTTCGTGTCGCACAGGACCAGCCACTCCGCCCCAGCCCTCGCCGCCGTCTCCAGGACCTGCAAGGCATAGCCGCCGTTGTTCTTCCATCCATCGAAGAAGTGCTCGGCGTCGAATATGACCCGCCTGCCCTCCTTCTTTAGCGTGGAGACGCTGTCCTCGACCATGCGCAGGTTCTCCTCCAGAGAGCATTGCAGCGCCCTCTCGACCTGCAGGTCCCAGGACTTGCCGAATATGCAGACCCACTCGGTGTCCGCCTCCAGCAACGATTGGATCCCCTTGTCCTCCCAGGCACAGACGCCGGTCTTGCAGGTGGAACCGAACCCGACCAGTTTCGACCGGGAAAGGTCGACCGACCGGGCCGCCTCGAAGAAGGCCTTGTCCTTCGGGTTGGACCCAGGATAGCCTCCCTCGATGAAGTCGATGCCGAAATCGTCCAGATGCCTCAGATATGTCGAGCTTGTCCTCGGTCGAGAATGAGACTCCCTCGGACTGGGCCCCGTCCCGCAAGGTGGTGTCGTAAATGCTCACTTTGCGGTCAAATAAATAAATCCCTTCTTTGTGAGTTGACCATGCTATGCCCTGCCGTGTTAGGTCGTGTCTATAGAGGCCTCGATATTTAATCCCTCTGGCCATTGCTTCCGCGCAACTTCATGACCGTATATACGTCAGCCATGACCGCGCTGGCCGTCTCATAGCGCCCCGCGCCCTCGACCGGCAACGGTTATCTCCCCCGCCAGGTCGGTGCGGATATGGAACAGGTTCAAGGTGCCGCTGATGCTCAACGGATGTCCTCTCGGAATCAATCTAGGCGAGACCTCTGCCCCTCGGCTGGTGACCTCGCCGATGAGACGGACCACCTTGCGCTCCTGCATGGCCAGGTTCACCGCGTCCAGGTTTATGCCCCTGATGCCGGTTCGCTCCACATCGTGGACCGTGATGTCCAGGCCCATGATGGCGTTGGCCAGGATGGCGGCCTTGCAGGCGCTGTCGATGCCGTCGATGTCATAGGAAGGGTCCGCCTCGGCGAAACCCATCTGCTGCGCCTCCCGGAGGGCCGGTTCGTAGGGGATCCCCTCCGACTCCATGCGGCTGAGGATGAAGTTGCAGGTGCCGTTCATGATGCCCCGGATGGAGCAGATGCGCTCGCACACCAACAGCTCCCGGGCCATGTTGATCACCGGTGTCGCCCCACCGACCGAGGCCTCGAACCGGAGCTCGCACCCGTTCTTCTCGGCCAGATTGGCCAGCTCCCTGAACTTCAGCGCCAACGGGCCTTTGTTGGAGGTGATGACGTCCCTGCCCTTGCCCAATGCCGCCTTTATGTGCGCCAGCCCCGGCTGGGCGTCCTTGATGTTGGTGGGGGTCATCTCCACCAACGTATCGTAATCCAGTGCCTTCAGCATCTCCGCGATGCTGTCCTTGCGGACCTTGCCCAGTTTGCCCTTCGCCGCCTTCCTTTTAACCAGGTCCAAAGGGTCCAGGCCCTTCTTGTCCACAGCATACGTCGAGGAATCGAAGGCCGCGACGATGCGTACCTTGTCCCCCAGGCTCTGCTCCAGCACATGGTTCTTGGTGGCGATGGCCTCGGCCACTCCCTGTCCTACCGTCCCGAAACCCACAAGTGCGACGTCCATCTCAGTCACCGAACCCTCTGATGATGACGAAACCGGAGCGTTTCGCCCTTTCCCTCATGAACTGGTTGGATTTCTTGATGATGTCCCGGTCCCGGACCTTGCCCGAGATGTGGGCCGCCTTGTCCTTCGACGACGATATGGAATATTTCACATCGATGGACTCCACCTGGCCCAAGGCCTGGATCCCATCGGTTATCCTCTTCATCTCCGCAGCAGAGACATCTCCGACGATGACATATTCCAGGGGATAGGTCTCGAAGATGTTCTCGATGCGCATCAGGTCCACCTCCGCCTCCTTCCACTCGGCCTGGACCTTCTCCAGGACCTTCTCGGACGGGACATCGAATGTCAGGTTCACGCCGATGCGACCGGCGCTGATCTGGTCATGTCTGTGCACCACGCCCACGATGTTTCCGCCGTTCCTCGAGACCGGTTCCAAAGCCCTAATCAGCTGTCCCGGCACGTCCTTAAGCCGCAGGTCCACGTTCACCCTCACTGGCGATCCCTCAGTTCTTCTTGGGGTAATGGCTTCCTAGGTTATCAATCTCTTCTCGGGAAAAGTGGCGCCGAGGGGGAGATTTGAACTCCCGAGTCCTTGCGGACACAAGCTTGCTGGCGGCTAGAATTCCAGGCTTGCGCCTTACCGGTCTGGGCCACCTCGGCGTGAGTGAGCGCTAACGGTTCATTCCATTTAAAATTTGTGAGGTGGACCGTCGAATGGCAAGTCTGAACGATGAGGATTCGCCGCTCGACATACAATGATAATGGCCAACAGATCGTGAGATCGACATAGCTTTGTTATAGTTCAGTAAGGTCAGCCGAACCATCCCGGACCGTTGGCCTCATCCTTCTGGCCAGATCCAATTCGTTACGGTCGATCTCTATGGCACGGATATCGTCCTGGAAATAGTGACATTTCGCCAGCTGGTCCCCTCTCGGCCCATAGGCCTGCGAGCCCCCGAAGAAGACCTGGTTGAGCTGGGTCCCCACTTGATTGACATAGATGGAGTAAAGGGTGTTCTCCACCGCCCGTGCAGGTATGATCCTTTCGAACGATTCCCTGGAGGTGTAAGGGGAAGCGGACAGGCATACCAACACCTCAGCCCCGCTCAGGGCGTAAGCACGCGCCATCTCAGAATGGAATAGATCGTAGCAGATGCATGCGCCTGAACCCAACGCCTCTGAACTCCATCATCGACGGGGCGTTTCCCTTTGGCGAAATATAGCCCCTCTTCGAACGGGCCAAAGGTGGCCGGGTGCACCTTGTCGTAGGACTGGACGCCATCCTCGGAGACCAGCACGGCGCTGTTCTTTATGACCCCGGGCAGTTCGTCGTCCTCCCTCGCCATGCCAAATAGGATCCCGCAACCATGTTCCTCGGCCAGATCGGAGATTTTTGAAACGCTGCTTCCATCCAACCTCTCCGCCAATCTATGTACTTGGTCTCGGACCATGTAACCGGTCAGGTAGAGCTCGCAAAAGACGAACAGGTCGGCCTCCACTGCAGCCAAGGACCTTCTTCATCGATTCGATGTTGCCTTGCTTGTCACCCAAGGCGCACCTTGACTGCACCAGCGCTATCCTCATGTCTCCTTCAGACATCGCCTCGCCTAGTTCAATCTTTCGTCAGCAAGAAATAACTACGCCGTTCCGCCTACCGGTCATCATGCGCCCCCAGCTGAAGGCTGACGCCGAGCTCGCGATCATCGATTTCATCAGGAGCAAGGTGGAGGAGTCAGGATGTCGGGGGGTGGTGGTCGGGTTGAGCGGGGGCATTGATTCTGCATTGGTGACAAAGCTCTGCGTCGAAGCCATCGGCCCGGACAAGGTCTTGAACATATTCCTCCCCTCCCGTTCCACGCCTGAGGACGACCGAAAGGATGTGGTGATGCTGGCGCGCCATTTCGGTACGGAGCTGATCACCATCGAGATCGCTCCAGTGCTGGAAAGTTATTCGAAGATCTTGCCCTCGGTGGAACGCAAGGAGCTGGCCGGGAACCTGATGGCCCGCATCAGGATGTCGGTCCTCTACCACCATGCCAGGATGAAGGACCTGCTGGTCATGGGAACTGGAAACAAATCCGAGCTGCTCATGGGATACTTCACCAAGTTCGGGGACGGGGGGGCGGACTTTCTGCCCATAGGCGACCTGTACAAGACAGAGGTGAGGGAGCTGGCAAGAAAGATGGGCATTCCGGTCAGGATAATAGAGAAAACACCCTCCGCCGGCCTCTGGCCCGGTCAGACCGACGAGGGTGAGATGGGCATCAGTTACGAGGAGTTGGACCGGATACTCCTGGGCATCGAGCTCCTACTTGACGATGAGGTCATTTCGAGTCGCACAGGTCTCGACCTCGACCTGGTAAGGTCGGTGCGCTCAAAGCACCTGGCATCAGCACATAAGCGCAAGATGCCTCTGATACCCAAGTTAGGCGTGCGCACTCTCGGTTCGGACTGGCGGGAGTGAGCCATCCTCAGGTCACTTCTTCTCGTCCTCCTTTACCGGTTTAACCTTATCCAGCTCATAGCTGCCCGGTTCGCTAATGTAGACCATGCTGCCCGCCTCAGAGTAGATCATCTCTCCAGGCTGGAACTCGATGTTAACGAACAGCAGGTTATCCCCACTGATGGTGTATTTCATGATACCCCCAGCAATGATCACTTATCGGTGGCATCTTGAACCTTGGCCCAGAGATGGACCAACCGTGCCCCAAAAGGTTTAATTAGAATCACTTAATTGAGGGCAGTACCACGCTCCCGTAGTGTAGTGGCCAATCATGAAGCCCTCTCGAGGCTTCGACTCGGGTTCAAATCCCGACGGGAGCACCACTTATCCATCTGGCCATTGTTTGTCATCCCAACGAACATTCTTAAAAATCACAATATCGATGATTTGAAAAATTTATTAGGCCTCGTAGAAGGGCCGAGGCATTGACCAATATCATCTAGTATATTATTGGCCACCATTTATTAAAATGGTTCTCACTTCTTCTCATCCTTCTTGTCCCCGTGCTTTTTCAAGATCGCGACTTTACCTACTGCTCCAACCATTGGTTTCACCTCCTTTTTTTATATTACCTAGGAAAGTGAGCCGTCCTACTTCTTCTTGGAGGCCCTCTTCTTCTTCGGCTTTGCCTTCTTCGCCTTCTTCTTTTCCTCTTCCTGGGCGGCTGCCATGGCACCGATCTGCATGAACATGTCCCTGGTCAGCATCCCATGGGCGATCAATACCGCATTGGAATCGAGGAGCTGTTGCTTTATGTCCTTGGCCCAGAGGTGCTCGATGATCATTATCAACGCCGTACTGTTGTTCGGTATGTCATCGGCTATGTTGTCCATGTCATCCTGGGTGAAACCGAAGCCATTCTCAATGACCGACTTCTCTCCCTCTCTCCAACCTACGTTGGCGCCTTCCTCTCCGGCAGCGCCGAATCCCATCAAGGCACCGATCCCAGCGCCCAGATCGATCAGCTCAGCCTCTCCGAGGTCCGTTCCCTCGATCTCCTGGAGATTGCCGTCCTCATCCTTGGAGACGAGCATGTAGTCCACAAATCTGATTATCCCCTTCCTCCTCGCCTCATCGAAGGCGGGATAGACCATCCCGTTGAAGTCGTTGCCAGGGAAACCGAACACGAACATCTGCATTGGTCCGAACATTACCATTTTTTCCACTCCATTTTTTATTGATATCGGGCACAAAATCCATTCACGAAACCCTTTCGCATTCAAGATTCTGGACGGTTTGTTACAAACTGTCCGCCCATGACGTGGAGAGTAGCATCAGTAATATAATACTTATTAAATTACTAATGCATTAAATAATATATTACTTGAAATGTTACTCAAAAAGGGCTATGAAGCCGTTGAATTTCCAAGTAAGCGACCTTGGTTCTTTTTCGGCTGAAACAAAATATGACGTTGGAGGTTTGAAATTGCCTAAGAGGTTCGATGACGATCGCCGCCTGGAACTTTTAGATGGAATGGTGGACATAATCATTGAACGCGGGTTCTCAGAGGTGACGGTGTCTGATATGGCCAATGAGCTGCATTGCTCCGTCTCGTCATTATACAAGATAGCAACGAATAAGGATGGGCTTATAGTCCTTGCCATCGCTCGATGGGGCGATCTCGCCCTTGAAAAAATGGAGGCCCAGTCACTTCGAGGTAAAACCGCTGTAGATAGGGCTCGGCTTTACTGGCATGCCGCAGTTGAATTGATTCGCCTTCAATCACACGAGTTTCGCAATGATGTCGATCGTTTCGAATCGGCCCGATTGGCATATGCCAGCATTTCCAACCAGTTCGTAGAGAGGTTCGTGGAGCTGGTAGACGAAGCGGTCGAGTCCGACGAGATCGAACCCATAAATTCTTGCTTCGTTGTCCATATCTTCAGACAAATAGCATTCGTGATCCGGGACGAACGGATATTGGAAAAGTGCGGTCTTGATGCATCCCAGGCGTTGGAGCAAATGGACCGCATCATTTGGAATGGAATAAAAAATGGTAAGGAGGGAAATACCAATGGGAAAGGAAGTAAAAAAAGAGGGTAAGGCGACGCGCTGTGCCCCTGGTGTCCTCGAGAAGAGTGACGCAGTGATGAGCAAGAATACCAAGAAGTTCACCACCGTTCCATTGGATTGGAACGAGGTTTACTACACAAATTGCCCGCTCGTATCCGCCAGCAACGTCGATCAAGAGCTGGGTTGGACTAGAGAGGAATTCAAGAAAATAGGCGTCCACTACGCCTTCCTCCGCTCGCGCGAGGAGAACAACTGGTACCCGCATTACATCCATAATCTGGACAACCTCATCCGCTTCGGTGGCCTGTTCCCCCCGGTCCATGTGCACGCGGACATCCGCAGGACAAGGCTCCTCGGGACCACGCAGGTGTATGAAGGCGGCGTCATGATGGTGCGGGCCAGGGACGACATCTATCTGATGAAGGACCTGAAGGGCAAGAAGATCGGCCTCTCCAAGAGCCTGAACACGACCAAATGCGACTGGTGGCGCATCCAGGAGGAACAGGGCATCGAACTGATGCTCCGGATGAACGGGATGAAACGCAAGGACGTGCAGATCGTGGAATTCCCCTATCCGGACGACTGGTATGACGACCCCAAGATGGTAGGTCCGCCCATGGAGAACCCATCTGAATTATGGCTCAAGCGTGATCACAAGCATGACCTTGCCTTCCGTCCTTTGGAGACGGCCTTGGAAAAGGGCGTTGTCGACGCGATCTATACTCAGAGCAAACCATTGCAACAACTCACAGAAGCGACAGGCAAGTTCAAGGCGATCGAGGACCTGTCCAGATATCCGGACTGGACCTTACAGGTGGCCAACGTCCCCGCCGTCATCACTTGCACCGATGTTATGGCCGAGAAGCACCCCGAGCTCGTCGTGGCCTTCATGAAGGGCATGATCAAGGTAGGGCGCTGGGCCAACGAGCACAAGCATGCCGCGGCAGCGATACTCGATAGGCAGACGTTCTACCTGGACGTCGAACACACCTATAGGGGAATCAAGGATGTCGACATGGTGCCCAACCTGTCCCCTCAGAACCTGGCCTGCGTCGAGATCGGGAAGGATTTCATGCTCAGCCACGGCTACATCAAGAACGACTTCGACGTGAAGGAGTGGGCCGCGCCCAAGTTCCTGGAGCAGGCGGCGCGAGAGCTGTTGGAAGAGCAATGGAAGAAGGTGACCACGGCGAAGCTTCCCAAGTCCGCCGCACCTCTGGCATCAGGAGCACGGCTCGGTTAATCGGTATGTGCGACCGGATGGTGAAAGGGGGAGGACGATCATGGCAAATTTGAAATCGTCAAAAGGAAAAAAAGCGACCAAGAAGGAGGAACCATCCCAGGCGAAACCTCCTGCCCCCAAGGGGAAGGAGACGGTCTTGGGTCTCTATGTGACGGCGAAGGAGGCCTATGAAATGTGGAAGGAAGACCCTGAGAAGGTAAAGATCATCGATTGCCGCACCACCGAGGAATACCTCTTCATCGGTCACCCACCAATGGCCTGGAACATTCCCGTCGCTATCCAGACGTATGAATGGGATGCCGACAGGAAGCAGTTCCCCATGAAGCCTAACCCCGACTTCATCCAGGATATGAAGAGATTGTTCGAACCTTCCGACACGCTATTGGTCACCTGCAGAGCAGGTGGTCGTGCCTGTCTAGCCATCAACGCTCTCGCGCAGTGTGGGTTCAAGAAAGCCTACAACATCATTGATGGCATGGAGGGGGATACGGTCACCGATCCCGAAAGTGTGTTCCTAGGACTGAAGATGAAGAACGGATGGAGGAATTCAGGACTGCCCTGGACATATGAAATCGTCCCGGAACGAGTGGTACTTCCCCGGTCCATAAGGTGACCACGGCGAAGCTTCCCAAGTCCGTCCCACCATTGGCCACAGGAGCTAGGTTGGACTAGTCTGATGGGAGATAGCAAGGACGAACTTGACGAACCAGAGAATAGACTTGACATCGTGGCACCATTGATGAGTTTGATGAAGGGAATGATGAGGAGATAACATGGTGAGAGATGACAAGAGATCCGCCACTCATTCAGGCCATCCAGTACCTGAAAGGAAGCAGACAGGCCTAGGGCTTTATGTGACAGCGCGAGAGGCATACGTGATGTGGGAAAAAGATCCCGAAACGGTAAACATCATCGACGTCCGCACCCCGGAAGAGTACGTTTTCGTCGGCCACGCGGAAATGGCGAGGAACATCCCCATCATCTTCGTCAAACATCAGTGGAACGCTGAGATCAATGAGTTCGTCGTGGTGCCAAATCCCGATTTCATCTCCCAGGTGAAGGCAAGGTTCACGCCGACCGACACGCTCCTGGTCATGTGCCGATCGGGGGACCGCAGCGCCCTATCTGTGAACGCGCTTGCCAAGGCCGGGTTCGTAAATGTCTACAACATCATCGATGGCATGGAAGGGGACAAGGTGGACGACCCCGGATGCGCATACCATGGGAAGCGGATGAGGAACGGGTGGAAGAACTCAGGGTCGCCTTGGACATATGACGTCGATCCAGCTCTGATGGGGTTCGAAGCTCGTCCGTAACCTTGGTATCTCTTAGGGACCTGGAATAAATAAGATGTATATTTACAAGGTCCGTTATTCACAGACGAGGTTCTTCTGATGGTGAACTATGCCGAGTGCTCAAGAAAGATGGTCGAGATCTTGGGATTGAAATATGAGCCAGTGGCGATCAAGCTAATAAAAAAGGGAGAACCATTACCGGAAGGTTACCAAGAACCTGAAAAACGATTAAGGCATTGCCAATCGATCATGAGGGCCAAGAAGGGCGAGTGCCTCCTCCTTCCCGCTGACAAGCATGCCTGCCCCGTCGGTGCCTCGGCCCTCGGCCTTATGCCGATCCCGGACAAGGTGGCTTCCGGCCACTTCCATCATAACATGGGGATGTACTGTAGCGAGGAAGCGGCAAAGCACACCATGGATGTAAGACCAAAATTGGAACCAGGGAGCTTGGCGGCGACCCTCGTCTGCCCACTGAGCAAGGTCAAGATCGCTCCTGACGTGATCGTCATCACTGGAACTCCAGAACAGGTTTATTGGTTGCTGCCTGCCGCTACATCCTACGAAAAAGGGGGCAGGGTGACGATCGAGATCGCCCCGGTCCAAGGGAGCTGTGCCGATTCCACCATCCGGCCCTATCTGACCGGAGCTCCGAACGCATCCTTTGGTTGCGTAGGCTGCAGGAAATACACCGAGATCGCCCCGGAAGAGATGTTCATTGGTTTTCCGGCGGACAAGCTCGAGAGCACGTTGGAAGCCTTGGAGAGATTGAACGAAAAGGCCATTCCGTTTTGCCGGGAGAAATCGGCAACGACCTGAATCCTTTCAATTTTTTATTCGTTTTTCTTCTTTATCCAGTCTCATTTTTTTTAAAAATCTGTTGAAACTGGGAATTCATAAAAAAATTTTAAAACGGTCCACCAAGTGTGATGGACCTAAGTTTAGTTAGAAGGCTCAGATTCCCAAAGCTTTCTTCTTGGCGGCTGCGAACTCCTCATCAGAGATGATTCCCTGGTCATGCAGTTCGGCCAACTTCTTAAGCTGCTCGGTCGGATCGGCTGCTGCCACCGGGGCTGCTGCTGCGGCGGCTGCCTCACTGGCCGCCTTCTGTTGGGCCGCACCTTCCGCCGCTGCCTGCTGTTGTGCGGCTGCCTGCTGTTGTGCCTTGGCCTCTCCTGCCTTCATCCCGATGACCAACGCTGCTCCTCTTCCTCTCATCTTAATCACTCCTCCATCTGTTGCATCTGGAAGACCGCGTCCAATAGATATCCGGGGACCCGACCTTGTCCGATCAACATGGCATCGGACTCGAGCAGGTTCTGCTTGAACTTGGTTGCCCAGGTGTTCTCATAAAGCAAAAGTCCAGCGGTGCAGTTCAATGGGAGCGAGGCGGCCACGTTATCGATGTCATCCAGCGTGATCCATTCGTTCATGCTCTCCGCGAACTTGGAGAAGGCATCGTTCTTAGGCAGCTCCTTCAGCTCGATCACATCGACCTTTCCGTGGATGTCCTTTCTGATGACGACCAGGTCGATCATCCGAATGGTCCCGTTCTTTTCCAGTCTCTCCAGCTCTGGAATTATCTTACCGTTCATCTTGTTACCGGGGAACGCGACCACCAAATAGTCCACAGGCCCCAAGATTTGCATCTTCTTCTTGCTCGATTTCCTAGCCATATTCAATCCTCATACAATTTACAATATTTACTATATCTTCTGATTTCAACGACCGTCATATTAAACTTTCCAAATCACCATTATTTTTAATCCGATTCGGTTGAAGGCGACCCGGCGACTCAAATGAAGGTTTTGCCGTTGATAAATCCGATTCATCAACGTTTCATTTCCAATTCACGATCAATTTTTTCCGATAAGCACAGTGGGACGGACAATCTTGAACCATCCTTTTTCCAGGCCTCTCCGTTTCTAAGAACGATCGATCCGTTAACGACCTGTTCGATCGTCCCCATCAGTAGAGATACTTCCCTCTGAACCTCTCTTCCCCTGATCGATCGGACAATATCCTCCCTTGAACCGCCTGAACCAAGGAGGTCATCTACCGGGAACGAATCATATGCGATGGTCTGTCCCCGGTCCAGTTCAGGGGTGCAAAGGTGCACCATGGACCCATACCTCTCATCGTTGTTGTCCACCACCTGGCCCACTATCTCCTCCCAGGTCCCTTTGTATGAGTCGGGAAGGGCCGGGTGGAGGTTGATGAGCGAATACCTGCGGCAGGTCTCTGGGTCGAAGATCAACATGTATCCCGCCAACACCCCGAAATCGATCTCAAAATCTGACAGATGCGACCTCAACCCCTCACCGTATGCGTCCCTCCAAGCATCCATGTCCTTTGCCTTAAGGTCCGGTCGGAACGAGTCGGAGGGGAATATCACCACCGGTATGTTCCGTTCCTCTGCCATCTTGATCAGCTTGGTTCGGAATTGGTTTCCTTTGACCTCCCGGTTGATGAAAACGAATGAGATCCGTGCATCGATCATGCCCGAATCGACCTTTTCAAGCATCTTGGTAAAAAGGTTGAGGGAACCTGGCCCCCTGGCCGTCGTGAACCACCCTATCTTCATCATGACTATCCGTGCTGGCACCCTATTGAGCGACAAAGTTATTAAAATAAATCCTTGAAAGGAAAACAGGTTCTATTTCCTGTAATGATATGTAACGGTCGAGTCGGTCATATGGATGACATCGTGATCATTGGAGGGGGGCCAGCGGGTTTGGCCACGGCATGGTCCTTGTGCAACCTCGACACAGAACGACAGATCATGGTCCTGGAGCGTTTGGACACAGACGGTTTTGGCGGTTATCATCGAATGTGCGGCGAGGGCATCGGTCGCCAAGGCCTTGGCACTTTGAACCTAGGGGACGAGGTGACCTTGCGGAACAAAGTGCGGAAGGTAAGGGAGCACTGGCCTGGCAACATCCACACCGAGGCGACCGTCGATGGGGTCATCTTGGACCGACCAGGTCTGCTCAGTCTGCTCAGAGGAAGGATGGGTGACCGCGTGCAGTTCGTTTCCGAGGAGGTGGTGAAGGTGAAACCCATGGCGGGCGGGTTCGATGTCAGATGCCGTTCCGGGAACGATCATCGTTGTCGCATAGTCATAGGAGCGGACGGAGCCCGCTCGGTCGTCCGGAGGGATCTGTTCGATGATGCCCCTCCATGGTCATTGACCGTAGAACAATATGTCTTGGACGAGAGGCCAGAACCTGATACACTGGACCTGTTCTATGATGAGAGGTACCAAGGGAAATATCGTTGGCGGTTCCCCCATGGGAAATTGACCAAGGTAGGTTTCCCGCGCGGTTCCGATCCACCTCCGGAGAACGCCTTGGAAAAGCACGCCAGGACTATACCCATCGGACCACTCCGTAACATCGTCAAAGGCAACGCCTGTCTTATCGGCGATGCCGCGTGCCAGGCCAATCCGATCACCTTCGGGGGGCTTTCGAACGCATTCGTTGCCGCCAGACTACTGGCCGATGCCATTGAATGTGGGGATCTCGATCGCTATCAGGAAAAATGGAGGTGCCATCCTCGTTCCGATCCAGTTTTTTTCCATGCCTTCGAAATCATGAGAGCGGCGGACAACGCGACGATGGCCCAGATACTGTCCCCCCTTCGGTACGGGGCCAGTGCCAACCTGATCATGCAAGGCCTCATGGCAGATGAGAGGTTCAGGACGATCTATAGGGGCCAGATGCTTAAGGCCGATATCGGTTGGTGATGAAGGGCCGAGGAACTTATTTATCCATCAGGCGTTCAATTGCGCTCTGAGGTTTGGCGATGGCTAAGAAGAAGAGTTTTAACGCGAAAGAGGCCAGGGAGATTGGGGACAAGCTAGGCATCACATGGAAGGATTATGATGTGGAACAGTTCCGCATGGGATTGGACGTGGAGCTGGAGCATGGGAGTAGGAGTCCGTCCACTAATGTTACGGATGACGACCCCATCATGACCGGCAAGATCGCCCTGGCCCATTTGAACGAGTTCCCCGATTATTATACAAGACTGGCAGTTTTGGAGAAAGAGGCCGATCTGGCTTTGAAGCAAAAAGGATAAGAAAAATAGGGAAGGTCAACCCATTGAAAGTCGAAAGGTCCGACCTCCCGGCGTCGTTCAATTCTTCTTTTTAGCGACGGTAGCCTTTTTCTTCGTCGTACCCTTCTTCGCCCTTGGCTTTTTCTTCGGCGCCGATTTCTTTGGGGGCTCAGCCTCGGCAGCCATCATCGCCCCGATCTTGATGAACATATCGATCGGTAGCATGCCGTGGGCGATCATCACCGCGTTCGAGTTGATGAGCGCCTGTTTAAGATCCTTGGCCCACAAGTGCTCGATTATCATGATCAGGGCGGCGCTATTCTTGGGGATGTCCATGGCAACCTGGTCCATGTCCTCCTGGGTGAATCCGATTCCGCGTTCCGCCGCCGCATCGGCCCCCATGACCGCCCCGATCTCAGCCCCCTCCAGCCCTCCTGCGCCCAAACCCATGAGCGCACCGATACCTGCCCCGAGCTCGATGATCTCCGCCCTCCCTAGGTCGGAGCCCTCGACCTCGTAGATCAACCCATTCTTGTCCTTCAGGACGAACATGTAGTCGATCACCCTGATGATCCCCTTCTCCCTGGCCTCGTTCAGGGCAGGAAGTATCTCGCCCTTGAACTCGTTCCCAGGGAACCCGAACACGAACATCTGCAACGGTCCGAACAGCACCATATTTTCTCCTCCCTCGATACCTCATGGAACAGGACTTCGTTGTGTAGCTCGAGGTCGCCTCCAACGATCTCGCGTTTCACGAACGCGCTTCTCCAAGGGCGTTTTTCAATAGGGCACACCGAGATTAATAAAGGTTAGGCTGGCCTTGGATAAAGGGATCGGGCTTATGGGACATTCTTG
>CAWBKY010000009.1:0-277647 GCA_963789555.1 Methanomassiliicoccaceae archaeon | reverse complement strand
ATGTTCCCGAGGTCATCGTAAAGATAGCCGGAGAATGTGATGTCCCGTCCTGCCTTCGTCTTGATCTCCTTCACCAGGCTGGAATAGATGGCGGATGCCATATCTCTGGAGTACTTGCTCTCCGGATAGAACAAGGCCAGGGACCCGATCTCCTTTGCGACCTCGACATAATCGTCGAGCATGGAGATATTGCCGGCGGTGGAGCTTGATTCGATGAACTCGATCCTGATCAATTCCCCGTTGCTGCTCACATTCAGGACGGCCCTCAGCCCGGAATCGTCCACGATCTGGCCGATCTCCAGGTCCGGGATGGTTCTTCTTCATCGTATCCATCCGCCTTTTCCCCACCATCTCCAGGATAGCCTTCGTCTCTTGTCTCATCGTCGCTCCATGGTCCTTCGAGGGCAATATCCTTTGTGCGGTTTCGATCGTTTTATCGGTGGGAACGCAGCTGTCATCATCGGTGTCGATTTGGGAGGCGGTCGGGACATCGTCCTCATTTCTAGGCCCATTTTGGAGCGAGGGGCGAGCGAAGGCTCAGTGACAACTTTGGAGGCTTTGGATCGAAGGGTGGACGGGGCCGATCTTTGCGGGCGGTCCTGGCAGGAAGAGCCCGAGGACGTTTATGAGTCTCATTCTCAACACCTTCAAACCCATATTCTGTGAAGGGAGGAAGGGCAAGGACCGCTCACCATCGGAAATGTTCCTTGACAAGGTGAATTGGTTCATCCTCGGCAAGGATGGGTCCATCCACCATTTGGGGAAGCCAGGAGATCGAACCTATCTGAGTTGAGGGACAAGGTATCGATGGCACGCCTATTGGTCATCGCCTCCACCCATGCTACCAAGGCTCTCTTGGGTGGAAGCATAAGGCGGCTCTATCTCTTTCATTCTCAGAGGAACGTCCAAAGCGGGGGTTCGCCATTGTTCCTTCGAGATATCGTCCCCCTACTTCAGTTCGCCATTGGAGTGCTTGGACGAGGAGGCCCAGGCAAGGATAGAGCTAGCGATCCTTCCCGATCCCGCCCAACCGTCGCGATATCGACCGTATTATGCTGACGATGAGGTGGACGATCCCACTTTCAGTGAACTGAGGATAAACTACCTTAGGAGGGTGCACTTGCACTTGGGTGCGAACAACATGCAATATGGTAGCACTGGCAGCGTCCAGATGGTTGAAAGATAACGCTTATTAACGAGGCAATCAGGTGAGGGTAGCGTCATCTATGAACAGCGAGACCGTGATCGAGTGCAAGGACCTGGTGCGCATATACCGCTCATCGGACCGGTTCCTCAAGAAGAAGAGGGAGACGTTGGCAGTGAACAACATATCCTTCGAGGTAAGGCGCGGCGAACTGTTCGGCATGCTTGGCCCGAACGGGGCGGGCAAGACCACCACCATCAAGATGATGACCACCCTGCTCCTGCCCACCTCCGGTCAGATAAAGGTCCTAGGGCATGATGTGGCCAAGGACCCATTCGCGGTGCGCAAGCGCATCGGGCTGGTGTTGGGAGGGGAGAGGGGGCTATACACCCGCGTCACCGCCAGGCAGAACCTGCGCTATTTCGCCGACCTCTACGCGGTGCCGATGAACATCAGGGAGAAGCGGATCGACGACCTGTTGGAAAGGGTCGACCTCAAGGAGAGGGCGGACACCAGGGTGGAGGACTACTCCCGAGGGATGAAGCAGCGCCTTCATCTGGCCAAAGGCCTGATCAATGACCCGGAGGTCATCTTCCTGGACGAGCCCACCATCGGGCTCGACCCACGAGGCCGCCTTGGACGCTCGCGCGGATGATCAAGGAGCTGGTACGGGAGGGGAAGACCCTGCTGCTCACCACCCACTACATGTACGAGGCCGACGAGCTATGCGATCGTATCGCCGTCATCAACAAGGGCAAGATCGTGGCCCTGGACACGCCGAAGGGCCTCAAGTCCCTGGTCAAGGACCTCTGCATCATAGAGGTGGAAGGTTTCGGCATCACGGACAAGGACACGGACATGCTTCGTTCTTTACCTGGCGTGAAGGCGGTGTCCGCCACCATGAACGAGGACAAGCAGGTCCTTCGGGTTCAGGTGGTGGAGGCCTCGGAGATGCTGACCCCGGTGGCCAACAAATTGGGCGAGAGCAAGGTCATAGGGGTCAGGGTGAAGGAGCCGACCCTTGAGGACGCCTATCTTTGGCTGGTGAAGGAAGATGCCTAGGGTACGCGCGGTCACCGCCTCGTTCCGTCATCAATTCCTGCATTTCCTCGCGGACCCGCAGTGGTTGATACCCAATGTCATCCTGCCCTTCGTCATCACCATGGTGGCTCTCATCATGTTCGAGAGCGTCCAGGAGGGGGAGGGCAACTTCGTCCTCTACGCGGTGCTGGGGGGCGGCATGATGAGCATGTGGGGCAACACCCTATACTCCTCTGGCTGGAGCATCGCGTTCGATCGATGGAACGGAACCTTGGAAGAGGTGTTGGCCACGCCCTCCGGTCTGGTCTGGATCATAATGGGTCGGTCTTTGTGGAACGCCCTGATCGGCATTTTGAACGGTGTGCTCATACTCGTGATAGCCGTGGTATTCTTCGAGGTCGATCTGGAGCTGGCCTATCCGATCCTGTTCTTCTTCGCCTTCTTCATGACCTTGCTTTCACTGTCGGCCCTGGGCATGTTGTTCAGCTCGGCCTTCGTGCTCACCCGTCAGGCAGGCGTGCTCACCAATGGTCTGGAATATCCGATCTACATAGGCACAGGATGCATGTTCCCCATCGCCCTGCTGCCCTTCTGGACCAATCCACTGTCTCTATCCCTAGGCCCGACCTGGGGCATCGACGCCATAAGGTACGGGGCGCTCGATGGCTACGAGGGCTTCGGCATAGGTTATTGGGGCGACATCGGGATAATGTTCATGATCTCCATAGCCTACCTGGCAGCGGCCTTCTATCTTTTCGGGGTGGTGGAGCGCAGGGCCAGGGAGGACGCGAATTTCGCGAGGCACTGACATGTTCACCTACATCATGCAAGGCACCAGGGTCTTCGTGAGCAGCGCCGTCCTGGCGAAGCGGGCTCTGTTCTCCTGGCTCAATCCCGCGCTTTGGGCCATGCAGCTGTTCTTCATGTCGCTCTTCCAGATGGCCTTCTTCGTCTACATCGTCAAGTTCGCGGGAGGGGAGGAGATCGGGATCGCCTTCGTAGCGGTCGGTAACGCCATCGCCTCCGTGGCCTATGTGGCGATATTCTCGGTCTGCAACATCACCGGGGAGGAGAAGCAAGGAGGGACGCTGACCCCGTTATTGGCCACCCCCGCCAATCGCATGGCCATGTTCGTGGGCAGGGCGATGTTCCAAGTGTTGAACGGGATCGCCACGGTCTTCATCGCCCTGTTCTATGCCTGGGCCGTTTTCGGGGTCGATTTCAGCATGACCAACTGGCCAGCCCTGATAGTGGTAGTGGTCCTCACCTCGTTGACGACCGTGGGCTTCGGCCTGATGCTCAGCTCATTCGGGCTCTACCTCAGGACCTCCATGGTCATAGCCAACATATTCCTGTTCATAGGGCTGCTCTTCAGCGGTGTCAACTTCCCGGTGACATACCTGCCAGATTACCTGCAGCCATTGGCCTACATCTTCCCGTTGACCTATGGCACGGAGGCGGCAAGGGAGGCGGTGTCGGGAACGAGCCTGATGGGCATGGCGGACCTCCTCATCGCCCAGATGATCGTGGGCACCATCGCCCTGCTCATCGGCTATCTGATCTTCAAGCTCTTCGAGGACCTGTCCCGTCGCCTCGGTACCATGGACAAGTTCTGATCCTTGCCGTTTGGAGGACGAGGGCGTCTCACTTCAATCCGAAATTTGTCCTGAACAGGTTGAGGCTGTAGTTCAAGACCTCGATCGCCTTATCCTTGGTCTCCCATCCCAAGACCTCGGTCATCTTCCCCTCCTCCAATCTTTTATAGGTGCGGAAGAACTCAGCGATCTCGTCCAGGTAGTGCTGGGGGACATCATCCAAGGAGTCTATCTCCTTGTTTCGAGGGTCTCCGATGGCGACGCAAAGGAGCTTGTCGTCCACACCTTTCTCGTCCCTCATGCGCAGGACCCCGATGGGCTTGGCCTCCACGATGCAACCAGGGAAGGTCGGCTCGCTGAGCATGACCATGGCATCGACGGGATCGCCATCGTCGTAGAAAGTGCGCGGGATCAGGCCATAGGCGACCGGGAACACGACGCTGGAATGCAAGACCCTATCCAAGTAGATGAAGTCGAACTCCTTGGAGACCTCGTACTTGTTCTTGCTGTCCTTTGGCGTCTCGACGATGACATTGATGATCTCAGGCGGGTTGCGGCCAGAGGGGACCTTCTTCCATAATGACATTCAGATCAATCCTGATGACTGTCATTTCCCTTCCATACTTATCTCTTTTGTCATAACCGACCGTTCGAAGAATCTGGTCAGAATTATTGATTCCAATAATAATCAATTCCCATGCCACTTATCACATTGGTCTCCACTAAATGAATAATAATGGAAAGCCCATTAGGGTCAAGAATTGCCATGGCGATCAGCGGGGAGGACATCGGGATAATCATACTGGACCTGGCGATCATCTTCACCATGGCAAAGGTCGCCGGTCTTCTTTGCGAATGGGCCACCGCGGCGATGAAGAACAAGATCGTCATACCAGGCGTGATCGGCGAGATCCTGGTCGGTGTGATCTTGGGCAACACCCTCCTATACGGAGCCCTGAACTTGGATTCGGAATCAACGGCCCAGTTCTTCGAGGTCTTCGCCGAGCTGGGGGTCATCTTCCTCCTCTTCGCGGTCGGGCTGGAGACGCCTTACAGTGAACTTAGCAAAGTAGGGAAGAAGGCCTTTCTGGTGGCGTTGCTGGGAGTGGTCATACCCTTCTTCGGCGGGTACCTCCTGTTCATCGGACTCAACTATGGCAGCAGCGAGGCCATGTTCGTGGGGGCGGCGATGGTGGCCACCTCGGTCGGAATAACCGCCAGGGTGATCAAGGACCTGCATCTGATGAACTCCGTGGAGGCAAGGATCATCATTGGGGCGGCGGTGATCGACGATGTCATGGGGCTGATCGTCCTCTCCATCGTCATAGCCATGGCGGAGGGGGACTCGAGCAACTACGCTGACACAGTCCTCACCATCATGGTCGCCATTCTATTCGTGGTCATTGCGATGCTCCTTGGCAGCTACATAAGTAAGACCAAGAAGAACGGCAAGCCTTTTCCAGTGGTAGGAAAGGTGAACCACCATCTCAACAAGAGGAAACAGAAGAAGTCCTTCAACGAGGACGGGACCGTCTGCCACCCGAACACGCCAGAAGGTCGTGCGAGGACGCATACCGGCCTATACCTGGCCCTGATCCTGTGCCTTTTCCTATCCGCCATATCGACATTCCTAGGGTTGGCAGCCATCGTCGGGGCCTTCCTGGCGGGCATGCTCTTCGCTGAGTTCCAGGACCGATGGTTCTGCAAGGAGAAGATCGAGACCATCAACGAGTTCATCGTGCCCTTCTTCTTCGTCTTCGTCGGGGTGAAGGTCGACATCGACTCCTTCAGCGCAGTGATCGGCATCGCCTTGATCCTGACCATCGTTGCCGTCGCCACCAAGTTCGTAGGTTGCGGCCTCGGGGCCTTAAGCATGGGCCGGACCTCGGCGGGGATCGTCGGCTCCGGGATGTTCCCCCGAGGGGAGGTGGCGATGATCGTGGCCACCATCGGGCTGGCGGCAGGCATCGTGGAGGACTCGGTGTTCGGCATGGTGGTGTTCATGGCGATCGCCACGACATTGATCGCCCCGCCCGTTGCTGACCTATTTCTTCAACAAAAAATATGGGAAGATACGAGAGAACAATCTCAAAACGAGCGAGGAATGACACGAAAGATGTTTCAGATCGGCCATAGCCAGTTGCAGGCGATGACGATGGCGCTGACCCCTACCGCCAGACCTATGACGAAATAGGGATGGATCTTGATGGACTTCTCGTCCTCGCTGTCGAAGTAACGTATGAGACCGGCAGAAGATTGGAAACCGCTCTTGTCCTTGTCCTTCGCCATCGTTATCGATTCTGCTTACTGGAAAATCAGTATTTAATCTTTCGTTCGCCTGAATCCGATCAAGGCCGGTCGGGTACGGCGCGCACAATGCTTATATTTAGGCGGGCATTCGGTCCGCTTGATAGCCATGCAATGGGCAGACGTGATCGCCAGGGACCTCCTGAAGCGGGGAAACAAGCACCTCATCAACACGGGCATCAGTCCCTCCGGTTTCATTCACGTCGGTTCCTTGAGGGAGGCGATCACCGCCAACGCGGTCTACAAGGCAGCGGCCGACCTGGGGGCCGATGTCCGACTGATCTACCTGGTGGACGATTATGACCCCCTGCGCAAGCGCTACCCCTTCCTACCCGAGTCCTATGACAAGGAGATCGGCAAGCCCCTGTGCCAGATACCCTGTCCAGGGGAGGGATGTCACGAATCCTATGGGCATCACTTCATCCACCCCTTCCTCGACGCCATCGCGGAGATGGGCATCCGACCCGATGTCTATTACACGCACGAGCTCTACGAGCAGGGCCGGTTCGCCGAGCTCACGGACCTGGTGATCCGGGAGAAGGAGAAGGTGGCGCAGATCCTGAATGAGGTCACCGGCAGGGCCGTGCCCGAGGGCTACTATCCGGTCAGCCCCCAGTGCGCCAGCTGCCGCCGTTTCACCGATAAGGTGACTGGCTATGAGTACCCCTATGTCCACTACCAGTGCGGATGTGGTCACGAGGGCAAGGCGGACATACGCATCGGGGAGGCCAAGCTGCCCTGGCGCATCGAGTGGGCCGCCAAGTGGAAGATCATGGGCGTGACGTGCGAACCGTTCGGCAAGGACCACGCCGCCGCCGGAGGTTCCTATGAGACCGGGGAGCGCTTCGCCCGGGACCTTTTCGGCATCGAGCCCCCGTTCCCAGTACCTTATGAGTTCATCCAGTTCAAAGGCAAAGGCCAGATGCACAAGTCGACTGGAGTGGTGGTGACCGGGACCGATGCTCTGCAGATCACCCCCGCCCCGGTGCTGAACTTCAGCGTGCTTCGTTACAACCCGGAGAGGCACATCGATTACGACCCTGGGCTGGGTATACTGGACACCGTCGACGAATATGACCGGGTGGAAGCTCTTTACTTTACTGGAGGGGCGGAGGACAAGGACAAGGACCTGCTCCGCGCCTACGAGATCGCCCAGGCCAAGTGCGTGAGGGACAAGCTGCCTTTGCATGTGCCCTACAGACATTTGGTCTCCCTGGTGCAGATCACGGAGGACTTCGATGGCGTCATGGAGATCCTGATGCGGGCCGAGGGCATCGTGGAGATAGCCCCCGGCGGACCGGGAGGTCCTATTGCAACGGGTCAACTGCGTTAAGCACTGGTTGCTGAACTTCGCCCCGGAAGAGGTCAAATTCTCACTGGCCAAGCAGTTGCCCCCGGTGAAGCTCACCGCTCAGGAGGTAGGATTCCTGAGCGCGCTGTCGGATAGGCTGACAACGACCGAATGGCTTGGTGACAACATCCACAACTCCGTCTATGATTGCGCCAAGGACTCCGGCATCCCCGCCAAGTCAGGTTTCCAGGCCTTGTACCAGATATTCATCGACAAGAAACAAGGCCCCCGCCTGGGCTATTTCCTCTCCACCTTGGACAAGGCTTTCGTGCTGCAACGGATCGCCGAGGCGGTCCGCTCCAACGTCTGAGCCATCAGCCTCTTTTCGGCCTCATGGTGAACAGCAACGCGGATATGGCCAACCAGACCAGCACGATCACGAACAGCCAGATGCCGTTGCCTGGGTAATAGTGGTTCACGAGCAGGACCAACCCGATCAAGGTCAACAGGCTCCCCCAGAACATGAGGAATGAGCCGCTGGCATACCTGAACCGGTCAGCCGTGGTCGAATGGTCAGATAGCCCCACCAGCATGATGTATGCCCCCACGCCCACCATCAGGATGGGCAGAAATAGGAACCAATCATCCTCGAACCAACTGGCCATGGTGGCCACGGCTACCGTCAAAAGAACCACGGCGGCCGAGACGCTGGCCAGACCGACCCTCCCCGGTCCGTTCTGCATTTGATATCGCATATCGATTGGGGGCTGGGCTTTTAAAACTAACCCTCAGCGGTGGATCACTCCCATGTTGGTCAGCTTCTCCGGGAGGTACTTGTCCGTGACATAGTCCAGGCCGTACTTGGCCAGGGCCTGCTGCTCAGCCTTCTTGTTGAGCTTCAGCATGGTCTCGATCTCCCCGCGCCAGAAATCGTCGTTGAATCGGGGGTCCTTGAGCTCGGCGTTCAGGGCCCTTACGTCCATGTCGGTCAGCTTGTCCGTGGGAAGGTCGTAGTTCGTGATGTCCGAGGCGGTGATGCCCACATACTCGGCGGTCGGCGTGGCCAGATACTCCGATATGTGCGCGGTCTTGATGGCGCCATAGGCCACGGAGGCGAAGATGCGGAAGGACCAGGGATCGCCATCGGTGAATACGACCACGGGCAGTTTCAGCTCTTCGTTGACCCGCTTGATGAAGCGCCTCGTGCTGCGGGCGGGCTGTCCCTTGAGGTGCACCAGCACCGCACCGAAATCCTCATCGAACCCGTTCTCCACCAAACGGTCGAACATACCGCCGGTCTCCACGGCGATGAGGAACTGGGCATCCGTGCTCACCAGGTCGAGCTTGTCCTTCTCAACGTTGTAAGGTATGCCATAGCCGGAGTCGCCGACGTCGTCCCGGCAGTTGATGGTCTTCTTCTTGCCCTTGCGGTCCGTCTCCACGATGGTGATGTCGCCCATGACCCTGGCGCCATCCTCCTCGGGGCGCAGCTTGAAGTCCTCCCGCATGCAGCCGGTGACGATCTCCAGGTCCTCGGCCAGGAAGTTGCTCTCGTCCTGCGAGGAGAACTTCGCCGCGTCCCACCCCTCCGAGATGTAGTACATCTCCCTGAGGGTGGAGGACTTCTTCTGCTCGATCATGTCCTCGATGAGCTCCAGCACATACATGGTGCGCAGCAACATCATGGCCCCGTTGGTCTTCTTGGCGGTCCTGGCTCCGGTGGCCTTGCCGTACTTCCAGACCCCGTGCTTGGGGTCGAAGCGGATGTTGCTCTTGGTGCGCAACGGAAGCACCATCTTCGGGATCTTGCCCGAATCGATCTGGTCATAGATGGACCCAGCGATGTTGTGCAGCTCCTTCACCGCCTTCCTCTGACCGATCTCCTGCTCAGTCATCGCTCAGCGCCTCCTTCTGTTCATCATAATCGACCTCGTCCTCATCATCCTCGACCGGTTCCGCCGAGGCGGACTCAGATATCTGCAAGGCCTTGACGTCCCAATCGCCAGGCAACGGATCGGCCCCGATGACCAGCGCCGGGTCGATGCCGCTGACATAGACCTCGTTCTCATCATAGGCATCCTGGTCCAGTCCCTTGAGCTGGAACTGAATCTCCACCTTCTGGGTGGTGGGGATGGACCGCAGCTCCCAGGTGACCTTGCCATCGTCCTTGACCTGGGCGGGGAACATCTGCAGCCCAGTGTAGTCGAGCTTGTCCTGGGGCAGGACCATGTGAAGGTTCATCTTCTGCCCCTTGGGCGTATAATTGTATATGGTGACCCTGACCTTGTGGGTCTTCTTCTCATAGGCGACGGAATCATCGATCCAGACCACGTTCATGATCTTGGTGATGGTGCCAGAGAGGGAGGGCACCGGTTTGCCGACGATCTTGGCGCTCTTCTCCGCGATCAATGGCAGTATGACCTGGACTATGTCGAACTTGGCCTTGGTCTTGACCTTGGTCTCCTTCTTGTTGAGATGGGTCTTGAGACTGCGACCGCATATCTTCAGCGCCAATTCGATCTCCGCCTGGATCTCCGGGATGTTGGCGATGGCCTCCTTGGCCTCGGAGGTGAATGGGACCTTGGTGGAAGCGACGTGCACCATGATGATGGCCGGCCCATAGGGGATGCCTTCCCCGCCCCTCTGTTCCAGACCGTAACGGCGCCAATCGGTGCGCTCGATGGACTTGGTGACCGCACAAGCCCCTTGCTGATAGAGCAATGGCACGCGGTTCGCGAAACGCAATATCTGCACCGGTTGTTCCTTGGGCAGATCGCCACCATAGACGATGCCCACCTCCACCAGGAAGGGGTTGCCTGCGTAGACGCTCGGCTCGCGGGTGACCGGATGGGCGTAGAACTCCGGTCGTATCTCGGTGAGGACGTTCTTCAGCCCCTTGCGGATCAGGTTCCCGCCGATGGGCGACAGGCAGTCCGTCTGGGGGGCCATTATCTTCACGGAGCCAAGCGCCTCGATCAGACGCTTGTAGTCCTCCAGCCGGAGGCCGCCTGGGTTGTCCTTCTTGTCCAGCAGGCGCAGGTTGGTCCTTTCCGGGTCCAGACCGGCCTTCTCACAGTATCTCCTTGGCCAAACGGTCGCTTATGCGGCTGAAGTCGGTCTGGAGGAACTTGGACAGGGTCTTGGACTTGGTCTCGTTGGCCATGTTCATCAAGGTGCCCAGCTCAAGACCCTCGGGGTGGGGCTTGATCTCCTTGGTCGGTGGCGGGAGGTCATCGGACGCCCTCTCGAAGGTGATGCTCCGCCCCTCTGGATCGACGAAGGTGAACTTGGCATGGGGGTTGACGATGGCGGTCTGCTTGAGGTACTCCAGCACCGACTGCTTGCCGGACAGGTACCTGCCGTTCATGAAGAACTCCACCCGCACACCGTGCTCCTTGCCGTCCCAGATCTTAGGCTCCTCGCGCAGCACCTCGGGGAGGTTCTTCTTGGTGTTGATGATGAGGTCCAGCTCCCAGGCGGTCTCCTCGTGGGCGGTCTTGGAGCGGACCGTGGTCGGCCGTACCGGTGGTGATCTGGCCGAACATCACCGTGGCGGAGATGCCTATGCCCTGCTGCCCCCTGGACTGTCGCACCGCATGGAACCTTGAGCCGTAGAGGAGGCGACCGAAAACGTTCGGTATCATCCTCTTGACGATGCCCGGACCGTTGTCCTCCACCGTCACCTTGTACTCGTCCTTCTCCACCCTCTCGATGCGGACGTAGATCTCTGGAAGTATGGAGGCCTCCTCGCAGGCGTCCAGGGAGTTGTCCACCGCCTCCTTGACGCCCATGATCAGCGCTTTCACCTGCGAATCGAAGCCGAGGATCTGCCGGTTCCTCTCGAAGAACTCCGAGACGGATATCTCCTTCTGCTTCTTGGCCAGCTCTTCAGCGATAGAACTCATGGTATCGACCTGGGCTACACTGGATAATTAAACGAATGCATCCCTGGGCTTAGTATCCCCAGGGACGTAAATAAAAGTTGTTGGGCTCAGCCCTGCTTAGGCGGGGCGATGAGCTCGGTGCCGCAGTTCCAGCATTTCTTGTCCGTGTCGAAGATGACGGCATTGCACTTGGGGCACTTCTTCTCCTCGGCGGTGGCGTTCTTCTGAGCATCGTCGAAGCGCTCTCCGCATTGAGGGCACTTCTCGGCATCGACCGGGACGTCCGATCCGCACTCCGAGCAGACCATTTTCTCGGCGGCGACCGCCTTGGCCGCCTCGCGCTTCTTCATCTCCGCCCTCCATCTTCTTGCGGCTACGGTCCATCCAGAAGACCAGGAGCAACAGCATGTAGAACAGCAGGCCGATGTTGAAGAACGCGATCATCATGCCCGACTGCAGCCAGTAGAATAAGATGTCATTGTTATTGGCGTTGACCGGTCCGTACGCCCCATTTGTTATCTCCCAGGTCCCACCAGCGGCGGTCGTGTCGAGCAAGAACTCGAAGCCGTAAAGACCGGATTCGTTCAATTGGATGGTCCTTGAATATACCGCCCCATTGGAGGCGTTATGGGAGAACTCCATGCTAGTATTGGTTATCGCCGATTGCCCTGTTTCCCAATCATTGGTCAGATAAAGATGCACTTCAGCATCGGTGGCCCCAGAGGTCAACGTGACATTGAAGGTATAGAACGTGCCTGGGACGCCCACGGCTGGGTTGACCATCCCATCGACCATGGCACCGTTAGGTGACTCCACGGTCTCGCCCTCGAAGTTGATGGTCTGGTTGTACATCATGGCCGTCCAGGTGAGGCCGAGGACCACCAGCATGACCGTCCCGAAGACGGCCAACCATTTCTTGCTCTTGAACCCGAAGATGGTCGGGAGCCCATAGAGGACCAAGGCAATGACGAGGAAGCTGAAGCACACCCACCATGCGAAGACCATCAGTAGGACCGATATCAAGGCCGCCAGCCCAAAACCCAACGGGGTGGCGTACTTGCTCTTTCTTATGCCAGATAACATGGACCCGGAACCGTCCTCGGGCGACATCGGCAGGGCATGGTGATGCAATCCTTAAATCTATTGCAGTTGCCCGCTGCATCAGATGCCATCCAGCTCCATCCTTCCCCTCAAGGGAGACATCGCAAAGAATAGATGCCCGACGCTCCCATTGGTCATTCGATGAACGAGGGACTAGGACTTGCCGTCATCGCCTTGGGTGGGAACGCCATACTCCGTCCCGGAGAGGAGGCCACCTTCGCCGTGCAAATGCGCCATCTCCATGCGACGATGCGTCGTGTGGTGAGCGTCATGGAACGTTTCAGCGGCATCGTGATCACGCACGGCAACGGCCCCCAGGTGGGGGACATCCTGTTGCAGAACGAGATGGCCCGCGGCAAGGTCCCGCCCATGCCCTTGGACGTCTGCGTGGCGCAATCGCAGGGTCAGATCGGTTACATGGTCCAATTGGCCCTGATGAACGAAATGCGGAGGGCAGGGATCGAAGCTGACGTCATCTGCGCCCTGACCGCAGTAACGATCGGACCCAGGACAATAACAACGGACGAGCCATCAAACCCATCGGGCCATATTATTCGGAACAGGAGGCGGTGGAGATACAGGCGCAGAGGGGTTGGGAGATGGTCGAGGACGCTGCCCGAGGGGGCTATCGCCGGGTCGTCCCATCCCCTCCCCCCTTGGAGGTTTTGGGCATCAGACCTCTGGGTGAATTGGTCAGGCAGCAGGGGAGACGGACCATCCTCATAGCTGGTGGAGGGGGCGGCGTGCCGCTCCGTCGGCAGGGGGACGCATATTCAGGGATGGAGGCGGTCATCGACAAGGACCTGACCTCCGCGCTCATCGCTAGGGACCTGAGCGCCGATATGCTAATAATGCTGACCGATATTGAGGCAGTCTACAAAGGGTTCCGGACCCGGTCCCCCCTCGCCATAACCAAGGCCACCCCCGACGAGATGATGGCACTGATGGGCGAGGGTCAATTTCCCGCAGGGACCATGGGCCCCAAGGTGATGGCGGCCTGTGGGTTCGCCGAGGTAGGTGGCACGGCGTTGATAACCGACGCCGACCACCTGCCATCGGCCCTAGAGGGTCTTTCCGGAACGACCATAGTCAAAGAGCGGTAAAAATGGGCTCCCCCATAGAAGAACAGATCAAAGAGGTCCAGGCGGAGATCGACAAGACCCAGGTCAACAAGCATACCGAGTATCACGTCGGGAAGCTGAAGGCCAAGATAGCCCGCCTCAAGATGGAACAGGAGAAGCGCCGCTCCGCCTCCGGGGGCGGGGGGCGGGTCTATGGAGTGAAGAAGTCAGGGAATGCCACCGTGGCCTTGGTAGGCTTCCCCAGCGTGGGCAAGTCCACGCTCCTCAACAAGCTCACCGATGCCGATAGCGAGGTGGGCGCCTACGACTTCACCACGCTGGACGTCGTGCCGGGCGTCATGGAGTACAAAGGCGCCAAGATCCAGATATTGGACCTGCCCGGTCTGATCCGGGATGCGGCCAAGGGCAAGGGTCGGGGGAGGGAGGTGCTCTCGGTGGTGCGGGCCGCCGACCTCATACTTTTCATCATGGACCCTTATGATACTAACCTGCATGTCCTGATAAACGAGCTGGAGGGCACCGGGATGCGACTGAACACCCGACCTCCAGACGTGGTCATCACCAGGCGCGAGCAGGGGGCATCGAGATCAAGACCACCGTCCCCCTCACCAAGATGGACGAGGAACTGGCCAAGGAGGTGGTGGCGGAGTATGGCTACATCAGCGCCGATGTGGTCATCCGCGAGGACGTGACGGTGGACCAGCTCATCGATGTGCTTACCGGGAGCCGGATCTATAGCAAGGCCATCCTAGTCATCAACAAGGTGGACACCGCCGACAAGGAGCACCTGAAGCAGTTGAAGAAGGAGCTGCGTCAGTGGCACCCCATATTCATCTCCGCCGCCAAGGAGCAGGGTCTGGACGAGCTCAAGGAGTCCATCTTCACCCACATCGACCTCATCCGGGTGTTCCTGAAGAAACAGGGACAGGATGCCGACCTCAAGGAACCACTCGATTGTGCGCAAGGACAGCTCGGTGGGGGAGGTTTGCGACTCATTGCACCGTGTCTTCCGGCAGAACTTCCGCTACGCCGTGGTCTGGGGCAAGAGCGCCAAGTTCCCAGGGCAGATGGTGGGCTTGGACCATGTTCTCCAGGACGGGGACGTGCTGAGCGTGATCATAAAACGCACCGGCGAATGAGAGGCCCGGGACGAATGTTTAATCATGGGGAAGCGTTTTTTCGAAGCATGAAGCCAAGGCAAGGCCCATCCACCAAATCGGTGCATGCAGGCGAGCTCGTGGGCGTCATTGGGGTCTGTGAACACCCCGATCGTCCAGACGGCCACCTTCTACTACCCCACCGAGAACGAGTCCACCTGGAAAGGGCGAGCTCCCGGAGGGCACGTTCATCTACTCCCGTCATGGCAACCCCACCATAAGGGCCGCGGAGGAGAAGATCGCCTCGTTGGAGGGGGCGGAGGACGCCTTGGTGTTCGCCTCGGGCATGGCAGCGACCTCGGCCATAGCCCTATCCTTGCTGAGCAAGGGGGACCGGATAGTGTCCATGGAGGACATCTATGGTGGCACGTTCAACCTGTTCAAGAACGAGCTACCCCGGTTCGGGATCGGGACCTCTTTCGTGCCATCGGTGCGGACCGAGGACATCCTGTCCGCCGTGGACAAGAGCACTAAGCTCATCTGGTTGGAGAGCCCCACCAATCCTTTGCTGAAGTTGGTGGACGTGGAGGCGGTGGCTAAGGGCGCCCACGACCTCGGCGTCAAGGTGGCCATCGACAGCACCTTTGCCAGCCCCATGAACCAGAACCCATTGGCGATGGGCGCCGACATCGTGATGCATTCCTGCACAAAATACCTCAATGGACATTCGGACCTGGTGGCAGGGGCGGTGGCCGGTCCCAAAGCGATCATGCAGGAGATCTGGAAGCGCCGTGTCACCATAGGGGGGAACCTGGACCCGATGGGAGGGTTCCTGCTGCTCCGGGGCATGAAGACCCTGGCGGTGCGCATGCAGAGGCATAACGAGAACGGGATGGCCCTTGCCACTCATCTTCAGAGCCATGAGAAGGTGCAGAAGGTGCATTATCCCGGCCTCCCCTCCCACCCCCAATACGAGCTCGCCCGCCGAACGTTGCGTGGCTTCGGGGGCATGGTCTCCTTCGAGATCAAGGGCGGTCAGAACGCCGCCTTCAAGGTGATGAGGTCGTTGCGCATGATAGCTCTGGCCCCTAGCTTGGGCGGCGTGGAATCGTTGGCGAGCATGCCGCTAAACACCTCCCATGTGGCCTTCTCCGCCGAGGAGCGTAAACGCCTGGGCCTAAACGATTCGCTCATCCGCATATCCGCTGGCATAGAGGACATCGAGGACATCATCGAGGACCTGGACCAAGCCTTGGATTCGACAAAATAGGAAAGCTGGTCAAGGTCTGATGGATGGCCAGTCCACGAAAAGGTTAAGTCCGACCAAAATATTGCTCGGAAGATGATCCAAAGACCGCGCGGCACGAGGGATTTCGGGCCTTCCGAGATGGAGACCAGAAGATATTTCGAAAGCATGATGCGTTCGATATGTCTGGCCCATGGCTTCCGCGAGGTCCAGACCCCCACCTTCGAGCACACCGAGCTCTTCACCACCAAGTCCGGGCCAGGGATCGTTGACGAAATCTATGCCTTCAAGGACAAGGGGGACAGGGAGATATGCCTCCGCCCAGAGCTCACCGCACCGGTCATCCGTTTCTTCATCAACGATCTGACCAACTATCCCCGCCCGCTCAAACTGTTCTACTTCGGACCGTGCTTCCGGTACGAAAGGCCCCAGGCCGGTAGGTTCCGTGAGTTCTACCAGTTCGGGGCCGAGGTCATCGGTTCCTCCACCCCGGAGATGGACGCCGAGGTCATCGGTCTGGCGGCCTCCATGCTCGAGGCCACCGGCCTTCAGGACTATCGCATCCGCATCGGGCACATCGGCATTCTGCGGTCGCTGCTCGCCGAGGCAGGGGTGGCGGGTGATGCCGCGTTGCCGATATTGCAGAAGCTGGACAAGAAGCTGTACGACGAGGCGGCCCCATTGATGAAGGGAGCGGGCATGTCCGATGAGGGGATGGAGAAGGTGGTTCGGACCACCCAGATATCTGGCCCCATCAGCGTTCTAAACGATTATGAGGGCGAGGCCAAGGCCTACCTGGAGGAGGTCTTCGACATCCTTCAGCATTATGGTTTCCGCAACCTGCAGGTAGATCTGGGCGTGGTCCGTGGGCTGGCCTATTACACTGGCGTGGTGTTCGAGGTCGACGCCCCCAAGCTGGGGGCGGAGAAGCAGATCTGCGGGGGAGGGGCCTACTCCCTGAGCGAGCTGTTCGGCGGAGAGAAGGTCCATTCCACCGGCTTTGGCATCGGTTTCGACAGGACCCTCATCGCTTTGGAGAAGGAAGGTTCACTTCCGATCAAGGTCCGGTTGCAGGCTTATGTGGTCCCTGTGGGCGATTCCACCCGAAGCAAGGCCTGTGAGATCACCGCCATGTTGCGCAAGGGCGGGATATCTGCCGACATGGACCTGATGCGACGGAACATGGGCAAGAACTTCAAGTACGCCGACGCGGTGGGAGCGGAGAAGGTCATAATCGTGGGCGAGAAGGAACTGGAGACCGGGTCCGTTAACGTCCGCGATATGGCGAGCGGCACCCAGACCTGGTCGGCATCGAAGGTCTGGTAAGTTATCTCGGACCGGCAAAGTCTTGATCCGATCAGGTCGGCCCTTCCTCAGTGCTCGATTCAACCTCCGACCGAGCCCTCTCCAGCTCATCATCGTCCATATCATCTATGGATTTCCCGCAGCGGCGCTCTATCTCCCTCTTCTTCTCATCGTCCATGACCATCATGATCATCCACCGCTTTCGGGTCCGCCTCTTCGGCAGACCATCCGAGGTTGTTCCCGACACCGCCTTCTCCTTCCCATCAATTCATCCTTTATGTTCATCTGGAAGATATTAATAAGGTTGCCAGGGCATTCCAACGACCTAATGGCAACGACCTCGCAATGCAGAATAAAAAGTTGGTGTGAGGCCGATGAAGATGGGGGGATAAACTAACTCTATAAGGAGGAGAGTTGAGCCACCGGCCCTCAGCACCGAATCACACTCATCAGCCTCCCCTATAAATAATTAATCAAGAGAGGTCAAATCAAACACGAAACAAACCAAGCATACCGTCATCAAATGCCCACCGCCCCTTCAATGAGGGGCGGTACAGATGTCAAGCTCCTGATTCACCAAGGCATCGGCCTGCTTGATCATGGGGTTCTCTCGGGGGACATGTTTGATTCGATATGATCGGAGAGCTGCCAATGCCTCCATGGCCTTCTCGTAATGCGGCCGCAGATTGGCCGCCTTGACGGCGTATCTCCCCAGCACATGGTTCACGACCAGTTCACTGTCCATGAAGATATCCAACTCATCGGCGCCTTGTTGCCTCGCCGCCTCGATGGCCGCCAGAAGCCCAAGGTATTCCGCCTCGTTGTTCGTCATTCGGCCCAAATATCTCGCGCCCTTCTTGATGACCTTGCCCTCTTGGTCGCATAGCAAGAAGGCATAGGCCGCCGCACCCGGGTTGCCCCGGGACCCACCATCGGAGTATGTCGTCAGCTTCATAGGTCCTTCACGTACCGGTTCACATCATCGACGAATATCACTTTGGGCTTGATGGGACGGTCGGTCAGCTCGAAGGACATGATGATGACCTTGTGCCCTTCCTTCACCAGATGTGCCGCCCCCCCGTTCACGGAAATGGTCCCCGACCCCCTCTCCCCCTCGAAGACATAGGTCTCGAAGCGCGCCCCATTGTCCGCGTCCGACACCAGCACCTTCTCGCCAGGCCAAATTTCCGTCTTTTCGAGGAGCAAGGGGTCGATGACGATGCTCCCTATGTAGTCCGGGTGCCTCTCGGTGATGGTCGCCCGGTGTATCTTCCCTCGAAGGACGAAGCGCATAATCCCTCCATAATCACCTTTCCCAAATATCTTTTCCATATACCACTGTATTGTTCAGCTAAGGCCAGGCGATCCCGCCTCAAGTTCGTACGGCAAGTTATCGACTCGCACGAGCCACCCCTTTCCCATGCATCTTGCGAAAAATCGATCGAAGACATCATTTGATTTCGATGGACATGCTTGGACACAGATAAATTATTGAGAGAGCAAGGCGGTCTGGTGATTCATAATCATTATTACTTGGATTTGTCCATTTAGATTGGAGGATCGAACATGGCCAAGGCTCTTGTCAAAGAAAAAAGGTTCATTGGATTGAGGGCCCGTTATGACGCGATCCTGGGGTCGTTCTGGTTCACGCCATTGTTCATGAGCGCCGCCTCGGTCATACTCGCATTATCATTGTTGTGGCTGGAAGAAAATGGGTTCATGGATTGGATCGTTTTTCAAAACCCGTTCAACCCTGACACCGTCCGGGGGAATTTGATTACGCTCACCGTGTGCCTGATCGGCCTCTTCGGAGTGATCATGTCGGTGGCCTTGATCCCATTCTCCTTGGCGGTGGGTCAGTATGGGCACACCGTGGTCGCCATTTATATGAAGGACAAGGGCATCCAGAACGTCACTGGGTGGTTCGGGGCCTCCATCTTCTTCTACACGGCCTTATTGTTCGCGATGCCGACCCACCCTTACCGAAGCGAACCTTCCGGATGTTCACAATAGCGTTCAGTTGGATCTTCTTCGTCGGGTCTCTTGTTGGTGGTGATCTATTTCTTCAGCCATGTGGCAGGTCTGCTATCGGCGATGACCGTCGCCAATCTCATATCAAAACAGACGATGGAAGAGATCGAGAACCAAAGGCCCTACGACCGAGTATATTCGTATCCGCCAGAAATGATAGAGAAATTTGTTGCTCAAAATAAAAAGCGATCGAGATCGACGGCATCAAGGTCCCCTCCCGCCACTCCGGTTATGTCAGAGGCATCGACTATAGCCGGATGGTAAGAAAGGCACAGAAAAGGAAGATCACGCTCCTTGTTCAAAAATCTCCAGGGGACTATGTCGCGGTAGGCGAGCCCCTGGTAAAATACGTCCAGGACAGATCGGTCGCCCATCGTCGGAGAAGGTTCTGGCAAAGGGCGAGCAAGAGCACCAGACCTGAGAAGGTGAGGAGCGACCGATGGCTGCTGAAACGAAGGGAGCGATTGAGGAAGTGGGAGCGGAACGAGGACCTCTTTCGAATGGTAGATGAAACCGCCATCAGTCGATGGGTCAACAAATCATACAACTTGGGGATGCAGCGCTCTCTGCTCCAGGACCTAGATTATGGTCTTCAGGAGCTGGTAGTGATGGCCTGCACGGCCCTATCGCCCGCCATCAATGCACCGTTGACCGCGATAATCTGCATCGACAGGCTTGGCCTAGTGCTGGGCGAGATATCGGCCAGACCTTCACCTTCCCCCTATAAGATCAGCAGAAAGGAGGAATTGAGGGTCATCTCCAATCCCGACACCTTTGAACTGTTGATGAACACCGGCTTCAATCAGATCAGGCAATATGGACATGCTCAGTTCGAGGTTATGGAGAGGCAATTGAACGCCATCGAGGCGATAGCAAATCGTACCACCAAAACCGATCATCTCAGAATCCTACAAAAGCATGCAGACCTGGTGAAAAATGAGGCCGATCAGTTCATCGGGACCGAATGGGGCAAGAAACAGGTCGAGGTCGCATATCTGTCCGCGGTCAAGGTGATCAATTCCAAAAAGGGAAATTAGGTAGACCAATATGGAAAGACAGCAAGCCCTGGACCTAGCTAAGAGACACGTTTCGAAGGAATCGAACCTAAAGCACATGATCGCGGTGGGGGGCATAATGCGCGAGCTGGCCATCCATCTGGGGAAGGATGTGGAGGACTGGGAGGCCGTGGGCATCCTTCATGACATCGATTTTGAGACGTGCACCGGGCCTCAGGACCACACGATCGTGGCGAGGGACATCCTTTGCGACCAGCTCGACCAAGCCCTCATAGAGGCCATCATGGCCCACAACCATGAACATACGGGGGTTCCAGTGGACAACGATATAAAACGGGGCCTGATCTGCAGCGACGCCGTCTCAGGGCTCATCATCGCAGCCACGCTGGTCCTCCCCAGCAAGAAGATCGCCGATGTCAACCCCAAGTCCTTGATGAAAAAGTACAACTCGAAGGACTTCGCCAAAGGGGTGAGCCGAGAACGGATAGCCCTATGCACAGAGCTGGGTTTGGGCCTGGAGGAGTTCCTTGGGATCGCCCTCGTCGGTATGAGGGGAATCGCAGCAGAGATCGACCTCTGATCGATCTTGCGAGAGCAAAGCATCAACACTATTTGGAATGGAACACATTCATGAGAGTGCCATATGAGTGAATTCATCACCGTTCGCCAGAGGATATCGGATTGGCTTGACGCCATCGACCCAGGACGGCTTCGTTTCCACAATTCATTGCGTGCAACGCTGGCCATGCTCGCCACCTGGGCCGATCGTTTATTTCATCACCCCAGAAATAGCTGGTATTTCGTTGGGATCGGGGTCTTTGCGCTATTGGCCAGCTTCATATGTGACCTGGTGATGCACCAGGTTCCCCCAGATAACCGGTTCATCGCTCTACCCTTGGCGTTCATTCCTATGGTCGTCGCCGTATTCTTTGTCGCCTACTGACAACAGATCCTTTCTGGACCGCTGTCGTTATCATCCTGACGTTTTACCTGGCCTACTTTTTAAGAAGATTTGGTGTGATATTATTCCTCTTAGGTTTCACCGCGGTGACGATTTTCTATGTCTCATTTTTACTAAGGATCGATCAAACCGTCATTGATGGCTGGTGTTTCACCATCGGCGTCGCCGTTCTCAGTCAATTTCGTTTTTTGGTTCATACTCATGCCGGCCCGACCTGGAGCGACATTTCATGAAGAGGGGTCAGATCGTACAATCGGCGAAGTCATAGTATCATATTGACCGCAAAACGATCCTTTGACGAAGGACATCTGGACATTGGAAAGAAAAAACAAATCGTTCGCGATCTGAGAAGACTCACCGAATCGAGACGAATGATAGAGATCCAGATGATGGACATCCTCAGTTCCTCATCCTTCCTTGTCCGAACCCATCGAAAGGATGAAGGTCGATCTGTTCTCGTATGAACGAGCAACCCGATTATTGGTGAACGACATCGAGGACCTCTCCGAGAAAGGCTACGATCCTCCAAAGGAGGTCCGAAAGGCGCTTTCAGATCTTTATGGGGGCATTGGCAGATTGGGTGGGGGATCCATTTTCTGAGGATAGGAGGAAGGATATCTCAGACCGATTGAACACGTTAAGGAATTGATCCATACCTATGAGTCGGATGTATCTGCCAAGGCCTGGATCGTTGGTCTGGGCATTTTCTACTTGGACGGCCAATTGTTGATGGGAAGCGTGATCGGTTTCATCGGGAATTTCGAAAAGGCCTCGAGACAAGGTCAAGGATAGAAAGGAAAAAAAGGACAAGGATCATACCTCAGAGAAAACCCAGATCCCCTCTGCCGATGGCCAAATTGTTCGGTCGATGGAAGATATCGATCACCAGCCTGATGGCCATCCAGGCGCTGACAGCGGCGTTAATCGCCTTAGGTGTGGCGGAACTGCTTGGACTCTCCAGCATCGTCCAATCCTTCTGGTTCGCCCTGCTCACAGTCTCAGGTTCCTTAGGGGCCACGAAGGCCAAATCGCTATCCAGGGTGGTGGGGACCGTGCTCGGTCTTGGCATAGGATTGGCGTTGGGATTTGTGGCCGGTGAGGTAATGTACGTGACGGTCGGTTTCGTTCTGGTCCTTTTCTTCATCATGGAGTTCACCCGGACCATCTCTTTGAACTGGTTCATATTATGCCTGGTCGCCATCAGCGTTGTGTCTTTGGCTCAAGTAGGCACGGATTTCGTGGCGGCGGCCAAGTTGTTATTGATAAGCAGCATGATAGGGGTGGGAGCGGCCATTCTTGCCACCACGGTCCTATTCCCGATCAAGGTCAGGAAGCAATACATGATGGCTTTCTCAGGTTACCTGGCCACCACAGACCGTTACCTCTCGTTCATTCAACGAAGGTCTAAAAAGAGGTCAAATTCGCGAAAATAGAGGGATCAGACGAACTCGACAAAGGCCAGATGCTGCTAGAGGCCTCTTCTAGGGCGAATCTGTATGAGGCCAACCCTTTCTCCTCCGCCGATCGAGAGAACAGCTATGATATGACCACCGCGATCCAGACCCTGCACCTGGCATTGGTGGGATTGAGACACAAGCAAGATGATGCCAAGGTTCGATGAACCCAGACTCGCCATCCTCGAATTCCCTTATCGAGGTGATCTCAAAGAACATCTCCTTGACACGCAGGTCCTGGAATCCAAGGGCGGGAACGGTTCCGACCTAAGCTGGATGAAGGTCAAGACGTCATTCATTCCATTGAGGGATTGGACATTAAATTGAGTGCCGATGTGCGGGATCACCCCATTCCGCTCCTATTATCAAGGACCTGTTGCAGGTTCATGGGATCATCCTAGAGCTGGGCCAAGGGATGCTAAAGGAAAGGTCTTAGGTCATTAGTTGTCCTTAAATTTACGAACGGCCCATTCGAGCGATCTGAGATAAACATGATGTATCCGCATCCCGTCCCTGATCTGGTGGTATCATCACATCTCGAGTGAGAGTTGACGCGCCAATATGCGATCATCAGACCATTGTGGCAGCGGAGCGGTCAGGCGATGAGACCCTGATCACGATAACCTCTGATTGCAAGTCGGTTCACGGCTTCGCCGATCGATTGAGGAAGGTATCGATGACCGACCTAATGGAACTGGAAGGTTCCCTGATCATGAGGATGGCCACCGAATCCGGCCTCACCCCCACCTGCCTGGTGCCAGTTGCCGTCTATAACGCATGCTGGATGGAGCAGGGCCTGATATCAAAGAACCTGGCCATGCAGAGGCGGAGCATTTGCATCGAGTTCCTGGATTAGTGCCTTCGTGCAAATTATTATGGTTTGAACATCCTTTCACAGGGAGGAACACGCAGCGATGTCTGGGACCACCGCCTTCTATTACAGCGATGAGATGTTGAAGTACTATTTTGGCCCAGACCATCCCTTCCAGCCCATCAGATACCGCAAGATAAGGGACACATTGGAGGAGATTGGGGCGTTCGGTCACACTTTGCACCTGGTAGAGCCCAGACCGGCCCGGGTCGATTGCCTGAGGATGGTGCACAGCTCAGCCTACATCGATAGGGTTCGGGAGATGAGCGAGGTCGGGGAGGGATATCTGGACCGAGGGGACACGCCAGCGACCCCCACCCTCTATCAGGGCTCCTTGGCGGTTACCGGGGGCACATTGGCAGCGACGGAGGCGGTGGCAAAGGGCGTGTTCACCCATGGATTGAATCCTGCGGGGGGCATGCATCACGCCCATCCAGATCGAGCCTCTGGATTCTGCGTCTTCAACGACCTGGCGATAGCGGCCCGCGTCCTACAGAAACGCCACGGGGTCGAAAGGATAGCGATCATCGACATTGATGGCCATCACGGTGATGGCACCCAGCACATCTTCTACAACGAGAAGGTCCTCACCATCTCCCTGCATCGCTACGGCAAAGGGTTCTATCCAGGCACTGGCTCGGAGCGGGAGATCGGCAGGGGCGAAGGATATGGCTATGCCATCAACGTGCCATTGCCTGCGAACACACCGGACGAGGCCTACCTTCACGCCTATCGAAAGGTGGTCAAGGAGGCCCTGGACGCCTATAGGCCTGAGTTCATATTGCACCAGTTCGGCACGGACGCCCATTTCGGGGACAGCCTCGTCGATCTCAGCCTCACCACCAAGGCCTATGAGAGCATCGCGGATTTCACCCACGATCTGGCGCACAAATATTGTGATGGGCGTTATGTGGTCACGGGCGGGTGGTGGGTACAACATAGACGCAGCGCGCCGGGTATGGGCCATCGCCACCTGCGCCATATCCGGGGCCTGTCCTTACGAGCCTGAGGGCCTGCATCACCTTCAGGACAGCTTGATCCATACCAGGCATCATTTTGCCGCTGAGGACCTAAATGATAGGTTGGAATATCTGCAGAAGTTCGTCCTACCGCTCATCCAGTGAGCCCAGCGGCCTTGGGTGCCCCCTCATCATGTTCTGTCGACAAACCGCCCCTTCCTCGGTGAGGGTGACCGTGGCATCAGGCAGAGCTGATTCGACCCGGACCATTCCCGACCGTTTCAATTCCAGCAAAACCCGCTTGACCGCATCCCTCCGGTTCCCAGGCAACCTGAGCCCGTCCATCCTCGCCCCGGGACCGATCTGCAATAATAGCGCGCGTTGGTCCGCGCTCAACCTAGAGCTGATGCTGACACCCGATAGCACTGGTAATCGAATGGGGTCCCGATCGATGTGCCATGTCTCAATACCCAGGTTCATGGCGGTAAGCAAAGCGGCCAGGCTCAGCGTGTGCACCCCTCCGCCGATGTCCATGCTGACCTCGAAACCCTCGGACCTGAGCCTCCCCACCAGATCCTGGAACACCTCATGCTGGCCAACATATCGAACTTATCGGTGGTCATCACCTCGAAAGGGGTCCTTAAGCGCTCGCACAGTGAGGATATGCGATCGAACGAATCATGTTCCAGGTTGTCTGTCCCGGTCACGAGCACCAAGCGATCGTGCTTGATGCACTTCATGGCCAGGATTATCTTGTCCGCATCGAAGCCGAACGTGCAGATCAGGGCGCGCATCACGGTCTCCCCAGCAGGAGCTCCATGGACTCCTCCACCTTGATCAATTTGATGCGGGAATCCTTCGGGGAGGGCATCAACCGCACCGCCCCTCGGGCCGTCAAGCTCTTTGATGTGATGGTTCACCGTGGCCTTATGCAGAGCCGAAGGCCAAGCCCAGCCCCTTTTGGGTGACGTCCTCCCCGCGGTGCGCCAACAGATATCTCAAGATGTCCCTCTGCACGGGGTGAGCACATCCGAGTAACGGATCTGGAGCATGGGCAGGGGTATCTCCTCCAAAGTGTCATCGTGGACATATACGCAGTTCACACCTTCAAGGGTACAAACCAAAAGGGCGCATGCGCTCATGATGCGCGTCCCGCCGGCCACGTTGAACACGTGCAGCGCTCTCCCGCAGCCCTCATTGCCGCGATCTCGTCCTGGATGGCCTTGGAGACCCTCATGAAGTTGAAAGCGTCCGGGACCTCATGATGGCTGAATCTGAGCCCCATCTGCTCGCAGATGTCCCTGACCTCGGTCACCGCCTCCCTGGAGCGCACATGGTCGCTGTGGAAGACCACCACCCTTTGCAGGCCCTCAGTGGACCTGATCGTCGGCAGGATGGTGTCTGGCCTGAAACCCAATGTCCCCATTATTGATACCATATCTTTCCCCGACCTACGATATGATATCGAACTTTTTAGAATTTTTTAATACCGTATGAAAATATTTGATACCTTTAATACAAAAACATGACCAACACATTGAAACAAATGACAGAATGGCGCCCTGGTCGGGATTTGAACCCGAGTCGAAGCCTCGACAGGGCTTCATGATAGGCCGCTACACTACCAGGGCTTGTAGACACCCAAACATTGAACTCATATTTATGAGTTAAGGTCCCTCGATTGAGGGACTGGCTGCTCCAGACGATGGTAGCGGCCAATCCAGAAAGATATTTATCCGAAGGTCGCCTCAAAGGGCCGGTCGAGGCAGGTGCCGTGAGATGACAGAAAGGAAGCCCAAGGTAGAGGATTACATCGTTCGCGACGTCCAGTACATTCCCCACACCTTCACGGTACGGGAGGCCACCAAGAAGCTGATCTCCACCGAGTTCCATGGCATGCCGGTGTGCGAGGACTCCAAGCTGGTCGGGTTCATCACGGCCAAGGAGCTGCTCCGAGCCGCCCATCAGCCCGATGCCTGCGTCCTGGACATCATACGCCATGGCACGTACACTGCCACACCCAACATGGACCTGGACGACGCCGCCCGCATCCTTTTCCGCTATGGGCTGCGCAACCTGCCGGTGGTGGACGAGGAGGGAAACCTGATAGGCGTCATCTCCAACCTCGATATCGTACGTTCGCACATCGAAAGGGCCACCCCAAATAAGGTGGCCATGGTGAAGAGCTTCCTGGAGACCAAACACGGCGTCACCATAACGGTGCGGCGCAAGATCGTCCCGGTGGAGCTGCTCCGTCCAACGCAGCGAGAGGTATTCGCCGATGAGCTTCTGGGCCGAATGGAGGAGATCAAGAGAGGATTGGTGGAGCCGCTCATCGTGGTGGAAAAGAACGGACATTACGTCCTGGTGGATGGTCACCACCGAGCATTGGCCTCCAAGCAGATGGGCGTGAGGCAGTTCTCCGCGTTCGTGCTGGAGCCCAGCCGGGACATCGAGTTGGGCATGGAGAAGCAGGCGGAGGAGTTGGGCTTGCGCACCTTGGACGATGTGAGGATCATCGAAGGCGCCCACCACCCTTTGATGGAAATAACCACCCGTTTCCTCAAGGACGAGGGAAAGAAGATCGAGGACCGGGTCTCCAAATAATATGAAAGGATGGGGCTTATGCCCCGTTTATTTTTCTGGCCGCTTCCAAGAGCAGCCTCTGCTCCGCCGATGCGATGATCGATATGGTCTCGATCACCGTGTCCGGATTGAGGCTGATGGTGTCTATGCCTGCCTTCACGAGGAACTCGCAGAACTCAGGGTAAACGGATGGTGCCTGGCCGCAAATGCCCACCGTGCGACCCTTCTTGTGGGCGGCATCGATGAGGATCTTTATGGCGCGCTTGATGGCCTCATTGCGCTCATCGAAGTAGCCCATCCGCCCCAATACCTCTGAGTCTCGGTCCGCGCCCATGGTGAGCTGGGTGAGGTCGTTGCTGCCGATGCTGAAACCATCGCACCAATCAGAGAACTCCTCGGCCATGAAGATGTTGCACGGGATCTCAGCCATGAGGTAGAGCTTGAAGTCGCGGTTGCGCTCCAATCCCACCTCGTTCATCATCTCGGTGATCTTCTTCAGCTCCTCGATGGTGCGAACGAAGGGCAGCATGACCATGACGTTCTTCAGGCCCATCTCGTCCCTGACCTTCTTGATGGCCCGGAGCTCCAGCTTGAAGGCCTCGCGGTAGCTGTCGGAGACATACCGGGAGCAGCCCCTCCATCCGATCATGGGGTTCTGTTCCTTCGGCTCGAACTTGGCCCCGCCCTTCATGTCCCTGTACTCGTTGGTCTTGAAGTCGGAGGTGCGCAGTATTATCGGCCTTGGATAGAACGCCTTTCCCACTATCGCGATGCCATCGGCCAACTTATCGATGAGTTCGTTCTGCCTGCCCTGTTCGATGAGCGAGCAAGGGTGCTCTTGGATATAGGAGGTGAAAAGGAACTCGATGCGCATCAGGCCGACGCCCGACACTGGCAGTTTGGAATATTCCTCCGCCTTGTGGGGCACACCCACGTTGACGTAGACCTTGGTACCTGTGGCCGGAACGCTGCGGCCCATCGCTGCTGGGGCGGCCTTGACCTCCTCGGTCTTCTGCTCCGCCCCCTCGGTCACCACACCGGTGTTGCCGTCCACGGTGACCATCATCCCTTCGGCCAGCTTCTGGGTGGCGTTGGAGGTGCCTACTATGCATGGTATGCCTAGTTCCCTGGCCACGATGGCGGCGTGGCAGGTCATCCCGCCCTCGTCGGTGACGATCGCCGCTGCCCGGGTCATCGCCGGCACCATGTCCGGCGAGGTCATGGCAGTGACCATTATGTCACCCTTCTTGACCACTTCCAGGTTCATCTCCTCCGAGACCATGCGCACCGCGCCGGACGTCCTTCCCGGCGAAGCGCCCAGTCCCTTGACCAGGATCTTGCCCGATTTCTTCAGTTCGCCCTCGGCATGTGTCTTTCCACTCGCCATGTCCTCACCCTTTGTCGACTTCAAGGTGGTCACGGGCCTCGCCTGGACCACATATATCCTACCTTCCTCTACGGCCCACTCGATGTCCATGGGCTTGGCGTAGTGCACCTCGATGTCGTTGCCGATCTTGCCCAAGGCTATGATCTGCTCGTCCGTCATCTTCTGAGCGGACTGGATGCTCTCTGGGATGTTCTCCTTGACCGTGTCCCCGGTCTTGCCGCGGGTGTATTTCCAGGTCTGCTTGGAGATCTTCTTGTTGATGATCTTGTTATGGAACTTGTCGACCACATAAGTGTCGGGGGTGACCTTCCCACCCACTATCGCCTCGCCCAGGCCATAACCGGCCTCGATGATGATGTGGGGCATCTCCGAGTTCGGGTCTACCGTGAACATGATGCCAGAGGTATCTGAGGCCACCATCTTCTGCACCACGACGGCCAACTTGACCTTCGAGTGCTCGAAGCCCTTGGTCACCCGATAGGATATCGCCCGGGGAGTGAACAATGAGGACCAGCACTTCCTGGTCTTGTCCAAGAGGTCCTCCTCATCGCCCACGTTCAAGTAGGTGTCCTGCTGGCCTGCGAAGGATGCTGTGGGCAGGTCCTCGGCGGTGGCGCTGGAGCGCACTGCCACGAAACCGCTCTTGCGGCCTTTCCACATCCTCTGCCACTCGGAGCGGATCTGTTCAGCCAGGTCCTTGGGGATCGGCATCTGCTCGAACAGGCCTCGGATCCTTACCGATGCGGACTGTAAAGAACTCTCGCTGTTGGCATCAATGCCCTCGAGGATATCCTCCATCCTCTTCTCGATGTCGTTGCTCTTGACGAAATAATCATAGGCGACGGTGGTCAGCACGAATCCAGGCGGGACATTGAACCCTGCCCCGACCAGCTCCCCCAGGTTGGCACCCTTGCCTCCTGCGATAGGTATGTCATCCTTCGTCAGATCGGAAATCTCCATTATCCTGTCGACCATCCATCATCCCTCAGAACATGGGTCCCGCCTGAAGATAGCCCTCTTCGCGGTCCTCACAATCCAGGATAGGCCTAAAAGGTATAAACTTTTGTTCGACGGGTAGTTACATATTTTAGTTGTAGGTAGCCAATCATTTTGTTCGAACCCGAAAATCAGTTCGGATATGGCCTTACTGAAAGTAGGGCTCAGTGCCATGCTATGGCAATACTAGCCTCCTCTATCGTTCATTTTCATAGAGAATCGGCTAATAATGACATGTTTATGGTGACTTAAGCAAGGTATTCGTAACAATATAGTTAGCTTTCGTAAAGAATTTAATGGAATCCTTAAATATCATGAGTCTTTTCAGGGATGATTGTACGGTGCTTCACGTGACGACCATAGAGATACGTTGGCATGGGAGAGGAGGCCAAGGAGTGGTCACCGCGAACGAGCTTCTCGCAGGCGCCGCTCTGAAGGAAGGCAAATTCATCAAGGCCTTCCCAGAGTTCGGGCCGGAGCGCATGGGCGCCCCGATAAGGGCGTTCACTCGATTGTCGGATGATCCGGTTGTCGTCCATAGTCAGGTCTACTATCCTGACATGGTCGTGGTCCTGGATTCGACCCTCCTGAAACAGGTCAAGGTCCTGGACGGAATGAAGGATGATGGGCATCTTGTGGCCAATTACGCCGAGGGCAGAGGTCACCTGAGAGAGCTTCTTGCCACTAGTGCCGATGTCCATGCCGTCAATGCCACGAAGATCGCCATGGAGGAGATCGGCCGGCCTACCGCCAACACCGCCATGCTGGGCGCGGTCGTCAAAGTCCTGGACTATGTGAAGCTAAGCTCGGTTTTGGAAGAGCTGGAGAGCAAGTTCAGCGGCAAGTTCTCCAAAGAAGTGGTAGCCAAGAACATACGTGCCGTGCAACGGGCCTACGAGGAGGTGGAGTGATGTCGGAGAAGCGTTCCAAGGACCTGCCAGCAGGCGCCATGATCATTGAGCCCGGTAATGCCGTGAAATACGAGACGGGGAGCTGGAGGTCGAAGAGGCCCGAGGTGGACAAGGAGAAATGCACCAACTGCCTGACCTGCTGGATCTACTGTCCTGACAACAGCATCATCGTCGAGGAAGGGAAGATGAAGGGATTCAAATACTCTCATTGCAAGGGCTGTGGCATATGCGCGGTGCAATGCCCGGCGAAGTGCATCACTATGAAAGAGGAGGGGATCTAAATGGAATCACAACTGGTGTTCAATGGCGACCAGGCCATAGCATTCTCGTGGAAGCAGATAGACCCTGACGTGGTGGCAGCCTATCCCATCACCCCCCAGACCATCATCGTGGAGAACTTCTCCGATTTCGTGGCCAATGGGGAGGTCAATACCGAATATGTCTGCGCCGAGTCGGAGCACAGCGCCATGTCCATCTGCATCGGTGCCGCCGCGGCAGGTGCCAGGGTGGCGACCGCCACCGCATCTGCGGGACTGGCGTTCATGTGGGAGGTCCTTTACATCGCCTCCGCCATGCGCCTCCCCATCGTCATGTCGGTGGCCAACCGAGCCCTGAGCGGGCCGATCAACATCCATTGCGACCACAGCGACGCCATGGGAGCAAGGGACGCTGGCTGGATCCAGCTATTCGGTGAGAACGTGCAGGAGGCCTACGACGACTCCCTCATGTCCTTCAAGATAGCGGAGCACATGGACGTGAGGCTGCCAGTGATGAACTGCATCGACGGTTTCATCGTGACCCACTCCCTGGAGAAGTTCCTGCCCTTGGACGACGCCGTGGTCAAGAAGTTCATCGGTGACTTCAAGCCGGTCCGCCCGTTGCTGGACCTTAAGAACCCCACCACCATGGGGCCGTTCTCCTTCACCGATTACTACTTCGAGCACAAGTACCAGCTGGTGGAGGCGATGAACAAGGCCATGCCGGTCATCAAGGACACCTTCAAGGAGTACGGGAAGATCACCGGGCGCCACTACGATGTGGCCGAAGGTTACCGCCTGGACGATGCCGACTATGTCATCATGGCCATGGGTTCGACCGCCGGCACGGTAAAATATGTCGTGGACCAGCTGCGGGCGGAAGGCCACAAGGTGGGCTCCCTGAAGCTCCGTCTCTTCCGGCCCTTCCCCTCCAAGGACATCGCCAGGTTGCTCCAGGGCAAGAAGGCCGTGGCGGTCTTCGACCGGGCCATCAGCATCGGTTCCACCGGACCGGTGTTCCCCGAGGTGCGCTCCGCCCTCTTCGATGTCAAGGACCGCCCCAAGATCGTTAATTACGTCTACGGTCTTGGCGGAAGGGACGTCCGACCTGAGGAGCTCAAGGACGTGTTCAAGAACCTCATGTCCGGAAATGTGAACGAGCTAAACTTCATGGGGGTGCGGATTTGAGCGCATCATTGAAAGAACTGTCCAAGCAGGAGACCAAGTTCACCGAAGGCCACCGCCTCTGTGCCGGTTGCACGGAGCCGATCATCGCCAGGCAGATATTGATGGCCACCCAGAAGCCCATCGTGGTGTCGAACGCCACTGGCTGCTTCGAGGTTTCCACCTCCATCTATCCGTACACCTCCTGGAACGTGCCATGGATACACAGCGCCTTCGAGAACGCCGCACCCACCATCACCGGTGTGGAGTCCGCCTATGTGGCGTTGAAGCGCCAGGGCAAGATCACCGAGGATATCCGCTTCATCTCCTTCGGTGGCGATGGCGCGACCTACGATATCGGGTTCCAGGCTCTGTCGGGAGCGATCGAGCGGGGTCACCGCTTCATGTACGTATGTCTCAACAACGAGGCCTACATGAACACTGGGATCCAGCGTTCCGGGGCAACCGGAAGGGGCGCCCAGACCACCACCTGCCCGGCGGGCACGTGCATCCCGGGCAAGAGGGAGTTCCCCAAGGACATGACCAAGATCATCATCGCCCATGACCTGCCTTACGCGGCGCAGTGCTCCCCCCACAATTGGAAGGACCTGATCGAGAAGGCGGGCAAGGGATTCGAGGCGAACGGCCCGGCCTTCCTCAACGTCATCGCTCCCTGCCCACGCGGCTGGCGCTATGACCCGTCCTTAGGCGTGGAGATGGCCAAGCTGGCGGTCGAGACCTGTGTCTGGCCCCTGTACGAGTACGAGAACGGCAAGTACGCCCTGACCGGTGACAGCAAGCGCATCGCCGAAGGCAGCAAGCCCAAAAGGCCCATCAGCGACTGGTTGAAGTCCCAAGGGCGTTTCAGCCACCTGCTGAAGCCCCAGTGGGCATCGGTGGCCGAGGAGATCCAGCAGAACGTCGACAAGAAATGGGGCGAGCTGTTGAAACTCTGCCAGATATAAACACTTTCAAATTTCCATTTTTTATATGATTCACCGTCAAAAACAGTGCGCACCTTGAAGGCGCTGAAAAGTTTAGCCACCTCGGCCAGGTCCTTTCTGGTAAGTTCCGAGGACGTGCCTCGCAACGGCGTGTTCAGATAGACAAGGTCTGGCCGGAACGTCTCGCAAATGTTTACGATGTGCTCCATCTCCCCCAGGTTCTGGCGCACCGCGGTAACTTGCACCCGGAAGCTCCCCTTGTGCGATCTCCTGGCCCTGAGCATGAAATCCATCATCCTATCGTAATTGACTGAGCCATGTGGACGATTGATGGCCAAGAATGACTGGTGATCGGCGCAATCAAGCTTGACCACCACAATATCGAATGAACCCAGCTCGGACTGAACGTCCGGTCGACAGAACATAGAACCGTTGGTGACCACACATATCGGGGCGTCGGTGAGCTCACGCAGGCCCTTGACGATCTCCGCCAGGTTCTTGGCCAGGAACGGCTCTCCGGTCCCCCGGACCTCCACGGCATCGACACGATTCTGCTTCAGCATGTCCCGGGCCTCCTCCAGGACCGACCTTTCGTCCACGAACCTGCAACGATCGGTCACCATTATGCCGCCATGTCCCAGCCTGCAGTATACGCATTTGTAGTTGCAGACCTTGGGCTGCCTGCAGATGGGGTCCACCCCCATGGCAACACCTAAGCGCCAAGACCGTAATGGTCCGTAGACTGATTTCATCCTTCCACCATTGACTGCACAGCTCCATCTCATCATGGGTCAGTTGCACGCCTTTTCTGCCCCGGCAGCGAAGGTACGCCCATGCGTCGACGGCATCGTTTAACGAAGCTTGTAGGGCATAGCCGTGCCTGTCGACCATAAAGATTTGCTTCAGCACCGCGCAAAATGGGCGGGGAAATCCGATAAAATAGCGGTATTGGACATGGTTCCATTCTTAATCGGCTTGGGAGGTATGGGCGAGCATCTCCTCCCAAAGTTGGATGGTCTCCTTGGCCTCATCCTCATCGATCACCTGGATGGCGAAGCCTGCGTGGACGATAACATAATCGCCCACCCCCACTTGGACCATGGATATGTTGGCCTCTCTCATGACGCCTCCGAAATCGATCTGGGCGTCCTTGCCCTCGATGGACACGATCTTACCTGGGACCGCTAGACACATGGATATGACCTCACGATGAAATGATCTTGATGATGGCCTCGGCCGGCTGGCCATCGGTGTCCTTCAATGCCTGCAGGGCCTTCTCGCGGGAACAACCGGTCTGCTCCATGACCAATTGCACATCCTCCTCCGGCACTGAGGGGGCGGAGATGGCAGCCTTATCCTGCTTTGACGATGGACCGGTTATGGCCCTCACCTCCGGCTCTCCGACGATCTGGAAGGTCTTCTGCCCTTGCACGTTCATAATGGACACTGAGGCTTCCTTGAAGACGTATTCCTTGTCCTTGGTGCGTATGACTATCTCCTCCACCCCATCGAGGTCCTCGGTGGAGATGCCCATGCGCTTCATGGCCTGCTTCATCTGCCGGGGGTTCACTCCCCGCATACCTGGCATCATGACGGTCCTTGGAGTGATTACTCCACCTATATATAGCATTTTCAAAAAAGGGACGGAGGTCCGGGCGGACCTCCGGAAAGAGGCGGGAAAATGTTTGTCCCTGGCTCAGAGCACGGGCAGGTAGCGGTTCACTTCCCAGTCCGTCACATATTTCCTGTAATCGTCCCACTCCTTACCTTTGATGTACAGGTAGTTGTTGAAGATGTGGTCGCCCAGGCATTCCTTCATCAGCTTGCTCTTCGCCATGCAATCAAGGGCCTCTCCCAGGTTCATCGGCAGGGAGTCTATGCCTTGCCTCGCCCTCTCCTCCTTGCTCATGTGGTAGATGTCCTTCTCCACTGGCTCCGGAGGTTTGATATTGGACCTAATTCCATCCAGGCCCGCTGCGAGCATGACGGCGAACTGCAGGTAGGGATTTCCTGCTGGATCCGGGTTCCGCAGCTCGACCCTCGTCCTGCCGCCTCTACCGGCTGGGACGCGGATGAGCGCGCTCCTATTCATATTCGCCCAGGATAGGTAGCAGGGAGCTTCATATCCCGGTACTAGGCGCTTGTACGAGTTGACGTAGGAGGCCAAGATCGCACAGTTGTCCCTTGCGTGCGCCAGCAGTCCGCCGATGTATTTCATCGCCATATCTGATAGGCCGAATGCCCCGTTCGGGTCATCGAAGGCGTTCCTGTCCTTGCTCGCCATCGATTGGTGCACGTGCATACCAGACCCAGCCAGTCCGAAGATGGGCTTGGGCATGAACGTGGCATAGAACCCGTACTGCATGGCCATTGTCTTTATGCCGTACTTGAGGGTGAGGACGCGGTCGGCCATGGTCAGGGCATCCTGGTAGCGCATGTCCACCTCGACCTGACCGGGAGCCACCTCATGGTGCGAGGCCTCCATGTCGTAGTGGAGCTCGTCGAACATGAGCATGATGTGCTTCCTGGCCATCTCTCCTGCGTCCATCGGCATCAGGTCGAAGTAACCGCCGGAGTCGGCGGGCTTCCTGACCGGCTTGCCCTCATCATCCATTGGGAAGAGGAAGAACTCGAACTCCGGGCCGACGTTGAAGTTGTAGCCCATGTCCTTGACCTTGGCCACCATCTTCTCCAGGACCCACCTGGGGTCTCCCTTGAAGCGGTTGCCGCTGTGGTCGGAGATGGTGCACATGAACCTCGCGGTCTGCATGTTCGCCTCTTCGATCCAGGGGTATATCTGGAACGAATCGAGGATGGGGTTCGCTCGCATGTCGCTCTCTTCGATGGTGGCATAACCGAGGATAGAGGACCCGTCGATGTAGACACCATCATCGATGACATGCTCGATCCTGGTCACGGGGATGGACACGCTCTTCACCATGCCCAGGATGTCCGAGAACTGCATCTCGATGAACTTCACGTTCTCCTTTTTGACCCTAGATAGGATCTGCTCTTTCAACTCGTATTCCGATAGCGCCATGGACTGATGTAAAATAAAATTACTAGAAGTACCTTTGCTTTGGCTACAAATATCTATATTATTAGAAATGAATAGATGAATGTATAGTTATTTTAAAAATATTTATACAATTAATGCTGGCTAAACTGGCAAATCCTTCACGGCGTCCTTGATGAGGAGAGCGCGTCCTTTCTCTAACATCGACTCTGCCGAACCGGTGCCACCAAGGCCTCCGCTGGCGAAGGTCTTGTTACCTCCACCTTTGCCACCATGCTCATGGATCACCGCTTGAAGGATGGAGTTGGCATCGATGCCTTCCAGGTCCTTGGAGACCGCCACCACCACCATGGTCCGCTCCGCTTCGTCCACGAACAAACAGGCGGTCTTGGGCGATAGCGCCTTTTTGGTCGCCTCTTCCGACAATGTCTTTCGGTCCAATCCATGGGTCACTGCGGTGTAAAGCGAGACCTCCCCGACCTTCTCGGCCGGCAGGTTGCCCAGCCAAGCCTTGGCATAACGCCTGAGCGCATCCTTCGTCCTTTCAAGCTCCTCTACCTGGTTGCGCAACGCCTTTAGCAGGTCCTCCGGGTGGGCGCCATAGAGTTCGGACACTTGCTGGGAAATGGTCGCCAGCTGCAGGCATCGGCGCATCGCCTCCTCCCCCACCTTGAACTCCACCTCGTGATCCCCAGCGGGTTTGGCCGAGGATACCTTCTCCACTAACAGCATGCCGATCTCGCCGGTCCTGCTCACATGCACACCAGCGCACGCGGCCAGGTCAAAATCGCCGATTCGCACCAATCTGATGCGGTCGCCAGGGATGCGTTCCAGCTTGACCCTGGATTCCGCCACCAGCGGGTCATCGCGGGCGACGTGCATATCCTCCGTCTCGGCGTCCGCCGCTATCACCTGGTTGACCACGGTCTCTGCTTGCAGCACTATGTCCCAGTCTAGCTTGCCTTTGACGATGAAGCTCTTCTTGGTCGGGGTGATGGCTATCTTGACCAGTTCCAGATCCGCGACCAGCCTGTTCAACGAAGAGAAGAGCAGGTGCTCACCGGTATGGGCCCTCATCAGGTCGAACCGTCTCGGCCAGTCTATCATCCCCTCCACCTCCTGGCCCACCTGGAGGTTGTGCCCCTGGACCTTGTGCATGATCGCACCGCTCTTGTTCTGCACATCAGAGACGGCGAGTCCAGCGAGGGTACCCACGTCAGGGTCCTGACCCCCGCCCCCAGGATAGAAGGCGGTCCTGTCCAGCTCCACCATGTCGCCTGAGATCCCGACCACCTTGGCGACTGAAATGCGTCAGATAAGGTTCCCCCTCATAGAGTTTCACGGTGGTGGATCTCATATGCCATGCATCGTTGCGGGTCTTAAAAAACCCGATGCTCGGCAGCGAGGTCTTGGGAAGAGGCGGTTAGATGAATGGCTCATCATATTTATAATGAAAAGGACATATGTCCACAATTATCCCCCAGCATGCGAAAATGGAGCGTTCTATATGAAGATCGATGACCTTGACAAGAAGATCGTTAAGGAGATATGTCATTCCAGCCAAGGCTCCTACCGCCAAATAGCGAAACGACTGGGCATACATCCCACCACCTTGATCCAGAGGGTCAAGCATCTGGAGGAGGAAGGGGTGATCAAGGGTTATCGTGCCCAGGTCGACTACATGAAATTAGGGCTACGAGTTCATGGCCATCGTCCACATCTATGTCGAGGGGGACCTCATGGACGTGCAGAAGAAGATCATGGACCTCACCAACGTGGTGGCCATATTCGATGTCACCGGCGAGTGCGACTCCATAGCTTGGGTGGCATGCCGCAGCCGGGAGGAGTTCAGCAGCGTGGTAAAGGGCATGCTCACCATACCTGGGGTGAAGAAGACCAATACCTATGTCATCCTGAACATGATCAAGGACCCGTTCAACTTCATGCCCGATTTCGAAGAGCCCAAAGAGCGATGATCCTGAGGCCTGACCGCGCCATCCGTTAACATTGATCGTTCAGATTATTACATATTTCATCGATAAATCATCATTTTGTCAGGTTTATTTGAAAAATGTAACATTATTGGAATCATACTATGGCCCTTGGTTGGAAAAGGGTTTAATATCCTAGGACATTTAACCGCAATATCGAAGCTATCTTACCCAGAGGCAATGAGCATGATGAAGACACAGGATTGTGGGAGCCTTCGCGCCAAGGACATCGGCAAGAGGGTCAAGCTCGCTGGCTGGGTGCGCTTCTATCGGGACCATGGTGGGGTCAGGTTCATCGACCTGGCCGATGCCATGGGTTCGACCCAGACCGTATTTGACCCGGAAGCGTACCAGTCGAACGTGGACATAGTTGGATTGGGCAAGAAGCTGAATAATGTCGCAAGGGAGTATGTCATTTCCATTTCTGGCGTGGTTAGGGACCGGGTGCCTGGTACCGAAGATGAGCGCAACCCCACCGGCAAGGTGGAGGTGCTCATCGAGGAGGCAGAGGTGCTGAACTCCTCCAAGCCCATACCGTTCGAGATCGCCGACCAGAAGAACTCCATGTTGCCCGGAGAGGACCTTCGCCTGAAATATCGCTACCTCGACCTTAGACGTTCGGACATGGTGGCCAACCTTCGGTTCAGGCATTCCCTTCTCGCCTCCATCAGGCGGCATCTCGACGCCATCGATTTCATCGAAGTGGAGACCCCCACACTGACAAGGAGCACGCAGGAGGGGGCCAGGGATTTCCTGGTGCCTTCGAGGATCATGCCCGGGGCGTTCTACGCCCTGCCGCAATCGCCCCAGCTCTACAAGCAGATGCTGATGGTAGGCAGCGTGGAAAGATACTTCCAGATCGCTCGCTGCTATCGGGACGAGGACGCCCGGGCGGACCGCCAACCAGAGTTCACCCAGTTGGACATGGAGATGGCATTCGTGGACCAGGAGGACATATTCCACATGGTGGAGAGGCTCTATTCTCAGGTTTGGAAGGACCTGTTCGGAAAGGAGCTGGTCACGCCATTCCCCCGCATACAGCTGGAGGATGCCATGTCTCGCTACGGGACGGACGCTCCGGACATCCGTTTCGGATTGGAACTGACCGATGTCACCGACATCGCCGCGCATGCCCAGTACGAGATATTCCAGAAGGTCCTGCAGAAGAAGGGCGTCATCATCGCCATCAATCTCAAGTCCTCACTGGTACAGGAGAAGTCTCTGGACGCCAACGTGGGCCGAAAGGAGGTGGACCGCCTCATCGATTGGGCCAAGCAACAGGGCATGGGCGGTCTGACCTGGATGCGCATGACCGAGGAGGGATTGAGCTCCAACATCGTGAAATATTTCGACAAGAAGGTCCTTGAGGACCTGGCCTCCCGCCTCAAGGCGGAGAAAGGGGACCTATGCCTCTTCCTCGCAGGTCCGAAGCACCAGACCCAGAAGGCGGGCGGGCTGCTCCGGCTGAAGCTGGCCCAGGACAACGGACTTCTCGAGGGCAAAGGCCACCAGTTCGTATGGGTGGTCGATTGCCCGTTGTTCCAGGCCGACCCGGTCACGGGCAAGCTGGCCTCGTTCCACCATCCGTTCGTGCGGCCGGTCCAAGGGGACATCCCTGAGGGCTCTGACCTCATGGCCCTGAAGGGCTACTCCTACGACCTGGTCCTGAACGGGAGCGAGATCGGATCGGGCTCGTTGCGTAACCACAACGTGGAGGTGCAGCGCAAGATGTTCAAGGCCCTGGGCATGAGCGAGGAGCGCATCGAGAGGGAGTTCGATTTCTTCTTGGAGGCGCTGTCGTTCGGAGCCCCGCCCCATGGCGGCATCGGCATGGGCATGGACCGGCTTTGCGCCATCCTGTTGGGTTGCGAGAGCATCCGTGACGTGATAGCGTTCCCCAAGAACAAGAAGTTCCAATCCCTGGTGGACGGGTCGCCCAACCCGGTGGACCAGTCCAAGCTCGACGAGCTGCAGCTCATGTCCCTGGCCGACGAGGATGAGGAGAGCTGAAACCCTTCAACCCAACCTTTTCCTGACCTCTGCCTCCACGCATGACACGATGTCCTTCGAGGAGTAGAGGCCTTTCGTCTCTTTCATCAGATGGCCGATGACGCGGTTGGCTGCCTTAGGGTTCTTCTTGCAATCCTCAAGCACCTCAGGATGGGCCTCGAGGTATTGGTCGACCAATGATTCCAGGTTCGATCCTGGCTCACAGGTCGGACCGCTCCTCATGCTCGGCCTCCCCGATCAAACGGAGCAATCTCAAACGGGCCTCGTTGTCGGTGATCGTGCCATCGACGTCGGCCTTGATCACCGCGCCGATCTCATCGGTGCGACCTTCCCTCACCAAGACCTCGAACTTCGACCAGTATGCTGAGATCGGGCCCAAGCAACCAGGTCAGCGCCTTCTCCACCGGGACGAACTCGCACAAGGACTCGAAAAGGTCGGCCATGGACCAAGAGGTGCTCACCATCTGTCGCGCTGTCTGATGCTCGATGCCATATTGCTGGGCGAGTCGCTCCGCTCTCCGGTATGGCGTCTCTGGGATCACCAGCTCCCGCGCCATCGGCCCGATGGTGAACTCTCCCAGGTCAGGCTCGCCTATGTAACCGTAATCCTCCTCGAACTCCTTCTCCCGCGCCGGCAGGGTCACCTTTCGCTCCTCGTCGTAACGACGGGTCTCGCGCACCACCTTCTTGCCCGCCTCGAGCACCTTCGTCTGGCGGTTCGCCTCGTAGCGCAGCGCTCGCTCCAGGTTGCGCAGCCCTTGGACGTTCTTTACCTCCACGCGCTCCTCCCCCACCGAGATGTTGGCGTCCACCCGCACGGTCTGCTCGTCCTGGACCGAAAGACCCACCAGATGCCTGAGCTCGGTGACGAGCATATCGATATATTCCCTGGCCTCGTCCGGCGACCTTAGGTCCGGAGCGCTGACGATCTCCACAAGAGGGATGCCAGATCGGTTGTAATCGATGAAGGAGACCTCCTCCCCGCTGCGCCCGACGCGCTTGATGCGACCAGGGTCCTCCTCCAGGTGCACTCGCCAGATGCCAATGCGATGGTCATTCAGTGTGAAGTGCCCGTCCGTGCCCAAGGGCGACTCGTACTGGGTGATCTGGAAGTCCTTGGGCAGGTCTGGATAGAAGTAGGTCTTACGGGAGAACCACACCTTCTCGTTGACCTTGCAGTCGAGGAACTTGGTGATCATCAGTCCTAATTGCAACGCTCGTCGGTTCATTACCGGCCTAGAGCCAGGGAAGCCCAGGCATGTGGGGCAGACCGCGGTGTTCGGCTGCTCCGCCGTGGTGGGGCAGGAGCAGAACAGCTTGGACCTGGTGGGGAGCTGCAGGTGCACTTCCAGCCCGATCTTCATAGCGACACCTCCGGGAAATGGTAATGGAAGTGCCGTTCCCAGACCTCGGCCGTCCTGATCAGGCCGCCCTCCTCCCAGTGAGGGGCCACGAGCTGCATCCCTACGGGGAGCCCACCTTCATAGCCACAGGGCACGGAGATGTGCGGCAGGCCCGTGAGGTTCGGCGGTATGGTCAGGAAGTCGGCCTGGTACATCTCGATGGGCCTCATCTTGGAGATCTCATCGAAACGTGGCGGAAGGAAAGGCATGGTCGGTGAGACGATGAACGAGTGGTCGGCCAGCACTTTCTTGTATTCCTCCAACACCAGGTCCCTGACCCCGAGCGCCTTGAGGTAGTATTTGTTCCTGAACCCGACCATGCGACAGAAGGTACCGAGGAGGATGCGTCGTTTGGCCTCATCCCCGAACTGCTCAGAACGCACGCCGCTGAAGTAGTCGTTGAAGTGTTGATGATATTCCTTCTCAGGCACGCCGAAGCGCATGCCACAATAACGCGCCAGGTTGGTGGAGGCCTCGGTCGTCGCGATGACATAGTAGGCGGGCATGGCGAAGCGCAGGCTAGGCATGCTGATCTTCGTGCACCTCCACACCGAGATGATGGCATAGCTTGTCCAAAGCCCTAAGGAACGCCTCCTTTACCGCCGGGGCGAGCCCATCGAGGCATTCGGTGGGCAATGCCAGCGGACCTTCCCTGGTCTGGCTCAGGTCCAATGGAGGCTGCACGCATGAGGTCGGGTCCTTGGGGTCCGACCCAGAGATGACGGGAAGGAAATGGGAGAGGTCCTTTACGGTGCGGGACAGCAGGCCGACCTTGTCCAGTGAGTTGCCGTAATCGATCAGGCCATAGCGCGAGACCCGACCATAGGTCGGGGTCAGGCCGACCACCCCACAGAATGAGGCCGGGCAGGCGATCGAACCGCCTGTGGACACTCCCAGCGAGACATGCCCCGGGATCAGGCAAGCTGCCGCGGCAGCGCCCCCACTGGAACCCCCGCAGGCCCTTTCCTCATCGAAGGGGTTTCGCGGCACACCGAACGCGGAGTTGGTGCTGAAGGTGCCGAACCCGAACTCGTCCATGTTGGTCTTGCCGATGAGCAGTCCACCCTCTTGCCGCATTCGGTGGACCGGGGTGGCGTCGAAGGGTGGGCGATAACCCTCGAGGATGTGGGACCCAGCCCTTGCCTGGAACTCGGTGGTGCAGAGGTTGTCCTTGGCGGAGAATGTGAAGCGGTGATCGGGCAGGGCCCTCCTTCGATCAACTGGCAGAAGATGGAATACCTCTCGTTCAGGCGAAGCAATGCCTGAGGCGAACAACCGGTCACGAGAGCTTAGGCCCCCTTACGTATCCATCGTAGGTATCCATTGGTCCGATGAGCTTCTCCGGGTCGATGTCGCAACCCACCTCGTCCTCACGCATCACGTCGTCTATGGGGACGGGATTGAACGAGAAGCTGTCCCGGGAGGGGGCTTGGTCCAGAACATCGAAGCTATTGAGTATCTCCTCCAGGTCCTGAGCGTAACGCTCCAGCTCCTCTTCGCTAAGCTTTAGCCTGGCCACCTTGGCGACCCTTTGCACTGTTGCCCGGTCCACAGGATCCACTCCACCGCAATGATATGGCAGGAGGCAATGTCGAACTGGCATAGGAACCTTTCGAAGGACCATGCAGTTTGGAGGCAGCCCGATGATAAAGAATAATCGTTATATTATATATAAATTAAAATAATATAAATCGAAGATGAGCCCAGCTATATAATTTATCTCATGAGATAATTAATTATTTTTCATTATTGATAATATGGCCAGTATGACAATTTTTCATATGGTGATAACAAAAATTATCTTAAATAATTCATATTAAACACAAAATATTAGTATAAAGGAACACGTTAAAATTATCCGGAAAGATAAGAAAGGCAGGCGCAGCGCCCTGCCGCATCTCGGACGGACCGTCCGTCCAATCAGGGGAGGAGCATTAGAGATGTCCATCAGCAAAGTCAGGCTTAGCGCTAGCCGTAGGGGAGAGACCGGGATAGGGGCCACCATAATACTGATGTCCCTACTTTTGGTCTCCGGATCCGCGGCCAGCTTGATCATCGACACCAACAGCGATTCCGCTCAACAGGCGGAACAGACCGCCCAGGATGCCCTGTCCCAGGTCTCCACCGGCCTGGACGTTGTGGACATGGTAGGACATTATGACGACGGCAGGATAACCTCGGTCGAGGTGCTGGTGAGATTGGGTCAGGGGAGCGCCCCCATCAACCTCGATCATCTCCTCGTAAAGGTCATGACGATGACCAGCTCCATCGATCATTCCTTGAACTCCACCTCGTCAGAAACGAGGTTCACCGCCAGGCAGGTCTGCCTGGCATCAAATCTTCCTGCATGGTCCTATGGCGTTCCACCGCTGATTGGCCAGGGGGACCTCGTCAAGATAGTGGTGGATATACCCTCCGGTGGCGATCGGGCAGTCGGCGTCGATCAAGCTCATCCCGGCAGAGGGCCACGCCACCTTGGAGACGTTCACCGTACCGGACAACATAGTAGGCACAGTCGTCTCCCTACGATGATATACGAGCGAAGATCAAGGAAGGCCAGCATGCACGACTCATTCACAAGAGGCGTTCACTGACTCAAAATCTTTATCAATCATCAGCACTTACTCGATTTCAGTGATCCGATGGCGGACGAGTTTGAAAAATTGATGAAGCAAGGATTCCAGCTGATGGGCGAGGGGGAGTATCAGCAAGCCCTCACCAAGTTCGACAAGGCCATCAAGCTCGACCCCAAGAACGCAGAGGCCTACCTAGCCAAGGCAGACGCCGCGGTATTGGTCCCGAAGGTCCCTCAGGAGGAGATCGTGGCGTTGTACAAGAAGGCCATCGAGCTCCAACCAGACAACCCATTCATGTACCAATCCTATGCAGCCTTCTGCATGGACATAGGTACGTTCAATGAGGCAGAGACCGCCTACAACAAGGCGGCAGAGGTCGACCCAGACAACTCCTCATATTATTATTCAGAGTTCGGAGTGGAGTATTATAGAAGGGCCCCGGCGGTCTTCGAACAGCATCTCGACGAGAACACCAGGCAGATCATCGCCAAAAAGTCGCTCAAATATCTGCTGAAGTCCATCGGTCTAGATGAAGCGGCGGCCAAGAAACTGCTCTAAGTTCAGTGCAACAGACGGTCCATGTCCCTGGCCGTCCTCTTTTCTCCATTCCTCACTTTGAGGGCGCAGTTGTAGCATAGTCCGCTCGCTTTATCGAAGTGCTCCTCGCAGAACAAACCTCCGCACAACGAGCAGGAACGTCACGCCGGTCTGGAACAGTATTGGCAAAGGCCTAGGGTCTCCATGCCGAAACGATGGATTTGGACCGTTATACGTTTTTCTTCACAACAGGCCCAGCATGAGCAATCCTTCCACGACGCCTTCCGCTTGGTTGGAATGACAGACGTACTTCGCTGCCGCTTTGGCCGCTGGCGAGGCATTGCCCACGGCGATGCCATCCGCAACCCTCCAACATCTTGACGTCGTTGTCTGCATCTCCGAACGCGACCACCTCGCGGGGGAGATCCCCAACAGCTCACAGGCCTTTTGCACGCCCTTCATCTTGGAGTGCCCCTTCTCCATGATGTGTATTGCGAAACCGGTGGCCTCGATTTCCAGGTCCCAGCCGGCCAATGCCTCTTGCACCCTGATCAGGTCCTGGTCCCGACGTAGGCCCACCTCGGTGGTCCTCCAATTGTCCGTGAAGAGGCGTTTGGTCTCTGGCATCGTCCTCTCCAGCTCATGGAAGGCCCTCTCCGGGACATCTCCCGATTGCAATTGGTAGATTGGTCCTGGTAACAGACCATGCCTCCGTCTCAGCGATGACCGGGCCTCGCAATCCGATGAAGGCCGAAAGACCATATGCCACAGGAAGGACGTTTCCGCTCGCCAGCATGACATTGAGCCCCCTTTCCTGCGCCTGGCGCAAGGCCTCGATGCCTGCACTGTATGTGCTTACTCTCATCGGTGATGGTGCCATCGACATCGGACACCACTGCCTTGAATCGCCCGATCATGAAGACACCCAGATCAGTCACAGCAGCGCAACTGGCCGAGGGTAGTGACCCTCTCCGCGAAGGCGTTGTGCTTATGGATGGACTCCTGGCTCTCGCTCCGGACCGTGATGACCGTGTCATCCGGAAGATGGGTGAACTGCTTCAAGATGTGCGAGAGGTTCACTCGCACCACATCCTCCACGAACTTGGGGTTCTGGTGCGCGACGATGACCACCTGGGCCTCCTCCGCCCGCTTCAGGATCTCGAACGTGGGGCTGCTGAACGACCGCTCTGCGATGTCTATGAGGTCGTCCGCCTCCACATCGAAGGCCTCAGGCACCTCCATCATGAGCGTGGTGATGTTGCGCTGGTTGTGTGTGATGTTTGGCCCATCGCATGACTTGTCGCGCAGATTCCCCTTCTGCAGGTCCTGCACGGTCTCCATGGCGCAGGGGCAAGCGGTCATACCGATAACCTCGACGCCGACGATCTTCTTCATGCCGTTCCCCTTCTTATCGGTGGCACTGGCCAGGAGCTTGTAGGACTCCATCGTCTTCCTTCCGCTCGGCACGGTGCGTTCCAAAAAGTATTGGGCGGTGACGTGCGCCTCAGAATGGGTCGCGTACTCGTGACGGTCAGCAGGTCCTTGCTGACGATCGCGGCCAAGGCCTCGATTCCGGGCACGAGCTTGCTCAAGCTTTGCTCCACCACGTCGGAGATGACCTCCAGATTTCGGGAGAGATGGGAGCCCTTCTGGCTGGAAGGTAGGTCGACGAACACGTCGATAGTGCAAATCAAAGTGACTTTCTTGTCCCCGCGGCAGACCTGCACCGGTTTCTTGACCCCGGTGACTCCCACCCGGGTGAGCATGAACCCACCGGTCATGCGCCTCCCCTGGACATCGCTCAGCTCTATGCTATCACCGCCCCTTCATTTCAAGATGTTTTATAAATAATGCCCCATCGACCGTTTTTTAGGTAGCTAAACATGTTCATGGTTGTTCAGACCTTGGTCAGTTCGTACTCGCGCTCGCCCAAGCCACGCTCTCACCATATTCCAGTTGCACGGACCAATCCAGGTCGAACAGGGCCTTGAACTTGTCCTCCCCCGCTCTCATCCCCTTCTTCAGCTCGTCCCTTTCAGCCCAGGGGAGCTGTTTACCAGGTCCGCCGCCGCCTGGTCGATGGCCACTATGTCCTTCGAGGCCAGGATGCCCACGTTTGGCACGATCGGGGCGTCGTTGAAGGGAGCGCAATCGCAGTATGGCACCACGTCCATTATGAAGGTGATGAATCCGAAGCGACCCTCTCGCCCTTTCATGATGCCATAGCAATATTCGGCGATCTTCTCCTGTATGGCGGTGGAGTCCATGCAACAGTCCCCGAAGTCCACCGCGCTGTATGGGCAGACGACAAGACATTCGCCGCAACCGATGCACTTCTCATCATCGATCATCGCCTTCCTCTTGCTAAGCTTGATGGCATGTTCCGGGCACTTGCGCACGCAGGTGCCGCAGCCCCGGCACTTGTCCTTTTTGACCTGGGGGGTCACCTCCATGTGCATGTCCAGCTTGCCCGCCCGGGAGCCGAAGCCCATGCCCAGGTTCTTCATTGCGCCACCGAAGCCGGTGAGCATATGCCCCTTCAAATGGGAGACGCACATGATGCTGTCCGCTTGCATTGCCGCCGAACCCACTCGGATGGACCGGCATCGTTTCAGATTGACATCGATCACGGCCTCGTCCTTGCCCTTGAGGCCATCGGCGATGACCACCGGTGCGTTGACCACCGGGTAGGAGAAACCATGCAAAGCCGCGGTCTCCAAATGGTCGACGGCGTTGGCCCTCATCCCTACGTACAACGTGTTGCTGTCGGTGAGGAACGGCCTGCCCCCGTTGGCGGCGACGAGGTCGACCACCTTGGCCAGGTACTGCGGTCGGAGGAAGGCGGTGTTCCCTCTCTCCCCAAAATGGGTCTTGACTCCGACCAGGTCCCCCTTGCTGAACGTGCCATCCAGGCCGGCCTTCTTGAACAGGCGCCCGATCTTGTTGGGCACATTGTCCTTCTCGCTCTCTGTCCGCAGGTCGGCGAAGAAAACATCTGCCATGGTATCGAACACCGAACCGACGGCCGATGATATCAGGTTTGGCCTGAATGTGAGCCATTAATATGAAGCGATGACACTCAGGGTCGTGCTTTGCGGGGTGGACGAGGCGGGGAGAGGCCCGGCCATGGGGCCTTTGGTGGTGGCAGCCGTGGCCATAGCCGATGACGCCCCATTGCGAAAGATCGGGGTCAAGGACTCCAAGAAGCTGCCCCCCACGAAACGAATCGAGCTTTCCGTTCAGATCCGTGAGATGGCGAGGGTGGAGGTAAGGGTGGTCCCGGCAGAAGAGAATCGACGCTCGGGAGAACAGCCTTAACGAGCTCGAGGCCGAGCTGTTCGCTACTCCTGGACCGAATCGCCCCCACCGAGGCCTTCCTGGACGCCTGCGACACGAACGAGGCCAGGTTCGCCAGGACGGTCGGCTCCAAGCCGAGATGCCATCCTCGATTGGTGGCCAAGCACAAAGCGGACGACATCTATCCAGTGGTATCTGCCGCCTCCATAATCGCCAAGACGGTGCGGGATGAGGAGATGGAACGGATATGCCGTTCATTCAGCATAGTAGGGATGAGCGGTTACTGTGGAGATAAGCGGACTAATGATTTCGTAGAGGGTTACCTTAAAGAGCATGGGAGTCTTCCGCCACACACCAGGGAATCCTGGAAGAACATCAGGAAACTGAGTTCGGACAGCAAGGTGTCCAAGCTCAGCGATTGGGAGTGAAGAACATGTCATCCAAACCTCCGTTCAGGACACCATTAATCGTTTCCACAAAAAGGTCGAATGCGACCCCAACCTCAGGCAGGAGCTTCTTGGCATCAAGAAATGCGTCAACATCGACCTCGGTTGCGAATCCTACCATTTCATACTGAAGGACGCTCACATCGATCAGCTCTGCGATGGGATGGCGGATGGTCCAGACATCCTCATCACTTCCGACCCTCAAACGGTGGAGGACCTCTACACTGGCAAGATGAAGGTCATGAAGGCCTACGCGCTTGCGCAAGATCCGTGTCAAAGGCTCCATGGAGGACGTGATGCGGTTGAGGAACCTGTTCTGACCGTCAAAAGGTTTTAAATAAGGCATGTCCGATAGGAGCCTTCCACATAGCGGGGTGGGGTAGCCAGGACATCCCGTCGGGCTCATAACCCGGAGACCGGTCGTTCAAATCGACCCCCCGCTACCATTTATATTTTCTTAAGCTGTTGGGCGTCCCATCCATGTCGTCCCTCTCCATTTCTGCTCAGGAGGCGAGCTCTCGATGCGCGTAGACGTCCTCATCATCGGCGGCGGGGCCACGGGAGCGGGCATCGCCCGCGACATGGCCATGCGCGGGGCTTCCGTGATGCTCCTGGAGAAGGGCGACTTCTCCGGTGGTGCCAGCGGGGGGAACCATGGGCTGCTCCATAGCGGGGCTCGTTACGTGGTGCGTGACCAGGAGTCGGCCAGGGAATGCGCTCAGGAGTGCGAGGTGCTCCGCAACATCGCCTGGCATTGCATTGAGGACCTGGGCGGTCTGTTCATACAGTTGCCGAACGATGATGGCGACTATGTCGACCAGGTTCGAAAGGGGCTGTCGACGACTCCGGCGTACCCGCACAGCGCCTGACCCGCGAAGAGGTTCTGGAATTCGAGCCGATGATCTCCCCGCTGGTGGAGGGGGGGTTCCAGGTCAGGGATGCTTCCATCGACCCTTTCCAATTGGTATTGGCGAACGTTCAATCCGCCCGGGCCTTGGGAGCCATCGTTCACAACCATTCGCCCGTTATCGAGATTGGTGAGGGAGGGGGAAAGGATCGTCGAGGTCCGATACAAGGACCGTCGAAATGGGCAGGTCTCGACCATCAGGCCCGAGCTGGTGGTCAACGCGGCAGGGGCATGGTCCGATGAGGTGGCCAAGATGGCCCGATGCCATGTCGAGCTGTCGAAGGATTGCGGGGCCCTCCTGGTCATGAGCGGAAGATTGGTGAACACGCTGGTGAACCGGCTCCGTCCCCCATCCGACGGCGATATCGTCGTCCCCAACCGGACCAGTATGGTTTTGGGGACCACCTCCCGTCCTATCCACGACCCACGCTCGGCCAAGGTGGGGGATGAAGAGGTCGGGCTGCTGATGAGGGAGGCTTCCCAGATGGTGCCGGGACTTACCCAGTGCCGCCCCATCCGGGCCTATGCCAGCGTCAGGCCCTTGGTGCGCGATCTCGGCGATGGTCGTCGGGCGAGCCGCTCCTATCAGATATTCGAGCACACCGACGATGGGTTGGACAACTTCTTCAGCATAGTCGGGGGCAAGCTGACCACCTACCGCTCGATGGCGGAGCATCTTTCCGACCTTCTCGCCGCCGAGCTCGGGACCACCGGCCCTTGCAGGACGGCGGTAGAACCATTGGTGGAGAGGGGCGAGGACATTTCCGACCTTGGCCTCCATTCCTTACCGGCATCGCAGCTGCAACGGCGCTATGGACGGCTACCGGAAGCGATGCGGGCCAGGGCCTTGGGATCTCGTTCGGCCCGGTCGATCGCGTGCAGCTGCGAGCAGGTGGTCCGCTTCGAGCTGGAGCACTTTGCCGCCCAAGAGGATGTGGTGGACCTGTCCGACCTCATGCGGCGGACCCGTGCCGGAATGGGTTACTGCCAAGGAACGGGATGCAGCATCGCCATGCTCACGGCCTTAGGCGACAAGTGCGGCGATCCCCGCGAGGCCATGTCCCGGTTCCTCTGTGACCGATATCGAGGCATCGCCCCGGTATTGGAAGGGGACCAGCTCCGCCAGGAGCTGTTCCGCGCCGATCTGCTGAGAGGGGTATACGGGTTCTCCACCAGAGAGGAGCGATGCCGATGAGGCGCCTCCCTGCCATTCGATACCGAGGTGATCGTCGTGGGCCATGGAGCCACCGGGCTCTTCGCCGCGATCGAACTGGCCAGCACTGGCCATGAGGTATTGCTGGTCGGGAACGGCACGCCGAGCAGCGAGATGTCCACCGGTTGCATCACATTCCCTGAGGAGGCGGAGTGGTGGAGGGGACCTCGGTCTGGACGATGGGTTGCATGCGAGAGGCCCTCGACAGGGTGGACCAAAGGATACGGGAAGTCCCTGTCCGTTGGACCGTGCACCTGGGAGGGCAGCTCCGAGAAGAGGATGGCGCTGGTCACGAACTTGGGCACGATAATGAGGACGAACTATGCGCCGTCCACCTCATCCAGACATGATATCGTTACCATTCGAGGTGCGAAGGTGGCGGCCCTTGGGCTCCACGGCAACAAGGACCTCGACCCTGGCCTATTCAGCGAAATGCTGAGGAGCGAGGCGGGGGTGGAAGCATCCTCATCTTGGGCCGCTCCCGTCCCGGCAGAATCTCATCGCCCTCACATCGAGATGAACCATGGGATCAGGCATTCCCATGGATGCCTTGTCCGAGTTCCTCCAAGGGATCGATGCCGATCTGGTGGTGCTCCCGCCGTTCACGCAAAGGGGAGGTCATGATAGGGCCTGGAGGGATCTTGCGGACGAGGTGGGCAAGCGACTTTGCGAGGCAATAACCCCGCTTTCCCTACCCGGCCGCTCTCTCGTGGGATCATTCGGGAGGGCGGCGCTTGAGGCTGGAGCGAGGGACCTGAACGGAACGCTCCTGGAAAGGATCGATCTGAAGGATGGCGATGTGATCGCCCTTTGTCGGTCCGGATTGCGGCAGGTCGAGGTCCAGGCCGCGATGATGTTGTTCTGCGGCGGGAATGTGGTCGGGGGCGGACTGGACATCTTGGGTCGTGACGTCATCGATCCCCTATCGTTCTTCGACATCAGGAACGTTGCCGCAGGCTCGTCGACCTTTGACAGGGCGACGCACTCTGGCATAGCCTGCGATCCCAATTTCCGGTCGGTCAGGAAAGGGGCGAGGACGGACCAGGTGCTGGTCGCTGGAGCGGCGCTGCCCGGCTTGAACTTCGCCAACGGATTCGGGCTTGGAGCCTGCCTGACGACCGCCTTGGCCGCTTGCCGTGCCATCGAGGAGGCGCTCTGATGCCGGGAACGGACCGTTGCGTGAAGTGCAGCAGCTGCGTCCGCGCCTGCCCAGTGGTGGCCGAGGTCGGGGAGATGGCATTCCCCGGGCCCCGCACCATCGCCGTGGACGCGCCTCGCTTCGGTCCTTCCAGCGTTGCCATAGCGGAGGTGGCCTGGCTCTGTTCCATGTGCGAGCGCTGCGCAGAGGCCTGCCCTTCCCGCATACCGCTTCCCAAAGCGATGTTGGACATGAGGGCGTCCCTCTATCCGAACGTCAGGGTCCGCCCTGGCCATGAAAGGTTATTGGGCAACATCGACCGTTATGGGCTGTCGATCGAACCGGTTCGAAAGGTCGGGGAGGGGTCCACGCCTCGGGCCAAGATCGCCTATTTCCCTGGATGCATCGCCTCGCAGCGCGAGGTGGAGACCATGGACGGCTCCCTGGGACTGCTGGAGGCAGCTGGAGCCAAGGTCGAGGTGCCAAGCGGGTTGGTCTGCTGCGGGTCGCCCCTGTCCAAGCTCGGGGACGAACGCAGGCGCGAGCGGCTCATGGATGCCAACCTGAAGATACTGGAGAGATATGACCAGGTGGTCACCTCCTGCCCCGGTTGCACGGTCCAGTTGGTGGAAGGATATGGCTTGGAGGCGTTGCACATCACCGAGTTCCTCACCGAGGTCACCGGGACCAAAGGGATGAGGTTCAGACCTGGTGCGCAGACCATTCGGCTGGCCGTGCATCATGCCTGCCATCTGTCCCGCGGCGTGGGGCCCCACACCAAGGAAAGGACGCTATGAGCTGCTATCGGAAGTGCCAGGCATCGAACTGGTATCGACCGGTGATGAGACGGTATGCTGCGGTGCCGGCGGGTCGCTGCTCTCCGGCTACCCAGAGGTGGCGGGCCGCATGGCCGCCCGCAAGGTCGATAACGCGATCTCCTGTGGCGCTCAGGCCATCACCGCCGCCTGCCCCTTCTGTGCCGTGAACCTGCGCCGTCCAGGAGGGATCGAGGTGATGGAATTGACCCAGCTCATCGCCTCCAGGCTGAGATTCCCAGGGCAACACTAAAATAGCTCCAGATATTCTTTGGCAACGGAATGAACGAGAATCCTCTCTGTTGTACCTGCCTGCACCGGGAGAACCGGCCCGAGCTCGGACTGGGCGGGAAGTTGATCTATTGCCGGAAGAAGGAGATGGTGGTCAGCCCAAAGCTGAAATGCGACATCTACTCCCGCGCCACCAAACAATCCATCAAAGAGCTGGAACGCTCCCTTTACGGCGTCATCCAGGAAGGAGAGGGCGAGTACTAGTGCCATTCTAGCAGCGGGTGGGCATGCCCGTTGCCGTTCGCCCTTATCTCGAATGGTATCCATTGATTGGTGGCAGGGATGCCGCGCATGTGGCGGACCCTCATGCGTCCGGTTCAGCTCATCGTCGAACTTCAGTTCCATCACGCCGTCAGCGATGGCCATGAGGTGGTTGACAGTGCGCTCATCATGCACACCGTCGTGAATGGAGAAGACCGCCGTACCTAACTCGTTCCTCACCCGTGAGCTGCTGATTTCTGGAAGAACTTCACCCCCACGTTGCTCTGATTATAGAGGAACAACGTGGGCAATAAAGGTATAACAGAAGATGCGCACCGGTTTCCCATATTCGTTGACGATCTCTGCCGACATTGAATATGATGCCTTCAATGTCCCCCACCTCCGGGCCTCACCCCGCCTGGAGTAGCTGTCCCTCTCGTCCGTGGCCCCAAGCAGGCTGGTGTGGTAATCGATGATGAACAATTTCCGTCCAAGCACCTTCTCGGTCTCTATTCCGAAGCTCCGCATCAGCGCTATCACATTGCCTGGAAGAAGGTCCATGGTGACGAAGACCACGGCCTCTCCCGCGTCCAGGTAATCCTTGGCCAGGCCGATGTTGAATTCCAGCATGCCGATGCCGGGGGAGCCGATCATGAGGACGGAGCACATGTCTGGTAACGATGCCTTGATCATCCTTCCACCTCACACGATCGGGGTGAGCGACACCTTTCCGCCTTTAGGTCGCCTTCCTCTATCTCCAAGGCGTTGCATTCAGTGAACGGTTCCTCTCCATAGATTACGATGGTACCGCCAATGCGTTCCATCTTGACATGGATGTTTGCCAGGTCCCTGAGAACGCCTATCCTTGGATTTCGATGCAGGGGGAAGTGATGCACACGCATATCCCATTGTTCCGCTTCATCGTCCCAAGTAGCTCGGGTAGCTGGTCCATCACCTTCTCTCCAGATTTGACTCCAGCGTATCGAAGCCGAGGAGGCAAGTGATGGACGTCGCTACCGCTAAGGGCATAGGAGATCGTCTTCCATTTCAGGTCGTCCCCGCGTTGGCCACCTTCTACGGGCATGATGAGGAGGACGTTTCCACCACCGGGGAGGCCATCTGGAATCCGCAAGATATCTCTCGAACTGCTCCTTGCTGATGAGGGATGCCATCTGTGCCCGCACCGCGTCCGGGCTCGACCTTCCGCAGCGGGACCCAGATGACGCCACGGCGCAATGTGGCGAAGTTAGCCACGATTGACTGCTCGATGAGGCCCCCTGCTGATGTTGGATGGGACCCCCCCGCCCAGCTCTATGTGCACCATCGCACCCTCGTTCCAGACCGCCATTGGTGAGCCCGGTCCATCCCCATGCCGCCGGAGACCCGGCCATCGTTGTCCTCTTCCAGGTGAATCCAACCGTTGTTCCCCGGGGACACCTGGTTCTCCACAGCGTATCCAAAAGTTTGGATCCTGCCCCCCTTGAGGGTGAAAATATATTTCGGCTGTCTTATCTCACATCCCCGCAATTTCAGTATCTCGATCTCCCTGCATCCCGCGCCGGCTGAACTCGCCGCGGGAGACGATGACGACACCATCACCTAGATAGTCCAAGGATTGCTCGGTGTTCTCGATGACGTAATAGGCTGCTCCGGGAACCGTAGCCTTCCACCAGGTCCTTCTGCAGGCGGGATTAAGGAAGGAGAACGTCATGCCATAGCGTTCCGCCAAGGCATCGATGCTGTCGATGACTATGAGCGCTCCGGGCCGGAGCATGCTTCTCTACCAGCTCGTAGAGGCTCTCTAGTTCGCCCAGGTCCCTTCCATGGGAAACGGACATCTCCTTCTTAGGCGCACCTGGCTGCTGGCTGTTCCCCTAGGCCTTTAAGCTCTCGGCTCAGTCGCCACGGCTCTTCGGCACTTCGCGTTGCCTTTCTGTACCTTATTGGCGGTGAAGGACATTCCCATGGCTGCTCCATCCTCCAACCAGGGAAAATGCTGGAGGAGCGCTTGGTCTGAGACACGTGTTGAGAAATAGAATCCCTTTTCTTCGATATGGGCCAGATTTTCCATCACTTGTAGAGCCAATGTGGTCTTGCCCCCTCCGGCCGTGCCTCGGACTATTCAGGAGTTGACCACCCGGGCTGGTGAAGAAATTGAACATTCTTGGGTGATGATGTGAAATTCCTTCGTATGGTCTGCCCCCATCAGCCAATCCTTCTTTTTCTGCATCACTCTCCACGTCCTCTCTATTAAACAAACTTACGAACAAATTATCAAATCCAGGACTGATTGTCCTAGCCGAAAGGCACCCCCGGTGAAAGTTTTAAATGGCCCGTATCAAATTTAGAGGCCAGTAACGGAAGGATATGAGATGCAGGCAGTCATTTATGAAGCGGCCGGAGAGGGGACAAGATGTTGCGACCGTTGACGCAGACCCGCCCAAAGGTCATGCTGCCTGTTGGCAATCGCCCCATCCTGGAGTTCGTCGTGGAGGCCTTGGTGGTGATGGTGTGCGTGACATCGTGATGATCTTGTTCTGGCTACCGCAAGGAGAGGATCATGTCCTTCTTTGGGGATGTTTCCAGGTAAGGGTCCAATGCCCGCATCGTCTATGTGGTCCAGGACAGACAGCTAGGCACTGGGCATGCCATGACCCACCCTAAGGGAGTGGTCAAAGGTAGATTCTTGGTCCTACCCGGGACAACATCGTGGACAAGGTGGCGGTGGCGGCCTTGCTTTCGGCGGGAGATGGCAACTCGGTCCTGGTCACCGAGAGCGATGAACCCTCTGAAATATGGTGTGTTCCGGGTTGAGGGCAGGATTCCGCATTGTCGAACTGCACGAAAAACCATCGGAAAGTGTGGGCAACATCATCAACACCGGGCTCTATAATTTCGACCAGGCTGATGTTGGCTCGCATCCCCGAGCATGGGGTCAGGGAAGGTAGATATGGTATCACCGATGCCTTGCGCAGCGCCATGTCCGAACATGAAGATCCGGGCGGGGCTGGCGGTGAAGGGGAAGGTGGAGGATGCGGTATATCCTTGGGACCTCATTCGTTTGAAGGTCGAGATAATGCATTAGAAAGTCGTGGTCGAGTAGCTTGCCGGGACGATCGAGTCAGGCGTCACGATGAAAGGGCCGGTGGAGCATAGGCAGGGGTACAAGAATACGTTCTGGATGCCACATCGAAGGCCCAGTGATCATCGGCGAGGGCTGCGATATCGGTCCGTCCGGCGCGCCTGATGCCCTCCACCAGCATCGGGGATGGCACGGTCTTTAGCGAACCATTCACGCTCATCAAGAACAGCGTCATCATGGCCAATGTCAGCATCGGGTCCCATTGTCATATATGTCAAAGCGTATTCTATGACAAGGTGCGCATCGGACTCGAACTTCTCTAGCAATTGCGGTTTCGCCCAAATTCTAAGGGCAATGGTTCATAGCGTGAACAAGATCGGTTTCATCGTCGGTGAGGAGAACATTGATAGGGGCGGGGCTGCTTATCTCCTCTCGGGAGCATCATTGGTTCTGGGTGTCGCATCGGTGACGGAGCCAAAGTGAGAAGGAAGCTTGGAAACAGGAGCATAGTGATCTCAGATGTGCGGCATCATTGGTTATACTGGATATAGGCAAGCATCCGCCGTCCTGCTGGATGCGTTGAAAGACTGGAATACCGGGGTATGACTCGGCCGGGATGGCCGTAATGACCCCCAAATTGAGGTCCACAAGAAAAAGGGAGAGATCCAAGGGCTGAAGGTCCTCCCGAAGTAAGGGGCAACTGGGCATCGGGCACACCCGCTGGGCCTCATGCGGGAAACCGTCCGAGAGAACGCCCATCCGTTCCGTGACTGTCAAGGGTGATCGCCGTGGTACACAATGGCATCATCGAGAACTACATGTCCTTGAAGGAGAGCCTGCAGGGAGGGGCACGTGTTCACCTCGCGGACCGACACCGAGGTCATCGTTCACCTGCTCGAGGAGCATGACTGGGCGACATGCACGAGGCACTGCAGCGACCGTGGGGACCATTCACGGGACATATGCCATCGCGGGCTCGAGGAGGGCAGCAAATCGTCGCCGCGCGCAAGGAGAACCCGTTGGTCATCGGCCTGGGCGTCAAGGAGAACCTGGTAGCGTCGGACGTGACCGCGCTCTGCCGTACACCAACAAGGTCCTCTACGTCATGGACGGCGAGACGGTCAGGGTCACCCGGAGGGGCCGATCTTCGACCGACCGGGGAGAGGGTGGAAAGATCAGAGGAGATCGTCTCCTGGAGCGCAGAGGATGCCCAGAAGGGCGGCTTCGAGCATTTCATGCTGAAGGAGATATTCGAGGAGCCACAGGCCATCCACAATTCCATGCTGGCGCGCAGGAGATCATCGAGCGGCGAGATACTGCCCAACGTCAACTTCAACTCCATCAAGATAGTCGCCTGCGGCACCTCGTTCAACGCCGCCATGGTGGGAAGTACGTCTTGGAGGAGTTCGCCAAGGTCCCGGTCACGCTGGAGCTGGCTTCGGAATATCGCTATTCCCCCGGCGCCAGGAATCGCCCTGGTCATACTGATTCCAGAGCGGCGAGACCGCCGATACCTTGGCAGCGGCCCGGGAGGCGAGACGCCGCGGCTGCCGCACCTTGGGGTCACCAACGTCGTGGGCTCCCTGACCCGGGAGGTGGACGAGGTCTTCTACACGCACGCTGGACCGGAGATCGGCGTGGCGGCCACCAAGACCTACATCACCCAGCTGATCGCGATGTACATCATCGGCATCCGCATCGGCTATGCCAAGCGGGCCCTGAGCTATGACGCCATGTGGAGCGCCTGTCCGGGCTGAGAGCATGCCTTCGTGGTCCAGACCGTCCTGGACAGGGCCACCGAGATGGAGGCCGCGGCAGAGCTGAAGGTCCGCCGAGGGATGTGTTCTTCATCGGAAGCAACGTCAACTACCCGACCATGCTGGAAGGCGCGCTGAAGCTGAAGGAGATATCCTATATCCACGCCGAAGGCTTCGCCGCGGGTGAACTGAAGCATGGGCCGCTGGCATTCCTGGACGCTAAGACGCCGATCATCGCCGTGGCCCTCTAGGGACCACACCTACGACAAGATGATGGCGAACATCTCGGAGGTGGCCGCCAGGGACGCCCGGTGATACCATGGGCTGCGAACGGGACTGGGAGCTGGCCCATCTGCCGAGGTCCCCAGGTACCCTGCGTCCAGCCGCTGTTCTCACCGATCCCAGTAACCGTGGCGCTGCAGCTCCTGGCATACCACACGGCCCACATGCGCGGCTGCACCATCGACAACCTAAAAACCTGGCCAAGAGCGTCACGGTGGAGTGATCAGCTACCGTTCCGGGCACAGCTCTCGCCGCGAGCAGGACCGGCATTTGCCCGGACGACTGTGGTTGCGGTGCACATCGCCGCTCCTGGGCCAGAGAGCGCCGCATCTCTCCCAGCTTCTCCAGGAGCAATTGCTCCAACACTCCGGCGAGAACTCGATCTCATGCTCCACGTCGCCGTACTTCAGGATGCCGCGCGAGACCCGCTTGCCCCTCTTGTCCTCGGAAAGCAGGAGGCAGTAGGCCGCCACCTGCAGGATGTGCGAGAACAGCGGTCCCTTGGGCATGCGTCCGCTCTTCATCTCCACCGGGACCAGCTCCCCACCCTCTTGCAGCACGTAGTCAGGCTTCCCGCTGAGACAATAACGCTCGGAACGGTAGATCGGTGCCTCGTCATTGCCCACATAGAGCACGTTGCCCTTGAGATGCATCTCCTGGCGCTTGATCTCCGCCTTGCGTTGGGCCGAAAGGGACCAATAAAGCACGATACCAGTGCCTATCAACCAGATCAGGGCGAGGATGAGCATTATGTTGGAGATCTGGGTGGGTACGTCCAGGATGATGATGAGGTTGAGGACGACGAAGAGAAGGACCACGCCCGCCACCGCCGCCGCCCGTTCCTTGCGAAGTTCCTTGGCGTGCTCCCCCCTGCCCGAGCGGTAGACAAGATAGAGGATGAGCGAAATCCAGAGCACGGAGGGGATGGCGCTCAACCAGATGGACTCCTGCGCCAGGGTCTGGTTGACGATCAGGATCGCCACCAATGCCAGCATCGTCGCCACCAATGAGAACCAAAGCACCGCCCTCTCCCAGGACATCACTCTCTTCTCAGAATCTATCACCTGCTGCAGATCGTTGGAAAGGTCCCCGTGCCGTCGCTCCCCTTCCTCCAACCGCTCCGAGGTGGTGTCCTGGCTCCGGCTCAGCCACCAGCTCAATGGGCAATAGCTGAAACGCTCCAGCTCGCTGGCCGAGAGGATCTCGGACGCCATGCCCTAGGAATGCCCTGACCCTTATAATACGGTTCTCGGCCGGTTATCAGCTCACCGCACATAGTCGCAACAATGCTCCACCAGCGCCGAGTCCATGATGAAGATGCCCTCGGGGATCTCCACCTCTTCCAGGTAACCGAACCAGTAGACGACAAGACCTTGGCCGAAGAGCTCCAGGTAGGGGGCCAATTGCTTCTTGAGGTTCTTATTGACCTCCACCTTGTCGCCGAAGGTGGCCTTGGACTCGATCCAGTTGACCTCCCAGCCGTTGACGGTGACCGGCTTATCGAAGAGGCAGTCCGGGGTCTTTTGGAACTCGCCTCGGAGGTCCTTCTCCGTCCTGAAGGTAATGTTGTTCTCCGCCAGCCAGCCCTGCAACTTGGCCTCGCCCCAGATGCCCCTCTTGCACTGGACCTCGTTGGCCCAGGGCGAGTATACGTAATCGGCAGCGGTTATCTCCTCGATCTCCTTTCGCATCCTTCGATCCGGGATTATCTCCGGATTGCGGACGAAGCTCCAGAACTGCTTGCGGGACTTCCCCATCTCCTTGAAGATGAGGAGCGCAGTGAGTATGGGGGAGAATTCCGCCTTCTCAGATATCTGTAAAAGTGACTTGCCCTTCTCCCAATCCCGGACCATCTCCTTCCCGTAACGTTGCACTCTGTAGAACGCCCGTGTGGTCTCTCTCACGGTCCTCTGGGTATAGATGACTGTGACAAGCTCCTCATCGAGGCCTAGTTCCTGGGAAAGGATTTTGATGTCCGAGGGTCGGTCCAGACTGTCATAAATTTTTTTGAACTCATGATACTGCATTAAATTCACTCTATTGGATGGTTACAATCGCCATGTAGAGAGGGGGCCACTATTTGAAAATATCGCCGGTTCTTAACCGAAGAACGAAGTGCTGGACATTTTTATAGGTTGGCGAACTTCATTAATATATATTCGTATTTAAATATTAGTTTCGACCAACCACATTCTTTCCCCTCCAGATCACATATGGTCATAACCTTGATGTAAAATATTATTTAGATTATTGAATATAATAATAATCCACCCCTCGAAGCTCGTCAACGATTATGTAGTGGTGACCTCCAATTATGCCTGGATTAGGAGCGATCAGATCCATGGCAAAGGATGCGACATCTTACACAAGGAAGGTCAATCGATCGTTGTACGAAGACCCAAACTTGGATTGGGCGGATGAAAAGGATTTCGAGAACTCGCACAAGGGGTTTATCGCCGATATGAAGGATCCAGTGATCGAGAACGAAGAAGGGAGGGTCGTCTTCGATCTCCGACCTTATGCATTCTTGGAAGAGAAAAAGGCGCCACCGACGGTGAATCCCAGCCTGTGGAGGCAGTCCCGACTGAACATGATACATGGTCTTTTCAAGGTCACCAAGGGCATCTACCAGGTAAGGGGCTACGACCTATCGGTCATGAGCATCATTGAGTCGGAAAACGGTTATATCGTGATCGACCCCCTGGTCACCGCGGAGCCGGCCAGAGCGTGCCTGGACCTGTTCTTCCAGCATTTCGAGAGGAGGCCGATCGTGGCCATCATCTATACTCACAGTCACATCGACCATTGGGGAGGGGTAAAAGGGGTCGTATCAGAGGAGGACGTGAGCTCAGGGAAGGTGAAGATAATCGCCCCAGAGGGGTTCATGGAGGCGGCCTTGAGCGAGAACATAATGGCCGGGAACGCTATGAGCCGCAGGGCCACTTACATGTACGGCAACCTTCTGCCACGGGGCCCGAAGGGAACGGTGGGAACCGGTCTGGGTCAGACGACATCCAATGGCACTCCCGCCCTGATCCCCCCTACGGACACCATAACCGAGACCGGTACAGAGATGGACATCGATGGGGTGAGGGTCGTCTTCCAGCTCACCCCTGACACCGAGGCGCCGTCCGAGTTCAACTTCTATTTCCCTCAGATGAGGGCGTTGTGCATGGCTGAGAACTGCACCCACACGATGCACAACCTTTACACCTTAAGGGGGGCGCAGGTGCGGGATTCTATCTCCTGGTCGCGATACATAGACGAGGCAATCGAGCTTTTCGCTGAGAGAACCGACGTCATTTTCGCCAGCCACCATTGGCCAACTTGGGGGAAGAAGGAATGCCGGGAATTCCTCAAGAGGCAGCGGGATGTTTACAAATACCTCCATGACGAGACTCTGCGCCTGGCCAATCATGGCTATAACATGTTGGAGATCGCCGAGATCTTTACCTTGCCCCCGACACTGGCCGGTGCTTGGTACAACCGAGGATATTATGGCAGTGTCAGCCACAACGTGAAAGCGGTGTACCAAAAGTATCTAGGGTGGTTCGATGGCAACCCTGCTAACATAGAACCGCTCCCGCCCCAGGAGGCGGGGAGGAGATATGTGGAGTACATGGGAGGGGCGGAAACCATCCTGAAACTGGCCCGGAAGGCCTACCTAAAAGGGGATTACCGATGGGTGGCACAGGTGGTGAACCACGTGGTCTTCGCCGACCCAAAGAACAAAGAGGCCCGGGAGCTAGAGGCGGACGCCTTGGAGCAGCTCGGTTACCAGGCAGAATCCGGTGTCTGGCGCAATTTCTATCTGACCGGTGCCATGGAGCTGAGGCTAGGGGTGAGGCAGATGGCCGTGCCCAAATCAGTGAGCCCGGACATCGTGGCCACGATGAGCATCGAGAGCATGCTCGATCTTCTGGCGGTCAGATTGAACGGTCCGAAGGCCAGCGGAAGGACGATCCGGATAGACCTGGTGCTGAGCGACGTCAAGCAGAGATACTCGATAACGGTGGAGAATGGAGTGCTCAACTATCGAGCGGTCAAGAAGGCCCAGAAGTCAGATGTGACCTTGAGGCTGAAACGTTCCTCGCTCAACAAAGTGATCACAGGCGAGGCCTCGGTACAGGACATGATGGCCGCCAAGGAGGTAAGCATCAAAGGCGATCAGACGGCGCTCGGGGACCTGCTCTCCATGCTTGATGACTTCCCCTTCTGGTTCAACATCGCCGAGCCATGATTAGGTCGGTTTGGGGAATGGCACCCCCTATCCCAACCAGCTTTGATCAAGGCAGACCGGGTCGTCCGAGGTCGATCACTGAGGGTTCGAAGATTTCTTGGCCCATTCGTCCACGACCTTTTGGACCGACAACCCTGTGTTCATCTCCCCGATCTTCGCCTCCAATCCCGCCTGCCTAATCGAATCGCGGCAGGAGCCATTGGCCTCGGCCACCCTAAGGTTGGCACCTAGGTCCCTCAGTTCGGCGAAGAGGTCGGAGATCATCTCCGTGGCAGAGAGGTCCAGATAGGGAGAGCTGCGCAAGCTGATGACCACCAGTTTGACGTTGTTCCTCTCCCTCACATAGCGCAGAACCTCCTGTCGCACCCGGGCGACGTTGGGGAACATCAAGGGCCCATCCACCCTGAATATGACCACACTGGCTATGGTCTCGTTCTCCGGATTCCTGTCCAGATCGGTGAACTCATCAGTCCCTGGGACCCTTCCCAACAGCCTAATTCCGGGCTGCGAGATGCGGTACAGAAGGTCCAGCATGGTCAAGGCCACTCCGATGAAGATGCCTTCGAGAAGACCGAAGAGCAAAACTCCCAGTATGGCGGCCACAGCGAAGGCGAACTCCTTCTTGTCAAAGGAATAAATGCTCCTCATCGACCTGACGTCGATAAGCGTCAACATGGCGGCGATAATGATCACCCCTATTACGACCCGAGGTAGGTTGCTGAAGAACGAGGTGAGGAAGAGGAGGACCAGGATGAGGACGACCGCGGCCACCGCCCCGGAGAGCTGGCTCTTGGCGTTGCTCTCATAATTGATGGCAGTGTTCGAGGCGCTCCCATTCAGGGGCATACCTTGGAAGAAGCTCGCCGCTATGTTCGCGGCACCATAGCCAACGAACTCCTGGTTACTATCCACTTCGTACCCTCCTTTCCGGGCGAAGGTCTTGCTTACCGAAACACCCTCGATGTAAGTGATGAGGAACAGCCCGACAGCGATGGTGATCAACGCCGTTAGAGACTGTCCCCCGGTGCTGGGGACGACAAAATCCGGCAACCCCTCTGGTATAGTACCAACAACATCTATGCCCCAATCCTCCACCGGTAGGAGAGTGGCAAATGCCGTGGCGACAATAATCAGGACCAAATTCCAAGGAATCTTGCGGTAGAACCTCTTACCGATGTAGATGAGGACGAAGGCCATCAAAGCGATGGAGATGGTAGTGAGGCTGGCCTCCCCTATGTTCTTGACATAGTAAATGGCAACCTCGAAGAAGTTCCCACTGGCGCCGCTTATACCCAATATCCGACCCAGTTGGAGGTTGATGACATAGAAGGCCCGGCCGATCTGGAAACCGAGGAGGACGGTCTGGGAGATGAAATTGACGATGAACCCCAACCTTACCATCCGGGCCATGATGAGCATGACGCCGGTGATGAACGCGAGCATGGCGACCGAAGCGATATACTCGTTCTGGTCCGCGAAGACCAAGCCCATAAGTCCCGCCCCCACCAGAGCGGCCGGTCCCGAGGATGGGACCACGACCAGATGCTTGGAAATACGAAGATGAAATAGGCGATCAATGATGCCACGGCAGCGTAGAGGCCATATTGGGTGGGCAGACCGGCAAGGGAGGCCCAGCCCATTGCCGAGGGTATGACGACCGCCCCCACGGTCAGACCGGCAATGAGGTCGGTCCTAAGGTCCTTCCTCTGATATCGGGGGAGCCATTCCAGCACTGGGATGTTCGATCTCAACCACGCCTTGACATCGACCAAGCCTTGGACCCCCGCATCGACCAATCATCATGATTCTGGGTGGTTATCTATCTTCGTCCGAGGTCATCATAGCCATCGATTAAATTCCATCACAGCAGCAACAAGCTGACAGCAGTGATTTTTTCACTTCATTTGGGGTGAAAAACTTATATTAAGAACATGATTTACATCCCATCCCAGCTCAAGGCTGGTCAGAAGGGATAAGGAGTTGAGACGTTGGACGCTTTGAACAGTATACCATTCATGCCTAACTCGAGGGGGCCGCCATGGCTCCCAGCGCCCGCCGCACAAGGAAGACAATTCGCCTACTATGGCGTCCTGTTCGCCTTCATCATGTTTGTGGTCGGTGTCATTTGGTTGATAATCGCCATGTTGTCCTGGTCGGTCTATCTGTACGGGTTCGTGCTCTGGATCATCATCGACATCATATTTTTCTTCCTGATCAAATCCACGGTGTTCGACCCGAGTCGGTGCGAGGGCCGGTTCCACGATGCCAATGTCATGTTCCTTCTCTGGAGCATCTTGATGTTGTTCGTCGGTCTCATCCCAGGCATCTTGATGATCATTGGTTGGATAAAGTACCAGGAGGTATTCCAACCCCAGTATGCCCAGTACCAGGCCCAACCGAGTCAGGTCGGGCCCCCACCGGCGCAGCCGCCATCCCAGTACGCGCCGCCGCCACCGGCGCCGCCCCAGCAGGCCCCCCCGCCACCGCCCGCAGCCGCGCCTGAGCCGGCCCAGCAGCAGAAGGTGGACATGGTGAAGTGCAAGAAGTGCGGCGTTAACTACCCGGCCTTTATGCACCACTGCCCCAACTGCAACGAGCCGCGCTGAGACAAGGACCATTAAACCTCTTCCATCACTTTTCTATCTGTCCGGGAACACCACTTTCTGTCTGAAGACTATCCTCACGATCCTATGGTAAGGGATGGTCGCCTCCGCGGTGGAGAAGAAGGAACGACCTAGCTCGACGATGTCCTTACCAGATATGGTCAGCACGTCACCTGGCGCCCCACGGTGCACATAGGTCACCAAAGCCTCTTCCAAGGCGTTATGGCGCCACTTGATCTCGTTCAGGACCTCCCGGGGATAGGTCACAACGTTCAGACCGTGTCCCGATTAAAAGAATTTTTATGGCACAGGATGCGATTGATTCCCCATGGAACCGAGGTCTGTAGAGGGGCAGTTCGTGGACGTCATCGAGGGCAAGGTCTATCCCGCCCGGGTCAGTTTTGCCGACGGTAGGGTATTGGCAGTGGAACGGTTGGAGAAAGCGCCCGAGCATCACATTCTGCCCGGTTTCGTAGAGGCACACATCCACATCGAATCCTCTCAGCTCTGCCCATCCAGATTCGCCGAGGCCTCCGTTCCCCATGGCACCACCTCGGTCATAAACGACCCTCATGAGATATCCAACGTGCTTGGCATGACCGGTGTGCGGTACATGCTCGAAGACGCCAAAGGGGTTCCATCACGTATCTATTTCACAGCCCCGTCCTGCGTTCCTTCCACCCAACACGAGACCTCCGGCGCGGTCCTCGGCAAGGAGGAGATAGACCTGCTCCTGCGCATGAAGGAGTTCGTGGCGCTGGGGGAGGTTATGGACTTCCCCGCCGTTCTTCGGGACGAGGTCGGTATCAAGGAGAAGATCAAGGTGGCAAGGGAGTATTGGAAGCCAGTGGACGGTCATCTGTCCCGGCATGGTCGGAAACGACCTGGTGAAGTACATCAATGCCGGGATATCCTCCGATCACGAGTCGTTGACCGCGGACGAGGCGGAGGAGAAGTTCCACCTAGGCATGTGGATCATGGTCCAGGAAGGGTCTGCCAATCGTAACCTCGGAGCACTTCTCCCTTTCGCCAAAGCGAACGAGTGCTTCCTCGTGTCCGACGACCTACAAGCGACCGACCTTATGAGCGGTCACCTCGACCTCCTTCTGAGAAAGGCGGTGGCGCTGGGGATGGACCCCATCCATGCTATCCGGGCGGTCACCGCCTGGCCTTCGTGGCATTACTTCCTTCCCGGGGGCTCCTTGGCCAAGGGCAAGGTGGCCGACATCGTCATCGTGGACGACCTGAAAAAATTCAATGTCCAGGAGGTCTATGTCGCAGGGGAACTGGTTGCGAAGGACGGGAAAGCCCTCTTTAGCCCAAAACCAGTGCATCTGGGCGATCACATGGACGCGCAGCATCGCAGGCCGGAGGAGTTCACTCTGTCGCACAAGGGCCCCAAGGCCAAGGTACGGGTGATCCGCGTGGTGCCGGACCACATCAACAGCAAGGCCGAGATGGCCGAACTGGAGGTCAGGGATGGCGTGGTCCAGCCCGATCTGGCCAAGGACGTCATCACCATGGCGGTAGTGAACCGATACCGACAGGCGTCTGTGGCCTTGGGGTTCGTCTCAGGCTTCAAGCTAAGGAGGGGGGCGGTGGCGTCGACGGTGGCCCACGATTCCCACAACATCATAGCCATCGGTCCGGACCCGGAATGCCTGGCCCAGGCGGTGAACCAGGTAACGGCGCAAGGAGGGGGGTATTATGTCACGGACCAGGACCGCCACGAGTCCCTCGTGTTGGACGTGGCGGGGCTCATGAGCACCGCCCCCTGCCATGCCGTGGCCGAGGACGAGGCCCGGGTCTTCGAGATGCTGGCCCGCATGGGCTGCGAGCTCTCGGCACCGATGATGACGCTCTCTTTCCAAAGCTTGTTGGTGGTCCCCGAGCTCAAGCTTTGCGACAAAGGCCTGTTCGATACCAAAAGGCAGGAGTTCGTACCGGTCGTCATCGACTGAGGTCCCGGAAAATAATATCACCCTGGAAACCTTCATGCCATTGCTCTGGGGCGGCCCAGGGGGTCTGAGGCAATGAACAAGGTCGAGAGCTTCCGGTGCAAACTGGTCACCTATGACGAGATTTCGAAATGGACATTGGACGTTTCCCGCCAGATCCGAGACAGCGCATGTCAGCCGACGGTGGTCATAGGTCTCACCCGGGGCGGTTGGGTGCCGGCCCGACTGCTGTGCGACCATCTTCATGTCAAGAAGCTCTATGCCATCAAGACCGAGCATTGGGGCATCACCGCCAACCAGGATGGGAAGGCCCTATTGACCCAGGAGCTTAACGCCAACATCGAGAACGAGAACGTGCTCATCGTCGACGACATCACCGACACCGGGGAGAGCCTCAAGCTCGCCACCAGCCATGTGGCCGCGCTCCATCCCAAGGAGGTCCGCACCGCTGCCTTGTTGCACATCACCCATTCCAAGACCGAGCCGGACTTCTATTCGGTCAAGGTGCCGGAGGAGCAATGGACCTGGTTCATCTTCCCCTGGAACCTGCACGAGGACCTGCGCACCCTGCTGCCAAAGACCTTGATGGAAAGCAAGGCGGAGGACGAGGTGCAGAAGGCGTTCCACGATCAGTTCCAGATCGAAGTGTCCCATGAGCTGGTGCGAAGCACTTTGAAGGACCTGGAGCTGGAAGGCAAGGTGCGGCGCAGGGGTCGTAGCTGGGGACTCGTCGGTTGAAACGCTCACAGGTCCAGCAGCACACGTCCGCCTTCCGCTCGGACCGGATAGGTGCGCAGGTCCCGGGCGGCCAGGTTGCGCAGCACCTTGCCGTCCCGCACATCGAAGACGGCATGGTGGAGCGAGCATTCCACCGTGTCCCCTTCCAGTCGCCCTCGCCCTAGGTCCATGCCCATATGGGAGCAGCGTCCGTCCATGGCATGGAAGCCCTCGGACGTGTGAACCACCAAAACCAATCTCCCGTCCAAGGAGAGATTGCGCATCGAACCCTTCGGATAATCCTCCACCGACCCCACGTCGCGCCAGGCCATGATGTTACCTTCATGCTTTCGGATATGATATGACTTGCCTTATGGAGAGGATTATTAGCGGTCAGGGGGATGGGCTCATCATGTTGCAGAGATTGAGGCGGAGCCTGGAGGAAAGCCCAGTGGTGCGGATGGGCGATTATGATTACTTCGTCAACCCCATCACCGATGGCATACCGGCCATGGACCCCGCGGTCCTGCAGGAGGTGGTGGACCGCATCCTGGAGGTCGGGGACTTCGATTGTGACCTGATCACTGCCCCCGAGGCCATGGGCATCCCGCTCGCGGTCCCGCTCTCGCTCAGGACCGGCATACCCTACAATGTGGTCCGAAAACGCCGCTATGGTCTGCCTGGAGAAGTGAGCGTGCAACAGACCACCGGTTATTCCCGCACGGACATGTTCATCAACGGTATCGGCAAAGGGGACCGGGTGGTGATCGTGGACGATGTCCTCAGCACCGGGGGGACCATGTCCGCCCTGGTCCGGGCGTTCCAGATCATGGGGGTGCAGATCGTGGACATCATCGTGGTGATCGAGAAGGGGGACCGGAAGACGTCGTTGGAGCAAGAGCTGGGGGTCAAGATCAAGACCCTGGTAAAGTTGGAGATGCACCAAGGACGGGTGCGCATCGTCACTTGATCAGGCGACGCTTCATCAGATAGATGGAAGCGAAGAAGAAAATGATCGTGGCCCCGAACATGTAGATGATGCTTGCCACATCGATGAGCTCGAAGAAGTTGAAGCACAGGTCCCGGACCACTATGCTGACGTGGGTCAGCGGCAGTGCGTAGGCCAGGCTCTGGGCCCAGGTGGGCAGGACGTCCAGGGGGAAGAAGGTGCCGCTGAAGAGGAACATGGGCGTTATGAGCAGGAAGAAGGGATAGTTGAAGGAGTCGATGTTCGGCACCAACGCCGTGAACAGCATGGCCAGGCTGGCGAACATCATGCCGCCCAGGAACGCGATCAGGGGCACGAAGATCAGTCCCGGGAACTCGGCCAGCCCGAAGGCGGTGATCACGGCCAGGACGATGGTGGTGTTTATCAGGCTCTTGGTCGCCCCCCAGAGTATCTCCCCGGCGATGACGTCCTCGATGGTGAGCGGGGTGGCCACCATGGCATCGAAGGTCTTCTGGTAGTGCATGCGCACGAAGGAACCGAAGCTGCACTCGAAGAAGGCCCCGTACATGATGGAGATGGCCAAAAGGCCCGGGGCCAGGAACTCGATGTACTCGATGGTCTCGCCCCGGAACACCAGGTCGTTGATGAGCACGCCGAAGCCCAGCCCCATGGCCACCAGGTAGAGGATCGGCTCCAGGAAGGGCGGAAGGAAGTTGGTCTTCCAGGTGGTGAGGAAAACGTCCTTGTTGCGCTGCCAGACCGCCCAGCTGCGCCAGCTGATGTTCTTGGCGATGCTCATTCCACCAGCCTCCGACCGGTCAGGCGCAGGAACACGTCCTCCAGGCTGGCGCGGCGGATCACCACCGAGTCCAACTGGAACTTGGTGCGCAGCTCGCCGATCAGGTCCTCGCAGCAACGGGAATATATCAACAATCGGTCCGCCGTTCGTTCGAAATCTAGACCTTTGGCCTTGGCAAAGGCCTCCACCTCCGGACTGGGCTCATCAATCTCTATGACCTCCGCCCCGATCCGTTCCTCGATGAGCTTGCGCGGGGTGCCCTCCACCACGATCTTGCCCTTGTCCATGATGACCAAGCGATCGCACAGCTTCTCCGCCTCGTCCATGTAGTGGGTGGTCAGGATGACGGTCACCCCCTTCCGTTTCAGCTCGCGGATGCGCTCCCAGATGAGGTGACGGGCCTGTGGGTCCAGACCAGTGGTCGGTTCGTCCAATATCAGGATGCGCGGTTCGTTGATGAGCGCCCTGGCGATGATGAGGCGGCGCTTCATACCCCCCGATAGCTCCTCCACCATCTCATCCCGTTTCTCGGTCAGCTGCATGAACTTCAACAGCTCCTCGGCGCGTTTCAGGGCCATGGCCTTGTCCATTTTGAAGTAGCGGGCATAGGCGGTGAGGTTCTTGATAACGGGGAAATCCGGGTCGAGGTTGTTCTCCTGAGGGGCGACGCCGATGAGGGCCTTGATCCGCCTTGGCTCTTGGGTGACGTCCAGGTCGAGGACCTTGAGCTTGCCCGATGTTAGTGGAGAGGCGCAGTGGATCATGCGCATGGTGGTGCTCTTTCCGGCCCCGTTCGGGCCGAGGAAGCCAAAGCACTCCCCCTGGTGGATGCTGAAGTTGATGCCATCGACAGCACGGAACTCCTCATAATTCTTGGTGAGCCGCTCGGCCACCACAACCTCCACCATGTTCCATGTCAACCTAGACGCAAGATATAATCCTTCCCGGCGCAGCATGGAAGTAGTGGTCGTCGCCATCCCTGTCCGGCCCTTTCCCTGTCATCATGGATGCGGCGGTGCTCATCGCAGCGGTGGGGGCCATGCTCGCCGGGACCGCCTTGGGCACCTTCACTGGACTGGTTCCCGGCATCCACGTCAACACCATGGCCCTGCTGATGCTATTGGGCTACCCCAGCCTGGCCAAGGTCATCGAACCTTTCTGCGCCTCCATAGGTATCGACCTGGCCCTGGTCCCGCTCCTCCTCGCTTGCATCATCGTTTCCGCCGCAGCGACCCACAGCTTCCTGGATTTCATCCCCTCCGTCTTCATCGGCGTGCCGGAAGAGGAGGGTTGCCTTTCGGTCCTTCCCGGACATCGCCTCCTCCTGGCCGGCAAGGGCCTTACCGCGGTCCGTCTGGCCGCCGAGGGGTCGCTATGCGGGGCCATGGTGGCGTTGCTGCTCTCCATCCCCTTGCTTCTGCTCTTCCAGAGCGAGATGTCCCCTTTGGAAAGACTGGACGGATACATCCCCGGCCTGCTTACGGTGTTGCTGCTCCTCATGGTCTTGAGCCAAAGGCAGGAGAGGGTGGTGCAGGCCACGTTCCAGGTCCGGAGCTACTCCCAGGGACCGAGGACCTCCATCATCCCCGTTCGCCCTGCGCACCAGACGGAATCGGTCGTGCACGGTCGGGCCCGAAGGCGCTGGTGGCGCTATGACATCGTGACCGCCCAAGGCACATTCCCCGCTCGGTTCCGGGGGCGGCTGCCCTCCGGCCCCCTCGCCCTCCAAGGTCGGTGGGTGCTGACCAGGAGACGCTGGACCCCCGTCGCCCTCGCCTTGGGTCGGTCCTGCTCTCCGGCCTGCTGGGCGTGGCCGTGCTTTGGGGGCGCATCCCCTCCCCCGGGTGGTCCGGCGTAGATGGCAACATGATGTTCCCTCTCCTGACCGGGCTTTTCGGGGTGCCTTCCTTGCTTGCTTCACCGACGGATCGGCCGTTCCCGGTGCAGAGGGACGAGCCACATCCACCGCTCGACATGGATCCTCGATGCTGAGCGGCTCCCTGTCCGGATTGTTGGCCGGTCTGGTGCCAGGGGTCACCTCCACCTCCGCCACCGTCTCCGCCTCCATGATGTGCCCGGAGAGCGGACGCGATGAAGAGGCCAATGCCGGAAGGTTCATCGCCATGAGCGCGGCCGTGGGCACGGCCGCCATGGTCTTCGGCGTGTTGGCCCTGGCATCCACCGGGCAGGGCGGTACCGGCGCCCTCCTGGTGGTGAAGGACATGTTGGGCGGCTCCACCGTCTCCTCCATGGGGCGGCTCACCTCGGCCCATCTGGCCTTGTTACTCCTCTCCGTACTGCTCTCCTCCCTCCTGGCCTATGTCCTCACCGTGAGGATCGGCGCCATCATGGCCAGGCGGTGCTCGGGACGGTCGGGGGGACGCCTCTCCCGTCCCGTCCTCCTCCTGGTGGTCGCCCTTTGCGCTGTCATGTGTGGGCCCGCCGGGCTTTTGGTCCTTTGCGTCGGCCACCCTTGTCGGCTCCCTCCCTCCTGCACTGGGCGTGAGCCGGGTCTGTCTCACCGGCTGTCTCCTCCTCCCCCTGATCCTGGCGGGCTTTGGCTGGCGCCCCGCCCTCGAACAATGGCTGGGGCTGATGGCATGAGCGCCGCCCCTTATCATGCCGCGGCGGCCTTCGCGCTGGGCGGTTCACTGCTCCTCCTGGACGGCGCAATGGGACCGATCGCCTTGACCTCCTCCATGCTCTCGATGCTCATCGACATCGACCGCCTGCTCTCACCGGACCAGGCCCATGAGCACTGCCTCCATTCCAGCTACTCCCTCTGCCGTCCTGCTGCCTCTGGTCGCTGCCTCGGCCATCTTCCTTCCGGTCCTCGCCCCCTACCCGATATTGGCCCTGGCCGCCTTCCTATCCCACCTGGCCCTGGACCTCCTCCGGGGCGAACCGATGCATCCTCGCGACCCTTTGCTCAGCAGAATTGACCTGTCCCGCTGGGAACGGCCCGAGAGCGGCCCATGCGCTGGAGCTGCTCAGCCTGCCCGCTCTGCGCCCTGCTCATCCTGGCCTAGCCATCTCGGCCCGCATCCGCTCCAGGTCGTAGCCGAAGGGGGCGAGCAGCTCGCTCGTGGCCCGCAGCACCAGGTCCACGTACTTGCCCTCGTCGTAGGCCTCGTCGCCGTCGAGGAACTGCGCCGGCCTGGTGCGGCGGTCCTTGGCCAGGACCACGTACTCGATCATCTCCCCCGGCGGGACGCGGAAACCCGCCGCCTTGAGCTGCTTGAGCGCGTCCAGCGACTCGTTCTTGCGGTCGCTGTACTCCTCCACCTCCCGCGACACCCGTTTGGTGATCACCAGTTGATCCAGCGGCACCGTCCCGGACCGTATCTCCTCCACGAAGCGGCGCGTCGTCCCCAGCACCGCAGGGATGTTCTCCAGGAACTCTTTCCCGTCGGCGCAGCGTGCCATGCCCTCCAGCAGCTCGCCCTGCAGGCGCTTCACCAGGCCGGTGGTGTCGCCCCGCCTCACGGCGATGCCGCGCAACTTCATCTCCCCGTCCGAGAAGAGGCCGTAGTATCGGTTCAGGGCGCCCACCCCGGTGCTGACGTTGGGCAGGAAGACTATCCAGCGGTACACGCCCTCTAGCTGCAGCGGTATGCCGATCCGCCGGGAGACGTCGGAGCAGAAGGCCGCGCCGTCGCCGCCCCCTTCCAGCCACAGCGAGTCCACTATGCCGTGCAGGATGCGGAAGCCACGCGCCTCCGCCATCTCCGCGGTCTGCAGCATGATCTCCCGCCCGTAGGCGTTGATGGCCTCGTGGCACTCGATGCGGCCGAAGCGGGCGTTGCGGTAGCCGGTGTAGCCGAAGCACGTCACAAGCACCCACTTGAGGGCCTTGGCCCGGGCCTTGTAGGCCTCGGCGTGGCGGCCGCCCTCCTTGGCCAACCGTTTCAATGCTAGGCGGCGCTTGATGATGGGGCGCAGCACGCGGGGCAGCAGGCCCTCCCGCTTCTCGCAGATGGGATAGCCGATCTCCGGCACGATGCGGCGGGAATCAGGGCAGCAGCCGCAGCGCAGCGTCTCCGGGGAGATGTTGTGCACCACCATGATGCTCGGGTAGAGCGAGGCGAAGTCCACCTCGGAGACGTTCTCGTGCAGGCCCACCTTGGGCTCGTAGATGAAGCCGCCCCGGTCGGAGACGAGCAGGTCCCCGGCGGTCTTGAAGTCCTCGGGCAGGTTCTTCTTCCACAGCACCAGGGTGCCCATGCGCAGCGCCTCGTTCACCTGCATGGAGCTGATGGCCGTGCCCGGCGACAGGCGGGACATCTCCTGCACCGGGATGCGCGACAGCCGCGACAGGTCGATGACCCCGTGCAGGCCGGACTCGTCGAACATGAAGGAGCCGGCGGAATCGATGTGGATGCGCCCGCGCAGCTTGTGCGCCGGGGCCTTGTACACGATGCGGCCGTAGGTGAAGTAGCTCTTGCCCTTGGCCTGGCGCATGCCCTGGTCCCGCCCCAGCTCCACCGGGACGCCGTTCAGTTCGGAGCGGGCCCGCAGGTAGTCCAGGTAGAACGCGTCGCCGCCGTCGGTCACCACCACGTCCGGGTCCATGCGGCGCAGGGTGCGGTCCAGGTCCTCCAGCACCGCCGCCTCGTCCCCCTCCAGCACCGTGTCGTTGAGGTGCGCGGAGAGCAACCGGTCCTCCATCGTGGGTATGCGCTGCCTCGCCTCCACCTTGAGGTCGAGGCGGCACACGCGCAGGTCCGGCAGGGCGTAGTCGAGGCGGTAGGGCGTGTCCAGATGGCGGAAGCGCCCGTCGTACTCCAGCAGCCCCATGGGGAAGAGGTCGTGGGCCATGAAGTAGCGGTGCTCCATGCGGAAGTCCACGTTGAAGAGCTTGTAGTCGCGGTACAGGCCCCAGCGGTCCACGGTGCGGGCCAGGGGGGTGAGCTGGTCGTAGGTGGAGGGTACCACCCGCAGCACCTCGCGCTCCCTCTCCCCCAGCCAGATGCGCCGCCGCTCCTCGGAGACCTCGGCGGTGCCGAGCATGAGCAGGGAGGTCTTCAGGTCGGCAAGGCGGTGCTGCGGCGCCCAGACGTAGAAGGCGGGGCGGAAGCGCCGGTCCTCCAGGCGCTCCACCCCGGAGTTGGTCCGCAGCCAGGTGACCATGGCGTCCTGGGCGGGGTCGGCATAGCAATCAACGATCCAGCCCCGCATGGCCGGCCGCCTCCCGTCTCAGCTTGGCGAGCTCCTTCTCCTGCTCCAGGAGCATGGAGAGGACCGCCCCCTCGAAGGGGTCGTTGAATATGGCGTAGGTGGAGGCGGAGGCGTGCATGCGTATGCGGTTCACCATACGGTCGAAGGTCTCCCGGTCCTCCTGGGGCAGCGCCCTGCGGTAGTCCTTCCAGCTCTCGATCATGACTCTCCGCGGTCATGCGGTAGGTCGGCACGGTCCGTCCCATTTTCTCACCATTGTTTCGACCTCTCGGATGGTATAAAGCTCGAACCGGGAGGGTCGGCCGAAAGTGAGGTCACCGGTCGAAAGAGGCAGGAGTGGGCTCAGCCGGGGACCACCCATTCCTCGAGACAGACGGCCCCGATCTTAAACTGGCAGAACTCTCTTGTGGTTCGCAGGGTTCTGCCTGGGAAACTTTTTTCCTGCATTTCATCATGCATCGAATCCGTGCTGGGTGGTGGCGATGAAATGCCATACCGCCGACCAATTATTTTATGACAAAAATTGGATACGTGGGCCTGCGATAGTCATTGGAGTCTGCTCCACGCCGAATTTTGTTAATCGCAGGTTCATCGACCGTGGTTGCCATCCTGATAGGGGCCAAGTCTGTTCTATCTCTTTGATGATGACAACGACGATCAGAACGACCAGACCATTGATGCACTGTTCACGGGGGACCCGAACAACATAGCATTGAACCAGACCGAACTTGGCGCTGGATGGGACCTTGACCAATAGCACCGATTCTCGTATGGGACAACGAGAACATCACCGCATGCCTGCCGGGGCGAGTTCGAGATCGACCCTGAATTGGATCAACCCACCGCGGGGTGGGTTGGAGATATATGCTTCGACACATCCGATCAGGCGAACAGCTATTTGGACAGTAGGAAAGGTTTTCGCCGTACTTGGCATCCACGCATGAAAATGGAAACTGGACCAATGTTACCGGCATTGGGGACGAGGCGGATGTACAGATGATCTCCGGGCCACCGTATCCCGTTCAACGTGCGCTATGCGAGATCGTGATGTTCCGCAGCTCGATCCTGGTAGTATTGGGGTTCGTCCAGATATAGCTGACCGATGTAGTTTCTCGATGAACGATGCATTCGTTGACAACTTGGTCCAGCTCCAGGCTGAGAAGATCTCCAATGCTATGGCGTGATCCGAACCGCCCTGGTCTGGCCTCAGGTCTCATTCGATCAGGAGCAACGCGTAGGCGACCGACGTATGGCGGATGGTCTTCCGTACTCCAGGTCCTTCGACGTATGGTCAGGTCCTCCCAGCCTGCCTTGCGAGCCCTGGCTGAATTACGTCCATGCCCGCCGCCTCCATCTGGCCTCACCTTGTCCATGTGCGCTGCACATGCGTTTCATGCTCCGGTCCACCAGTAGACACGGTCTCCTCGGCCACGCAATGCTCGCAGTAGATGCAGGGGTAGGCCCCGAAGCCGATGGCCTTGTAGAAGCCGTCGTAGAAGGCCGGTCTTCTCCCGCATGTACAGCGTGTCATGCACCCACATGATCAGGTCCTTGTACATGGGGTGGAAGTCCTCTCCGGGATCTCGTCCGATCGACCCCCTTCATGCCGGCACGCCCTCGAAGCGCAGCAATAGGCCACGCGGTACTCACGCGAGTATGCGCCCGGGTCTCCTCGGGCGAGGGCGCGTACGGAGGCAGCAGAGGTGCTTACCGTAGCCCTTGCAGCCCCAGGCGCACTTGTACCGCACCCAATCGGCCACCGTAACGTCCTCTCGGCGATATCTCCCTGGCCTCGACCCGCTCCTTCTCGGCCAGGTCGATCAGCTTCACCAGCTCGTCCCTTAGAGCGTCCGCCATGGTATCCCGATGGTTTCTACGCCGTCGGCATTATTTATGGGATGCGACCATCGATCCCACCCGTCCATCATACCTGGAACTCGTCCAGGGTGGTCTGGTTGCGCACCACCGGCCGGTACAGCATGCCCTCCCCCTCCTTGGGCAGGGTGATGCGCACCGACACCCCCTTGCCGTCGATGCGGACCACGCGGTCCGCACTGTCATACAGCAGGGAGCGCAGGCCCTTGCGGGACATGGGCTTGGCCTGGCCATAGTTGGTGATGATGGTGATGAGCGACCGCTCCTCGGTCAGGGCGCGCAGCTTCTCCATGGCGCGGCGCATCAGCTGCAGCGACTCGGTCCAGTTCATGTCCGCGTCCTGGAACAGGTCGGGGAAGCAGGAGACCACCACCAGGCCGGTGCGGATGCGGTCCACCTCGGGGTCCAGCATGTCCTCGATGAGGGTGGACATCTGGTAGGCGGTGAACGCCCTGGACACAGTGATGTTGTGCAGCACCTCCTCCGGCGGCACGCGGTAGCGCTTGCAGATGGCGCTCAGCTCGTACGGGTTCACCGAGTTCCCTCCGTCGATCCACAGCACCTCCTCGTGCAGCTCGTTCACCGCGTTGAAGCAGAACAGGTTGACCAGTTCGAAGACCAGCCGGTCGGAGCTGTCGATGAACGTGATGGTCCCCGGCTCCAATCCGCGCAGCAATGCGTCCACTGGCGGTATGGACGTGACCAGGGACCGGTACCGGGCGGCGCTGGCGCCCAGCCCGATGCGGGAGTGCTCCTCCGTCTCTAGGTATGTGTATTCCATTGGCCCTCACCGGATATGCCTTGTCTTGAGGGTATAAAGGGGTGTAGGTGGGGGTTTCCCGAAAGTGAGCCAGCATCTAAATCTTACGATGATGCCAGGATAAATGTTCTATATTCGCCCTTGTATAGGCTCGGACATGGAAGGGGGTGCGCTCAGCGTCAGGTGCGGCAACGGCATCGAGGTGAGCGGCGCTGGCCTCAGCTTCCATCTCGACCCGCGCAGCCTGTCCACCAAGAAGGTACCGTCCGGCACGGTCTGCTGCACCTCCCATGCCCATTCCGACCACATCCCCAGCTCCTTCGAGCGCAAGGGCCCCAACCGCATCGTCGCCATCCGAGTTCACCAGGCGCTTCATCTCCGAGATCAAGGGCCGGGCCATCGAGGCGGAGCATTGCGACAGGGTGCGCCTGCACGACGCCGGCCATGTGACCGGCTCGGTGATGTTCGAGATGGACGTCGAGGGGCAGAAGGTGCTCTACACCGGCGACTTCTCCCCGCGGGACCGGTTCCGCATCAAGGGCGCCCGCCCGGTGAAGGTGGACGTGCTGCTGACCGAGGCCACCTTCGGCAAGCCCCAATACGTCTTCCCGCCCACGGACCGCATCTTCAAGGTCATGACGGACTGGATCGAGGACTCTTTGTCACAAGGCTTCTCCGTCGCTCTCTTCACCTCCTCCAACCTCGGCAAGACGCACGAGCTGATACATGCCCTGCGCGACCTGGAGCCTCGGGTGCACGGCACGATCTCCGAGAGCAGCCGACTGCTGCAGCGCTGCGGCCTGGACCTGGAGATCCGGGAGCACAGTCCCGGGGACGTCAGCTCCCCTTGCGTCCTCATCGGGGCGCATGGCAATGGCATGACCGAGGAGATCATGACGGCGAACCGCAAGGGGCGACGATTCCGCAAGGCGAGCGTGAGCGGTTGGGCGGCGAACGGGAACAAGCGGGGATATGTGGACGAGCAGTTCGCCATCTCCGACCATGCGGACCACGATGAGCTATTGGCCTTCGTGAAGGCCTGTTCGCCTCGCATGGTGTATGTGGAGCATGGGTACGCCTCGGAACTGGCGGGGGAGATACGCCAGAAGCTGGGCATCGATGCCTGCCCGGTCCCGAGCGCCGGGCAGCAGTGCCTCCTGAATTATTGAGATGGGATCATCAAACAAACCAACTGATCAGGCTCAGGCCGGTTTCTGCCTGAGGGTCCAGCCCTTGGCATAGGTCCCTGGGGGCATCAACACCCGCTGGGTGCGCACGGCCAGCCCATCGGTGGCCTTCAACATGTCCGCCGCAGCTGACGTCGCTATGCCCAGACCGACCGCCTCCCCCTTTAGCGTCATCATGGCCACGGTGGCCCCCTTGGCGATGCTTTCGTCGAGCTCCACCACCCCGGGGCAGGCCAGGTCCGCCCCGTGGCACACCGCGTCCACGGCGCTGTCCTTCATTATGACATGGGGGAGAGGTTCCAGCAATACTTCCATCGGAATGAGCATGGAGCGGAGCCAGGTCGGGTCGCCTTCCTTCCATCGCACCACCGCGTCGGTGAGGTCTTGCAGCGTGACCGCCTGACCTTCCACCATGGAACCGGAGCGGGTACGGCGCAGAGCGGCCATGTTGGCCCCCACGCCCAAAGCCTCGCCGACGTCGACGCAGAGGGTGCGGATGTAGGTCCCAGCGTCGCAATCGACCCGGAAGAGCACGTCCCGCCCCCCCACCTCGAGGATATCGATGGAACGGACCTTGCGGACACGCATCTGCCTCTTCACGGCGGCGCGCACCGGTGGCACCTGATAGATGTCCCCCACGAAAGTGCCTAAGACCTCGCGCACCTTGGCCTCGGGACGGTCGCGGTGCAGCTTCATATGACAGACGTATTGCTTGTCGGAACGGAGCACCAGGTCCGTCAGTCGGGTGGCGCGGCCGAGCGCGATGGGCAGGACGCCGCTCACGTTCGGGTCGAGGGTGCCGCCGTGACCGATCCGGTCCACCTGCAGGACGTCCCGCACCCAAGCGGTGGCCTGATGCGAGGTCGGTCCCTGCATCTTGTCCAGGACCAGAACGCCAGCCTGGAGCAGCTCTTCGATGGAGCGTTCCTCCGGTGCCTTTCCCCTCCCGGAGGTCCGGGGGGCCTTGTCCCTGATGAGCATTGGCATCTCACAGCCCCGCAGCGGCGACTATCCTGTCCACGATCTCCTCGGGACGGAGTTCGCCGGTGTCGATGATGAGGTCGTATACGCCTCGGTCCCTAATATCGATGCCGTAGTAGCGCTGATAGCGAGTGGCCTCGGACGCCTCCCTTTCCATGAGTTCGTCGCGGGCCTGCTCCCGGTCCTTTCCCTCACGTTCGACCACTCGGTCCACCCGCACCTCGAGCGAGGCGTCCAGATAGACGCGCAGGGCGGGTATGTGGTGCCGGGTGAGCATCTGCGCCACCAGACGGCCCTCTAGAATTATGTCCTCCTTCTCCTCGGCCAAACGGACCATGCGTTGATCGAGCTCGATGTCGAAGCGAGGCTCCTTCTCTGCCAAACGACCGAAGTCGGCCAGGCTGAGGCCGTGCTCCTTCGCCATCTGCCTGAATATGTGGCCCGAGACCACGTAAGGCATGCCCGTCCGCTCGGAAAGCAGATTGCACACCGTGGTCTTGCCGGACCCGATGGGTCCGCTGATGGTGATCCTCATACCACCGGCGCCGCCAGCTTGTCCAAGCGCTTCTTGAACGAGTAGTAACGCAGCATGCGGGCCAGGATCTGGCCGAACGGGATGGTCACAGTGGTGTAGACGAATATCCACACGGGGAAGATGTAGACGGCGAGCAGCTCGGCGTTGAAGTTCCAGGGCGTGGAGAACACGGTGGACGGAAGGTCGTTCACGAACACCGACAGCCAGGCGAATATGGGTATGACCACGAGCATGGTCGCCGGGAGCAGCTTGAACTGGGTCTTGGTCTGTTCCAAGGACTTGGTCATGATCTGCGGTTGCATCTCCAGGAGCTTCTTCATCTTGAAGGTGTTGTTGTTCTTGCGCGCGTCGCGCAGCTCCTTGTTGAAGGCGCCGACGATCTTCTGGTTCTCCGCCTGCTTGACGTAATCGGTGAAGAAGTGCCGCACCAGGATGGTAAGGCTGGTCATCAGCAGGCCACAGATGAGCAGCGTCAGGATGGGCCACTGGTTATCGAAGCCGATGAGCGGCATCAGCACATAGCCGACCGCCGTCCCCAGCGCGGTCCTGGTCCCTTGGTCGAAGAGGACTATCAGCGCGATACCGAAGATGAAGATGGTAAGGAAGTTTGACCAGTTCATCGGAGGGGCGGAAGGCGTTTTGGCGCCCCCGGACGGTGCCGCCTTGGCCGGTGCCGCGACCTTCTCAGCCATCTATCACTCGCCTCCGAAGAAGCCTCTCAGCACTGGGTGCATCTCCATCATCTGCTCCCTGCCTATGGCCTCGTAGAACTGGATCATGATGCCCACAGTCAGCAGCACACCGGTACCGCTGGCATTGCCCACCGTACCTATCAGGTCGGCCCCTGCCGCCAGAGCACCGACGGTGGCACCGCTGATGACCGTGACCACGGGGATATATCTCTCCAGCACCCGTTTGAGCACGCGCGGGTCGCGACGGAACCCTGGTATCTGCAGTCCGCTGGACTCTATCTGTCTCGCCACCGCCTCTGGGCCCATGTTGGTGGTCATGATCCAGAACTTGGCGAACAGGATCGAACCGATGACCATGATCGAGAAGAACACGGTGACGTGCACCATGATCTCGAAGTTGGTATGGTCGTACGCAAGATACCCGTAGGTAGCTGGGTCCAATATCGGCATCAGCCAACTGCTCACCCCCTGCGGGGAGGACACGTACCAGGCGAGACCTCCCTGCGGGTAGGTGGAAGGCGGTACGAAGTAACCCAATGCCGGGTTGCCACCGATGAGCGGTATCTGGCTCAAGCGTCGGGTTGGTGTACAGCAACAGCGTGATCATCTGGAAGTTGGCCAGCAAGGCCGCCATCAGGATGACCGGGATGTTGGACGCGTACAACAGCTTGATCGGGTATCGGCCGCGAGCCCCTCTGGCCGTGCCATGGGCCAACGGCAGCTCGATACGCACCGATTCGATGTACGCGACGAACATGAATATGATGATGGTACCGATGAGGGCGATCATAGGATTGGGTGGCGCGAACATTATCTGTTCATAACCTCCGTTGACCAGTCCCCCTGCTGACGTATTTTGGATGATATAGAACGTTTTTGGGATGGTACCGGCGGGCGGATTCTGCAGGCTCATCGGGTCGCCTGGACGTCACCGGCTCCCAGTTGATGGTACCTGTGACCAAGGCCTGCGCCACGCCCGCGGCGATGAACAGCGAGATACCGCTCCCTATGCCCCATTTGGACACCACTTCGTCCATTAGGAACACGATGTACGAACCGGCGAAGAGCTGAAGGACGATTATCAGACGGGCCAGGTTCAGCCCGTTGATTAATCACCTTCACCGACCACGCCGTTCAAAGTGTCGACGAATGTGGCCGAAGGCACCAGGTAACCGAACACCTGGGGAACGGCCTCTACGATGATCATGATGATGACCAGGAACTTCTGGAAGCTCTGGTACACCGCCTTGTCTTCCTTGTTGGTCAGGTCCAGCTTGATGATCTGGGCGCCGACGAAGAGCTGCATGATGATGGACGCAGTGACTATCGGCCCTATGCCGAGCTGCATCAGCGAGCCCGAGGCACCGGCCAGAATGGCACGGTACTGGGCAAAAAGGTCGACCGTCTGTTCCTGGTCCAAACCATAGATGTACACGTTCGTCATGAAGAAATAGAGGACCAGGATCAGAACGACCCAAAGCATCTTCGTCCTGAAGTGGACGTGGCCCTCCGGCTTCTTGACGGCCGGTAACCTGTCGGTGTACGGCTTAAAGCGATAAAGCCGGCTCTTCGTCTCCTCCGCCATCTCCATCCCCTGCTAGATTATGGCGTGAGGATATGCCCACCAGCTTCTTCAACCTTCGCCTTCGCCGTCTCGGTGCAATCGGACACCATCACATCGACGGCGGTGGAGATCTGGCCGGACCCGAGGAGCTTGTCCACGCCCATCTTGGTAAGGTCGACCTTGACGGCCTTCCCTTCCTTGACGGCGTAACCGTCCTTCATCAGTCCTTCCAGTCTCTCCTCCAGCTCGCTGACGTTCATGGTGACCTTGGCGCAGACGACCTTCTGCGGCCTCTTGAAGCCGTGCCGACCGAAGTGGTCAGGCATGTACTTCAGCATGTGCATGGACTTGTGCTTGTGCAGGCCGGCGTTTCCAGTACCGCCATGCTTGCCCGCGCCCCTTCCGGCCTTCTTGCCGCGGCCGTGGGTCCTGGATCCTCTGAACTTATCGGTCTTGCTTACCATGATCGCATACTCCCCTTCACATCATCCTCTGGATGAGGTCGTTGATCTTGGCGCCACGGTAACCCAGGGCACCACCGTTCTGGAAGGAACGCTTCACTCCCTCATACCCCTTGCGCGGAGGCGTGAGGCGGAACAGGGGTTTGACGTCCTTCATCTTGGCATATGTATACTCGTTGGCGCAGACGGCCCTGGACAGGGCGAGGATGGAGCTGTACTCCGTCCTCTCCTTGACCACTTCGTCGTCGATGGCCTTGTCGCCCACCAGGCGGCCACGGAACTTCACCATGCGGGCCAAGGTCTGCTCGGAGACCTCGCCATAGGTGACATAGTCCTTGGTCTTCTGCAGCATGCCCTTGACGGTGTCGTTCTCGGGCAGTATGACGCAGTGGTTCACCCGGTTCAGCTTCATCATGAGCATGGTGTCCTCGATGTCGTGGTTCACCTTGGAGTGTCCCCTGACCCTGATCACTGCATAGGCCATGGGGCTCAGTCCTCCTGGGCGGGCGGGACGTCGAGCTGTTGCTCCGTCACGTGCACCATGACCGGCCCAGAGACGATCTTCAGCTTCTGGGACTGCTCCTCGGTGACGCGGAACTCGGAGGTCTTCTTCAATGCGTTGTAGGTGGCGTAGGCGTAGTTGACGGTGGTCTTGGTGTGTCCGCCCACGAAGCCCCAGGAGTCCTTGACGCCGGCCAGGGAGCAGATGCTCTTGGCCACGTCGCCGACCGCCAAGGTGATGCCGCGCGGGGCGGGCTTGAGGGTGACCTCGACGCTGCCCGACTTGCCCGTGACCTCGAAAGGCAACGAGTGGGGCGTGCCGCAACCACATTCCCAGGAGCCGCAACCGCGCTTGATCTCGATCATGTGCAGTTTGGCGTTGTCGATGGCCTTTCGTATGGAAGGCCCGACCTCCTTTCCCTTGCACCGACCGATGCCGACGAAGCCATCGCCATTGCCGACCACCACTGTGATACGGAACTTGACCCTTCGGCCTGAGTCGGTCATCCTCTGCACGATGTTGACGTCGATGACCTCGTCCTTGAGGTCTGGGAGAAGGATGTCCACGATCTCGGCCTCGCGAAGCGGGAGCTTCGTGGCGAGGGCCTGGCTCATGGTTGTGATCTCTCCGTTGAGCACCATTCGGCCCAACCTTGTCTTCGGAACCCAATCCATATCAGTTCGCCTCCATGCGGGTCTTTACGTTCTGAACCATCTTTTCCACATCGTCGCCGATGTGCTTCCCCATCAACCTCTCCTTGGAGGGCAGCACGTCCTTGCCATGGGGGATCTCCAGGCCGGCATCCACCATGCCCTTCAGGGCGGCGAAGACGCCAGAGCCCTTGGTGGGCTCCTTCAGGCCGATGTCCAGCACGGCGTTGCTCAGGCCCTTCTGCTTTGCCCTCTTTCCGGCCAGGTAGCCGGTCAGGTAGGCGGCCGGGATGTTTCCGGTGGCCTGGTCCCAACCCATCTCCACCAGTTCGCGGGAGTGGGCAACGACGACCACGCGGTCGCCCTTGGGGTCATAATCGATCAACTGTACGCTGACGTTGCGCAGCGTGACACGGACCACCGCCCGAGGCACGTGGCCCCGGAGCAACCTGGCCCTCTGTCTGTAGTCGGTGCGTCCCTCCCGGCGGCGCCGGAACGGGACCTTATATCGCGGTCCATGGGCCATCAGTTAACCTCCTTAAGGTGTCCCTCGGTCTTGAGGTGAAGCATCAGCTGACGCTTGCTCCTGAACATACCGCCCTTCGACTTGCGGTAGAACTCACGGTAAGTGCTCCGCGAGATCTTCCCGGTGTCGCGCAGCTCGCGTAACATGACGCGGATGGGGCGGATGGTCCGTGATCCACCGCTCCTTCCTCGGTGTACGCGCTCCAGCGGTACCCTTTCTGCTGCCCTGTCCACGCCGGCGGCCCTTGCTCTTCTGGGCGAGCCTGTATCTCGCCCGGCCGCGGGAAACCCCCGTCTTGGGGAGGGCGCGGATGGACCCGGCTTCGATCGCCTTCCTGATGTCGGCACGGGTAATGGCGTCCGCGACGTCCTCTATCTGGTTCGGGTCGATCCAAACCCTGGAATGACCACAGCCGAGGATGTCAGCCGCCATGCGCTTCTGGTTCTTCAGATCCATTATTTCACTTCCTGTTCAAATTCATCTGTTGAGTACGCGGATCCCTTCCTGGTCCGCCTTGGCGATGATGTCGCCCCTCTTCCTCGCTCCCACGGTTCCGCCGATGCGGACGGCCTGGACCTTGGGGTCGATACCGTTCAATTGGCTGACGTTGAAGACCATTACCTCTTGGAATCCAGAGGGATGCAGGCCCCTGACCTCGGCCGGGCCGCGGTACCCGATGGACACGATGGGCGGGCGGTAGCCATAGTGGCGGCGCATCTTGCTGTGTATGCCGCGCGGCTTCCTCCACTTGCCCTCGAGCTTTTGGTACCGGAACCACTCCTGGCGAAGGAACTGGGGGCGGCGGGAGTCGATCTCCTCGCGCTTGAGCAGCAGTGCCTTCGTCTGGTCGTCGAGCTCGGGCTTGCGCTTGGTGACGTATTCGCCCTCCTCGACCACGGCGGCCTCCGTCTCCACGACCTCGGCCTTGTCTTCCTTGGCCTCGGTGGGGGTGATGCCGGACTCCTCGATGACCTCGGCCCAGTGGTCCGCCACTTTCTTGCCGACGCCGTCGAGCTCGTCCACGATCTGCTTCTTCTTGTCATCGACGAGGAGCGCGTCCAAGAGCTCCTGGAGGTCGGTGATGCCCATCTTCTCCAGCTGCTCGGTGTACTCCTCCCTGTAGTATGGAAGGTCGGAAAGCTGTTCCAACTTCTTCTTCTTAGCCATTACTTCGCCCTCCTGGCCTTCTCAGTGATGTATATTCCGTCCTGGAACACCCTGGGGTCGAATCCCTTGATGCGGGTGGCCCTTTCGATGTTGGCCGCGGTCTGCGAGACGGATTCCAGGTCCGCCCCGTTGGCGATGACCTCGTTCCCTTTGACCTGGACCTTCGTGTCCCCGATGATGTTGGCCTGCCTAGGCGCCTTCTCCCCGAGGAAGTTCTCTATGATGAACTTGTTCCCCTTGGGGGCCGCCTTGATGGGGAAGTGCGAGTAGACGATCTTCATCTCGTACTCCCAGCCATGGGTCACTCCGCCGAACATGTTGCGCACATGCGATCCGTATGTGCCCACCAGCGCCTTTTCCGCGGTGCGCGGCATCTCGCAGCTCACTTCCACGTGGCCGCCGTCCACCTTCATCTTCACCTTCTCATGGGTGAAGTCCCTGGTCAGGGTGCCGTTGGGTCCCTTGACGGTCAGCTTTTGACCGGCCATGGTGACCTGGACGCCCTTGGGTACCTCGATCTTCTCTTCGATATGCCCTGTCACTACCATCCAAATCACCTCAGTACACGAACGCCAACAGCTTGCCGCCCACACCGAGCTCCCGGGCTTGGACGTGGCTTATGACGCCCTCCGTGGTGGAGAGTATCAGCACGCCGAAGTCCTGGGCGGGGAGATAACGGGACTCCCACTGTTCCAGGTCCACCTTCTTGACGGAGTACCTGGGCTTGATGACGCCGCAGTTGTTGATCCTGCCTTCGATCTTCACTTTGAAGACGCCGGCCTTTCCATCTTCTACGAACTCGAACTGGTTGATGTAACCGTTCTCCTGCATGACCTTGAGCACGCGCCCGATCAGTTTGGAGGACGGCCTGATGATGCATTCGTTCTTGCCTACCATCGACGCATTCTTGATGGTCGACATAGCATCGTTCAATGGGTCGTTCTGCATGTGCTCACCTCATGAATACTTCTTGAATCCGATCTGCGGAGCGATCTCGCGGAAGCACTGTCTGCAAAGGTGCATGCCGTACCTCCTGATCATGCCCCTCTTCCTACCACAGCGCGTGCAGCCTTCGGTCCGCCCGAACTTCTTCTTGGGCTTCATTCCATCACCTCGATGTTGTACTTCTCCTTCATGAACACGGCCGCCTCTTGGCGGGTCATGCGGTGGCTGTGCGGGATCGTGCGCTTCATGACCCTGCGCCTGGCCACACGCCTCCCGGGCCGGCAGATGACGACGTTCACGTCCATACCGAAGATGCCGATCTCGGGATCGTACTTCATGCCTTCGAAGTCAGTGTAGTCGGATATGCCGAAGGACAGGTTGCCCTCCGGGTCGAAGGACCACATGGCAACGCGGTTCTCGCGCACCCACAGGGCCTTCTTCAGGAACGTCTCGGCCCTCTCTCCCCTCAGGGTGACCATGCACCCGATGGGCATGCCTTCCCTCACGCCGAGGTCGCGGTTGGTGACCTTGGCGATGGTGACGCGGGGCTTCTGCCCGGTGACCATCTCCAACACCTTCTGTGCCTTCACCAGGCGCTCGCCGGCCTCGCCCACGCCTATGTTGACCGAGACCTTCTCCACGCGGGGCTGCCTCATCACGTCCGACATCTCAGTTCGCCTCCGGCAGGGTGATCTCTGGCACCTTGGTGCCGATGACGAACGCATTGTCGCGGATGGTCAGGTTCCCGTCCTTCATCCTTACCAGGTTAGGGGCGGAGCTGCGGGTTATGACGTACTCCTCGATGACCCCGATCTCGCCGGCGTGCACGCCGCTCACGATGAGCGCCACGTTGCCCTTGCCGAACTTGTAGGTCTCGAGGATCTTCTGGGATGGGACCTCCAGCTTCACCACGTCGCCGCAGTGGAAGTGGTCCTTCTCCACCAGTACGCAGCGTCCGTCATGCAGGTTGAGCTGGGTCTTTCCGCCCTTCACGGTGGTCTTCCCGTCGATGCGGCACAGCTTCCACTTCTCCCTGCCCTCGGTCACCGAGACCAGGCGCAACTTGCCATTGCGGTCCAGAAGCATGCGGTAATGCTGGTTGATCTTGGGGATGGAGACGACGTCCATCAGGCCCACCGGGAACTTGGGGTCGGTCACGACCCTGCCGTCCACCAGGACGTCCCGTCCGGACAGTATCTTGACGCCTTCGGAGGCGTTGTCGCATAGGCCGAGCATGTCGCGGATGACGATCATGATCGGCATGCTCCACTCCTTCTGGTGGGCGCCCGGGGCGGTGCTGGTGATCCAGACCGTGGTCTTGCGCGGAATCGGCCAGCTTCTCGGGGCCGTCACTCTCTTCATATCGTTGCTCATGAGGATACCTCCTTCTTCTGGAGCCTTGCCTTCCTCCAGGCGTCCTTAAGGTCCAATTTAATTATCTCGACGTTGGAGGCGTGCACAGCGCGCCCCTCCATGGTACCGTCGGCCTTCGGCATGGTCATGCCTTCGACCATGATCCTTCCGGTATGGGTGTCGACCTTGGTGACCTTCCCTTCAACGCCGACGATCTCGGCGTCCCCGCGCAGCACCTTTACGGTGTCGCCAGCTACCACACGGGCGGAGCGACGGTCGAACTCCTTCCTCAGCTCAGGGCTGAGATGAGAGGCCACCATCCGGCTCTTCACGTGAGTGGGGGCGTTGTATAGCCTCTTCCTCTGCTTCCTCGCTTGAACGCTCTTGTTCATTTCCCTCACCTCAGATGATGGTGGACGCCGTCGCGGCGATGCGCGGCCACCTCTCGGCGGACTCTCTTGCCACGGGTCCCTTGATATCGCTGCCCTTCGTCTCGCCCTCCTCGGTCGTGATGACGGCAGCGTTGTCCTCGAAGTGCACCATGGTACCGTCGGCGCGGCGGAAGGGGCGCCTTTGCCGGACGATTACGGCATAAACTATCTGCCTCCTCATCTCCGGGGTCCCCTTCTTCACGCTGGCCACAACGATGTCGCCCACCGCGGCGCTAGGGCAGCGGCGGTTCACGCCATGGTATCCCGGCACGGCGATGACGCTGATGGTCTTCGCCCCGGTGTTGTCTATGACGTCGAGCACGGTGCCGGTTATGATTCCCTTGGTCTGTTTACCAGCCAATCCCTTCATTACCATCACCTCTTCTCGACGATGACGAAAGAGACGGTCTTGCTGAGCGACCGGCACTCCATGATCTTGACCTCGTCCCCGGACTTGATCTCAAGACAGGGCGGGTTGTGCACGGAATACCGGCTGGTCCGCTTCTCGTACCTTTCGTACTTCTGATCATATTTCAAGTAGTTGCGCTCCACCACCGCTGTGCGGTTCATTTTGATGGATACGACGACCCCGTCGATGACCTGGCCCCTCACCGGCAGATTGCCGTGGAAGGGGCAGTGCTTGTCATCGCACACGTTCTCTGGGGCCTTTACATCAATGCCAATGTCCCTGACCTCACCATTCATATAAGATCACCTAATCTTCTTGATACGGTCCTCTGGTCGGTGCTGGATCTCCGACCCGAGCACCCTGAACCTTTTGCTCTCGAATGTGAACTCGAACTCGTTGCCGCGTTTGGGGACCATGCGCTCTCGAGCACCGTCTGAGATGGTCATGGTGTTCTTGGTCTCGTCCATCACGATGCCGTGCATGAAGTAACCTGGGTGGCCTGATGCCACGACCTCAACCTCCAGACCGATGAACTCTTGCCTCATGAAATCCCTCTTATCCATAGATGGATCATCTGACCTCAGTCTTGAAGCCCATCTCTTCCAGGAATTCCTTGACCTTCTTCTTGTGGTCTCCCTGGAGCTCGATCTTGCCTTCTTTGGCCGTCCCGCCGGCGGCGCACTTGTTCTTCAGCTTCTTCGCCAGGTCGTCCAGGTCGATGTCGTTGTCGTCGATTCCCTCGACGACGGTGACGACCTTCCCATAGCGGCGGCTGTCCGTGTAAATCCGGACCGATGTGTGCTCACGTGCGATCTCCTCGCACATGCACAGCTCTTTGGGTAGTCCACACACGGAGCATATCTCGGCCATTACTTACCTTCCTCCTTCTGGATGGTGAGGATCCTGGCGATGTTGGTCCTTATCGCGCGGATCTTGCCTGGGCTAGCGGGGGCACCGCCCATCGCCGCCGCCCCTCTCTCGTGCATAAGCTCATCCTGCAGCTCCTTCAGCTTGGAGGAGCGCTCCTCCGGGCTCAACGCCCGGATCTCGGATGTCCTTATCAGCGCCATCAGCTGGACACCTCCTTCTCGTCATCCATGTCGGATTCCGTTCGGGATTGGTCCAAAGGCACGGTGGCGTCGATCAAGGTGTTCTTCGGTGTCAACTGCTCCACCATGTCCGGCAGGGCCGTCTTGGCCTGTTCCAGGTTCAGGACGTCGATCTCGGCGGGCAACCTTGCGTCAGGGTCCATGATCTCGACCTTGACGCCGATCACGCCGGGCTTGAGCTTGGCCACGGCGAACCCGGTCTTGACGAACTGCAGGCGGGTCTCGCCGCAGTACTTGATATAGCCCTCTTTGAACTTCTCGGTGCGGTGCCTCTCCCCGGTCAGCTTGCCGGATATGATGATGAGGCAGCCTCTGGCACCAGCGTCCATGATGCGGCGCACGGTGCTGTGCCCGGCCCGGCGGAAGTGCCAGCCGCGCTCCAGCGCGAAGGCGAGCTTCTCGGCCATGATCTGGGCGTTCAGGTTGGGGTCTTCTACCTCCTGCACCTCGATCTGGGGGTTGTCGTACTTGAACCGCCTCTCGATCTCGGTGGTGAGCATCTTGATGGCGGAGCCTTTCCGCCCGATGACTATGCCCGGCCTCTCCGTGGTGAGCGTGACGCGCGTACCCATTGGGGTGCGCTGCACGTCCACTCCTCCGAAGCCAGCGCGGTCGACGGTGTGCATAAGGTACTCTTTGAGGAGCACCCTCCGGATGTTCTCAGCGATGAACTTTCTCTCGCTTGCCATTTAGCTCATCTCCTCCAAGATTACCTCAATGTTCACGGTCTGCTGATTCCAGGGGGTGCTGCGGCCGTGCGCCCTGGGCATATAGCCAGCTATGGTCCGGCCTAGGTGGGCGGCGACGACCTTGACGCGCATGTTGTCCGCGTCCAAGCCTTTGTACTCGGCGTTGGACTTAGCGCTCTCGATCACCTTGTGTATGGCCTTGGCGGCCTTCACCGGGTAACGACCCGGCCCCACTCCCTGCTTGTGCGCCACGCCTATGTTGTAGCGGCGGATGGGGACCGGGCGCGTAAGCTCGACCACCTCCTCCAGCATCTTCAGGGCGTCGTTGACGGGCTTACCCTTCAACATGCGACAGATCTCACGGGAGAACTTGGGGGAGATCTGCATCTCCTTCCCTATCGCCCTAGAGGTCGTGTCCGCGTCAGCTTCCATTGTGTATCCAACCATTGCAACACACCTCACTTGAGCGGCAGGAACTTGGACGAACGTGTGGCACCGACACCTGGACCGGAGTGCTTGACGGATTTCCTGGTCATGCTGAACTCGCCCAGATAGTGCCCGATCATCTCAGGCCTGATCTCGATCTCCTTGAACTCCTTGCCGTTGTATACCGCGACCTTCCTTCCGACGAACTCCGGGATGATGGGTATGTCCCTGCGGTGCGTGCGCACCACGTCATGTTCCCCGGACTTGATCTTGTCGAAGGCGGTCTTCTGTTCCTCATTGAACCCGCGAACGAATGTCCTCCTGATGCGGCTGGGCATCAGCTCCAGGACCTCCTCGAAAGGCATCTCCTGCAACTGCTCCATGGTGAAACCGCGGTAGGTGAACTCCTTCTTCCTGCGGCCAGTAATCAGCGTCTTCTTCTTGCGCTGCTTCCTGCGGGAGGACTTCGTTCCGGTGAGCTTATCTTCAGCCATTTATGGTCACCTCTTCCCTTTCTTTTTCTTCTGTGGTGAGAGCCTACCTACCTTACGTCCTGGTGGGGCGTTCCTCGACACAGTGCTGGGTTTGCCGACGTGCGGGTGACCGCCACCTCCGTGGGGGTGGTCCACCGGGTTCATGGCGATACCCTTGACCTTGAAATACGCCTTGCTCCTGCTTCTGTAGGCATGGAACTTGTTACCCGACTTGCCAAAGGGCTTCTCCCCGTGACCTCCGCCAGCTACGATGCCAACGGTGGCGCGGCAGCGCGAGTCAAAGTTCTTGAAATCTCCAGAGGGCATGAGCATGACCACACGCTCGCCCTTGGTCACGATCGTGGCCGAGCTACCGGCCGCCTTCACGTACTTGCCACCGTCCCCGGGGCGCCCCTCGATATTGAATACGAGGGTACCCTCAGGGATGTTGGCCAGAGGCATGACGTTACCGGCCGCTATTGAGCCAGCCCCATCGACGGAGATCTCCTGGCCCACCATCACTCCCTCGGCCGCCAACATGATGTTGTTCTCGCCGGCGAAGTTGACCTTGACCACCGGGCATAGGCGCCCGGGGGCGTGCATTATGTCCACGATCTTCCCGTCCTTCATGGAAGGAAGCGGGAGGCGAATGTCGCCCACGTGCCTGTGGCTCGGGGAACGGTAGGTCATACCGCCGTGCCCGCGCCTCTGCTGTCTAAGGTTCTTTCCCATGTCACTCCCCTCAGAACACTCCGATCCTCATGCCGATGTCCTCGGCAGAGTAGCCTTCAGCCAACTTCACGACGGCGTGCTTGCCGTCGCGGGCGGTCTTGGTCCAAACCTTCTCGACCTTGCATTGGAACTGCTCCTCGAAGGCGGCCTTGATATCCGCCTTGGTGGCGGTGCGCATCACGATGAACTCGAGCTTGTTCCCGTCCTTGTAGTCCAAGGCCGGGGAGCCAGTCATCTGGTTCATGGTCTTCTCTGTGACGAACGGGTGCAACAGGACCTTCTTTGGCATTAGCACCACTCTCCTACCTTCTTGATGGCGGACTCGGAGAACACGGTCAGGCGTCCAGGCATTCCGCCCGGGGCCAGGTTGCCCGCGTTCAGCTTGTCTGCGTAAGCGATCTCCACTCCGGGGAGGTTCTTGGCCCCGGTGAACAGGTCAGCCTTCTCGTTGGAGACGACTATGAGCAGGGAGCGGGGCGACTTGTACCGCCTGGACCGCATCTTTCCGCGGCCAGCCCGTACGTGCTTGCCCTCCTTGCTGCGCACGATGTCCTGCTCCAGCCCGATGCTGCGCAGGGTCTCCATGACGTCAGAGGTGCTCTTCAGTCCCTCCACGTCGTCCTCGATGACGACCGGTAGCGTGACCTTCTCGTCGAACTTGTGCCCCCTCTTCTTGACCGTCTCCACATCGGAGGCGGCGGCCAAAGCGGAGGAGCGGGCCAATGCCTTCTCCTTACGGTTGACCTTCTTGGACCAGTCCTTCTCCGCCTTGGGTGGGAAGGCCCGGCGTCCGCCCACGTTGTTAGGGGACTCCGCGGCCTTCGCTCCCTGGGTGAGGCGCTGCACACGGGCGACGCCCCTTCCCTTGCCCCAGGTGGACACCGCGTGCCTGATACCGGCCCCGGGCTTGGAACCGTAGGGCTGGCGGCGGTTGGCCTCCTCTGCCACCACAGCCTTCCGGATGACGTCCGGACGGAACTCGGTGGCGAACACCTCGGGCAGGTCCATGGTCTTGACCACGTCGCCCTTTACGGAATAAACGTTGATGTTACCTTTCTTCACAGCCATTGCTTACGCCCCCTGCTTGGATTCCACGGAGACGTAGGTCATACTTGGCGCCTCCTTCAGGTCCATGCCCTGTTTGCGCACCGGGTCCCTCAACCGGACCAGTCTCTTGGTCGGGCCGGGCACGGAGCCGTGCAACAGAACGTATGGGTTGTTGACCAGTCCATACAGGACGAAGCCGCCCTTGGGGTTGATCTCCTCGCCCTTCTCACCGATCTTGAGTATGCGCTTGTTGACCTCGGTCCTCTGGTGGTAGCCCATCTGACCGGACTGGGGCACGGTCTCACGGACGTAACCGGGCCTCTTCGGGGCCAGGGTACCGACCATGCGGCGGTGCTTGCTGTTCTTGTGGTGTAGAAGCTTCAGGCCCCAGCGTTTCACGGCGCCCTGGAAGCCTTTTCCGTTGGTGACGGCGGACACATCGATCAACGCGCCCTCCTTGGCGAAGTCGGCGATGCCAATGTCCTTGCCCAGGATGCCCTTCGCATACTCCATGCGGGCATCCATGGTGCCGCCCCCAATGCGGAGCTCCATGAGCTCGGGGACCTTCTTCGGGACGCCCTTCACCATCTTGGGCTGGGTGTAGGCGAGGATGCGGATATCCTCCACATCGACCTCCTTCACTTTCTCCCAAGCCTTGCCCTGGTCGTAGTTCTTGGGTATGGGCAGGCGGCGGGACAGCGTCTCGTCGATGCTAGCGGCCCAGACCTCTCCAGCGGTCCTTAGGCCGTAGCGGGTGTTCTCGTACAGTCGCACCGCGGCCACCTTCATCGGCGGGACCTCCAGCACCGTGACCGGGATCTTGATCTCCTGGCCAGCGGTGGTGCTGGTCTTGCGGTAATCGACCATCATTGCGTGCGTCATGCCGGCCTTGTAGCCGGCAAATCCCTGAACCTTCGGGCCTTCGCTGATCTCGGGCCAGTGGTCCATTTTAGGTGTCTGTCTCGAAGCTCTCTTTCTTGGCGAAAACGCCATGGAGCCCTGTCGCGGACGTCTTTTGTTCGGCATATGTCTCCCTCTCTGCTTGCCGAGAGAGCAAACTCTCTGTTCTTGCTAACGCCCATTCTCACGAGTGTTGAGATCCGCACCTTCGACCGTGACTCTGATGTCGCCCCCCAGAACTTAATCGGTTGGCGGTTAAGGGTTGCTCGCGCATTGCCCAAGGAGTCTGGTCGAACGTCCTTATCGCGTTGAGCAACCTCGCATAAGGGTACTTATATTTATACTGTGTGGTGGGGGTATATAAATAAAAACAAGCCGAGGGAAGCCTCGGCAGGCCAAATCTGGCCTCTATCAGTCCTTCCCTTCCTTCGCCTTCTTCTGCGCCCGCTTGCCCCTTTCCTTGGCGTTGAACCCGGTGGCGGCCTCAAGGAACTGATTGTAGCGCTTGATGGTCTCGGTGGCCACTTCCTCGCTGACATCCTTCTTCATCTTGGTGCACACGGACAATGTGGTCTTGCTGACGACCTTGGTCTCCAATCGATCCAGCGCTCCGAAGGAGGCGACCACCAGGTCCCCCTCCATCGTGGCGTTCCCAATGGTCTCCGCCACGACCTTCCTCAGTCCGTCGCCTTCCACGTCCGCGTACTTTCCCTTCTTGATATCGTAGTCCATAGCCATCCCTCCATGTCAACGTTCCTGATCGCTCCCTAGATGTCGGTCCAGGTCCACCGCCGTTCGCATCCGGTCCTGGTAGAGCAGTAGCCCCTCCCATTCCTGGCGGCACCCACATTCCAGCTCGTCCAGTTCCCGGACGTCCTGGGTGTAGGAGAAACGCTCGACCGCATCAAGTATCTTTCTGTCGCACTTGCCACAATTGTGCACCCCTCGAGGCGTGCCTCCGCCACTGGGGGTGGACAATATCCTTGGTCCGCCCTTGCCCGCCGTGGAGCGCAAGACCTCGACCAAGGACCATAACCAAGGGGGGCGGTAATCGCCACGGCGCCATAAGGCCTCGACCAAGGTGTGGGATTGCACATTGAGCGGATTGATGGAGATCGTTTCCGAGGTCCTCCGCGCCACCTCGATCGAGGCGGCCGTGTCCCTGATGGCCTGGGCCTCGGTCAGGTAGGGCGGCTTGAGCAACAGGTAGGTACGCAACGGGACCGAGCCTGAATCGAGCACCTCGGCCGCCCTCTGGTAATCCTTAAGGTGGAAGCCCTTGCGCACTGACCGGTCCAGCACATCGTCGTTGGCGCTCTCCAGGCCCAACGCGATCGCCGACCTCCCCTTCGGCAGGGCATCGATGTTCGCCTCGATGACGAACTCCGGTCGGGACTCGATGAGGAAACGCCTCACCTTCGGGAAGGAATCGAAAAGCTCCCCCTTCATTGTCGCAGGGACCTCGTTCTCGTCAAGGAAGCTACCCGAGGTGTAGACCTTGAGCATCGGCTCCCCATCGTACCGATCGAGCAGCTTGGCCAACTGGGCCTTGAGGTCATCCTCGGAGACATCGGTGCTCTCCACGTTGTAACCGCACATGGAGCAACCGCCGCTCTTGGACCACCAACAGCCCTTGGTGCGGAGGATGGCCACCATGGCCTTGACCCGCTCCCCGCCGATCATGTCCTCCTCCTTCCAGATCGCCACCGGCGACGTGCGGTCGATAGTCCTGGTGTTCCTCATGTCACATCAACTTGATGATGCGGTCATTGCCCCCTCCGATATAAACCATATTGTGGCGCGGCATCGCAACGTGGAACAATTTATATCAGGGGTCAAGAATCAACTGGAGAGGTCTTTGAGATGGCCAAGCGCATTGCAGTGATAGGCTCGGGAGCGGCCGGGATGACCGCCGCCTCCTCCGCTCGGGAGAAGGACCCAGAGGCAGAGATCACGGTCTTCACCGAGGACGAGCACGTCGCCTACTCGCCATGCGCCATACCATTCGTCATCGAAGGGCGGATCAAGGACTTCCGCTCCATAGTCATGCACACCCCGGAATGGTATCGAAAGGAACGGAGGATCGAGGTCCATGTGAGGACCAAGGTCATCCGCGTGGACCTCGAGGCCAAGGCTCCTGACGTTGCATGATGGGGCCAACATCAGCTTCGACTCGCTGATCCTGGCGCCAGGGGGCACGGTCTTCGTCCCGCCGGTGGAAGGGGTCAAGCTGCCCGGCGTATATCCGGTGCGCTGGCTCAAGGATGGGGAGAAGATACTATCGGCATTGGACGAGGTCCAGTCCGTAGTGGTGGCCGGGGCAGGGCGTCATCGGATTGGAGATGGCCATAGCGTTGCGCCACCGGGGCAAGGAGGTCACGGTGGTGGAGATGTTCGACCAGGCCATACCCCGTCTCTTCGATGAGGACATGGCGCGGTTGGTCCAGGCACACTGTGAAAGCCTGGGCATCAAGTTCATGATGGGCTCGCCTTTGGGGGCCATCATTGGCAATGGCATGGTGGAAGGGATCAAGGTCGCCTCCAAGGAGGTGCCCTGTCAGATGGTCATATTGGCCACCGGCGTAAGGCCCAATCTGGAGCTTGCCAACCAGATCGGTCTGGACATAGGTCCTTTGGGGGCGGTCCGGGTATCCGCCTCCATGCAGCCCTATCGCAAGGGCAGATTGGTCAAAGAGCTGTATCTCGCGGGGGACGTGGTTTCGTGCGAGAGCGCCATCCTTCCCGGTCCGACCATGAGCCAGCTAGGTTCCTCGGCTGTCCGCCAAGGGCGGGTGGCAGGCATCAACGCCGCAGGCGGCTATGCCCAATATCCCGGGGTGGCCAGTCCATTTGTCAGCGTCATAGGTGAGGTCCAGGTGGGGGGCGTGGGCATGTCCCGGGGCCTGGCCGACTACTATGGCGTCAAGGTCGTGGAGGGCAAGGCCCATGGCATGACCCGGGCCCGTTACTATCCCGGCGGCAAGCCACTGACCGTTAAGGTGCTGGCGGACGCCTCCACCCATAAACTGATCGGGGCGCAGATCGTGGGGGGCGAGGAGGTCACCGGCAGGATCAATTGGATCGGCGCGGCCATAGTCAAAGGGGTGACCGCAGAGGAATTCCAGGCGGGGTTCGAGAACGCCTATTGTCCCCCCGTCTCCATGGTCAGGGACGTGGTCAACGAGGCGGTGGACGACCTGGTCGCCAATCTATGATGGGACCATGCCCACCCGCCTTTGAAGCATTAAAGTAGTGAACGTAACGTTCCTGAGGGCATGCCCCCATCCGCGACGGCGGCGACCGCCGACAGTGGCGACATAATTGTGAAGAGGAATCCCGCCACGCTCGAGCTTGTGGGCGAGGTCCCTTGCGTGGACATCATGTTTGTCCCGATCGCCGTCCGCAAGGCCCGGCAAGCGCAGAAAGTGTGGGCTGACATTTCCTTGGACGCTCGACGGGACAGATTGAAACAATTGCAGGTCTGGGTGGCGGAACATCAGCTGGAGATCGCCCGCACGGTCTGCGAGGAGACCGGAAAGCCCCGTCTCGAGGCCACGAACGTGGACGTCATGTCATCCCTGAGCGTCGGCAGGTTCGCCATCGGCCAGATGGGCACTCTGTTCAGACCGAAACGCCTCAACCTGGGACGGTTGGACCTGGCCATGAGGGCCATGGGTCGTGGTTCCTACCTGCACGCCCGACCGCTGGGTGTGGTGGGCGTGATCACACCATGGAACTACCCGTTCGGCCTTCCCTATTCCCAGACCATCATGGCCTTGGCCGCGGGCAACTCGGTCATCATCAAGCCTTCCTCCGAGGCACCCATGAGCGCGAAGTGGGTGGAGAGGGCCTGTCTGACCTGCGGCCTCCCTGAAGGATTGGTCCAGGTGCTGGTGGGGAAGGGAGGGAAAGTGGGAAAGGCCCTGCTGGCCTCTGGCGTGGACCGAGTGGTGTTCACGGGGAGCGGCGAAAAGGGCAGGGAGGTGATGACCGAGGCGGCGCAACGATTGACCCCGGTCACCCTGGAGCTAGGCGGAAAGGACCCCTTCATCGTGCTGGAGGACGCGGACCTGGAGCGAACGGTGAGGGGGGCGGTCTGGGGAGCCTTCGTGAACGCTGGACAGACATGCGCGGGTGTTAAGCGCATCTACGTGCAACGGAAGATATCGGAACGGTTCACGGAAGCGATGGCGATGCAAGCTTCCAGACTGAAGATGGGTTGGGGATGGGACGACCCGGATGTCAGCATGGGGCCGCTCATCAGCGAAAAGGCTTTGCGCGAGGTCGAGACGGCCGTGTCCCTGGCCATGGAGCAGGGGGCCCGGTGCATCACCGGCGGGAGGCGCCATCCGACCTTGTCCGGTCATTTCTATGAGCCTACCATACTCGTTGACGCAAAGCAGGACATGGATATCGTTCAGCAGGAGGTCTTCGGACCGATCGTCACCATCATCCCCTTCGACAGCGACGAGGAGGCTTTGGCCCTTGCGGCGGACTGTCCATACGCGCTCAACGCCTCCATATGGACCCGCGACCTGGCACGAGGGAGGGGATTGGCGGAGAGATTGCCTGGTGGCACAGCGGTCATCAACAACACCCCCTACACCTTCGGGATCGGGGAGACCCCTTGGGGTGGCAGCGGGGAGAGCGGCTTCGGAAGGACGCATGGCCAACTTGGGCTCTTGGAACTGGTGGAGACGCACCACGTGCATTGGGACAAGGGAGGCTATGCGCAGGACATCTGGTGGAGCCCTTACGACCAGGAGAAGCGCGAGGCGGGTGAGGCCTTGGTCAACGATCTGTTCGGGAAGGAGGGCGGGTCGGCCCTCTTCAAGATGATGAGACATCGACGGCTCATGAAGAGATGAGCCTCACTTGACCTTGCTCAGACGAATGGACTGACCTTGGGCCTTTATCCTCTGCTTTACCAGCTTCCACAGGTCACCATCTTCGGGGATGTCATCGAAAAGGGCCATGTCGCCCTCCCCCAGGACCTGGTTCATTACCAGGCCGGAGATGAGAGCTCTCTGATGGCCGGTCAGTCCCTCGATGGTCCATATCAGGACCAGCGCATCGCGCAGGTCGCTCCCCAATGACATCTCGGTACCCACCAGCTCACGGACTGCGCCATCGTAGCCCCCCAAGGCCTCGACGCCGTTGATGACCGCCTCAGCGGCCACATTGCCAGCGCATCCCCCGCACAGGTAGGCGGGCATGATGCCCTCGCCCACGAAGGCCAAGGTCTGACCGGCGGCATCCCCGGCGAAGAGGACGTTGCCTTTACAAGGGCCGCCTTCGAAATCAGGCACTGGTGCATCACCGGTCTTGACCTCCAGGATGCACCGGTCATCGAAATAGCTGGAGACGATGGGATGCTGCACGATCCAGTCCAGCAGGGCATCCCGACGGGACAGTCGCTTCCCCACCTGGCCGAAGCCGACGTTGGCCCGACGGTCCCCTTTAGGGATCACCCAACCGTATCCGAGACCGATCTCAGGCTCGATGAATATCTGCATGCAGGGCGGCAGTTTGCGCTTGGACACCATCTCGAACTCCACCCCGGTGGCCAGGTCGGTGCGGTCGAACCCGTTGCGGCCCATCAGTCTCCCCACCGTGGAATGCACCCCGTCCGCGGCCACGACCACCTTAGGTTCGATCTCGACCTCCCTGCCTCTCATCCTCACCTTGGCGCTCAGCACTTGGTCCCCGTCCCGCTCCAGGTCGATGAGGCAGGTGTCAGCCTGCACACCCGCGCCTAAGCGCGCCGCCTCCTCTGCCAGGAACTTGTCGAACATCTTCCTTTCCACGGTCACGCCCTTCCAATAGGGGGACCGGTTGTCCAAGGTCCATTTCCTGTCCAGGACGAATCGCGTGAAATCCTGTCGGATAGGCGATCGCGGCCGGTGGCAGACGCAGCCCGCTCTGCCTCAGCAAGGAGGCGCTGACCACCTCACCGCATTGCACTGGCGTCCCTATCTCCTTCTTCCTGTCGATGACCAGGGTCCTGGCCCCTCTCTTTGCGGAGGCTCGCCCCCGCCGCGCAACCCGCTGGTCCCGCCCCAACGATGAGAACGTCGCAATCCATCCTCTCACCAACCGTAATTGCCCGCCGCTCGGAACGCCAGGTATAGCGCCCGGTCCCTTGAAAACAACATCGCCATCATGGCATTGAACCCGACATATCCCTTCTCGAACGGCTTGGCGATCCTTGCCATCTCCTCGTTGCTCATCGAACTGAGCCTCCGATAGGTAGCGATGTCCGAGGCCTTCGCAAATGACGAGGACGTCCATTCCCTTTGATATCGGGCAAGGTCGTCTTTGGCCAGCGCCTTCGCCGCCATGCGACCGGCGATGATGGCCGTGCGTATCCCACCAAAGGATATCGAGTTCACCTGGCAGGCGGCATCGCCCACCAAGCACACCCTCCCATTCACCACCCTTTCCGGCTTGGCGATGGGTATGGCCCGACGGTGCCTTTCGATGACGCCACCTGGCATTTGGTCGGTCCCTCGTGGGAAACCGATCCTCGACCCTTCCTTGGCAGGGAACACCCATTTGTACCCGCCCACATAGCGTTGGTCGTAATGGAAGTGCAGGACCCCTTTCTCCGTCCGCTCGTCCGTGATGAACTGGTCCGCCCAGATCAGCCCAGGCACCAGCTCGGGGAAGAACTTCGCCCTCACCTTGGAACGGGCACCGTCCGCCCCGATGACATGATCGGTCGTCATCGTCCCCCCGGAGGCCAGATGGACCTCCATACCCGGTCCGTTGCCCACTATGCGGGACACGCTATCGTCGATCATCACCCCGCCCATCTCCAGGAACCTGGCCTTCATTCGCTCCAACAGGGCGACCCGGTCGATGATGGCGCCTTTGACCTTGACCCTCACATCTATATCGCCAGGCCAGTGCTCCTCGACGGTGGCTATGGGCTGTTCGACCAGGCCTTCCAAAGGGAGACCGATCCCCCTCAACCCGGCCTGGGATATCCCTTCCCCGCACATGCGGTGGTAATGGGCGAACCTATCGTCCTGGAGGCGTTCCACCAGAGCCACCTTGAGCTTGGAAGCGAGCAGCAAGTGGTAGGCGGCCGATGCCCCGCCCGGACCTGCTCCGATGATGACCACGTCATGATGGGACAGCCCGGCACCCCCGGTATTGGGCATAGCTCTCCACAAAGGAGTAACCGAAATCGAATCCCAGGAAGGCGAACAGATAGAGGTAGGAGGACAGGACCCCCACGACGCACAGGGCGAGGATGGCGAGCTTGAGGACGGGCCGCTGCCTCATGATGGCCCATTTGACGCCACGCCCTCCCTTGCGGTCCGCCATGTCGCTCAGCTTCTCGTCCAAGAAGGCCGCGATGAAAACGACGATGACGCCCAAGTAGCTCATGTTATCTGGGAAATAGATGAAGGAGAGCAGGGCGAAAAGGGCCGCCACCACGAAACTGGCCTTGAAGGCGGCGTTGTCATATTTTGCCGCGACTAGCAGCGCCAGCAACAGGCCGACGAAGATGGTGGCCGAGTCAGGGTCTACGAAGATGAGCAACCCCATCCATATGCCACATGGCACCGCCAAGGCCTTGGCCTTCTTCCGGTCGAAGCAATCGGCGTCGAAGGACTCGTCGCCATATTTGATCAGGATGCCCAGGCTGACGAAGGAGAACGGGATGAGTATCTGCAGGTGGAGCAGCACCTGGTCATGCGCGAAGGCGAACAACCAGGCCATGACGGCACAAATGATCGTTAGGGAACCATAGATGTAAAGCTTCTTCTTGGCGGACGCCTGGACAGGCATTGCCTCCTCCTTCAAGCTCCATCATCTAGGACCGCCCTACAAGCGACAATGGACTATTAAAACCTCTCAAAATAAGAAAAATTATATAAAAATATATAAAATAAAAGGTTTGGCCGAGGATCGCGTCTCAGCAATCGTAGTAGAGGAAGAACTCCCAGGGGTGGGGGCGCAACCTGACGGCGTCGTTCTCCTTCACCCTCTTGTAGTCGATCCAGGTCTCCACCAGGTTCTTGGTGAAGACATTGCCGGCGAGCAAGAAGTCATGGTCGCACTCGAGGGCCTCCAGAGACTTCTCCAAACTGCCTGGAACCTGCTTGATCTTGGCCGCTTCCGCAGCGGAAAGCTCGAACAGGTCCATGTCGTGGGGCTCTCCGGGGTGGATCTTCTTCTTGATGCCGTCCAGACCCGCCAGGAGCATGGCCGAGAAGGCCAGGTATGGGTTGCAGGTGCAGTCTGGGGGACGATACTCGATGCGCTTGGACTTCGGGCTCTTGCTGTACACCGGTATCCTGATGGCGGCGGACCGGTTCCTCTGGGAATAGACCAGGTTCACCGGGGCCTCGTATCCGGGCACCAGGCGCCGGTAGGAGTTGGTGGATGGCGATGTCAAGGCCAGCAGGGCGTTGGAATGCTCCAGAAGACCGCCGATGTAGTACATGGCGGTGTCGCTCAGCAAGGCGTAGCCATCCTCGTCGAAGAAGATGTTCTTCCCGCCCTTGGCCAATGATTGGTGCACGTGCATGCCAGTACCGTTGTCGCCGAACAGGGGCTTGGGCATGAAGGTGATGGTCTTGCCGAACTCCCTGGCGGTGTTCTTCAGGATGTACTTGTATAGCATGACCTGGTCCGCCTTCGTGGTCAAGGTGTTGAAGACCATGCCGATCTCGCCTTGTCCAGCGGTGGCGACCTCATGGTGGTGCACCTCGCAATCGATGCCAGCGTCCATGAGCCTCATGACGCACTCGGACCTGAAGTCCTGCAGGGTGTCCACCGGCGGGACGGGGAAGTATCCTTCCTTGTTCCTGGGGCGGTGACCCAGGTTGGGGGATCCGTTCCTGCCCGAGTTCCAGATGCCCTCCTCAGAATCGATGTAGTAGTATCCAGAGTTCTGGTTCTGGTCGAAGCTGACGGAGTCGAAAACGAAGAACTCCAGCTCCGGTCCGAAGAAGGCGGTGTCTGCGATGCCGGTCTCCTTGAGATAGGCCTCGGCCTTCTGACCGATATAGCGTGGGTCCCTCTCGAAACGGCTCCTGGTCATTGGATCGGCCACATCGCACATGATGCTCAGGGTGGGGACCTTGCAAACCGAGTCCACGATCGCGGTGTCCGGGTCTGGCATGAGGAGCATGTCGCTCTCGTTGATATGGGCGAAGCCACGGATGCTGGACCCGTCGAACCCGTGCCCATCTCCGAACTTATCCTCGTCCAGTTTGTCCGCCGGAATCGACACATGCTGCAGTATGCCCGGCAGATCGACGAACTTGAAGTCCACCATCTTGACCGATTTGGCCATCTTAAGGACGCTATCGACCTTGCTGGCGTAGCTGTCCGCGCTCTTCTTTTTGTCTGCCATCTCTTACATCACACTCTTCGACCCGGGACAGTGCTTCGAGAACGCCTAGCGATCTCATGATCGAAAAGGCACGACGGGGTTGACATGTGGGCGCTGTCGATCAGGAGGCTCCCTCCTGGAGCCTCCATAGGTCATCAGACCTCGGCCCATGCACATCGAAGGACTCGATGATGGGATGGCACCTGATTCTGACCACACAAGCGCCCGCCAGTGGTCAACCCTGCGATGCCTCGCACAGGGTCACGGCTCGAGCATAGATAAATTCTCATAATAAACTTTCTTAACTCGACAAATGAACATTATTTTCTACAAATAATGTATATATGTTCATGATAACACACCTTGATGCTCTGGTGAAAATAACTGTGCCAATCACCCAACCTAATGATCGGCCAGTAGATACAATTCATCTCGATTTTCGCACTTCAAAGGAACGGACACCAAATCGTCGGTCCATCCTCATCAATTGGACATCTCACTGCCAAGTGTCCTTTTCCATCCCTTTCTGCACAAGCAGCCCTCTTTCTATCAGATATCTATAGGCAGAGATGGCCGCGAGGGCCCCTTGCCCCACCGCAACCGAGATCTGCTTCTCCGGGACATCGCTCACGTCCCCGGCCACGAAAAACCCAGGAAGGGCGGTCGATTGGTCCTTTGATCGCCACTACCTCTCCCATCTCGTTCAATTGCACCAAACCCCTGACCGGACTGGAGTTAGGGTCCAAACCTATCCCAAGGAAAACCCCCTCCACCAGGACGTCCTCGGTCTGGCCTCCTCCGATCGGCTCCAAACGAAGGCCGATGAGCCTCTCCTCGCCCAGATATTCCTTCACGGTCACTGATGCATGGACTATGACGTTCTTCGAGGCCAGGACCATGTCCTGAAGCACCTGGTCGGCGCGGAAAACCTCACGACGATGCACGATGTGCACCTCCTTCGCCAGTCTCATCAGGTCGCGGGCGGCCGTGAGGGCAGTGTTCCCTCCCCCTACCACCGCGACCTTCTTGTCCCGATACAATGGGGCGTCGCAGGTGGCGCAGAAGCGCACCCCCCGACCCAAGAACTTCACCTCGTTGGGCAGGTTGAGGCGGCGGTATTCCTTGCCAGCGCAGTAGATCACGGCCTTGGACTGGAACCTCTTACCCCCTTCAAGGACGGTCTCGAATCCTTCCTTGGTCGCGGTTATGGAGATCACATCAGTACCGATCTCCTCAGCCAGATGGTAACTCTCCATATGGTCCCGGAACGTGGCCGTCATGGTCTCCCCATCCTGACCGGGAAGGCCCAGGTAGTTGTCCACCTCGGAGGTGTAAGTGACCTGACCGCCCATCTTCTTCGCTACCAGGAGGGCGTCCAGTCCTTTCCTCACGGCATAGATCGTCGCGGACATCCCGGCAGGTCCAGCTCCGATGACCGCGACATCGTAGACGTGACCCTCCTCGGACCTACCCACCTTGCGTTTCCCTTGCGCCTCGCGGAGCACCTCCTCGATCTCACGGTACTGTTCCGGGTCCACCGCCTTGAGGACCTGGAGGTAGAATGGACCAGCTTCCATGGAACCCTGCAGATGGATACTCTCGTTTATGACGGTGTGGGGGACACCTTGTACATCGTAGCGTTGGGCCAGGGCTTGGAACTGGGAGGCGTCCACCATCTCCCCTCTTATCTTCTCGTTCAGGAAAGCGAACTGGTGGGCCAAGCGCACCATCCTGGGACAATAGGGGCAGGTGAGGGTCACCATCACCCGGATTTGCACCGGGGAGTCGATGGCCCTGACCATGTCCTCCAGCTGTTGGTCCAGCTCCGTCTTCTGAAAGGACACCATCAATATGTCCTCCAACAAGGTGGGGAACTCCATGCCGCTGGTCATCCCATAGAACTTGATCCCATAGTCCTTCTCAGCCGCGTACGATCGTGCAGGGCGCCATCTCCACGCCATAACGCGCCGCCTCGTCCGGAGCGATCATCAGCTCATGCTCCTCCAGAATGATGTTGCTGGACAGGGCCTGCATCTCATGCAGGATCTTACGCTGCACATCGCTGGCATGGTCCCCTGCAGCTGTGAAAAGTACCAGACGCACCGGTGAAGGCAAAGCCTCCAGGACCTTCTTGATGTCCGCGGCGGCGCTATCCTCTATGATCTTTGTTGGAACTCCCTCTTCCGACATATGCTCGAAATGGAACTGGATGATATCCGATAAATAGTATCGCTAGGTCCCCTAGACTGGTTTCCCGAACGTCCCAATCGAAATAACATAAATAAAGGCGGGCCGATTCCACCTTGATCGACATGGACCTGGAGCAGAGATACAATCTGGTCGTGCGGAACACCGAGGAGATCGTGACGGAGGAGGACCTGCGCCAACTGTTGGCGACCAAGGACAGGCCGCGCGGTTATATCGGCTTCGAACCCTCTGGCCTGGTCCACATCGGTTGGATGGTCTGCGCACAGAAGGTCAAGAACTTCGTGGATGCAGGCTTCGACTTCGTCATATTCCTGGCCGATTGGCACGCCTACCTGAACGATAAGTTGGGGGGCGACATCGACAACATCCGCACCTGCGCTAAGTACATGGAGGACTGCTTCGAAGCGCTGGGCGTGCCCAGGGACAAGGTCACCTTCGTACTGGCATCGGACATGATGGACGACATCGACTACTGGGAGAAGGTCATGCGCATCGGCAAGACCTCCAGCCTCACCCGGGTCAAGCGATGCCTGACCATCATGGGAAGGCAGGAGGACGAGGGGGAGATGGACTCGTCCAAGACCCTCTACCCGTTGCTGCAGGCGGCGGACATTTTCGCCCTGGACGTCGACGTGGCATACGCTGGCATGGACCAGAGGAAGGCCCATATGCTCGCCCGGGAGGCGGCGGACAGGCTGAAGTGGAAGAAGGCGGTGGCCGTCCATACCCCACTGCTATCCGGCCTGAAGGGAGGTAACCGCATGGACCCCGTCTCCGCCAAGATGTCCAAGAGCGACCCGGACAGTGGCATCCTCATTCATGATTCACCAGAGGACATCAAGCGGAAGGTCGGCAAGGCGTTCTGTCCCCCCGAGGCGGAGGCGAACCCGGTCCTGGAGATCGTAAAATATGTCCTGTTCGAGCGCATCGACACCTTCGTCCTGAAGCGCCCGGAGAAGTTCGGGGGCAACCTGGAGTTCAGGTCCTACCAGGAGCTCGAGGAGGCCTATGTCGCCGGTAAGGTCCATCCCATGGACCTCAAGAACAATGTGGCGGAGACGTTGTCAGAGGTGCTCGCCCCCACCAGGGAGTACTTCGTCAGGAACCCAAAGAACTACGATGACATCAAGGTCATACTAGCTCAGGTAAAGTCATTGCGCTGATCAGTAACGGCCGTTCAGGGTGCGCAGGAATGCCATGGTCCGGCTCATACAGATGTTGGCGATCGCCTCGGCGTCACCATTGCCAGTGAGACCAGCCGCCCCAGGATGGCCGCCGCCTTCGTTCATGGTCTCCTTTCCCACGTCCTCTAGCATCTTGCCAAGGTGCAGCCCGGCCCGGACCATCTCCGCCCTGGCCCTGGCACTGAGGCGGAAGGTCTCGTCCCGTTGGGAGACCACAAAGGCCACGTCCGCCCCCATCGATAGCAGCGACTTGCATACCGAGCTCTCGAACGAACTTCCCAGCGAGACCGCCACTATGCGCTCGCCCACCCGTTCGAAGCGCAAACGCTGCCCGCCTTTGAGGACGGCTATGCGCTCGGATATGTCCGGTTCCAGGTCGGTCATGGCGTAGATCTCGTCCATCTCCGCCCCGCTCTTGGACATCAGCTCGGCGAAGCTGTGCAGCAAGGCCGGGTTGGCGTAACGGAAGTGGCCGCTGTCCGTGGTCATGCCACAGAGCAATGCCAGACCGGTCGATTTACCGATCGGTGCACCGGATTCCTTGATGAGCTCGAAGATGATCTCCGAGCAGCTGCGCTTGGTATCATCACAATAATATTGGCAACCGGCCCACTTGTCGCTCCGGGCATGATGGTCTATGATGATCCAGTCCGGTCCGGGGCGATTCATTTCACCCAACTGCTCAGGTGATGAGGTGTCCACCACCAGCACGGTGTCGTAAGTGCTCAGGTCGGCCCTCTCCAGTGTTTCGCAGCTTAGCTTCTTGGAGATGACCTTGGCCACCCGGTCCAGTCCCTGGGGGGCGCAGATGTCCACATCAGTGAAGGTGCTGCGCAGGGCAAAAGCGCTCCCGAAAGCGTCCGGGTCGGCATTGCCATGGATCAACACCAGCTTCCGACCAGGTCATCAGTCTGGCGATGATCGCCTCGAACACTTTTTCACCAGACCTTGAATGGAAAAAGAAGAAAAAGGCTCTCGGGACCTTAAGGCCCCTCTTCCTCGCCTCGACCCTCGTTTTGGCCTAGGGCCCTGGAGATCTGCTCCTGCATGACCTGGTACTTCTCGCGGAACATCTTCTCCTGGCGGTCCAGGGTCTTGACGCGGACCTCGGTGGTCTCCTTGTCGTCCTCGAGCTCCTTGATGAGGGACTCCTTGTCCTTCACCATGATCATCAACGCCCCCACGTTCTTGTAGACGGGGGTATCGGCCTCGGCCTTTCGGAGTTCCTCGAGCGTCATCTCGAACTCCTTCAGCTGGGCATCCATGCGGTACTTCTGCTGCAGCACGCCCTGGAGCTGTTGCTGCAACTGTTGGAACTGGGCGATCTGGTTCTGTAGTTTCGGGCTCATCTCATCCATGATTCTCACCTATGGTCTTGCTCATGTCCTCGGCGATGTCCATCCATCGGAGGTAGGAGTTCAGCGCAGCGCGCAGGGCCGCCAGGTCGGTCGCTTCCACTCGCAGCACCACCTCATCGCCCTCCAGTCCCGTCTCCACCTTGGTGCGCGGGATCTCCCGCCCGGCCTCGGGCGAGATGGAAGTGAGTATGGTGCTGGCGAACGGGGACCGGACCCTCAGCTCGGCCCGGAGCATGCGCTCAACGTCCCTTGATTACCTTCTTGACGTTCGGCCGCTCTTTATAGAATATCTTGGAACCGCACTTCTCGCACTGCATGCCCACTGTGTTCATGCTGGCACGGTACGGTTTGTCGCAGCTGCCGCACTTATAGGTCGTTCTTCACCCCTCCCTTGGCAGTCTTATCCTCTTTGGCGACGATCTCCTTGGAGGTGATGCTCCTCATGGTGGGGGCGTAGGAACCGGCCGCGAACTTGGCGCAGCAGTGCCTGCACTCCCATATGCCGGAGGCTTCCCGCTTCACTGCCAAGTGATGGCAGGTCGGGCATTCGAACTTGGACTTCTGTAGCTTCTCTATGTCCCTGGTCAACTTGCGGACCACGACACCGTAGCGAGCTCCGAACCGTCCGGAGCTGCCCGCTTTTACTGTACCTTTCGCCATTGATATCACCCTACTAGTTTACGCAGGTCGCCGCCCAACCTCTGGGCGGTCTCGATGACGCTCTTGACCTGCTCGATGGTCAGCGCGCCTTTCAGGCCCTTCTGCATGGCCCTCAGGTCGCCGTTCTCGTCAGTGGTTACGGTCAGTCGAGCCGACGCTACTTTTTCTTCGTCGAGACTTGGATCGAATAATATAGAGTTTTCTATTTGCACCGCGGTGCAGGAGATGGGCATGCAGCGGATCGGCATCATGAAGTCCTCGCCCTTGCCGTGGGCCTCCATGGGCACCTTGGCGGTCTTCAGCGCGTTGACCGCGCCGAGGAAGGCCGCGTCGAACAGGTTGCCGTCGTAATCCAGCACATAGATGTCCACGAAGTTCATCCAGACCTCCTTGCCCGGTTCCAGGCACATCTTCTCCAGATCTATCATCTGGCTCTCCCTGATGCCACGGTCCACCACACGGGCCAGCTCGATGGAGTTCTCATCTGGCGGTCCGGCCTCGAAGTTGGGAGAGCCCATGGGTATGAGCTCGGCGTTGGTGGAGAGCACTCCCTTGTTGGGCGTGTCCGCGAACGGGGTGCCGATGACGCTCTTGACGCCGACCAGGACGTCGGTGTTGCCCAGCTTGACACGGGCGGAGCCTTCGGCGCTCTCGATGTAGTTGGTCTCGATGCTGATGGGGCGGTACTCATCCCACATGCGGCCGTCCACGCGCCTCCCCTTCGAGATGAGCTTGTGGATGTGGTCGCGCTTGATCTCGGACATGATTTCCCTTCCCATGTTCAGGCCTCCTGTGAAGACTCGGCCTCAGGTTCCGCTGGGTCCTCCTCGGAGTCCACGCGGTAACGGCGCCTCAAGGCGTCCTTCTGCAGGTCATAGATGATCTGGCAGGCGGATGTGCCCATTTCCAGGGCGCGGTTGAACTCCGCGTAGGTGAGGTGACCGTCCATTTGGAGCAGCACTACCTCGCCGGTGCGGGGGATCATGGCCATGGGGACGTCCGCTTGTCCGAAGTTGTCCTCTTCCTTGTTCAGGTCCAGGACCACCTGACCGTTGACCTTGCCGACCGCGATGGACGGGATCAGGTCCTTCATCGGAATACCTGCGTCTGCCAGCGCCACGGAGGCGGCGGTCAGGCCAGCGCACCTGGTGCCAGCGTTCGCCTGCAGGACCTCGATGAAGACATCGATGGAGGTACGGGGGTAGTTCTCTGTGAACACCACGTACTCCAGCGCCTCGGAGATGATCTTGGAGATCTCCACCGAGCGCCGGTCCGGTCCGGGCCTCTTCCTGTCATTCACGCTGAAGGCGATCATGTTGTATTTGCACTGCACGATGGCCTTGGCGGGATTTTGCATGTGCCGGGGGTGGCACTCCCTAGGACCATATACTGCTGCCAACACCTTGTTCTTGCCTATCTCCACGTACGCGGAGCCATCGGCGTTCTTCAGAACGCCCGCCTCGATCTTGATGTTGCGGAGCTGCTCAACCGTCCGCCCATCGATCCTTATCCCGTTGTCGTCTATGAGTTTGACGTCGCTGTTTCCACCCATTTGAATCACTCTCTGTTACCGTCAGTTTTGATTTCCTTAGCCACTGAGTCCAGGTATTCCTTGACCCTTTCCGTGAGGCGGCGGGTCTGGGCGCCCTCCTCGATCATGCGGATGGCACGTATGGCCACCATCATGCTCTCGATGTCCCCGTCCAGCCATATGCGGCCGTTCTGCCCGATGAATATGCGGCAGTTGGTCTGGTTCTTGATCATGCTGATCATTGAGCCGCCCTTGCCGATGACCCGGGGCACCTTGCTGTGCGATATCTCTATGACCTGACCGCCCTGCATCTTGCGCAGACCCTGCTCCTTCATGGTGACCTGCACCCTCTTGGTCTCGTCCACCATCAGCACCTTTGCCATGATGGTGTCGCCGACGTTGAGATAGCGGGAGGTATCCCCGAACTCCACCTTCCATGGCACCTCGGTCACGTGCAATGGCGCCGGATAGGGGGAATTGATGTCTATAAGCCAGTTGGACGGTCCGATATCCTCGACCTTGCCAATCACCAGGTCGCCCTGGATCGGTATGTAGCGGCCACCCAACGGTATGACGTTGACGAAGTTCGATTTCACCACTTTTATGCCCAGCTGCGCGGCGTAGACCTTACCCTCATGGGCATAGGTGCCGCTCCCTGGTTTCATCCTCCCGCCGTCCAATAGGTCTCCGGGCAATACGACCTCGCGGGACATGCTCACATTATCCTTTGTCATCATCTCACACTTCTTCAGAACTTGTACTTAAGGCGTTTCATTTTCATTCGACCTCATTTCAGTTGTTTGAACTCGGCATCGCCGTGCGTCCGGTGGTTGAGCCGGTCGAAGAACTCGTCCCTCATACCTGCTGGGATCTCCACCACGCCTATCCACGACCCGTCCTTCTGCCATTCCTCTTTCTGGATTGTGCCGAAGTGCACGATGTCGTCGTAGCATTTGCCATACTCGTCAGCGGTCAGTTTGACCGCGATCCTCATCTTCTCGAATCTTATCGGTATTATTGGCCGGATCTTGTCCAGGACATCCTTGACCTGCATGTCCACGGGCTTGAAGGGGTCGATATGCACCTTCGCCTCTTCCATGGCCGCCTCGATGCGGGCTGGGGTGTGGGGGCTGTGGGTCTGAGGGTTGATGGCGTTCCTCGCGATCTCAGCGATGATGCGCCTGCGCTTCGCCTCCAGCATCTCCTTGCGTTGCTGGGCGGTTAGCTGCACCTCTCCCTTGAGGATGATCTGCTTCGCCACCTCGATCGGTTCGGTGGTGCCAAAGACCTCTTGCATCTTTTCCTCAGATGCCCGAGTGCCCTTGTGGGCGTTCTTGAAGACCTCATCGATGACCATGTTCTCGTAGAGGTTCACTTCCTTGCCCTCTCGGAGCTGGTTCACTACCTTGGGGTCGATAAGTACCTCGAACGACTCGCCGTGCGATTCGAGCCGCGCTACAATCGCATCCTCGATGTCGACCATCCTAGCTCCGGGCTCATTCGGCGTTGGCCTTGCCGATGTATGCCTCTACCTCGGACTCAGTCAACCGACGGAAGTCCTCTCCGCGTTTGACCAGTCCGATCTCGACAGCCTTGGGGTTGAGCTTCTCTTCCTCGGTGGCCTTCTTGAGCGCCCTAAGACCGAGGACGACAGCCTCATCCTGTGGCATGCCCTCACGGTACTGGTCCTCGAAGACCTCCATGACCGCGTTGCGGCCCGCGCCGATGCTGCCTGCCTTGTAAGAGACCAAGGCCCCGCTGGGGTCGGTCTCGAAGAGGTGCTCGCCCATATCGTCAACGCCAACCACTAGGAGGGCGGTACCGAAGGGTCTGACGCCACCATACTGGGTGTAGTTCTGCTTGTAGTCGCATATCCGCTTGACAAGGTCCTCCACGCCCATGTTCTCGTCGTAGGTGACCTTATTGATCTGCGCGATGATACGTGCCTGGTCCACCAGTATTCGGGCGTCGGCCACCAATCCAGAGGTGGCGCAGCCGATATGGTGGTCAATCTGGAAGATCTTCTCGATGGACTTGGGCTCCATCAGTCTGCTTGCGATGCGCTTATCGACTATCAGGACCACCCCGTCCTTGAACTTCAGTCCTACTGTGGTGGTCCCGCGTTTAACCGCCTCGCGGGCGTATTCGACCTGGAAGAGCCTACCATCGGGGGAGAAAACCGTGATGGCCCTATCGTAGGCCATTTGTCCTGGTTGCATCTTTTCACACCTTCCGCTGTCCGGTCCACCTTAAGAAATGAAGGGATATATATTTGTTGGCCACCGGAAACATGGCGCTCAGATATGCTGGCCAGGTCATCTAATGGAGCTTGCCCGACCGCGTCCCCTCCAACTCCGGGAAGTACCTTTCCCGAAGGGTGCGCAAGGTCCCCGAGGTGCGGAGGGTATGGAAGGAGCGGACCGCAGGACGGGCAGAGGTCCCGTTAACCAGATCGATAAGCCTCTCCAGTTCCGGCTCGTTGCATCTCACGATGCCGCGAGGACCGGTGGACTGGATCAACTTGGTGGTGCGCAGGCCGCGACGCCCCGCCTCGAGCATGATCGATTGGACATAGTCCTCTTGGCTGGCGGGTAGGCCGTCCAAGGTCTCCACCGCCACGTAACGCCGCCGCCCCCGGTCCGCCTTGACCATCCTACTTCTTCACCACCGGCTTGGCAGAGGAGGTTTGGGGCATGCCCTCCTCGACGGACTGGGCTCGGACGCCGGTTATGACGACCATCACCCTCACCCGGCCCTTGGACTCCGGGTCCACCGAGCAACCCCATATGATACGGGCCCGTGGGTCTACCTTGGAGCTCACCAGCTCGGCGGCGCTCTCCGCCTCGGTGACCGTCATGTCCGGTCCACCGATGACTCGCACCAGCGCCCCCTTGGCACTCTTTAGGTCCACATCTGCCAGCAGGGGGGACATGATGGCCTCGTTGACGGCCTTCTGAACTCTGTCCTCATCGGACTCGTTCTCGCCCAGCCCTATCATGGCAAGCCCTGCGCCCTTCATTATGGTCATGATGTCGTTGAAGTCGACGTTCACCAGCCCCGGCTTGGTCAGGACCTCGGTGATGCCTTTTATGGCCTGCATGAGCACCTCATCGGCCACCTTGAAGGCCGCCTCGATGGGCAGTTTGGGCACCAAGGCCAGCAAGCGCTCGTTCTGGATGATGATGGTGGTGTCGCAATGGGAACGGAGCTTCTCCAGGCCCTTCATGGCGTTCTCCATGCGCAGCCTGCCCTCGGCCTTGAAGGGCAAGGTGACCACGCCGATGACCAAGGCGCCGTACCTCTTGGCAAGGTCCGCCACCACTGGAGCGGAACCCGTACCAGTGCCGCCGCCCATGCCCGCGGTGATGAAAACGATGTTGGCCCCTTCCAGGTACTTGCGCAGGTCCGCCTCCGATTCCTCGGCCGCCCTCTGTCCCACCTCGGGGATGGCCCCGGCGCCCAGGCCCTTGGTCAGACTCTTGCCCAGAAGGACCTTGTTCGGCGCTTGGATGGACAGGAGGTGGCGGGCATCGCTGTTGCATGCCACCAACGTCGCACCGGACACGCTGGCCTGGCTCAGGCGTCTTATGGTGTTCGAGCCGCCTCCACCGCAACCGATGATGGAGATCTTGATGCGCAAGGATTGGACGAGCTTCAAAAGCTCCTCGTCCTCGGCGCTCAGCATCTGCGATTCGCCTGCGTTCGCTCTAGACTGCATCAGTTGGTCTTCGATTTCCTGGTCAAAATCTGACTTCAAGTGCACCCACCCTATTTTCTATATAAAAAAACGGATATATATCGGTTGTCCCTTAAGACCCAATCACTCGACGAAATTCATCTGAACCCCACAGCTGGGGCAGGAGCGGTCGGTCAGGCCTAGTTTGCACCCGCAGTCCGGGCACTCGTCCCCCAGGAAGGTCCCGCACTCGCAAGGTCCGGCCAAGGCATCGAAGCGAAGCCCACAGGCGGGGCAGGTGACGATGTCACAGTCCCTGAAGACCTCCCCGCAGGACCGACAGGTCAGACCGTCCAGGTCCACCCTCCCTCCGCACTCTGGGCACAGAAAGCTATCGTTATCCCGGACGAATATCGCCCCGCACTCGCACTCATTGCAATAGACCGCCACCAAGCGGTCGCAGGAGGGACACCGCAACTTTTGGGACGAGGGCAACGCGCTTTGGTCGCCGTTGACCATCGTCACGGCCCTCACCTTTTCCTCGTCCCATGGTTCGCCGCATAGAGGGCATGACCCCATCCGGGTCAGGCAGACCACATGGAAAGGCTGTCCGCACTTGCATCTCGCATATTGCAGGCCCACCTTGATGTAACCCATGCACATGGGGCACATGAGGGCCCTGGGCTTGTCGTCGTCCTTGATCTTGGGCTTGGAGACCCCTCGGACCGGTGAGGCGGCATCATCCCTGCCCGCCACGGGGTGAGCGAATCGACCCAGCCCATTGAGGAGCCGATGATGGAAAAGCTGGTGGACCGACTCCAATATGCTGGGTCGTGCCTTCGTTTCCCTCTTAACGTTCGCTCTCAGACTTCCCAGCTCCTATAGGGTGGACCCGCCTTCCAAGGTAGCTACGCATGTTATACCTTACGCTCAGATTACCTATATTGGAAATCCTCCATTGGATCGGTCTCTACCTTACTTCCGAAATTGTAAACTAAAAAACCGAAAGTCATTTAAACAACACGCATTGACGATGATTCGTATGACCGGTGTTGTTAACACAGTGAGGGATTTCAAAATCTTGAAATACGCTCATCCTTATTGTGGGGAAACCGCTCAAACTGTTTATATCACATATACGAAAAACGCAAATTATCACGACGTAGGACGGGAAAAGGTGAAGGGGAGGTGCGCCAATAGGCGCGCAAGGTGGTCGGATTTCGTAAGAAATCAGGATGCCAGTGACCCGTTCTTTGCTAGTGATCCAGTATCTAATGAGAAGGTAGGAGGAGCATAGATGTCGGAAAAGACAGGATCTGTGTTGGTTGTAGGAGGAGGCATTGCCGGGGTTCAGACCTCTTTGGATTTGGCTGAGTCCGGTTTCAAGGTCTACCTCGTTGAAAGAAAGCCGAGCATCGGTGGAGTGATGGCACAGCTGGATAAGACGTTCCCCACGAACGACTGCTCCATGTGCATTCTCTCCCCGAAGCTAGTGGAAGCCGCCAGGCACCCTATGATCTCAATGTTGACATTGAGCGAGGTAATGGCTGTCGAGGGTGAGGCCGGGAATTTCACGGTCACGCTGAAGAAGCATCCCCGCTACGTGCGGGAGGACCGCTGTGTCGGTTGTGGCCTGTGCGCTGAGAAGTGCCCGTCCAAGGTCTCGAGCGAATATGAGGTGGGCATGTCACAGAGGAAGGCCATCTATGTTCCCTACGCCCAAGCCGTTCCGATGAAATACGCCATCGATGCCGATCGTTGCCTCTGGTTGACCAAGCAGCGCTGCGGGAACTGCAAGAAGGTATGTCCTGCCGATGCCGTCGATTACGAACAGAAGGAGGTAATCGAGAAGCTGAACGTGGGCGCCGTCGTTCTGACACCTGGCTTCCAGGTATTCGATGCCACCCGCAAGAGGGAATACGGTTACGGCGATTTCAAGAACGTCGTCACCTCATTGGAGTTCGAGAGGATCCTAAGCGCCACTGGCCCCTACCAGGGACATGTCGTCCGCCCCTCTGACCACAAGACCCCCAAGAAGGTCGCATTCATCCAGTGCGTAGGTTCCAGGGACGAGAAGGTAGGCAACCCCTACTGCTCATCCGTGTGTTGCATGTACGCCCTGAAGCAGGCCATCATCGCCCAGGAGCACACCCATGGCCTTCAGCCCACGATATTCTTCATGGACATCCGCGCCTTCGGCAAGGAGTTCGAGGACTACCGGGCCCGGGCCGAGAACGAGTACGGTATCAAGATGTACCGTGGCTCGCGTGTCGCCTCGGTCGACGAGGACCCTGAGAGCAAGGACCTCACCCTGAGGTTCAGCTCCGGTGCCTCCGAGGTCAGCTCCGCCGACTTCGACCTGGTCGTGCTGTCCGTAGGTTTGGAGGCTCCCGCCTCCGCCAAGGAGATGTCCGACCGCCTAGGCATCAAATTGAACGAGTTCGGCTTCTGCCAGACCGGTGTTTACACCCCGTTGGAGACCAACCGCAAGGGCATATACGTGTCCGGCGCGTTCAGCTCCCCCAAGGACATACCCACCACCGTGGCCGAGGCCTCCGGTGCCGCCTCCAAGGCCGGCGCCCACGTGTTCATGAACCGCATCTCCATCGACGATGTGGTCAAGGATGTCCCCGAGGACGATGTGAAGGGACAGGAGCCCAGGATCGGCGCTTTCATATGCGACTGCGGGATCAACATCAAAGGCACTGTGGATGTACCATCCGTAGTGGAGTATGTCAAGACCCTGCCCAATGTCGTCTATGCGGAGGAGAACAAGTACACTTGCTCCGCCGATGCGCAGGAGCTCATCAAGAAGAAGATCAAGGAGCACAAGCTGAACCGCGTCGTCGTCGCTTCGTGCACGCCCCGTACCCACGAGGCGTTGTTCCAGAGCACCATCAAGGAAGCCGGCCTGAACATGTTCCTTTTCGAGATGGCCAACATCCGTGACCAGTGCTCGTGGATCCACATGAATGAGCCCGAGAAGGCCACCGCCAAGGCCAAGGACCTGGTGCGCATGGCCGTCGCCAAGTCGAGGTTCCTGGAGCCCCTTTCCAAGTCAAGGTTGGGCGTCACCCACTCCGCCATCGTGGTCGGAGGCGGTCTGGCCGGCCTCACCGCCGCGTTGGACATGGCCCAGCAGGACTTCCACGTCGACCTCGTGGAGAGGACAGGCGAGTTGGGCGGCAGGTTGAACAAGCTGTTCACCCCCGAGGAGGGCAAGAGCCCGAAGGATTACATCAAGGGATTGATCGCGCAGGTCAAGGCCAGCGACAAGATCACCCTGATGATGAACTCGGAGATCGAGGACGTCGCCGGCTTTGTAGGTAACTACAAGGTCAAGGTGAAGACGCCTGAGGGAACCAAGGAGCTCGACACCGGCGCCATCGTGGTCGCGGTCGGTTCCGAGGAGTACGTGCCCAAGGAGTACATGTACGGCCAGGACAAGCATGTCGTGACCATGAACGAGCTGGAGGACAAGATGGCCCACGGCCACTTCAAATCCAAGAAGGTGGTCATGGTCCAGTGCGTCGGTTCCCGTAACAAGGAAGCCCCGTACTGCAGCCGCGTCTGCTGTTCCAAGGCACTCAAGAACGCCATCGAGATCAAGAAGAAACACCCCGAGACCGAGGTCTACATCCTTCACAAGGACATCCGCAGCTACGGGTTCCGCGAGGCCCTCTACCGCCAGGCTGGAGAGCTGGGCGTGAAGTTCGTTCGCTTCGACGAGGGCAAGGACCCGGTACTGGGCAAGGTAGGCGAGCACTTCGAGATGATCGTCGAGGACACGGTCCTCGGTGCCCCGCTGTTGCTGAGGCCAGACCTGGTAGTGCTGAGCACTGGCACCAGGCCTAACCCGGACAACGAGCACCTGGCCAAGCTGCTTAAGGTGCCTTTGAGCAAGGACGGTTTCTTCCTGGAGGCCCACATGAAGCTGAGGCCTAACGACTTCGCCACCAACGGCGTGTTCCTCGCTGGAATCGCGCACTGGCCGAAGTTCATCGATGAGACCATCGCTCAGGCATCCGGTGCCGCGGCGAGGGCGATGACCATTATCTCCAAGGAGTTCCTGGAGACCCAGGGCATCATCGCGGCCGTGAACGACGATGTCTGCGACGGTTGCGGCGTGTGCGAGCCAGTGTGCGAGTACCGCGCCATAACCATCGTCGGGACGGGACAACCGGACAAGCTGAAGGCCGTCATCAACGAGGGCCTGTGCATGGGATGCGGCACCTGTGTGGCCGCCTGCCCGTCCGGGGCCTTGGAGCAGAAAGGCTTCAAGACCGCGCAGATCCTGGCGCAGATCGACGCCGCGCTCGAGGGAGGTGCAAAGTAAATGTCCAGCCAACAGATGGCCCAGGCAGAGCCCAAACCCGCCGAGACCGGACAGTTCGAACCGAAGATCATCGTGTTCTGCTGCAACTGGTGCTCGTACGCCGGCGCCGACCTCGCTGGGGTCAGCCGCTTGCAGATGCCGACCAACTTCCGTGTCATCAGGACCATGTGCTCAGCGCGCGTGGACCCGGAGTTCGTGCTCCGGGCCTTCGCCTCCGGCGCTGACGGTGTCCTGGTGCTCGGCTGCCACCCCGCAGACTGCCACTACATCGGTGGCAATTACCGTACCAGGCGCCGCATCGCCCTCCTCAGGGTGCTGCTGGAGCAGTACGGCTTCAACCCCGAGAGGCTGAAGCTGGAGTGGGTGTCCGCTTCCGAGGGACAGAAGTTCCAGAAGACCATCAAGGAGTTCGATGCGATGATAAGAGACATCGGCCCGAACCCGATCAACGAGGAGTAATCAGGATAAGCGAGGTGGAGAAGAATGAGCAAGATCAAACTAGCCCACTATTGGGGAGCCGGTTGCGGAGGTTGCGATGTCGCCCTCCTCGACATCGACGAGAAGATCCTCGGCGTGGCCGAGATCGCCGATATCGTATTCTGGCCCATCGCCGTGGACGGCAAGGTGAAGGACATCGAGGCCATGCCCGACAAGTCCATCACCTGCACCCTCTTCAACGGCGCGGTCAGGAACAGTGAGAACGAGCACATGGCCAAGCTGCTCAGGCAGAAGTCCGCCATCGTCGTGTCCTTCGGGTCCTGCGCCTGTTATGGCGGCATACCCGGTCTGGGCAACCTGACCAACCGGAAGGAGATCCTGGAACTGGTCTACACCAAGTTGCCGACATCCGATAACGTCGAGCGCGTGTTCCCGCAGGCGGAGACCCACACCAAGGACGGGGACCTAGAGCTGCCCGTCCTCTATGACACCGTCATGACGCTCGATCAGGTCATCGACGTCGACTACTACATGCCAGGATGCCCACCCACCACCAACCTGATCAACGAGTTCCTGGGCATCGTGACCGCGCATGTCAAGGAGGGAGCACCACTTCCCCCGAAGGGGGCGATGATCGCCTCCCAGAAGACCCTGTGCGACGAGTGCAAGAGGAAGAAGGCGGTGAAGAAGATCGACCGCATCTACATGCCTCACGAGATCGCCATCGACCCGGACAAATGCATGCTGGAACAAGGCATCATCTGTCTTGGCTCATCCACCCGCGCGGGATGCGGTGCCAAGTGCCTGGAGGGCAACCAGCCCTGCCGGGGCTGCATGGGACCGACCGCCGAGGTGTTGGACCAAGGTGGCAGCATGTTGAGCGCCCTCGCCTCCGTCTATCGGGTGGAGGACAACGAGGCGCTCCTCAGCGAGGAGAACATCGCCACGCTCATGGCCCAAGTGAAGGACCCAATGGGTACTTTCTACTGCTACACCTTGCCCAAGTCCATCATCAAGAGGAAGGTCAAGGAGAGGAAGCAGGTCAAGAAGGAGGTATAATACATGTCTGGCCCAATATTATCCGACGAGAAGACCACGTCCACGTCCAAGCGCATCACCATCGACCCAATCACCCGCTTGGAAGGGCATGGTAAGATCGAGATATTCCTGGACGATTCCGGGAACGTCGCCAATGCCTACTGGCAGGTGCCTGAGCTACGTGGCTTCGAGGCGTTCTGCATCGGTCGGTCCGTTGAAGACCTGAACAAGATAACGTCCCGTCTATGCGGTGTATGCCCCGGAGCGCACCACCTGTGCTCCACCAAGGCCTTGGATGGCGTGTTCAACGCCACCCCCCCGCCCACGGCCGTGAAGCTGCGTGAGCTGTTCTACGCTGCGCACTATGTGCACAGCCACATCGCTCACTTCTATGCATTGGCCGCAGCGGACTTCGTGCTCGGGCCATGCGCCCCTGCCGCCACGAGGAACATCCTCGGTGTGGTCGGTGCCGTCGGCGTGCCGGTCGGTGCCGAAGTGATCAAGCACCGCTCCTACGCCCAGAAGGTCCAGGAGGTCATAGGTGGCAAGGCTACGCACCCGGTTTGCGGCCTGCCCGGCGGAATGGCCCGCGTCATCACCGAGGACGAGCGCAAGAAGTTCGAGGCCATGTCCAAGTCCTGCGTGGAGTTCGCCAAGTTCACCCAGGAGATCTTCGCCAACGTGGTGCTGAAGAACAAGGACTATCTCGACATCATCCTGAACAAGGACATCTACTACCAGGAGACCTACAACCTGGGCACCGTCGACAAGAACGACAAGATCAACTTCTACGATGGGACGCAGAAGATGATCGACCCAGATGGAAACGAGGTCGCCAGGTACAAGGACAAGGAGTACACCAAGTACATCGCCGAGCACGTGCTGCCCTGGTCCTACGAGAAGTTCTGTTACTTCAAGCCGGTCGGTTGGAAGGGATTGGTAGCCGGAAAGGATTCCGGTATCTACCGCGCCACCCCGCTCTCCAGGCTGAACGTCTCCAAGGGTTTCACCACCCCGCTGGCGCAGGCCGAGTATGAGAAGTTCAAGGGAACGTTCCGCGATGCCGGCATCAAGGGGCCGGTCCACTTCACCATGGCCATGCACTGGGCCCGCGTCATCGAGATGCTCTATGCGGCCGAGTGGATGCTGGAACTGTCCCAGGACCCGGAGATAACCGACACCAACATCCGTGGCAAGCTGGACACCCCTGGCGAGGGAGTGGGTATATTGGAGGCCCCCCGCGGCACCCTGACCCACCACTACAAGGCGGATGAGAACGGCATAACGACCTTCGTGAACCTGGTGGTAGGGACGACCAACAACAACGCCCCCATCAACCTGGACGTCAAGAAGTCCGCCAGCGCGCTCATCAAGAACTGGCAGGTGTCGAACGGTCTGTTGAACATGGTGGAGATGGCGTATCGCGCCTACGACCCATGCAACTCCTGTGCGACGCACACCCTGCCTGGCCAGATGCCGATGAGGGCCATCATCAGGCGTTCCGATGGGTCCGTGTACAAGGTCCTGTCGAACTTCTAAACCGTTTTCCCTTTTCCTTATTTTTTATTTTTCTTCATAGGAGCTAGGGCCATCGGCATATCGCTTCCATCGTCCCCTTCGTTCCACCCGCAGATCTGCCACCGTGCCAAGATAGATCCCGTCCAGAAGGTAGACGCGGGCCGATTCCAGCTCGATCATGTCCTTGGAGAAGATGGGACCAAGCAGCCTCGGCCCCTGGAAATTAATGGGGGAACCGCGGAGGCCCGGGTTCAGAGGGGGCACCATAATGACCTCCTCCGGCAGGTGCTGGTATCGCTCATGCGGTCCAGGTCTGAACTTGGCTCGGACCCAGCAGCGCTCCACCGCGCTCGTGTGCAGGCCGTCCTCGAAAAGCACCGCTGGATGGTTATGACCTAAGACCAACACTCGAGAGCGCATGACCTCATCCGAAGGCCAAGTATGGCCGTGGACAAAACCGACGTCCTCCAGCACCAAGTCCTGAAGCTGGATGCATCTCCACGTCGTCAGGGAGCATCTCCTCCAACCTTGTGTCATGGTTGCCCCGCACCACCATGACCCGAGGGTAGGCCTTCAGCAATGCCCGGAAGAACTGGGGCACCTCACGGAACTCCTGTCGGCTCGAACCAGGGACCATATGTTTGACGTCGCCTAGGATGACAATGCCATCATGCCCCGGGGCCACCTCTACGAGCTGTCTCTCCATGCGATGGGTCTGGCTAGGCACGTGCACGCCGTTGAGCCTCATCTCATGTTCCAACCCTATGTGCAGGTCCCCGACACAGACCAGCTTCGATTCGCCCACCAGTTCGAGAATGGGTCGGTCCGGCAACGGTGTGAGCTGCAGTCTCATTCCCCCTTCCTGAGGCGCATGGGACAGCTCATCCGGCAGCCCGGCCCGAAATACCGCCGCCTCCACCTTGGCGATGTCATATTCGACGCGGCGGTGCTCGAACACATCCTTGGTCGAATCGAAGACCATGTAGCTCGCCCTCATATCGCCATCCCTGGGCTGTCCCACCGACCCTGGGTTGACGATGGTCCCCCGGGACGTCCTTACCACGATACGGGATATGGGTGTGGCCCAGCACCAACAATCGGCATCCGCACCTGTCGATAAGCCCCTCGTCCGCCTCGATCTCATAGACGTACTCGTCATCGCCGCGGGGGCTGCCATGGAACATGCTGGCGCGGAGGGCGCCGATAAAGACGTTCAGATCTGGTCGGAGGGTGCGTAGGAACATCAACGAGTTCTCATCCAGGTGTCGTGCCGTCCAGCGGGCCGCCGTCGAGGCCATGGGGTTCATGCCTGAGGCGTTGGCATGCAGCGCCGCTCGATCATGGTTGCCGAGGATGGTGATTATGCCATGGGCTTGAAATTCGCGGATTATCTCGTTGGGGAAGGGGTAATAGCCGACTATGTCCCCGGCATGGAATATCCTGTCCACCCCTTGACGGTCCAGCTCTTCGAGCACCGCCCTTAGGGCCGGGAGGTTGGCATGGACGTCGGAGAGGAATGCCACTCGCATGCCGATTCCATCCCAGTGGCCTCTATAAGAACCTATCAAGGGAGCGAGAAAGCACCCGTGGCACCTCTTCCACCATGTCGGTGGCCAGAAGGCCATAGCTGTGCGTCTCGAAGGCCAGGTCTCCTGCCGCCCCGCTCGTGTATGCGGCGACCCGGGCCGCCATGAACGGGTCCATCCCCTTGGCCAAAAGCCCCGCGCATATCCCTGCCAGGACATCCCCGGTGCCACCGACGGTCATGCCGGCGTTACCGGTCTTATTGAGGCGGACCCTCTCCCCGTCGCTGACGATGTCCAGGGCGCCCTTGAGGAGCACGGTCATGCCGATCCGCGCAGCCAGATGTTTGACCTTATCCACCCTCATTTCGACGTCCTCGGGCAGCTCTTGTCCGATGAGCTTCATGTACTCCCCGGGGTGGGGCGTGATTATCCCCTTCTTTCCTTTGAGGAGGTCCAGATTGCCCCCGGCAAGGGCGGCGAAACCGTCCGCATCGACCACGATGGGCAGGTCGCAGGCCTTGATGATGAGACGGACCGCCTCCATGGTCTGCGGGTCCCTCCCCAGACCAGAGCCGATGAGCAAAGCGTCCACCTCCCTCAGGTAGCCCTTCACCTTAGGCAAGTCCCCTGGATGGAGCACCTGTCCTCCCAACGGGTGCACGATGAGATTGGGCGTATAGGAGGCGATGGTGGACGCCACGGCGTTCGGTGCCGCCACCCTCACCAGGTCCGCTCCGATCCGGAAGCATCCCAGCCCAGCCAGGCAAGGCGCCCCGGTGTACGGCCCCCCGCCCACAATGAGCACCCGGCCGTTGTCGCCCTTGTGCGTCGTCTGTCCCGGGATGGGGTAGTAGGCGTAATCGCCCGGACCACAGTACATCTCGGCCTCCTGGGGTATCCCGATGGCCTCGACAACGATCTTGCCGGAGTTCCCCTCGTCCATCCCCTCCTTGAGGTCATGGAACGTGACCGTGGTCCTAGGCCTTACCATGAACTCGCTCCCTAACCCAGAGGGTATGTCCACCGAGACGATAGGGATGCCCGACGCGTTCATCTCCTGGATGATCTCCCCGAAGGGTTCCCTAGGCGTACCCACCGTGCGCACGCCCAGCAGGGCGTCTATGAGCAGGTCGTAGCCTTCCAGGCACCCCCTCTTCCAAAGCATCGAGATCTCCTGGACCTTCTCGTAGTTGGACCAGGCCACCTGTTTCTTGATGAAGTTGGGGGGCCGAGCCAGCATCACATCCACATCGTTCCTTTCCTTGAGGTGGCGGGCCGTCACGAAGCCATCTCCACCATTGTTACCGCAGCCGCAGAGCACGGCGATGCGGAGACCGGTGCCAAAGTCCCTCTCCACGACCGAGGCCACCGCCCATCCCGCGTTCTCCATCAAGGTCTCCAACGAGACCCCAAAATACTCTGAATTGGTATCTAGAACGCTCACGTCCTTGAAGCTCAACATGGGGCACGCATCGATTCCAGGCGGTATAATTCTTGCCACGGTCAAGCATTTCGCGGTGCGATAACCGTTTTATATGGGTACACAGATTTGAATGGCTGAGCTGTTATGACTGAGATAAAGAGGCTTGTCCTGGACGTGCTCAAGCCGCACCACCCTTCCATAATCGAGCTGGCCCGACGACTGAGCACGGTCGAGGGCGTCATGGGCGTCAACCTGAGCTTGAACGAAGTGGACCAGGAGACCGAGAATGTCAAGATCACCATCGAAGGCAACGACATCAACTGCGACAATGTTGACGAGGTCATCACCGAGTCCGGCGCGGTGATCCACTCAGTGGACAGTGTGTCAGCTGGAAAGAAACTGGTCGAAGAGGTCGAGACCCCTCAGGACCGATGATGTTGTTGGTGCTGGTGGGGATGATGCACCGGGGGCATCCTCTTCAGGTGCTGCCCCACCTTCTCCAGCAAAAGGGTCTTGGGCAGGGACCTTTCCACTAAGACCCGTCCCTTCCTTTGGTGCCACGCGCCGGGGTACGCCTTCTCAGGCTCTGCCTTGTATTGCAGACCAAGGTGCTTCACCGCGATGACCAGCATATCCAAGGTGGGGGAGGCCACGGCTATGTCCTTGCCTACCTTGCGACCTTCCGCCCGGCTGCGCGAGATGTCAAAATATTCGGGCCATAGCACCCAAGCCTTGTCCTCATCTAGGGCCACGGGTACCGTCCCCCGTCAACGCTCACTCTTTGACGAGCACGGCGTTGACGATGCCGTCCTGACCCGGTCGGGATGTGACCTTGGCCAGACCCATCTCGGTCTGGATGACAGCGCCCTTGTTGATGATGTTGCGCTGCACATAGTTGGGGTTGGCGGCGTTCTTCTTCACCGTGACGATCTTGGACTTGGCCATCTTCTTGGTGGCTGGGTCGACGACGTTGGCGTACCTAGCTTTCAACATGCGGACCTTCTCGTTTCCGCCCCTGGTCCTGATCATCTGAAGGCGCTCCTCGCCGATGAGAGTGAAAGACGGCTCTGCTGCCGATCTCGAACCTTCTCTTCTTCCTGCCCAGGCGCAACCGTCCTCCAGACGGTTTCCTGCGGGACTTTCCTTGCCATAATGCCATAGGGATCTAGAGCCACTTAATTGAAGGGTGATATAAATAGGTTGCTCATTCCGAGACCTTGTCCAACAGCATTGGCTCGATCCGTTCGTCTATGTCCAGGAGTGCGCTGTTCCCATCCTTCGCGGCCCCGGGGTTGAGGAAGATCGTGCCATCCTTCTCCAGGATGCCTCTCGCCTCATGGATGTGCCCCGAGAGCACCAATGGGGGGCGGAACTCCTCCACCACCCTCTTGATGGCGACGCTGCCTCCGTCATGTCCGCTGAAGGTCCGGTCGTTCATGCCCAAGGGGGGGCAGTGCACCACCAGGACCGCCCCTGGCACCATCACCTGACCGAGCCGTCGATAGATCTCCTCCTCCGGGACCTCGTTCGGCGTGTTGAAGATGGTGGGATTGGAGCCGCCAAAACCGACGAAATCGCGTTCGCCGATGCGGACCTTGCGCAGATGCAGGGAGGTGCAGCTCCTCTCGATATAGCTCAGCGTAACGGGCGGGTCGCAGTTCCCAGGCACGGCATATACCTTACCCCTCAGTCCCGATAGGAACTCAGAGGCCCATTGGGGCGGTCCGAAATGGGTTATGTCGCCAAGGACGATCACACCATCCGCGCCGTGCTCCTCCACCAATCGGTTGGCCCACGTCTTGACCTTATCACGCATGTGTATGTCCGAGATCACCAGGAAGCGCATCGCAGCACCGAGGATGGGTAAAACACTTCCTTGACTTATCCTTTCACATCAGAGGAAGGGCAATGCACCATAGACAAGAACATAGGCTATGAGGAAACCGGCCATGGCCCCTCCGTTGAGGAAGGGTAGCCCGGCCTGCGGTCGGCCCGTTGCCACCTGACGCATCAGGATGGCGAATCCAAGGAAAGAGCCGAGCAGGGTTCCCAATGCCACTGCCAACGCTTCAGGGGAATATTGGAATGGGATCTCCTCCGGGGAGAGGAAGATGGCCGCGGAGACCACCAGTATCCCCGGTATGACCGCATCGCCCACCCCCATCATCATGGTCTCCCTGGTCCCGGCCTTGCTCTCGTCCTTGAGGTCCAGTGGCCCCTCCTCGTCCATCCGGTAGTCCAGGCTCTTGGGCACCACGAACAGCACCGGCAGGCGCAGCTCGGAGACGCCCTCGGCCAGGGTCAGCATGTGCTTGGTCTTGTAGACCGAGATGGCGTCGTACACGGCCAGGACTATGAGGAGGATGAACACGGGCAAGATCCCGAACGAGACCCCGAGTATGGCCGCCGCGCCGAAGGCCACGATGAAACCGACCAGATCGATGACGTACCATTCGGGACTTTTCCACAGCAGCAGGACCAGCACCAGGGCGAGCAATGTGGGCAGCACGTCCACCAGCAGCGCGCTGTCCGTCATGTAAACCGTCAGGGGCAGGAAGACCGCGTACAAGGTCATGAACACCGCCCCCAAGAAGATGTAGCGCAGGGCGTTCCCCTTGGTGAGCTTCAGGACCACCAGTATGATGGCGGTCATGACTATCATCGTCGCCACGTAATACAGGGGGTTCAATGGGTCCCCTGGGTCCTCGAAGGCCTGAAGGCTGAGGTCGTAAAGGATGGGCGCGAAGAGCAGGGCGACCCCCTGGACGGTGAGGAAGAGCAGGAACACCGCCACATACTGTCCTCGGGCCCTCATGCGCAGGGCAACGGAAGCTGGAAATATGAACCATTCCCTGGAAAAATCGGGACGCGCATCTTTCGTCCCGCCGGGACATCGGGAACAACCTATATCCTCATGCATGCCTTCGATGTCGACAAAGATATGACCGATGGCGCAACTAGTTACGGCAATAGGTTGGACCGCACCAAGGACCTAGCGGACATATTCGAACTGGTGAAGGATGGGGTGAGGGCTCGGTTGGGCATCTCCCGGGCCGGCCTCATGCTCGGGATCGCCGACATGGGAGGGGGACCAGGGCAATTCCTGGGCGGCCTTTACCCGGTCACGAGCAACGTCATCGTCCTGAACCGTACCGCCACCAAGGCCATCTTGTCGAGCAGGCCGGAACTATACAAGCCATATGTCTTCACGGTGCTGTTGCACGAATACCTTCACACCCTCGGTTTCCTGGACGAGGAGCAGGTGCGCAGGATGGTCCACGAGATAAGTCTGGCGCTGTTCGGGCCGCATCATGCCGCGACCTGGATCGCCGAGGACATCAGCCGGGTCATGCCCTTCGCCACGCCCCGCGTCGCCACTCCGATAAGGCAGGACGCGGAGGTGGAGCTGGTGGACGGTTTCGACCGCTCCAGCTTCGACCGGTACATCTGGTGAGCTCACTTTATCTCGGTGAGGATGGCGAAGGCAACGTTGCCCGAGACCTTGGTGATCTTGGCCTTGACCCGGGACCCCTTGGAGGTGCCAGGGACGTAGATGATGTAATCTCCCACCCTGGCCACGCCATCGCCCTTCTTGCCGACGTCGTCGATCTGCAGGTCCACCTCGATGCCCTCCTTGAGCACATCCTTCTCCGGGGCCTTGGCGGACTTCTTGACATTGACTGGCCGGTGCGCACCGCAGGCCTCGCACTCGAGAATGAGTATGCGCCCCTCCCGGTTGATGTGGGTGTCCGGGCGGCCGCACTCCGAACACAGGACAAAGGTCTCGGTGTAAGTGGTTATGCGGTCCTTGATCTGTTGCGGGGTGAGCCTGGCCTTGAAGATGACCCTCCTCCCGTCCACAGTTCCGGGCGTGCCTAGCTCCTTCAACAGGTACTGCAAAAGGTGGTCTGGCTCCCGGCGCAGGGCGTCCACGATCTCCCCGAAGTTCTTCAGGACGGTGGTCTTTCCCTCCTGGAAGACGTCTGGCTCTGGTACGGTGAAACGTTCGTGCTTCTCGATGGTCTCTGGTAATTGGGCCTTGGCCCGATCAAGCAATGAGAGGTAATCGTCAGACATGTGAACCACCGCTCTCAAGAGCCACCGTTGATATAAAGGTTGCTAGCGACCGCTCCATCGCAGCCAGGCCGCTCAACCATAGCGGTGCTTGATGGCCGCTTTCAGTAGTCCCAGGTGCAATGGGGAGGGCTTGTTCGGGCGCGATTTGAATTCCGGGTGGAACTGGCAGGCCACATAGTAAGGATGGGACTCCAGCTCCCCTATCTCCATGCGCACGCTGTCGGCAGAGCGCCCGGTGAACCGCCAGCCAGCCGCTTCGAACTCGTCGATGTACTTTGGGTTGACCTCATACCGGTGCCGGTGCCTCTCCATGATCAGGTTGGAACCATACAATTGGAAGGCCTTGCTGTTCTCCGCCACCACCACCGGCTGGGCGCCCAATCGCATGCTGGCTCCCTTCTTGGTGACATGCTTCTGCTCTGGGAGAAGGTCGACCACGGGGTAACCGGTCTCCGGCGCGAACTCGGTGCTGTTGGCTCCCTTGAAGCCCATCACGTTCCGGGCGAACTCGATGGTGGCTATCTGGAACCCCAGGCACACCCCCAAGTATGGGACCTTGTTCTCCCGGGCAAAGCCCGCTGCCAGGATCTTGCCCTCGATGCCCCGGTTCCCAAATCCCCCTGGGATAAGGATGCCGTCAGCCTTGAGAAGCTCGTCGGTGGGCCCAAAATGCTGTACCACCTCGGAATCCACGAAAAGGAGCTCCACCTTGGTGCCTGCCTCGGCCCCGGCATGATGGAACGCCTCCACATGGCTGATGTAGGAATCCACCAGATGGGTGTACTTTCCGACCAGGGCGATGCGGACGGTCTTGTTGGGGTTGAGGATACGATGGGCGAAATCCTTCCAGTCCACCAGGTCCTGGCTCTTGGCGTTAAGCTTGAAGCGTCCGATGATGTAATCAGTGATGCCCTGGTCGTTCAGGATCATCGGGACGTCGTATATGGAACGGGCGTCCGGGGCACTGACCACCGCCTCGATGGGGACGTCGCAGAAGAGGGATATCTTCTTCTTGATGCTCTCCTCCAGCGGTTCCTTGGCCCGGGCCACGATGATGTCCGGCTGAATACCGATGGCCCTGAGCTCCTTCACGCTGTGCTGGGTGGGCTTGGTCTTCTGCTCTCCGACCGCGCCCATCACCGGTACCAGGGTGGTGTGCACGAACAGGCAGGTCTCCCCCTTGCCCATCTCGGTGTTCATCTGGCGGACGGCCTCCAGGAAGGGCATGGACTCTATGTCACCCACAGTCCCGCCCAGCTCCACGATGCAGACGTCCGCGCCGGTGGCCTCGGCCACGGTGATGATCTGGTTCTTGATCTCGTTGGTGATGTGCGGGATGATCTGCACGGTCTTGCCTAGGTACTCGCCCATGCGCTCCTTCTCGATGACCAGGCGATATACCTTCCCAGTGGTGATGTTATGGTTGCTGGTGAGACTGATGTCGAGGAACCGCTCATAGTTACCGAGGTCCAGGTCGGCCTCCCCCCCATCATCGAGGACGAAGACCTCGCCATGTTCGAATGGGTTCATCGTGCCCGCATCACAGTTAAGATAGGGGTCGATCTTGATCGCGGTGACCTTAATGCCCCGGGATTTCAGAAGACGACCGATGGAGGAACTGGTAATGCCTTTGCCCAATCCGGAAATGACCCCACCCGTGACAAAAATATACTTCATGCCATCACGGGATTCGACCATATCCCAGGATATTATTTAGTACTTCTGCTGGCGCAATTAACAGAGCTGAAGCTAAACATTGAAAAAATGAAAATTGTTGAACGAGACGACGATCGATGTTTTCTTTAGCGCTTGGTAACCCAGCCAGGAATTGGTGGGGGAAACACTCGAAATGCCTTCGGCGTGTTTCCCCTTGCGTAGGAGGTGATCCATCTGCAGGTTCCCCTACAGATACCTTGTTACGACTTAACCCTCCTTGCTGAATCTCAGTTCGAATGCCCCAAAGTGAGACACCCTTACTGAAACCCAACTCGGGTGGTTTGACGGGCGGTGTGTGCAAGGAGCAGGGGCATATTCACCGCTTGATGTTGACAAGCGATTACTACGGAATCCAGCTTCATGAGGGCGAGTTACAGCCCTCAATCCGAACTACGATTGGGTTTCGGGATTGCCGTCACCTTTCGATGTAGGAACCCATTGTCCCAACCTTTGTAGCGCGCGTGTAGCCCAGGAAATTCGGGGCATACGGACCTACCGTTGACCTCTCCTTCCTCTGTCTTAGCGGCAGCGGTCCCGTTAATGTGCGCACCCTCCGGAGAGAATACTAGCAATTAACGGTGAGGGTCTCGTTCGTTATCTCACTTAAGAGAACGCCTTACGGTACGAACTGACGACGGCCATGCACCACCTCTCGAAAAATCAGGCAAGGTCATCAGCCTGGCCTTCATGTAATCGTCGTCCCTGGTGAGTTGTCCGGCGTTGAATCCAATTGAACCGCACGCTCCTCCCGTTGCGGTGCTCCCCCGCCAATTCCTTTAAGTTTCATCCTTGCGGACGTACTCCCCAAGCAGCAGGCTTAACAACTTCTCTCCGGCACTGGGCGCCCACAAAGGACCCCCAACACCAAGCCCGCAGCGTTTACACCCTGGACTACCGGGGTATCTAATCCCGTTTGCGCCCCAGGGCTTCGTTCCTCACCGTCGAATTCGTTCTAGTCAGACGCCTTCGCCACCGGTGGTCCTTCTAGGATTACAGGATTTTACCCCTACCCTAGAAGTACCTCTGACCTCTCCCGATCCCAAGTCTTGCAGTCTCCCCGGACTTCGGACAGTTAAGCTGGCCGATTTACCCAAGGATTTACAAGACCGGCTACGAACGTTTTAGGCTCAATAATATCGACCACCACTCGGGCCGCGGGTATTACCGCGGCGGCTGGCACCCGTCTTACCCGGCCCTTACTTCTCCTGTTTTTTAGACAGGGGAACAGTCAACACAATGTGCTGACACTTGGAATTCCCTCATCGGGGTTTCCCCCATTGTGAAGTTTTCGCGACTGCTGCGCCCCGTAGGGCCTGGACTCATGTCTCAGAGTCCATCTCAGGGCTCCCTCTCTCAAGGCCCTTACGCGTCACTGGCTAGTGGGTCCGTTACACCCACTACAACCTGATACGCCGCAGACCAATCCTTGGGCACCGGAGTTTTGGACCTACAAGCGTTCCAGCATAGTAGATCTATGGAGTATTATTCTCAGTTTCCCGAGGTTATCCTCCACCCAAGGGCATGTTATCCGCGTGTTACTGAGCGGTCTGCCGAGTCCTTACGACTCTCAACTCGCATGTCTTAATCGAATTCCAATAGCGGTGGCCGCCGGCAGGATCAACCGGAATCGATCCTAACTGATAATCTGCTGATCATCGATAGGATGAACACACTTAATACGGAAATTGGCAGGATTACCAAGTATCACCGGCGATACCACTGTGATATGATATCGCCATCGATCGTCGTCAGAGCAAAGAGGGCACGTTCCGCCTTGGAACGGAGATCTCAGCTCTCCATTTTCGTTCAAAGTGCGCGACCTTTGTTACGCGCCCGGTCAAACAGACCAGTTCGCGCGTTTTGCGTTGTTGTCTCGCGCAGAGTCCCCTTAACCTCGGACTTGTATATAACTGTTTCGAGTCATACACATTTTCCGAAGCAAGTTGAATCAACTAACGCATCCCAATATATAGGCATTTCTTTTCATCGCCCAGCAAGTGTGGTTTCTCATGCTTTTGTCATGGCAGGGATTAGCAGGGGATTCCCCTAATTGTAGATAGCATATTGCCCTTACAAAAATCCATCCTCAACCGAATGAGCGGTCCTTTCAATCCAGCACATGATTATCCTCGGTGGGGTCATAGTCAAAAGGTTTAAGAGCATTGTAATATTGACGAAGGAACTAAGCGGAGATGGCCCAGCTCGGTAAGGCGTTGGATTGCTAATCCAATGTCCGAAAGGACTCGGGGGTTCAAATCCCCCTCTTCGCGCCATTATTCTTATCCAGCATCCTCGTTTTTTAGCTCAACTCAGGGCTTTTTGGTACATAGACCCATTTGGCGAGCCTGCACCGTTTAAAGGCTTCAAATGCCGTCCTCTGAAGGGCTGATCGGAAGGCAGTTTGATACTTACGGAATAGGATAGAATAAATCGCTTTACAGTTTTATCATCCTTTTATCCCCTAATATCTATCACATCCAATTATTACCATCATCCGGCTAGTCAATTGATTTGCCATATGAGATTCCAACATGTTTCGTGGCAGACTATATTAACTCCCATTAAGATTACTGGCCGGTGATATTTTGGATTTTCCCAGATGCGATAGATGTGGCGACGCCGGTTGCAAGGTCGGCGAACCAGGCAAGTTCAAGGACTGCCCGACCAATATCTCAGATATCACTCGCGAAGAGATCGTTGAACGTTACCATGATCCAGAGACCCAACACCTGATGAAGACCGCCGCCAAGGTGGAGCGAGGGACCCTCCAGCCAGTTAATGGGGTCCTTACCCCGATCAGGCCGCGCATATCAGAGATTATGGCATTCTGCGACCAGATGGGGTGGAAGAAGATCGGGATAGCGTTCTGCCTGGCCGCCCGGGATGAGGGAATCAAGCTCACCAAGGTCCTAGAGGCAAGGGGTTTCGAGGTCTGCTCGGTCATCTGCCGTAACTTCTCCATGAAGAAGGGAGAGTTCGACATTCCGAAAGAGGACTGCATTAAGAGCGAGAACGAGTCGGTATGCAACCCTGTTTATCAGGCCGAACTGCTCAACGAGGCCGGGTACCCAGCTGAACATTGTGCTAGGTCTCTGCGTTGGTCATGACATGCTGTTCACCAAGAACTCCAAGGCCTATGTGACCACTCTCTCTGTCAAGGACCGCATGACAGGTAATAACGCCATCGCGCCGCTATACTCGGGTTTCTTTACCGAGATCCTGAAGAAATACTAAGCTAGGGGCGATGCCCCGAATTTTTATTATTTTGAGAGCTCTAGGTCCTGACCAGCTTTCTAAATTGAGTGCGGCATGGGACGTGGTGGTGCAATATCCTTGTAAAATAGTGCACCATCCTCCACTTAGTCATGAATAATATAGGATGAGCGAATAGGGCAACGTGCGTTTCTACATCGAGACCTATGGTTGCACCATGAACCAAGGCGAGAGCCATGACCTGGCCCTGGCCTTGATGTCCTTAGGGCACCAAAGGATCGATGATGAGCGCGACGCGGACATAGTTTTGATCAACACATGTGTTGTGATCAAGCCGACCGAAACCAAGATCATGAGGCGGCTGCGCCAGTTGAACCAGACCGGAAAATCCTTGGTCATTGCAGGATGCATTCCCGCGGTGGCCGGTGAAGCCTTATCGATGGAATTCCCTGATTCCATTAGGATCACGCCTTCACAATATGGCGATTTCAAGGAACTGGCCCGGTCCAGGTTCGGGGAGGGTGACAGCTCATTGCTTACCATTCCAGGTCCGAGCACCATCGGCGTCCTCCCCATATCCCAAGGCTGCCTGGGCAATTGCAGTTATTGCCTGACCAAGAAGGCCAGAGGGGACCTTTCCAGCTATCCGAAGGAAATGATAATAGGAAAGTTGAGATCGCTTTTGGAGCGAGGTGCAAAAGAGGTTCAGGTCACGGCCCAGGACACTGGTTGCTATGGTCTCGACATAGGGTCCGACCTGGGGGACCTGTTATCGACCATCCAGTCTGTCGAGGGGGACTTCATGGTGCGAGTGGGGATGATGAACCCCGATAGCCTCGATATGGTGGATGGGAAGGTCCAAATAGGCCTGGGCGGGGAACAAGGTCTACAGATTCCTGCATCTCCCCGTCCAGAGTGGGAGCGACAGCATCCTGAGGACGATGAAACGAGGTTATTCGGCCAAGACCTTCGAGGCTCAGGTCAGCCTCCTTCCGAGCACATCACCCAAGGATGTCGCTTTCGACCGACATCATCACAGGCTTCCCGGGGGAGACGGACGATGACCACAGGGCATCGGTCGAGCTCGTGGAAAGGGTGAGGCCCAGCATAGTCAACGTCACCAGGTTCTCCCCCCGACCGGGAACGCCGGCTGCCAAGGCCAAGGGCCAAGTGGCCGGATGGGTCTCCAAGGAGCGGTCAAGAGAGATGACTGAGGTCCGTTTCAAATTATCCAGTGAGTTCTATCAACAATTCCTCGGCGAGGAAACCTCCATCCTCCTGACCGAAAAGGGGAAGGGGGATTCATTGGTGGGACGAAGCGTCGAGTATGCCCCGATCGCGATCGACGCCCCCCCAAGCATACTCGGGGAGTGGGTCCAGGTCAAGGTCACTGGAGCGGCCTCCACTCATCTTTTGGGCCGTCTCCGATATTAAGCGTCCACTAATGGTAATAAATAGACGAATTGGCATTGGCTTTCCCGCTAGCCCCGTAGTGTAGTGGTCAATCATGCTGGCCTTTGGAGCCGGCGACGTCAGTTCGAATCTGACCGGGGCTACCTCCCTGTTCAGGATGAATAGCGATGACGGTGACATGCCATATCGAGATCGAGACGAAAGGTCAGGAGCAGGCCGAGGCCATGGTCCGCTCCATCGAGCTCGACAACGGCCCCTATGCCGTCACCAAGGCCGAGGGGAAGAACATCATCGTCGATGCCGAGGCCAAGAGCATGAGGTCCATGCTACACACTCTGGACGACCTTCTGGCCTGCCTGCGCGTGGCCGAAGGCGCCAGCGACCTTAAGTGATCACTTAACCCCTTCGCGGACCTTTACCGCCAGACCCTTCTTCAATGCCATCATCTCATCCCTCACCAGGAGCGCTCTGCCGATGGCGATCAGCTCATCCTTGCTGTCGACCACCATCACCTCGTCCATCGGTCCGAGCTCAGGGTCGCAATCGATGACGAACTGGCACATAACGTTCTTGCCTTCCCGGTTGAATGGGACGGAATCGTCCTGCACGACCACCCGGAGCTTTGGGGCCTCCATTCCGGCCAGCAACCTCTTTGCACCGGGGGGGCGCAGCGTGAAGAAGCCGTCATCGGCACGCATTGAGACCACATGCTCTCCGTCCACGATGACGTTCCTGATCTTGTCGGTGTTCCTCGATTTGACCAGATCCACCTTTCCATTGAAAAGCGCCTCGGCCGCGCCGGTCCCGAACTGGTAATCTGCCACAGCTGCTATCTTGGCCTGGTCCAGGTCGAACCCGGTGCCTGGTTTGGACAGCGCAGAGAGCATGTCCACCGTGCTCTCCTCGTCGTACATGCAGGACATACCGTACTCCTGCCGGTGGGCCAGGTCCTCCATCGCCTCCCTGATGTGCTCCACCGTGTCCCGGTCGCGGTTCTGCGGGAAGAGCGATTGGGCGATCGGATAGATCTCATCCAGTTCGATCGGGACCGGGCCGAACTCGCTCATCACGAAGAAATGCGAGTCAGCTACGGCGGACACCCTGCGCATATGCTCGGCCCAATGCCTGGAATAAGGTTTCTCACCATGCTCGAAGACCACCATCACCTCGGTCCCGGGCATGCGATAGCGCTCCTTGGTGCGCATCATATAACGATGCACGGACGGTCGGTCCAGCGATTCAGGTCCGGTGTAGAAGAACGCATGGTCCCGGCTGAGAGGTTCGAACCTCTCCAGGAAGCCCTTGTGCGCCTTCAGTCGGCGCAGGCCGTCCAGCAGCATCGGGTGCGAGCGGCACCTCCTCTCCGTCAGTTCCCAGATGTCGCCCTCGACGATGGCCCGCTTCACGCGGTCCATCTCCCTCTTGGAGACATACAGGTTGTGGCGGGCCAACAAAGGCCACCTTTCGCCAGGTTTCAAGGCCTTCAAGGACTCGATGTCGGTGGCGGAGCAGATCGGGCACTCGCAATCCAGGACCTTCATGTCCGCTAGGTGCAGTGTCCCGTCCGTGGAGATGTACCGATCATCCCGAGCGAACTTGGCATAGAGGGCGGAATCGAACATGTCGCAGCCCAAGAGGACGGCCAACGAGAACAGCATCGGATGTCCCGCACCGAACAGATGGACCGGCCGGTCAGGTGACAGCCCCTTCTTGGCAGCGACGATGATGTCCACCAGGTCCGCGTAGCGGTAGCTCTCCATCAACGGCACCACCCCGCCGATGGGGTGCACATCCACCGCAATGTCGCGCATCTCCGCCGCGCACCTCTCCCTCAGGTCCGGGAAGACGGACCCCTGGACCACGCCGGCGAGCATCATGTCGCCCTTAAGGTTCGCAGCCTCCCTGGTCCTTTCCAATGTGACATCGACCGCCTCAGCGGTGCGCTGATAGCCCCATTCCGGTTCCGTGAATATGTCCAGCACGGTCCCGATGTCAGAACCTATCTGCCTCTGGAACGGCACGATCTCGTCGTTACGTACCTCCACCTCCCCGTACATGTGCGACTGGAAGGTACCCGAATCGGTCATGATGACGCCAGGGAAATCGAGCATGCCATGAAGACCCTTCTCTAGCGCCTCCCCCCTCATCTTCGCGTCGTTGCGTATGATGTAGGAATTGGTGATGATGGCCTGGAACCGGAATCGGTCATGCAGCTCCCTGGGCGTGATGGCCTCGAAGCGTGGGTTGACCACGGGTAAAAGGGCCGGGGTCTCCAGGGTGCCATGGGCGCTCTCCAACCGACCCATCCTGGCCAGTCCATCTCGGCGTGTTATCTCGAACATCGAATCTGCAAGGGACTAGGGATTTAAAACCTATCTACCCTCCATGTTTCTCCTCGGGAAGCGATAAATATCCGATGGGCGGCTCTCGATAACTGGTCAAGATGGACGAAGCCCTGCTCATGAAATGTCCTAAATGCGATATCATGATCACTGTAGAGCCTGAGCTATGCCTGGAAGGGAGGCAGTTCGATTGCCCCATATGTTCTGAGAGCATCAGCTTCAAAATGTCGAAGCAGGAGCTGGAGGAGCGGTTGGAAGAGGATAAGAGACGGTAGGGAGAGGGAGTTGAAGAAACAGTTCCGTCTCGCCTTCGGGGACGTCTGAACGCACGCCCAACCTTTTTTAAGATAAATCCTTCTCACTAATCCGACCATGGTGCAAATGGATTATAAGATGGTGATCGCGGTCCGGAAGGACATCAAGCTCTCCGCCGGCAAGATGGCCGCCCAGGTGGCCCATGCGGCGGTTAATTGCGCCCTGCAATCGAAGCGGCGTGACCCAGACAGCTTCCAGGCCTGGTATGAGGAGGGCCAAAAGAAGGTGGTGGTCAAGGTGGCCGACCTGGCCGAGCTGCACGAGATACGCATGGACGCCGAGGCCGCAGGATTGGTATGCTCCCTGATCACCGATGCCGGACATACCGAACTTCCACCTGGGACGGTCACTTGTCTAGGGGTCGGTCCAGCTCAGGAGCATAAGATCGACAAGGTCACAGGGCATCTAGGGCTGATGTGAGATGAAGGAGCAGGTGCGCGTCCTGGGCATCGACGACGCACCTTTCCGTTTCAATGAAGGCAGGGTGCCGGTGATAGGGGCCCTGATGCGAGGCCCCGACTATCTGGAAGCGGTGTTGGCCACCGAGGTCACGGTGGACGGCGATGATGCCAACCAGGCCATCGAGCGGATGGTCAACGGTTCGAGGTATAAGGACCAGATCGGATTGGTAATGATGGATGGGGTGGCCCTTGGCGGTTTCAACGTGGTGGACATCGGGTCACTGCATGAGCGCACCGGTCTTCCATTCGCCACCGTCACCCGAGATCGACCGGACCTTGACGCCATCCGGTCCGCATTGCAAAAGCATTTTGAGGACTGGCAGGAGAGGATGGAGGTCATCTCCCGGCAGCCTATACATATGATAGAGACTGATTTTTCGCCGATCTTCGCCACATTCATCGGCGTCGATAAGGCCACCTTCGAGATGATGGTGCGCCGGAGCACCGTGCGAGGGGCCATCCCAGAACCGCTCAGGGTGGCCCACCTCATTGCGACGGCATGGGTGAAGGGCGAGTCGCACGGAAGGGCCTAGAGGAAGGCCAGGTCCTGCTTGATGTCCTCGACCACCGCGCGGTTGGCCACATCATTCCGGACCAGCATTATCTCCGAGCTTACATGGGAAAGCGGCCTGATGTGTATCATCAGGCCCTGTTCCTGGAGACCTATCTTGGCGCCAGTGGAGACATTGGCCTCGTCGAAGGTCCTTCCCTTGGCGGTCAACATGTCGTGGACCTTTATCTGGGCCGCCTTCGCGTCCATCTTCACATAGCGCTTGTCTATGTTCGATACCTCCTTCTTGTAACGGTCGTTCCAGGCCAAAACGCCGATCAGGGCCATGATCAAAGAGCCGAACACGGCGAAGGTGAGGGGTTGCTGAGGGTCCATCCCAGCATTGACGGAGAGCATGGCCACCGAGAAGATGCCGGCCTCGGTGATGTATATCATGCCGATGAGGCTGGTGATGAGGGACTTGGTCATGGGGTTCTTGGTCCAGCATTGGAAGTTCAGGGCATGGATGCGCTGAGCCGGCAGGATCATGGTGAGGGCCACCGTGATGCTCAAAGCGAAGAACAAGGGCATAAGCTCCGGTGCCACGATGTACGAGAAAAGCATCATGGCCAGGGTGGCCGGTACCACCACCCCCAGGCCATATTCGATCATGCGTTGGTACTTGCAGATAAGGCAGAGGCTGTCCGCTCGAGAATCCAAATTCATCCCATCCCAACGGATGATATTATCGGCGGGATTGATAAAATTAATTGTCAAACCCGACTTACATATGCCATTACTGGATGTCGCCACAGCTAGGGCAACCCCTCTTCCGCTCTAGCTCGATGATCTCGAACTCCATTACACCTAGGTCGAAGAGGAACATGCGGCCCAGCAATGGTTCTCCGAGACCGGTGAGGACCTTTATCGCCTCGGCCGCCTGGACGGAACCTCCCATCCCCGCCACCGCACCCAGGATGGGCATGGCCCCTCCTTTCTCGGTGCACGATCTAAAAGGCAACGAAGGCACGGCGTCCTTCCCGGAATGACGGTGGTCACCTGCCCTCTCATCCCCTCCACCGCCCCATGCACCAAAGGGGTCCTCGTCCTGACGACAGTGGTCGTTTATGACCATCCTTCCCTGCCAGTTGTCGAGGCAATCAAGGACGACATCTGCATCCTTGAGCAACCAATCGACGTTCTTTTGGTCCAACGTCTCTTGTTGCACCTCGACCTTCACATGGCCGTTCATCTGCCTGAGCTTCTCCCGGGCGCTGCAGACCTTTGGATGCGCCTCGTCCTTCTCCCAATGCAACCATTGGCGATTGAGGTTGGTAAATTCTACTGGGTCAGGGTCGATGATCATTATTTTGCCGACGCCGGCCAAGGTCAGGTAGGTTATCGCCGGCGATCCCAGGCCACCCACTCCGACCACGGCGACCTTGGCCCCCTTGAGCTTCAGCTGCGCCTCCTCCCCGAAACCGTCCATGATGAGCTGGCGCGAATAACGGCTACGCTCCCCCTCGTCCAAGACCGGCAAACCTTCGATCATACGGGACCACCAGAACATGCCGGTATTCGTCCGGACCATATTTCATGAATTGCTACCGAGATCATTCTATCCCTCGAAGAACCGCAACGCTAAAGAGCTAGGACGACTTCACCGACCTAATACGCCCGAACATACGAGGGATTTTTCCCACTGGACGTACCGTTCCCCGCCCTGGAAAAAACATATCTGAATGGGCTCTGCAAACCCTATACGCTTAAATAGGAAATGTGTAATAGGGCATCTGCTTCCGATATTGAGGTGAAAGTGTGGCAAGAGGTCTTTATACTGCCAGGAAACTTCGCAACGACAGGCAGAAGTTCCGATGGAGTGACAGTTCATACAAAAAGCGCATCCTTAAGCTGAAGGAGAAGTCCGACCCCCTGGAGGGCGCGTCCCAAGCTAGGGGCATCGTCCTGGAGAAGGTCGGTATCGAGGCTAAGCAGCCCAACTCCGCCATCAGGAAGTGCGTCAAGATCCAGCTCATCAAGAACGGGCGTCAGATCACCGCATTCGCCGTGGGCGATGGTGCCATCAACTTCATCGATGAACACGATGAAGTGGTCGTCGAGGGCATCGGCGGAAGGATGGGACGTTCCTATGGTGATATCCCTGGTGTCCGTTACAAGGTCATCCAGGTCAACAGCGTCTCCCTGAACGAGCTGGTCAGGGGAAGGAAAGAGAAACCAGTAAGGTGATCGTTTTGTCCGAGGAAACCATTCTTCAAACCAACAACATCCTCCTTTTCGGGAAGTACGGCCTCTCCGAGGTCGTCGTAAAGGATGGAGGCTTGTCCAAGTACATCAACCTCAACCCGGTTTTGGTGCCACACTCCAACGCGAAGCACGCCAACCGCTGGTTCGGTAAGTCCAAGGTGAACATCGTGGAGAGGCTCATCAACAACATGATGAGGACCGAGGTATACACCGGCAAGAAGCTCAAGGCCTACCGCACCGTCAAGGACGCCTTCGAGATCATCGCCGAGCGCACCAAGAAGAACCCCGTCCAGGTTTTGGTCGAGGCCTTGGAGAACGCCGCGCCGCGCGAGGAGATCACCAGGCTGCAGTTCGGTGGCATATCCGTCCCCAAGGCAGTGGACATAGCGCCGTCCCGGCGCTTGGACATCGCCCTGCGCAACGTCGCCAGGGGTGCGGTCCAATCCTCGTTCAAGTCAACCAAGCCCATAGCGGAATGCCTGGCCAGCGAGATCATCCTGGCCAGCAAGAACGACATGAACAGCTTCTCGGTCTCCAAGAAGGAAGAGGTCGAGAGAGTGGCTCAGTCGGCCCGTTGATCCTAAGGTGGTATTATGGGACGCAAGGAAGACAACATCAAGAAAGCCCAGGCCATCATGCGGACGCCGAAGTTCATCCGCAACATCGGTACCGCTGCTCACATCGACCACGGCAAGACCACCCTCTCCGACAACCTCATCGCCGGCGCCGGCATGATGTCCGAGAACCTTGCTGGAAAACAGCTCATGCTCGACTTCGATGAGCAGGAGCAGGCTCGTGGCATCACCATCAACGCCGCCAACGCCTCGATGGTGCACACCTACCATGGTCACGAGTATCTCATCAACCTGATCGACACGCCAGGTCACGTGGACTTCGGCGGCGACGTCACCAGGGCCATGCGCGCCTTGGACGGCTGCATCATCCTGTGTTGCGCCGTCGAGGGGATCATGCCCCAGACCGAGACCGTCATCCGCCAGGCCCTGAAGGAGCGCGTCCGGCCGGTCCTGTTCATCAACAAGGTGGACCGCCTCGTCAACGAGCTCAAGGTCACCCAGGAGCAGATGCAGCAGCGCTTCGTGCAGATCATCACAGAGGTCAACAAGCGCATCGTCACCCAGCTCCCAGACGACCTGAAGAAGAAATGGCAGGTCAGCGTCCAGGACGGCTCAGTCGCCTTCGGTTCCGCCTTCAACAACTGGGCCATATCCGCGCCCTACATGAAGAAGAGCAACATATCTTTCAAGGACGTTTACGAGTATTGCAAGAACGGTGACCAGAAGACCCTGGCCAAGCGCTCCCCGGTGCACGAGGTGCTGCTCGACATGGTCATCACCCATGTCCCCGACCCCTTGACCGCTCAGAAGGTCCGTATCCCGGTCATCTGGAAAGGCGACCAGGAGAGCCCGGTCGGCAAGGCCATGATGCATTGCGACAAGGAAGGGCCGACCACCCTGATGGTCACCAAGATCATCATGGACCCCCATGCCGGCGAGGTCGCCGTAGGACGTATGTTCAGCGGCAGGATCAGCAAGGGGATGGAGATGTACATCTCGAGCATGCCCAACCCCAACCGGGTGCAGACCGTCGCCCTGAGCGTCGGGGCCGACCGCATCCCTGTGGAAGAGGTCGACGCCGGTAACATCGTCGCCATCGCTGGTCTGAAGGACGCCGTGGCCGGTTCCACCGTATCCACGGACCCGTTGATGGAGCCCTTCGAGAAGATCACCCATTACTCAGAGCCGGTGGTCACCGTCGCCATCGAGGCGAAGCACATGAAGGACCTGCCCAAGCTGGTCGAGGTGCTGCGCACCGTGGCCAAGGCGGACCCCTCCCTCAGCGTGCAGATCAACCAAGAGACGGGGGAGAACCTCCTGTCCGGAATGGGAGAGCTGCACCTTGAGATCACCATCTACAGGATCGTCAACGACCACAAGTGCGAGATCAAGTCCTCGCCGCCGATCGTCGTCTATCGTGAGAACGTGAAGGGAGCGGGCGGTCCGTTCGAGGGCAAGTCCCCCAACAAGCACAACAAGTTCTACATGGAAGTGGAGCCGCTGGAGCAGGCCATCGTCGATGCCATCAAAGCAGGCGAGATCAAGACCGAGGGAAAGATCAAGGACCCCAAGGCCCTCGCCAAACAGCTGAGCGACCTGGGCATGGACAGGGAGGAGGCCAAGGGCGTTGTATGTTTCAAGAACAACAACATCTTCCTCGACGTGACCAAAGGTATCCAGAACCTCAACGAGACCATCGAGCTTTGCAAGCAGGCCTTCGAGGAGGCCATGGACGTCGGTCCATTGGCCCAGGAGAAGGTCATGGGCATGAAGATCCGCCTGGTCGATGCCAAGCTGCACGAGGATAGCATCCACCGTGGGCCTGGACAGGTCATCCCGGCCACCCGCGCCGGTATCTATGGGGCCATGTGTCAGGCCGAACGCATCCTGTTGGAGCCGATCACAAAGGTCTACATCAACGTCCCACAGGACATGATGGGAGATGCGACCCGCGAGCTGCAGTCCCGCCGTTCCACCATCGAGGACATCACCTCCGAGGGCGATGCCGCGGTCATCGTGGCGCGCGCCCCCGTGGCGGAGATGTTCGGTTTCGCTTCGGCGATACGAGGAGCGACACAGGGTCGTGCCCTCTGGTCGACGGAGAACGCCGGATTCGTACGGTTGCCCACCGAGCTTCAGAATCAAGGTGGTGGCCGATATCCGCAAGCGGAAGGGATTGAACCCAGAGCCCTATGACGCCAACTACTACCAACAGTAGGGAAAACCGCTTGAAAAACCGTTAAATACAGAGAACAATATCGAGCAAAAAGCTCAACCTATATGGATATAACATTGAAGGAGGAAGAAAAATGGCAGAGAAACCTCACATGAACATCGTGTTCATCGGTCACGTCGATCACGGAAAGTCCACCACTGTCGGCCGCGTCCTTCTGGACACCGGCGCTATCGACAAGTACGTCATTGACAAGTTCAAGAAAGAGGCGGAGGAGAAGGGGAAGGCAACCTTCGAGTTCGCTTGGGTCATGGACAACTTGAAGGAAGAGAGGGAGCGCGGTGTCACCATCGACGTGTCCCACAAGAAGTTCGTCACCGACAAGTACTACTTCACCGTCATCGACGCCCCCGGTCACCGTGACTTCGTCAAGAACATGATCACCGGTACCTCCCAGGCAGACGCCGCCATCGTCGTCGTCTCCGCCAAGGACGGCCCTCAGGCCCAGACCAAGGAGCACATCTTCCTGGCCAAGACCTTGGGCGTGAAGCAGATCATCATCGCCCTCAACAAGATGGACGACACCAAGCCCCCATACGACGAGAAGGTATACACCACCGTCAAGGAGGAAGTGTCCAAGCTGCTGAAGACCGTCGGTTACAAGCTCGAGGAGGTCCCGTTCGTGCCCATCAGCGCTTACATGGGCGACAACGTCGCCAAGAAGTCCGCCAACATGCCCTGGTACAAGGGCAGGCACCCTGGTGGATGCCCTCAATGGCCTGAAGTTGCCAGAGTCCCAGGAGGGAAAGGCCCTGCGCCTCCCCATCCAGGACGTCTACACCATCACCGGCATCGGAACCGTGCCTGTCGGCCGTGTCGAGACCGGTATCCTGAAGCCGGACATGAAGATCATCTTCATGCCCTCCAACAAGATCGGTGAGGTCAAGTCCATCGAGATGCACCACGAGCAGCTGCCCAGCGCCAAGCCTGGCGACAACGTCGGCTTCAACGTCCGCGGCATCGCCAAGAACGACATCAAGCGCGGCGATGTTGCCGGCCCGGTCGACAACCCGCCGACCGTGGCAAAGACCTTCGTGGCCCAGATCGTGGTCCTTAACCACCCCACGGCCATCCCGGTCGGATACACCCCGGTGTTCCACTGCCACACCGCTCAGGTCGCATGCACCTTCATCGAGCTCCAGAAGACCTTGGACCCCAAGACCGGTCAGACCAAGGAGGACGAACCCGACCTTCCTGAAGACCGGCGACGTCGCCATCGTCAAGGTGGAGCCCACCAAGCCCATGGTCGTCGAGAAGGCCAAGGACTTCCCCCAGTTGGGAAGGTTCGCCATCCGCGACATGGGAGCGACCGTCGCGGCCGGAATGTGCATCGATGTCGAAAAGAAGGAGATGTAAACCCCTTCCATTTCCCTTTATTTGAAGGTATAACCCATGCCACAGCGCGCTAGGATATCGCTGAGCGGGACCGACCCGAAGAAAGTGGACAGCGTCTGCTCTCAGATCAAACAGATCTCACAAAGGACTGGAGTTGCCATCCGTGGCCCGATACCGCTGCCCACCAAGAGGCTGCAGGTACCCTGCCGCAAGAGCCCCGACGGAGAGGGCTCTGAGACCTGGGACCGCTGGGAGATGCGCATCCACAAGCGCCTCATCGACCTCGATGCCGATGAGAGAGCCCTCAGACAGCTCATGCGCATTCAGGTTCCCGACGGCGTAAACATCGAGATCGTGCTACGATCCTAAACTCTTTAATATCACTCAATTTTTAAGCTCGGGTCATAAATTATCCGATAAGGTTTTTAGTACAATCTCCCTCTAGGACTATCCGATGGCGATGGGAGGAGTATGATCGAGGCATTGATCTGGTTGGCTGCGATAATCATCATTTGCAGCATCGCTACATTATGCTCATGTCGATTCCTGACCCCCAATATGGGACCAGACAAGTCCAAGTTGTTGACGAGGATCGTTGTCATAATCTCGGGCACTCTGATGTTGAACGCCATGTTGGTCAACCTGTTCAATGTGACCTTGAACGTCGTGCTGACCTCCATCGGGATCATCGGTATCGCCGTCGCTTTCGCCTCCCAGCAGATCATGCAGAACGCCATGGCAGGAATGCTGATCTCCATGGACAAAAGGATCAAGACCAATGACTGGGTCGAGGTGGGTGGGGCTCCCGAACACCACCATCGCCATAGTTAAGGATGTCCAGATCCTCGGCACGGTCTTCGTGGACATCGATGGAAGGGAGTTCGTGGTCCCCAACTCCTTCTTACTGGCAAACAAGATTGTGAACTACACCCATGCTGGCATTGATAATGGTCATCTTGAACACTCACTCTGCCGATCAATAATGATATCAATCTGTGCGGAGGGTGATCATGGATGACGGCCAGGGCAGGACGGCAGGATACTTCCCTGGAGCAGCGAAGAACTCCTGACGAAGAACATCATACCAGACAAGATACGCGAATATCTGGAGTACAAGTCCGACTTGGTCATGGGCAAGGATCCATTCAAACCCACCCTGCTGGTGACAGAGCTCAGTGATGATGGATATTCCATCGAGGTTCGGATGTGGTCCATACGACATCCCCGAGCGGGACCTCATCACCGGTGAGCTCTACGAAAAGGTCCTGGGCACGGCTGATGCAAGAAGGCGTCAACCTCTATGGGGTGAAGAGGGTCTGACACCGCAAACATTGAATCAGACAAGAGACATGCCGATTCCAGTTCCAGTCGTGAGAACATGAGAAGTGACAACGTCAAGAAGGGAGTGGAGAAGGCGCCGAGCCGCAGCCTGCTCCGCGCCGATGGTCTGAAGGACGAGGACTTCGAGAAGCCGTTCATAGGCATCGCCAACTCCTGGAACGAGATCATACCCGGCCACATCCACCTCAATAAGCTCCTTGAGGAGGTCAAGAAGAGGCATAATCGATGCTGGGGGCGTGCCCTTCACGTTCGGGGTGCCGGGCATATGCGACGGCATCGCCATGGGCCACACTGGGATGCGCTATTCGTTGGCGTCGAGGGAGACCATCGCCGATTGCGTCGAGCTCATGGTGCAGGCCCACCAGTTCGATGGTTGGGTCGGACTCACCAATTGCGACAAGATCACCCCAGGCATGCTCATGGCGGCTGGGCGCATGGACGTTCCCTGCATCATGCTCACGGGCGGACCGATGGAGACTGGTTGCCTGGACGACAAGAAACTCAGTCTGCAGAGCGTGTTCGAGGCATTGGGCCAATACAACGCAGGAAAAATGGATGAGGAGGGCGTCAGGGCCATCGAGCGCTGTGCTTGCCCGGGCGAGGGGGCCTGCGCGGGATTGTTCACGGCCAACACCATGGCCTGCCTGACCGAAGCCCTCGGCATGAGCCTTACCGACTGTGGGTCATCCATGGCCAACAGCCAGAGGAAGATGGAACTGGCCTACGAGACGGGTAAGAGGGCGGTGGAGCTAGCCCGCGGCGAGATAAAACCGAGCACCATCGTCACCAGGGACTCGTTCCTGAATGCCGTCAAGGTCGACATGGCCATTGGCGGTTCCACCAATACTGCGCTGCACATCCCCGCGATAGCCACTGAGTTCGGCTTCAAGGTCGACCTCAAGGTCTTCGACGAGGTCTCCAGGAGGATACCGCACCTGACCAGCATCATGCCGTCCGGTCCATACTCCATGGGCGACTTCGATCGAGCGGGTGGGGTGCCTGCCATGATGAAGAGGTTGGAGGAAGACCTCTCCGATGAGATGACCGTGTCCGGCAAGAAGATCAAGGCCATCCTGAAGGAGTCCGTCGTCAAGGACGCCGAGGTCATTCGCCCCAAGGAGAACCCGTTCCACAAGGAAGGCGGGATCGCCGTCCTCTATGGCAACCTGGCCCCTCAAGGTTCGGTGGTCAAGCAGGCCGCTGTGGGCGAGGGCATGATGCGCTTCACCGGCAACGCCAAGGTGTTCGACTCGGAGGACGATGCGGTCAAAGCCATCAGCCATGGCAAGATCCACGCCGGGGACGTGGTAGTGATCAGGTACGAGGGACCGAAAGGAGGCCCGGGGATGCCCGAGATGCTAGGACCCACCAGCATGATCTCCGGCATGGGTCTGATGGATTCGGTGGCGCTGATCACCGACGGGAGGTTCTCAGGCGCCACCAAAGGCCCATGCATAGGCCACGTATGCCCGGAGGCATTCGAGCGAGGTCCTATCGCGGCGGTCAGGGATGGGGACAAGGTCTGCATCGACATCCCGGGCAGGAAGATCGACCTTCTGGTCTCCCCGAAGGAGATGAAGGAGCGCATGGAGAGGGTCAAGGTCGTCGATCGGAACCCGAAAGGGGTCCTGGCCAAGTACCGCAAGCTCGTCTCCAGCGCGGCCGATGGCGCCATCTGCAAATAGGCACCTAGAAACCTATTTATCGTTCAGGTTGATACGAGCAGCCACAGGGCGGATAGATCAGACTGGAAGATCGCCTGATTTGCAATCAGGAGGTCTCGGGTTCAAATCCCGATCCGTCCACCATTTCGCTGGCTATCGCAAGATATTTCCGACGATGGGCGAGTTTTTGCATAGCCTTTCCCACATCTTCTTTGTAAAGCCCGTGGAAATGCAATGTCGTTTTGGTGTCCTTGAGCCCGAATATCGTCGACGATCTCCTCAATATGGACTCCGGCACAGTGTAAAACCCTCCCTTCGGTCGTTCGCAGATCGTGGTTCCTAATGTTCAAACCTGGCTCCTGGCCAAATGTTTTAAAAGTCATCTATCTAGGTCTTTTGACCGGCTTTGATCTTACCGGCATTCTCAAGACCCATGGCTTAGGATAATAAAAAATCATGAAATTGACACTTGGCAAAGTAGCAATCTCACATGCGGCCATTAGACTTTATCAATGAATCCGCCTGAATCTTTACGCTTTCGGTAATGACTGCATAAGGGCAAAGAAGTGGGTTGCCTCATATGTCCGGTAGAGTCGATACCACGCCTCTATCGTCGCCGGGGACATAACATCCAGCTTCATCAGGATTTCTCGGGCAAACTCTAGAGGAGCTACGCCTGAAGCTGTGATCAGGTCCCTATCACAAACCGATGGCTCCTGCACATACCGTGATTCACCTCTATAGGTCGGGACGCACATCTTCAGGTAGCCCAGATCGTTACTGGTATGAGCTCGAATCTTCTAGCAGCCCATTTGCCGCCAGACCCATCGTTGCTCCGCAAATAGCTGCCACCGGGATCTTATTTTCTAAAAACGCTCTAATAACCGGGAACATCGGTTCATGTATAGGTTCCAGCCATGTGTTACCCCCGGGCAGAACCATTAATCCGGCTTCTTCCAAATTTATGTCGGCAACGGTCATATCTGGCAGTATCCTGATACCACCCATCGTGGTCACGGAATCCTTGTTCAGACCTACGGTTTTTACGTTAAACTTCAACGCCCGGTCTTTAAAGTAGCGCCCGGAACGTAACTCAGCCAGGGCGTACGTCGGCTCCCAATCTGCCAGAGTATCGAATACATAGCAATAAACAGTTTTTATTATGATTCCTCCCTTTATTTATTGAGATATCGGACAGAGGGTGATAATCCTATCTCTCAACCGATCTGAAAGAAAAAAATAATGGAATCGTAAGGCCCTGGGTAGACGTTCCAGATCAACATTTTTTCGGGCAATTCCGTGTCTTATTCCCTTCCTCAGCCTCCAAGGATGACCGTGACCACTGTGATTATCACTCCGACCAAAGCGGTCACGATCCCGCTCCCCATTTTTTCCACCAGGTTCTTCGTCTCCCTGCGGTAGAACCCCATGATGAAGAGCACCATGATGCACATCATATTGGAGGTTACCAACGCGTCCCCCAGATCATCCATCAGATAGAATGGTAGGACCACGAACGCCCCCGTCCCGAGCACAAGCCCTACCGTTATCGCGATTATGGTCAAGTCCTCCTTCAATGAGCTACTTGGGGGGTCATCCTTTTTCATTCCTTGCGAGATCTTATCGATTACATCCTTTCTATCTTTCTCATCGAGATAATCCAGATAGGTGTCCGCCATTGCCGAATCGATAAGTTCGGTAGCCTCCACCTTCTCCCCACTGTTCAGGTCCTTGAAGACCTTCTTCTTCCGCCTGGTCTCGAATCTTCCTTCCCAGACATAGAAGACCCCATCGACCAGGCCCCAGGCGAAACAACATGCCAGTGCTGACTGGAGGACTATATCAACGATGTCGTCTGGAATGTCGCTGTTCAACCTGAACAGGCTGGTGAAACATACCACCATGATGACACCGAACATCGGCTCGGCGCTGAACCAGAACCTTCCTAGGTAATCTGAAACGGCCATTGTTTTCACCCTCGTTCCATATTTCCACCGTTATAGGGGATTGTGTTCTATCTAATGTTTTTCCTGAATGGGTCCACCTAGGGGCATTGCCATCATTCGACCGAAAATTTTATTTTTATAAAAATCATTCAATAACTAGGGATGGATGCATTCGATGGATAATGTAAATGAGGTCGCTTTCTTTTCCGCTTTGGCGGTGACGGTTCCCGTGGGGGTCGCCCTGATCCCAACTGGTCCAACGATCCTAGGACATTCGTTAGTAGCCATGGTGATGGCTTCATTATTGGTCCTGACCGCTGTTGCCCTGATCACGAACGCAGGCAACCGAGGAAGAGGTTGGGGGCGGGCAGGGCCCATTTTCCTGATCGCAGGGCTGGTCCTCGGCCTGGGTTCTACCGAGATCATGGCGGCATTGCTTCTGGCACTGATTGTAATCGACATACATCCTGGGGTCCTTCACCGGAGCGGAGCGGTTGGTGAACTTCAGGGTGCGGAGCGCGAGAGCTAGCGAATAAACCCATCCTTTTTAATCCTTTAAAAAAAGCTTGCCCTTGGCTTCCTGGTAGCAACGCTCCACAACGCTGAGGGAGCAAGGGAACCTCTGTATCTTCATACCGAATATATTGGCGAACTCCTCCAATTGGCGATCGAAGACGGTCGACTCCACCAGTCCTGTATCCAGACCAACCACCACACGATAGTCCATGTACTGGAACACCTCCTTGATCTCTGAAACGTCCTTCGGGTCTCTGAGCATCTGGATCTCCTGCATGAACTCCTTCCAATTGGCCGCCCACATGGTGTTCAGGACGTATGCCCCCTGCTGGGCTATGAGGAACTGCCGGTATTCCTCCGAGCCGCCTAACAATGATCCGGTGCAATCATCCACCAACATATCGTTGCTGCCTTTCAGCAATGTGACCGGGACATGGACATCCTCTAACACCTTTTCCACGTTCCGGAAGGCATAACCGCATTGGCCATAGAACATGATGAACGACTTGACGTGGGGCTCCATGCATTTGATGGCCGAGTGGACCTGCTCTCGAAGCAATGGCGGGCTCTGGTGCAATTCGATCGGCTTGAGCCAGATCATTACCGGAAAGACCATGGTCTCAGGTCTAGTTCCGGGAGCACATCGGGACAATTGACCCTCAGGACGTTCTTGTTCGGGCCGATCCCTAGGATCTTCTGTTCCATCCGGTTCGATCCGGTGGCGTCTATCAAAAGGACATTGACGACATCCATATCACGTCCGACCAGGTGGGAGATCTCATCCTCCATGACCTCGCAGCCCACTATTCCCAAAGCCAACGGGTTGCTCATCTCCCTCCTTCGTTCGGGCGACCATGGCGTTTGGTGGCCTCCACCATAGCCTTCAGGTTCTCCGTTGGGGTGTAAAGCTCCAGGTTGCAGCCTGGGGCGACGGCGTCGACCCCCTCGCCCAGGCATCGTTTCGTAACCTCCTCCACCAGCCCCACGTCGCCCATGAGCAGGGTCCTGCTCGGGCACAAGCTCCCGATGACCTTCATCTTTCGCCTGGACGCTATTCGCTTGGCCTCTGGGACCGATACGTCCTGGTCGATGCTCATGGCGTTGGCGTCCACCTCCACCATCCTCTCAAGCTGCTTGGAGGTAAGATTCCCACAGACGTGCAGGATCGATTCGATATCGTTCTTCCTGATCTCGTTGGCTATGCGGTCATCGAACGGCTCCGCGAAGACCATGAACTGCTCATCGGTGAGGAAATCCCCACTTGCCAAGGAGTCATCGATGACGATCATGTCAACTCCATGGTCCGCCCCCTTCCTTGTGTATTCGAGCAAGAACTGAGCGGCCTTCTCCAGAAGCGAGGCCGCCAATCCCGGGTCGTCGACCATGTCCATCATTAGCTCGTGGTCCCCCCGCAGATGCATTGCCAAGGTCAATGGCGATATGACCCCGAGCAATATCGGCAATGATTTCCTCTGATTATCAAGAACCCACGCCGCTCGCAGCACCGTCCTGGTCCTATCGCTCGAGACCGGGTCTGGTACCTCCAACCGGTCAACGTCCTCCGGCGACCTTACTAGATGTTCTAGGACTATAGGGTGGCGCCTGGCCCCCTTGCTTCCGGTCGCCGCCCCGAATGCGGAAACCTCGACGCTCTCATCAAAAGGGATGCGGACGTTCTCGATGCCCGCCTGGGTGAACGCGGCCTCCGCCAATCTCGCCATCTGGTGGGGGTCATCCTGCACCATTGGGTAATAGGCCCCCGAAGCCTTCATGAGGGCCGAGGTGGCCGTTTGCATCGGACAGATGCATGGGGGACGGTCCACGTACTCCCCGTTCAGCATGGCGTTCAACCTCTGCCATTCGTTCAATGTCAACCTCCCTGTGCCCATTGTTTATTCAGTCGTGCTTGATGATTTCTATTACCGACTGCACTAATAGTTTTAATGGGCCCGGACCGCACCACGAGAGGGAACTTGCCCTCGCCCCACAGGATATTATTATATATAAATTAATAAATAATTATAGGATTCCTATTATATAGCGTCCCATGCTAACTTTATCGCGGTCTACATGGGACTTCTTCGAGCCATCACCGCCGTCATCGCCTCTGCCATCATCTTGGGCTCGGTACTTTGCGTCGCGTCAATGGGGCCAGTGGTAATGGCCCATGGGCCGGTCGAAAAGGGACAGCTGATCGACGGCGAGGCATTCTGGGACCATCTGAACAATATCACCACCATCTCCGATGGTTACGAAGCCTATCGAGTGGCTGGTTCCACCGGGGCTGAGGCGACGGCGGACTATATCGAGCTGAGCTTCATCGATATGGGTTTGGAAACGAGGTCGGAGGGCTTCATGTTCACCGGATGGGACCTCGACGAAGGCTCCTTCCTCAGGATCGATGAGGATGGCGACCCTAGCACCCTTGATGACGTCCATCCAATCGCGTCATTCATGCCAGAGGCCTTCAGTTGGCCCACGGAGAACGGGTCCGAACCTTTAGAGGTGGTCGTCATGCCCATGCCAGCGGCATCCAGTTACCTGGCCATGCGAGGGGCATCACTTCCTTTGGATGAGTGGGATGAGCTCAACACCAGCGGCAAGGTCCTAATCGTCGCAAGGGAGATGCGGTGGCGCAGCGACTGGGAATCTCATTTCGTCACCAAGTTGCGAGAGCAGACCCCGGCTGGCCTGATCTATGTGTGGTACTATGATTGGATGGGCTTCGCGGAGGAGATGTCCTTCGCATCCTCTGGCGGAAGGCCATTGGGTCCGAACAGTGGATACCTGTGGGACCTAGGCATCCCGACGGGATCAGTGAACACCAGTGATGGCAAGGCCTCTGATGGCGGCCGCCGCTGGAGGGGGGTCGCGCCTCTCCATGAGGATCCCCTCGGAGATCGGGACCGTGGCCCACAGGAACGTGGTGGCGGAGGTCCCCGGTCTCGATAAGGACCGGACCGTATTGATCACGGCGCATTATGACAGCGTCATGTGCCAAGGGGCGGTCGACAACGGCGGCGGGGTGGCCGCAATGCTTCAGATCGCCTCCCAGACCATGGAGGTCGGTGCAGAGCGGGGCATTGGTCCCAAAGTACAATATGATCTTCGTGGCATTTGCGGCGGAGGAGCTCGGGATGGTAGGGAGCGCCCATTTCGTGGCCGCCCACAGCAATGAGATGGAGGATTATGTGGCGATGATCAACCTGGATTGCATCGGTTCCACCCAGATGTGCATCACTGGTACCCCCGCCTCCGGTGGCATCGACCTTGACCGATTGTTCCTTGACCAGGCAGAGAAGGACGGGATCTCCCTACAGATAACCACTTCAGGCGGGTCTGACCAGGACACCTTCCGGTCGCCTCAGGCGGTCGAGGGAAGCATCAACTCCTATTGGGGTTGGGACCTGGACCTTTCCGAGGCGAAGGCATTGGACCAGGCCACCATGGTCTACAGTCTGCCTCTCGCGTTGACCGAGGGTCGGGAGGGGGCGAGCCGCGGGATACATCCACACCATCCGGGATGGCTTCAACGATGGCATCACATGGGTCGACAAAGGGTCGATGGTGGACAGGTCCAAGTTGTGATGGGGGTCGTGATGGAGCTGAGCGGGGATGAGAGCACATCCGGAACACCGATCTCGACCTACATCGCTGATCATGGCCGTGGTCGGGTTGGCAGCGATTGGGATATGGTTGGTGGTGAAGCGAAGAAAAGGGAAAATGTAAGGGGTTTGGGGCCGAGAGGCCATCACTTATCTTGGTCGGAGCTCTTGCGCTTGGTGATGAGCTCCCTCACCTGGTCGGCCACGGTCTGCTCTTGCATGAGGGCATCTTCCACGGCCTTCAGGTCACGCTTGAGGTCCTCCGCTTTGGGTATGATGCCCAATATGTCGTCGGCGTTACCGATGATCGCGGTCAGCTCCTCCTTGGTGGAGACATGCTTCTCGGGCAGCTTTTGGCTGACGCCCAAGTACTCGGAGACTGCCATCCAGCAATTTGGTGACCTCGAAGGGCAATATCCATTTTGTGGACGCACCAGCACCGAGCGCCTTCATGGTGTCCAGGGAGAGCACGGTGAGGGCCTTGGAGTCCAATGTGTAAGCACCGATGGAGAGTATCCTCAACCGTCTGCGCCTCACCTTGGCTCTGCAATATGATGGCCAACCGTTCCCCCTCCGCCTCCAGGATCTTGGCCTGGCGTATGCCTTCCGCCTGGAGGATGCGGGAACGCTTCTCCCCTTCAGCGTTGAGTATGGCGGCGGTCTTGGAACCATCCGCTTTCAGGATGGCTGCGCGACGCAACCTCTCCGCAGAGGTCTGCTCCTCCATGGCCTGCTTGACCTTGGGGGCAGGGTCGACCTCACGGATCTCGACCGCCTCCACTTTGACACCCCACTTGTCGGTCGCCTCGTCGAGGATGTCCCTCAACCGGAGGTTTATCTTCTCCCGGTTGGATAGGATCTCATCCAGGTTCATGTCTCCGATGATGGACCTCAACGTGGTCTGAGCCAGATAGATGGTGGCGGACCGATAGTCGGTCACCTCGAAGAAGGCCTTCTTGGGGTCGATGACCTTGATGTATATGATGGCGTCAACGTTCACAGGCGAATTGTCCTTGGTGATCACTTCCTGGCGCGGGACGTCCAGGACCTGTGTCCTCAGGTCGATCTTCACGACCTCGTTGACCATCGGCGTTACGAAGTTGAACCCTTGGCTGAGGACGCGGACGAAACGTCCCAACCTCATGTACACACCTTGTTCGTATGGCCTGATGATCTTGACCCCGCTGAGCATTATCAGCAATGCCGCGACGATCGCCAGTATCAACAAGGCTAGGATGAACCAGCTTATCTCCATGTTTTTACTCTCCTCTCATGATCGAATCATCCTGATGTCTTCTCCTTCTCCTTCACCTTCACATGCACGCCCTCGCTCTCAAAGACGATCACCCAAGTACCCTTGGGGATCTCATGGTCGGAGGTGGCGCTCCAGGTGTCGTTCTGGATCCGAACCTTCCCCTTCAACGAGTTCGGTTTTACTGTCTCCGTGACCAGGCCCTCCCTCCCCACCATGGAAGTGGCCACGCTGGTCTCTGGAGGGCCGGGTGGGGCGAGCCTCTGGTACACCCTTATCGTCAGGTAGGTCATGGGAATTAGTAAAGCGAAGGCGATGACTGGGGACCACCAGGAGAAGAGCACCTCGGGCCAGATAAGACCGATGAACCCTAAGATGGCCAGCACGGTCGCCGGAACGATCAGGAAGAAACCCGGGGATAATGCCTCCGCGAGGAACAATAGTACAGCTAGTACGATCAGAACGATCGAAATCTGCATCGCCAGGTCCATGTTTTAATGAATTAATTTTTCCACTATTAAACAATATCACCCTCATAAGGTCATTTTAATCCTCTTTAGACAAAAAACCGGCTGATTTCGACCTTGATTTGGAGGAATGACCCTGATTCAAGATTCTAAGGGGTGGATAGGATTAAGTAATCTAGGGGCTCAATTCCCAGCCTGGTGCTCAAATGACCCAGGTAGAGACGACTTCAGAGCAGGCCGGCCGGATACCGCTCATCGGCGATCGTTTCCCGGAGATGGAGGTAAAGACCACTCATGGCACGATGAAGCTGCCCACCGATTACACTGGGAAATGGTTCATCCTTTTCAGCCATCCTGCGGACTTCACCCCGGTCTGTACGACCGAGTTCCTAGCTTTTGCGAAGAGGGCGGAGAGATTCGAGGCCCTCGATACCAAGCTCATAGGTCTATCCATAGACCAGGTTTTCTCGCACATCAAATGGGTCGAGTGGATCGAGGACAACCTCAAGGTGTCCGTCAACTTCCCGGTGATCGCAGACGACGTAGGGAAGGTGGCCGGCCAGCTGGGCATGATCCATTCCGCCAGGGCGGCAAACACCGTGCGCGCGGTCTTCATCGTCGACCCCAACGGCATAATCCGTCTCATCATCTACTACCCCCAGGAGGTGGGTCGGAGCATAGACGAGGTCGTCAGGTCACTGACCGCTCTACAGTTCAGCGACTCCAACAAGGTCTCGACCCCAGAGAACTGGCCCAACAATGAGTTCCTCGGTGACAAGGTCATCATCCCCCCACCGCGCACTTACAAGGAGGCCATGGAGAGGAAGAAGAAGATCGGGACGGACTGCTACGACTGGTGGTTCTGCACGAAAAAGGTTTGAGGTCAGGCCGATCGCCCTGAACTGGTGTAGGTCCATCCATTCTAGCCATGGAATCCCTTTACTTCAGGTTCCACTAATTCGGACACGTCCTAATTTAACTCGTCCATGCTGTCAGTCATATGAAATGGACCGCCTTAATGAATCAGATTTTGACAATTTAATTTATTATTAATAATATATTATAATTAATTATATATTTATTGTAATAGAATTATCGAAATCAGCAATGTGACGATAGTGACGATGATCCCACCCTTGACGAACTGCCAGAATGTCACCAGGACCCCTTGCTTCCTCGCCCCCTCCACCACGATGACGTTCGCCGCTGCACCGAGTATGGTGGCATTCCCAGCCAGGGTGGAGCTGGAGGCCAAGGTCAACCACATCTTGTCGCTGTTCAGGTCCGCCACGAAGGGGGAAAGAAGAATGACCGCTGGAACGTTGCTGATGAGGTTCGAAAGTAAAGCGGTGAACACGGTCAGGCCAGACACGGTAGCTATCCCGCCATCGTTGACGGAATTGAAACCGTCCAGCATCTCCTGCAGCACCCCCGATGTATCCAAGCCCTTGAGCAGGATGAACAGTCCTATGAAGAAGAGAAGCAAGGTCCAGTCGACCTTCTTGACCATGATGACATAGCCAGCGCTTTGGTTCAGGAACGGTAGGACGATAAGGACCGTCAATCCGCCCAGAAGCGCCACCAAAGCGAGGGAGACCCCAAGCCAGTTGGAGAGGACAAAGCCGGTGAACACCAAGCCAAGCACGAACACCACGAAATAAATGGAACGGTGGACCGGCCGCAACGGCAGGTCTCGCAAAGCAGCGCTGGCATCTATAGGTTTGGAGCTTTGGAACACCCCGTTCCTGCTTGATGGAACGTTCTTGGAGAACTGTTTGCGATACATTAACCAAATGATGCCGATCGCTGCCACCAGGGAAAGGACTGCCACCGGGGCCAGTCCGATGAAGAACTGATTGAACGATATCCCTGACTGTACCGCGATGTACGCGTTCTGAGGGTTGCCCACCGGCGTGGCCACGCTGCCAATGTTGGCGGCGCAGGCCTCGGCCACCAGGAAAGGCACTGGATTGGCCCCGATCATCTGACAGACCTTGATCACTATGGGCGTGAATATGAGCACCACGGTGTCGTTCAGGATGAGGGCGGAGAGCACCGCCGTGACCACCATGAGGAGGACAAGGAACTGGAAATGGTTCTTGGAGCGACTGACCAGACGTATCGATACCCACGTGAAGAATCCGCACAGCTCCAGCCCGACCACCAGCAACATCATCCCCAGGAGCAGGCCTAGCGTGCCCAGGTCGATCGCCTCCCATGCCTCCTGGGGGGTGACGATGCCCAGCAGGACCATGAGGCCAGCCCCGATCAGCGCGGCAAGGTAACGGTCGACCTTGAAGACCTTGAAATCCCTCACCGAGATCAGGACGTAGGTCAGGATGAAAATGGCCAGGGCGAGGACCATCACCGTTTGCATTCAAGGTGCAAATGCCACTGACACTAAAAAAGGTTCGAGTGTTCAGACTCCCGGGTTACGCACTACATGGTCCAGGACGTAGATGATGTCGATCTCCTCGAAACCGAGGGGTCGGACCTTCTTGTCCAGGATCTGAAGGAGCTCGGCGTTGCTTTCCGCGCTGATGCGGAACATGATGCGCCGCTCCCCGGTGGTATGCAGTACCTCGCTGACGTTCTCCACGCCCAGCAACTGGGAGATGGCCTCCCCTTCCTTCTCTGGCGGGATGTTGGTGGAGACATAGGCGTCAGCGTTAATGCCGACCCGACCCTCATTGACGATCGCCGAGTAGCCCATTATGGTTCGCTCATCCTCCATCTTCTTGATCCTATCGCGGATGGTGGAGGGCGACCGGTCCAGCATGGTGCCGATCTCCTCATTCGTCAGCTTACCGTTCTTCTGAAGGATGGTAAGGATCCTTTGGTCGAGGTCGTCCTGCGACATTCATTCGGTCAATTGACCTGCCGAGCATTTATTGTTTCCTCGGACTTCGGACCTCGCTCATTTCCTCAAGGTCGCCCGGATCATCTCTTCATGATCGAAGGCCAAATGAGGCAAGTCGATCGAGAGGGTAGAAGCCAGTTTCAGCCGCGTCGTCACCGGCCAAAAGCTCTCCCCCCGTCCTTTCCAGTTCGTAAAAGGCGCTGACGAAATGCCCTCGAGGGTCCCGTCCCGGGTCTGAGAAAATGCCTATGAGCCGCAACACCCTGGTCTCGAGGCCGGTCTCCTCCCTCACCTCCCTCACCACGCAATCCTCCAGACGCTCCCCGTACTCGACGATGCCCCCTGGCAACGCCATCGCTCCTTTGGCCGGTTCCTTCCCTCTCCTTACCAGGAGCACCATCCCGTCTTTCGATGAGGACACCGTCCGTGGTCAGGTAGGGCTTCCTCCACATGTGGTCCATCTGCTCGTCCAACATCTTCCGTTTTAAGTTCGAAGGTGCGGAGGGCCTCGAGCCCTTCCGGGGTGAGGTCCACGTCATCCCCGTCGATGGAGACGAGCTCATGTCCCTGTCCATCGTTCAGGGACCCCAAAGCCCCGAGAAGGTCCCCGCTTGGCATCCCGAGTCGTTTGCCGATCGCCTGGAGCGAGCCCACGTCACGGACCGAACGCAGTATCTGTGCCTCGAGCTCCGTCAGGACGACCTTGCCATCGCGCTTGAGCAAAAGATTGCATTCCACCTCGTAGGACATAGGACCGAGGAGGTATGCCAAGGCAGGCATTATAACCATCCTCCTCCTACGCCATATCGTGCTGAACCTAAGGAAGATGATACCCACCATCATGACCTCCCAAGAGATAATTGACAAGGCCTTCCGACGCATCGTCAAAGTGGATGTGGAATCGGCCGAGTCAAAGCTGGAGATGGTGAGGGAGAAGTCGTTAGGCCGTCTCAACTCGGCCACCGACACCATCACCGAGGTCCTGATCAAGTACCATCATGCCTTCCCGAGCGTGAACAAGAAGGAAGGATTCCTTGTCGAGCTGATGTGCGTGGTCATCGACATGAACCGCCTGAAGCAGGCGCTTTCGAAACTGCAATGGGCCACAAAGAAGATCAGGGACCTGCGCAGGATCTACATGATCAAGATCAAGGAGGCACGCAACCTGGACGAGCTGGACACCGTGCGTAAACAGTTCTATGGGCGCATGTGCAGCGTGGTGAATCGTCTGGAGGGGGACCTTAAGTTCATGGCGGCGGCAAGGGAGGAGTTCCGCAAGATCCCCATGGTGGAAGAGACGATGCCCACGGTGGTGATAGCGGGATTCCCGAACGTGGGGAAGAGCCAGCTGGTGGAGCGCATCTCCACAGCCCGTCCGGAGATCGCCCCTTACCCTTTCACCACCCAGGGGATTGGCGTAGGTCATTTCTCCGTCGGATGGCGCCGCTTCCAGGTCATCGATACCCCCGGACTTCTCGACCGCCCGCTGGATGAGAGGAACGCCATCGAGCTCCAGGCGGTTTTGGCCTTGAAGTACCTTGCCGATGTCATCGTCTTCATCCTCGACCCCTCCGAGACCTCTGGCTATTTCATGGACCAGCAGATGAACCTTTTACGCTCCGTCCGGGAGAACTTCCCCGACATCCAAATAATTGAGGTGGAGAACAAGGTGGACCTGCTTCGGAGTGGAAGCGATAGGCTCAAGATATCCGCGGCCAATGGCGAGGGCACGGATGCACTGGTGGAAGTACTGGTCCGCACATTGGTGGCCATTGAGAAGGAGTCGTACCCCCAACCTGCGGACTGATCCACCTTTTCCTTAAGTTTCATCGGTCATGGGACCCCTATGAGAGAACCGGCCTGCAGCGAGGAGATGAAGGCATACTTCCGCCAGCTCTTCAGTGAGAACGACCGCTGCTATGATGTGGCGGAGAGGGCACGCAGCGTAGGATGCGACCCACAGACCCATGTGGAGATACCCAAGGCAGAGGACCTGGCTGCGCGGGTGGAGGAGCAACTGTCCCAATGGAACGTCTCCGGAGTGGCGGACATCGTGCGGGAGCTGAGCGCCAAGCACGAGAGCCGCGAGGAGGTATCATTGCTGGTGGCGAAGGAGGTGGCCAAATGGCCCTCTCGCAACCGGGAGGAGGCCATCGACCGGGCCGTCCGGGTCGGGCTCTCAGTCCTGACGGAGGGCATCCTGGTCGCTCCGATCGTGGGCATCGGCGGTGTCAAGGTGGGACGCAACTCCGACGGTACCGAGTATGTCTCCCTATTCTTCAACGGTCCGATCCGCGCGGCCGGCGGTACTGGTCAGGCCATGAGCGTGCTCATCGCGGACATGGTGCGGCGCGAGTTCGGCATTGGCAGATACAAACCTGAGCATGGCGAGGTGGAGCGGCTCAAGGAGGAGATCCCCCTCTACAAGCAATGTGCCCATCTGCAATATTCGCCCAACAACGAAGAGATCGAGCTCATCTACAAGAACTGTCCCGTCTGCATCGATGGCGAGAAGACCGAGGACATCGAGATCACTGGCTTCCGCAACCTGCCCCGCATCAAGACCAACTGTGTACGTGGCGGCGTCTGCCTGGTCATCGCAGAGGGACTGTGCCAGAAGGCCCCTAAGCTGGAGAAGCACGTCAAGAAGCTGGGCATCGACGGCTGGGACTTCATCACCCAGTACCTGCAGAGGAAGAAGGGCGGGGAGAGCAAGGACGTAAAGAAGGTCGTACCGGACTACAAATTCCTCAAGGACATCGTGGGCGGACGTCCGGTGCTCGGCCACCCTTCCCGGGTGGGCGGTCTTCGCTTGCGCTACGGACGGGGCAGGACCACCGGCCTGGCCGCCTTGGCGATACACCCTGCCACCATGTACGCCCTCGACTCGTTCCTGGCCATCGGGACGCAGATCAAGATCGAACGGCCTGGAAAGGCGGGCGCGGTCACGCCCTGCGATAGGTTGGACGGCCCCATCGTGCTCCTGAACAACGGCGACCTGGTTCAGGCCAACAGCGTGGTCGAGATACAGAGCTACCTCGCCGAGATGAAGGAGATCGTCGATCTGGGCGAGGTCCTCCTCCCGTACGGGGAGTTCGCCGAGAACAATCACATATTGGTACCGGGGGCGTTCAGCCTGGAATGGTACCGGCAGGAGCTGTTGGCAAGGTGCGATTCCGAGCTCCCCTCCGACTGGGCATCTCCCGCCAGTTATGGGCGTTCCAAGGAGATATCCTCCCAGTACGACAGCCCCTTGCATCCCAATTACAACCTCTTCTGGTACGATGTCCCCCTGGACTCGTTGAGGTCCTTGCGGGAGGCCCTGCTCACCGACGGCCATTGGGCGGACGGCAACTTGCTCATCGTTCGCAGGGGCGGTGGAGAAAAGGACCCTGGAGGACCTGGGCGCCTTGCACGTGATGAAGGATGGGGGCTTGGTCATAGGTCGATATGCCGAGCCATTGCTGGACGGCCTTGGCATCGCCGTGAGGGAAGGGGCATTGGTGGAGAACGCGCTCGTTCGACGGTCCCACCTCGATCCAGGCGGTGTCCAAGGCGGTCGGCCTGACCGTCCGTCCGAGGGCGGTGACCCGCATCGGTTCCCGCATGGCACGACCGGAGAAGGCCAAGGAGCGACGCATGAAGCCCCCGCCCCATGTCCTGTTCCCCATAGGCAAGAACGGGGGGCCGCAGAGGCTGATCGACAAGGCGTCGGAGAAGAGCTCGATACGCGTCCAGGTCGGCGTGCGCACCTGCCCTGAATGCGGAACGAGCACCATGAGCTGCCGCTGCGACTGCGGCGCGCACACCCAGACCAGGGAGAGTCCCCAAGACCTCAGCGTCGACCTATCGAGGATGATGCGGGACGCCTCGGAAACGCTTGGGGAACCGATCCCGGAGAAGATCAAGGCGGTAGAGGGCCTCATATCCAAGGACAAGGTGCCAGAGCCTTTGGAGAAGGGGATATTGCGTCGTAAGCACGAGATATTCGTCAACAAGGACGGCACCATTCGCTTCGACCTCACCGATGTGCCGCTCACGCACTTCCGTCCTCGGGAGATCGGTCTGGACCTGGACCGGGCGCGCCGCCTCGGCTACACCCATGACATCTACGACCAGGAGCTGGTCTCGGGAGAGCAACTTTGCGAACTGAAGGTACAGGACATCGTCCCATCCGTCGGTTGCGGTGATTTCATGGTCCGTGTGGCCAAGTTCGTGGACGATCTTCTGGTCAAGTTGTACGGCATGGACCAGTATTACCGGGCACAGAGGTCGGGAGGACCTGATAGGGCATCTCGCCATCGGCCTGGCGCCACACACCTCCGGCGGGATCCTCTGTCGCATCATCGGCTACACCGACGCCCAAGTGTGCTATGGCCATCCTTTCTTCCACGCCGCGAAAAGACGCAATGCCGACGGTGACGAGGACAGCGTCATGCTCCTGCTCGATGGCCTGCTGAACTTCTCCCGCGCCTATCTTCCCGACTCGCGCGGCGGCCTCATGGACGCACCATTGGTGCTGGCCATCCGTCTCGACCCTAACGAGATCGACAAGGAGGCCCACAACATCGATGTGCTCTGGGAGTACCCTCTTTCTTTCTACCATGCCACCATGGAGATGAAGCACCCCAAGGACGTGCAGGACCACATGGACATGGTGGCGAACCGCATCAAATCCCTGCTGCAGTACGAGGGCTTCGGTTTCACGCTGGATACTAACGACATAGCGGAAGGGCCGCGGGAGTCCAGTTACAAGACCTTGGGGAGCATGACGGACAAGATGAACGCCCAGCTCCGCCTGGCCCGCATGATCCGGGCCGTCGATGAGCAGGACGTGGCCCAGCGCATCATCTCCAAGCATTTCCTGCCCGATCTCATCGGGAACCTCAAGCAATTCTCCGGACAGAAGGTGCGGTGCACCAAATGCGGGGCCTCCTATCGCCGGGTGCCGTTGGCCGGCAAATGCTACTGCGGCAACAATCTCACGCTCACCGTGCACGAGGCGAGCGTCAAGAAGTACTTGGCGGTCACCAAGAGGGTCGGCCAAGAGTACCAGGTGTCCCAATACATCCAACAGAGGGTGGCGTTGATCGAGGAATCGTTATGGTCCATTTTCGGGAAGATCGAGGTGGACCCGAACGTCAGCATAGAGGACCTTGACTCCATGGTCGAGGTGGAGGAGGCGATGGACTGCGCCCCCACCCTCGACTCCTTCTGCAATGCCAGCGAGATCGCGGATACGGTCTCGGAAGAGGAGATGATGACATGCTCCGCCCTACCGGAGATGCCTCTGCAGCAAGAGGTCAAGCGCAAGGGGAGCTGCAAGCTGGACGATTTCTTCTAAAAAATAAAGATAATGGGGGAAGGGGTTTTCAGTTCTCGAGGGCGGACACCATGTCCTTGAACTCTTCGAACTTGGCCTCGAGGATGTTCAAGGCGGCGATGAGCGCGGTCTTGGCATCCAAAGAACCGTCCGTCTCGAACTCGAAGACGAAGCGGGTGGCATCTCCATCCACCTTGATGGCGTTGGTCTTGCATATCTCAGGATCGGCGCAGGCCATGCACATGATGCATGACCCCTCGTCGACCACTTTGACCTTCCCTTCCACGCGTTCGAAGACGTGCTTGGGGCAGACCGGTATGCAACGGCCACCGTTGTCGCAGCGGTGGTAGTCGATCTTGACGCTGGGGAGATATTTGTACCCAGTGCCGCTCGTCACCTGCCACTTGGCATGGTCCTTGCCCTTGCCCAGCTCGGCCGAGGCATAGACCAATATGGCCTGTCCCGGTCCCAACCGGACGATGGGGATGAGCTCGTCCTTGACGCGGAATCGAGCGTCGCCCAAGGGTTCCAGGTCACCGGAGTACACCTCGCACGGCCCCTTCTTGTTGAGGCTGTACATGATGGTGCATGATGGGCAACCCTCCCCTCCACAGGTGCACTTGGACCGCTCCACGAAGAGCTGCAGGTCGGTGGGGATGGGGACCAGACCGAGGCGGTGGGCCACGATCTCGTCGAACAAGGGCGAGACGCTCTCGTACTCCTTGCCCTCTTCGTCCATGATCGGCCCAAGGTGGAACTCCACGTTGTCGATGGCCATCTTGGGCACCTCGGACATGAGCACACGGCGCAATGCATTGGCGACCTCCGGGCTGGACTGGCTGAGCAGGAACTTGACCCGGGTCTCCATCATCTCTAGGATCTTGATTTCCATAGAAGTGCGCCTCTAGACCCTTCTTCCCCTTCTTCCGCCCTTCTTCTTGGTGCCATCGTGTGGGATGGGCGTGACGTCCTCTATCCTGCCGATCTTCATGCCCGCCCTGGCCAGGCCACGGATGGCGGCCTGGGCCCCTGGACCGGGCGAGGCGGACTTGTTGCCGCCTGGTGCCCGTACCTTCACGTGCACGCCGACGATGCCCTTCTCCTTGGCGATGTCCACGACGCGCTCAGCGGCGCGCATGGCGGCGTAAGGGGACGACTCGTCCTTGGCCTGCTTGACCACCATTCCGCCGGTGGCCTTGGTGATGGTCTCAGCGCCAGTTATGTCGGTCAAGGTGATGATGATGTTGTTATAGCTGGCATAGATGTTGGCAATGCCCCACTTCTCGCTCATTTACTTCGCCTCCTCAGGTGGTAGCTCGATGGGCACTGGGGCCTCCACGCCGGTGTCGGCCTTCACAGTGGTCTTGTCGAGCTTCCTCACGAACTTCTTCTTCGGGTTGCGGTAGTCGTCGCGGCGGGTCTCCACCACTTCCCTCGGAGCGCCGGCCTCACGGGCGGCCTGTTGGGCCACACGCACCGGGTGCATCTCGTCGGCGATGGGGGAGCGCGGGGTGAGCACTATGCTCTCTTCCTCGCCCCGGTTCACGATGTAGCCGGGGATGGTGACGCGGCGGTCCTCGATGCTGATGTGACCGTGCACGATGAACTGCCTGGCCTGACCAGGGGTGGTGGCCAGACCCTTGCTGACCACGACGGTCTGGAGGCGGCGCCCCAACATGACCTCGGTACCGAGACCGAGAACGTCATCCAGGGTGGCGCCCTCCATTGGCAGCAATCCCATCCTGGCGCACTTGCGCAACAGAGCGACCGTCTCCTTCTTGGCCTGCTCCTCTCCGGTGCGCAGGCGGGCCTGCAGGTCCCTAGACTGCTTCCTCAGGTCGCGCACGATGGTCTTGGCCTTCCACAGTTCCCTCTTGTTCTTGAGGCCGTACTTCTTAACGATGATGGCCTCCTCTTTGATCCTGTCGCCCTGCCACGGGTGGGAGGGGGTGTTATAGGAACGGCTTGAGAATTTTGGGTCTCCCATTCAAATCACCTCTACTTCTTATCCTCGGTCTTGCCAGCGGAGGCCTGCTGCTGCAACTTCTGCCTCATGACACCGAGCGTCAGTCCGGTCCTTCCGTTGGCCCTGGTGCGCTGGCCTCTGACCTTCTGTCCGGTCTCGTGCCTCACGCCCTTGTATGACCTGATCATCTTCATGCGGTTGATGTCGTCCTTCAGGGAGACCTCCATGTCGATTCCGACTATGTGCAGGTCTGCCCCGGACTCGATGTCGTGCTGGCGGTTGACCGCCCAGGACGGGGTGTACTCGGAAAAGGTCTTGATCAGCTTCTCCATCTCATCGATCTTCTCGTCCGAGACGGTGCCGATCTTGGCCATGCGCTCCACGCCAGCCTTACGGATGATGATGTCCGCGACACGGGCACCGACGCCCTTCACGCCTTGGATGGCGATGATGGTCGGCTTGGTCCCGTCCAGGTCAGAGTTGACGATGCGGACGATGTACTTGAAGTCCTTACCGTAATCAACCTTGGGCGTCTTGGGCGCCGCTTTTTCCTGCGGGGCCGCCTTCTCGCCCTTTTCCTTCTTCTCGCCCTTGGGCTCCTTAGCCTCCTTGGGCTCTTTGGCCTCTTTCGCTGCCTTCTGCTCTTTCTCCGCCAAGAGTCTTCCTCCGAATGATATCAATCCAGAACCATCTGGATCCCTTTTTGGAGTGCTCGTCCGTGCTCAAGCGCGCGGTTCGCAGTCCCCCTCTCTGGATAGGGGCCAGTCCGGGGACCATTTGCTCTTATGAGCAATAGCTCCGAGCGATGACGGTCGCTCAGCCGTTAAGGAGGCTAAACCCTGACGGTATATAAAGGTTGTTGGTCTGAGGTCGACGATGCCAGTATCGATCCTCAGGCCTTGCCCAGATGGGAACGGATGATCTCAGGGGCCATCTCCAATGCCTGCTGGACCTTGGCCGGGTCGCCTCCGCCGCCTTGGGCGAACTCCTTTCGGCCCCCCCCGCCGCCACCCATCAAGCCCATGACCTCCTTGAGCACCGCCCGACTGTCCAGCTCGACATCGGCGCTGCGGGAGACCAATACCTTCGGGGCGGGACTTTGAGACGCTATGACCGCCACCACCTTGGGCTCGGACGCCAGGACCTTCGACATGCCGTCAGGGTCCTCGCCCTCCTGGACCAGATGCACAACGACGCGGACATCGCCCACCTTGGGGGCGGAGACCAGCATCTCTTTGACCTTGGACTCGGAGTTGAGCTGGCTGAACTGCTCCAACCTCTTCTTCTGTTCCTTGAGCTCGCCCAGCACCCGGTCGGTGGCCTCGACCACCTGGTCCTGGGGGGTGTTGAGCCTCTCGGCCAACGTCTCCACCGCGTCCTTGTCGCGCTGCATCTCCATGATCGCGGCCATGCCTGCGGTGTACTCTATCCTCACGATCCCGTCCTGGATGCGCTTGGTGCGACGGATGCGCACCGGTCCGATGTAGTTGGTGTTGGGGCAATGGATGCCGCCACAGGCCTCAGCGTCGAAGCCTTTGATGTCCACCACGCGGATGACCTTCCCTGGCACCGCCCCGCCCTGGTAGAGGCGATAGCCGTGCAAGCCCTCGGCCACATCCCTTTGCATGAACTGGATGTCCACCTTGAGGTTCTGCAACACCACCTTATTGACCTCCCGCTCCAGCTGGTCCCGTTGCTCGGGGGTGAGGTTCTCATAATGGGTGATGTCCAGGCGCGCCTCCTCCACCGCCTTGTGGGCCCCGGCCTGCCAGACATGGTTTCCGAAGAGGTTCCGCGCCGCCCCGTTGATGACGTGGGCCGCGGTGTGGTGCCGCATCAACTGCACCCTCCTCGGCCGGTCGATGCTGCCCTTGACGATGGAACCGATCGCAGGGACCGGACCGTCGATGAAATGCAGGATGGTGGTCTTCACCTTGATGACACGGTTGACCCGATGCCCGTCAAGTATGCCCAGGTCCCACTCCTGGCCGCCGCCCTCGGGATAGAAGGCGGTCTTGTCCAGCACGATACCTCCATTATAGACCCCAAGGACCTTGGCATCGAAATGGTCCATCTCCGGGTCCTCGTAATAGAGCATACGGGTCGCAGGCATGTTCTGCGGGTACTCCTCCTTGAGCTCCACCTCGGCCTCGGGTTTCTCATGCCGTTTGGCCACCATCATGTAGAAATGGTCAGGAACGTCAACCCGGTCCGGTGCGTACTCCTTCACGATCTCCGGGTTCATGCCCTGCGAATCGTAGAGGTCTATGAGCTTCTCCAAGGAAAGCTTCTCTCCTTTCTTCAGGTCCTTGACCATCTTGGAGACCAGCAGCTTCCCCCTTTCCAAGGTCTCGAAGTAACGTACCTCCTCGACGTTGACCAGGTTGATGATGTCCTCCCGGTTGGCCACCAGCTCCGGGACCACCGTTTGGAAGTAATCGATATGACGGTCGACCACCTCGGAGAGCTTGATCTCCAGTCCAAGGTTGCGGATGGAGCGCAGAGCGCGTCGCACCAACATGCGCGCGAAGTAGCCCTCCCTCACATTGGATGGGACCACGCCATCGTTCAGCAAGAGCATCAGGGCGCGGGAATGATCGCAGACGGTGTAGATGTCCTCCAGCGGGGCCACCATCTTCATCAGCTCATCATAGCTCACACCGATGCGCTCCGCGGTCAGCTCCCTAAGCACGCCGCACGTCTGCCGCCGTCTTCATGTTCATGGCGCCAGCGATCTTGCTGTATTCGGTGAGCACGCGTTCGTTGAGCTCGACCCCGCACAGGTCCTTGAGCCACTCCACCACCGGACCGAACACGGCCTCATAGGCCGAGGTCTTACCCTGGGTGACCCAGCAGATGCGCTCCAGTCCGTATCCGGTATCGACCACGGTCATGTCCATCGGCTTCCGGCCATCCGGGGTCTCCCGGTACATCATGAACACCAGGGTGGCGACCTCCACACCTTCCAATAGCACCTCGACGCAGGGACCGGAGTTTCCACCGCCCTCCCACCACTCCTCGATGTAGCGCAGGCGCCTCGGGTCCACGCCCAGGCGCTCCGAGAAGAAGCGGTGGCACAGCTCGACGGTCCGGTCCTTGAAATAGATCTCCTTTCCAGGCTTGTTGAAGGCATGGTGCGCCATCATCTCGAAGAAGGTGAGATGGCGACCGGTCTTGCCCACATTGTCTATGTCATTGAACCGGACGCAGGTCTGGGAGATGGTGAGGGGATTGGCAGGCGGGTCGATGACGCCGTTCAGCACCCAGGGCTGGAAGTCGTAGATCGAGGCCTGGGTGAAGAAAACGTCGTCGCGCCAACGCGCCACGATCGGGTATCGCTTGACACGGCCATGGCCGTTCTGCTCGAAGAAGGAGAGATATGCCTCTCGGGTGGCGTGCAGGTCCAACGAGATGTTGGTCGGAGGGTTCCCGATGAAGGTGTACTCCACGCATGGAGGCTCCCCGCATGTGGACCAGTCGCCCAGGGTCCAGAAGTGGCGCTTGCACTTGGGGCACTCCTTGCGCACGAACCCATTGTCGAGGAAGAACTTAAGCTGGAAGTCGGACTCCGCCATGACCCGCAGTATAAAAAGGACCCTATTAGTAACTTTTTCGAATTTCCAGCGGTCGATATGGTTCAGGCCAGCAACTTCGAGTTCTCAGTGTAGTCCACCCTAAGGTCGATGACCGCCAAGGCATCTCGGCCCACGCAATCGGTCAGGACCGCGGAGAGCTCGCGCGAGCTGTCCACCCGATAGCCCTCCGCTCCCATGGACTGGGCCAGCCTAACGAAGTCAGGGTTTTGGAACCGCACCGATGTGGCCCGTCCGCACGCCTTCTCCATCTTCAACTTTATCAACCCGTAACCGCCATCGTTGAATATGATGGTGACAAAGTTCACGCCGTTCTCCTTGGCAGTGGCCAGCTCCAAACCGGACATCATGAACCCACCATCCCCGCAGACCGCCACCACCTTCCGATGTGGGAACGCCATCTTGGCCCCGATGGCCCAAGGCACGCCCACCCCCATGGAGATCAGGCCATTGTCCAATAATCAGGGTGTTCTCCCGGAACACAGGATAGTATTTCGCGAGCCAGATGAGGTGAGCGCCGACATCGCTGACCACTATGTCCTCCCGACCCAGGGCCGATCGTATGGTCCTGATGGCGTTCTGAGGTTTGGCGCCCTGGCCCTCAGGCAGCTGCTCCTCGAGGAGGGCGCGGGTGCGGTCCCTGACCTCCTCCCCCCATAGCTGCTTCATATGGGCGTTCTCCGCCAGCATTTGGAAGATGCGTTTCAGCGAACCGATGACCTGAACATCTGGCTCCAGATGCTCGGAGTGACCGATCGGTCCTTGTCCGAAATAGATGACCTCCTTCTTCGCGCCGATGTTCCAGAACTGGGGCTGGAACTCGATCATGTCATAACCTGCCAGGAGCACGAGGTCCGCCCGTCTCGTAGAACTCGCGGGCGTTGTCGCTCGCCCTCACCCCGATGGTATTCAGGCTCTGGTCGGCATCGCCTGGAACGATCCCAGCTCCGAACCAGGTATGGATGACAGGTATGTTCCAGCGTTTGACGAGATCGCGGAGGGCATTGGACGCCCCGGCTCGGACCACCCCCTGACCGGCCAGAACCAACGGCCTCTCCGCCTCCTCGATGATGGAGACGATCTGGGCCAGGCTCTTCCGGTCCGGCCAGATCAGCTCATTGTCGCATCTGGTGAGCGGCCGCCCCTTCGCTTCGGTGCGCAGCACATCCTCTGGCAGCTCCAAATGCACCGGTCCAGGCCTCTCCTGCATGGCCACATCGAAGGCCCTCCTCATGAGCACCGGGACCTTGTTGCCCTCGCGGATGGTGATGCTTTCCTTCACGATCGGTCTGAAAAGAGCGGGAAGGTCGATCACTTGTTTTCCCGGTGGACTGGTCCGCTCCGTTCCCGCCTGGCCGGTTATGGCGATGACGGGGGCGAAGCTCAACATGGCATCGGCCACCCCCGTAACCAGATTGGTGGCACCAGGGCCAAGGGTGGACAGGCACACCTTCACCTCGCCCGTCATCCTCGCCTGCACCGCGGCCATGAACGCCGCCGACTGTTCGTGCCTCGTCAAAATGAACTTGATATCGGAGGAGGCCAAGCTATCCATCAGCTCGATGTTCTCCTCGCCAGGGATGCCGAAGATCTGAGTCACCCCATCCGCTTCCAGGCACTTTACGATGAGTTCAGAGGTCTTCATCTTGCCACTCACTCGAACACTCGAGCCCGTTCCTCGAAGATAAACCTCACGGCAGCCCTGACCCCCTCTTCGACGGCGCATGCGGAGACGAAGGTGGCAATGCCCTCATCCCGCAGGAACTCCTTAGCTGGGTCCCCAAAGCTCTTCGCCACCACGACATCGTTGCCCTTCAAGGCCAAGGCCATGTTCTCCAGCTTACCCCGGTGGGACTCGCCGAACATGGCCACGTTGGGCATGTTGTCCACTCTTATGCTGCCCTTGGGTGTGATCTTACCCTCGTGCACCTCGAACAAGAGGAATTGGGCGGCCTGGCCGAAATGCACGTCAACGTCCACCCCGTCTGAGCTGGCCACCGCCACCTTGTATTTGGCGGCCCCTTCCATCTGGATCCCTAAAGGGTGGTCCTTCGGCGCCTTCTTGAGTCCGCAGGTGGCGTGGGCGAACTCAGCGGAACGGTCCTCGCCCAGAAGGCCGATGGCATCGGCCCGGCAGAAACGGCAGTGGCGCATCTGCCTGATGTCCGTCTCGCACAGGTCCTGGAGCTTCTTCCTTTCCTCGGCGGTGGGGGCCCGTAGGTCCTCGAAGTTGGACCCCGGCACTGGGATCATGGGAATGATGTTGACCATGTACGCCCCGAGCTCCTTGACCTTCTTGGCCACGGCCGGAATGTCGTCGGCGTTGATCCCCGGCACCATCACCACGTTCGCCTTGACCAAGAGCCCGGCCTCGACCGATCTCCTGATCCCTTCCAGCTGGTTCTCTATCATCAATTTTCCAGCCTCGATCCCGTGGTAGGTCTTTCCTTCGTACACCACGAAACCATACATCTTGGCGGCCACCTCCGGGTCGACCGCGTTGATCGTGACCGTGATGAACTTGACGCCAAGCCCCTTCAATCGCTCGACGTTGCGGGGGAGCATCAGGCCATTGGTGCTCAGGCACAGCGTCATCTCCGGGAAATCCTTTCTCACCAGTTCCAACGTTTCGAAGGTCTCCTCGTTGGCCAAGGGGTCCCCAGGTCCGGCGATGCCGATGACAGTGAGCTGCGGTATCTTTTCCTTCACCATGCGGATCTTGTCCACGGCCTGCTGCGGGGTCAGCACCTCGCTCGTGACGCCCGGCCTGCTCTCGTTGCTGCAATCGTACTTTCGGTTGCAATAGTTACATTGCACGTTGCATCGCGGAGCGACCGGCAAATGCATGCGCGCGAACTTGGTATGCGCCTTCTCATTGTAACAAGGGTGGGTCTCCAGCTCCTTCCTGATATGCTCAGGCACATTGTCTGCCATCGTTCATCATCCTCCGTCGTCCCACATCCATTCCATCAACCTCTATAATAGAATAACTCAGGGGCTGACATTCACCATTTGATTTTCTGATAGAAATCCTAATGAAATATCATCGAACGTTAATGTAACGATGTACGAGGACGCAAAGAGATGTTGGATCTGCCATCGGACGGAAGCCCGTTTGAGATACGATCTGCCTGACATCATGTGGCCCATCAAAGGGGACCCTTTTCGGACCATGTACTTTTCCGCGAACGTGATCGATGTGGACAAGCGTCGGGACACTGACGTCCCGACCGGGGAGACGTTCTACCGACCGAATCTTCCTGATGACGTTTCCAGCTATTACGATAAGGGCAAGGACGCCATCGTCCTCGTCAAGAGGCACGCCCTTCCCATATGCCCTCTTTGCTCCGCCCTGATGTTCGATAGAAAACCGGGGTTGCAGAGTCCCGAGGTCAGCTCCAAACTGAGAACCATGCGCCAACCTGGAGCACTCGATCTTTTGGACGACCCATCGGTTTTGGCAGAGCATGAGCGCGTGGTCAACAATATATGGAACTACAAGATAGCCGAGACCCAGCGCCTGGAGGGCGAGTTCCCTCAGGCCGAGTTCAAGACGCTGATGTCCCTCTATCGGACGGACCTCAACGCCCCGGTGACGCCGGTCATGGCCGCCAATAACACTGGATTGCAGGCGCCTCAGGCAGTGATCGCCCTGAAGAACATATCGCAGAAGTGCCCTGAACTGGGGAATTTTTATGATGATTCCTCGGTCTTCGTTTTCAATAACGGGATCGATGTCAAGAAGCGATTGGAGGAGCAGATCCAATTATATCTCAAGAACCCGGAGAACTTGGCCTATCTGCAGGCATGAGCCTTCAATCAAAGATGGTTTATACAATGTGAGAGGAGATGGACCCATATGTTCGATGAGCGGGTCCTCGAGAAGCTCTTCAAGAACATGAACGAGCACGTGCCTTCCCAACGTCCCAACTTAGCGGACCTGCTGGAGTCTAGCGACCCCTGCTATACCGGGAAGGACGGTCGAACCTATCGTCTCGAACGGGAAGAGCTCATGCTCATCGGTGCGAACCTGGATCGATGGGACTGGTCCAGATTGAAGGTCCCCATCCTCTTGATGACCGACACCACCTACGAACAGGGCTGTTGGAAGGTGATGGGTCGGTTGGAGGTCAGATTGATCTCCAGACTTATCAATCGTGAACCAGAACGCGAGGATGAGATGCGCATATTCTATCCCCAACTTTTAGAGATCCGGAAATTGCTGCCAACGACGACAAATTCCATGTACATGCCTTGAAGAACAAAATCGATCAAATGGCAGTTCCTGGATTGTGAACTTATCTGGCAGCATTTCTGCTGATCATTGAAAAATGAAAAACTTTGGAAGAGCGCGATCATACGCAAACCTGTTTAACGGTTAAGCCAAAGCCTACACGCAATGGTAAGCAAACAATATTAGCTACGGCGGTACGGACGTTAGTAACCGCGGACTGAATACCTCGGCGAACCTTGGTACTTACATCCCGATCCTATCAAGCTCGTCATCTACGAGCGTCCTAAGATGCCTCTTTTCCAGGGTGGCTTCGAGCTTAGATGCTTTCAGCTCTTATCCATGAGGGCGTGGCTGCTCAGCAATGCCTTGTCAGACAACTGATGAACTAGAGGCCCCGGACCCCCGTTCCTCTCGTACTAAAGGGTCCTTCCCGTCAGGCATCAAAACACTTCCACCAAAAAGCAACAAACCTGTCTCACGACGGTCTAAACCCAGCTCACGATCCCTTTTAATGGGCGAACAACCCCACCCTTGGCAGCTGCTGCACCGCCAGGATAGGGAGAGCCGACAGCGAAGTAGCAAGCCGCCAGGTCGATATGAACTCTTGCTGGCGACGACTCAGTTATCCCCAGGGTAACTTTTCTGTCATCAATCACCCCCATTCAGAAGGTTGATTGGTTCGCTAGGCCCTACTTTCGTATCGCCGATTCTTGTTGTCCGAATCGGCGTCAAGCCAGCTTTTACCCTTACATTCACCGGCAGATTTCTGACCTGCCTGAGCTGACCTTTGGGCGCGCTTGTTACCTTTGTGAGCGCGTGGCGCCCCACCCAAACTGCCCACCTATAGTTGTCCTTCTTACGAAGTAAGTGATACAAATCCAAAAGAACGGTGTTTCATCGTCGACTCGGAGTCTACCTAGCGGCAGATCCTGGGTAACGTCTCCCGTCTACCCTACACAATCAAATTCGTACCACAGCAACAGGCTGCAGTAAAGCTCCATGGGGTCTTCGCTTTCAGGTGGAAGATACTGGACTGTGCGCCAGTAATGTTGGTTTCACCGGCTTCCATGCGGGGACAGTAGAGCTCTCGTTGGGCCTTCATGCAAGTCGCCAATTAAGCGACAAGGTATTACGCTACCTTAAGAGGGTCATAGTTACCCCCGCCGTTTAACGGTCCTTCGTTCGGTTGAACCCGAGTTTCAGATACCGTCACTGGGCAGGCTTCAGCCACAATACACATCCTTTCGGACTTGCTGTGACCTGTGTTTTTATTAAACAGTCGGAGCTCCCTTGTTACTGCGACCAGCCATTTTCATGGCTGGCACCCTTTCTACCGAAGGTACAGGGCTAATTTGCCGAGTTCCCTCGCATGGATTTTCGCCGACACGCCTTAGACTTCTCATCTAGGGGCACCTGTGTCAGTTCTTGGTACGAACAGGACAGATGACTCTAGCCGTATTTTCATGGACACCAGGAATAGACCGAAGCGGGTTTACACCCTCCTACTCGTGCTTTCGCCAGGTTCTCACCATTACGGTTCTTCTCCAGCTTATACACTTGAACAGCTAGACGAGGCTGCTCGATTTATCCCGATGTGTCAACGACTAGACAGAATTTGGCCTGGTGCAGGAATATTAACCTGCTTCCCTTTCACTGCTTCCGATTAAGTAACAGTTTAGGATCGACTAACCCTCGGCTGACGAACATTGCCGAGGAACCCTGGCCCCTACGGCGGAACGGATTCTCACCGTTCTTTGCTGCTACTCCCACCATGATCCTTATACGAGCGCGGTCCACCAGACCTCACGGCCTAGCTTCTACCCACGCACGTCACCTCCTTACCAGATCACCTTTCGGTGCTCAACAATATCGGTATTCGGTTTAGCCCCGTCCATTTTCAGGGCCCGCAATCTCGACTGGTGAGCTGTTACGCTTTCTTTAAAGGATGGCTGCTTCTAAGCTCACCTCCCAGTTGTCTTGGACTGCGGACGCCTTTTCTCATTACACTTAACCGAAATTTAGGGACCTTAATTGTTGGCTGGGTTGCATTCCCTGATGGACCCCAAGATTACCCCAGAGGCCCTCACTCCCTGCTTCTACGATGGTCACATGTTCGGAGTTTGAAAGGATGCCGACGACTTTCGCCGCCTAAGCTCCCAATCAGTGCTCTACCGCATGACCGATCTCGACAGAGGTCTAACTGCGATTAGTTTCAGGAGGAACCAGCTATTTCCAGCTTTGATTGACCTTTCATCCCTATGCCCAGGTCATCCGAAAGATTTGCACATCATTAGCGGTTCGGTCCTCCACCTTCCTTTCGAAAGGCTTCAACCTACCCAGGCATAGATCAACTGGCTTCGGGTATCCCTCCAGTGACTCCAGGCGAGCGCACCTCGTCCCTCACCCTTGCGGGCTGCGGACTTGTTGGTTTCCCTTCGGCTCCGAGTTTTTAACTCTTAGCCTCGCCACTGAACAGAACTCCATGGCCCGTTATTCGAAACGGACGATAGAACATTGGTACGTCTTACGACATCATCCCTTTCATGCCCTATCAAAATATAACCGACTGGTTTCAGGCTCTTTTAACCTCCCGTCAAGGGTACTTTTCAGCTTTCACTCACGCTACTATTGCGCTATCGGTCTCGAGACGTATTTAGAGTTGGAAATGAATGTTTCCCTGCTTCACGCGCGATATCCAACGCACGTTACTCTGGGTACATCGGAAATCCTCTTTTCGGCTCATTCGTACGGGACTATCACCCTCTATGGTACTGCGTTCCAGCAGATTTCTGATTGTTCGATTAAGAGGTATCCGAGCCCACAACACCACATCTCCACTCCATTTCTGGAGCGGATTCAGTTTGCTCTGTGCCGCTTTCGATCGCCTTTACTAACGGCATCTCGTTTGATTTCTTTTCCTGCGGTTACTAGGATGTTTCGATCCACCGCGTTCCCTGCCATTACTGGCCATTCCGAAGAATATGAAGTCATATTCAGCAATCACCGGATCATAGGCTTCTTGCACCTACCCGGCGCTTATCGCAGCTTGACACGACCTTCTTCAGCGCTCGAGCCGAGCCATTCCCCAATCGGCGTAGCAAGCCGTAGTCTAATACTGTCGGCTTAACACACGTCCAGGTTTGCGTATGATCGGTAATCACCGGACGCCGAGGGCTCTTCCTCTATATTCTTCCCGACGTCCTATACCACTTCCCCGGTGAACCGAAATTCCCGGGTGCATTTAGCATACAACCATCACAGCCATACATATCGTTTGGCCGCGGTAAGTCCCCCAATATTTGAGGGTGTATTTATACATTGTCAAGACGCTTTTCGCGCCATAGACAACGCACCATACACTCGCCTGTTTGGGCGAGCGAATCGGGACACTACAGACCCGTTATTTAAGATTTTTCCATGCTAACTGGTGGCAATAGGCCCCCAATAGGCTGATTAATACTACTAGCTCCCATCATTAATAACTTATGCTAATACAATGGAAACACCCACCTACCATATATTATTCATAAAGGACCTAGAGGTATGCCAGCATCATCTGGACAGAGATTTTTGGACCGTAGCCGCCACATCACCCAAACGGTCGCAAACGACGGCCCCCTTTTCGCTGAGGATCTGCCGCTTCTCATCGTATGTCCCCGACCGTTTCGAAATGATGGCACCGGCATGGCCCATTCGCTTCCCAATAGGGGCGGTTCGACCAGCCAGATAGGCGACCACGGGCATGGCCAGGTCTTGCAACACCATTGCCGCCTCCTGTTCGGCCGTCCCTCCGATCTCGCCGATCAACACCACCGATCTGGTGACCCCATCATTCTTCAGTTCAAGGAGCACATCCTTCAACGACGTGCCATTCACAGGGTCACCACCAACACCGATACAGACGGACTGGCCCACTCCTACCTCAGTCAAACGCTGGACCACCTCATAGGTCAAAGTGCCGGATCGGGACACCACCGCCACCTCTCCGACGGCGAATATCGGGTTCGGCATGATCCCCAGCTTGATTGATCCTGGGATGCATATCCCTGGGCAGTTGGGCCCCAATAGCCGTGCCCCCCTCAGGGCGGCATATCTCTTCATGTACGAGGCATCCCTGATCGGAACGTGTTCGGTGATCACCACCAAGTTCGTTATGCCGGAGTCGACGGCCTCCACCACTGCATCCAGACAGTGAGGGGCGGGGACGAACAACACCGATGTGGAAGGTCGCTGCGATCCTGATGCCTCAGCCATCGAATCGTACACTGGAACTCCTGAGACCTCGGAACCCCCCTTCCCTGGTGACACACCGGCCACCACATTGGTCCCGAACTCCAGCATTTGCTGTGCATGGAAACGTCCTTGGTGTCCCGTGATGCCTTGCACCACGACCCGAGCGTTTCGTTCCAACCCCCAGATCATTGTCCCACCAGCCTTTGTGCCAGGGACCGACAGGCCTCATCGATGTCACGCCATGCGAGCATCCCCTCGCGCCTGAGCAGATCGATGCCCTCCGCTCTCCATCATCCCCCTGAAGCGGACAATGACCGGGAAATCTGGCTGTTCGGATATGCCCATGAGCACCCCCTTGGCCACGGTGTCGCAGCGGGTTATTCCCCCGAATACGCATATCAGCACCCCTCGTATATGGGGCAGCAGTTGATGGTCCAGCAGCAATTTGACCGCCTCGGCGACACGAGACGGGTCATCCGTGCCGCTGAGGTCGAGGAAGGCTCCCGCCCTCAACCCATACTCGGTAAGCGAATCCATCACTGACATGGACAGCCCGGCCCCATTGGCCAAAACGGCCACCGGACCGGTCATCTCCACCCCGGTCAAACCCAGTCTCCTCGCCTCCCTTTCGAAGGGAGACCGCTCCCTGTCCAGGTCCAGGCCGAGATCGGGATGTCTGAAGACCGAATCATCATTGAAGCGCATCTTCACATCGGCCACGGCCAGTTCGCCTGAGGGCTTCAACATCAAAGGGTTGATCTCTAAAAGCTCGAGGTCCAGGTCCCAGAATGTATCCCAGAGGGGGCCAAGCAACTCTTTAGACCTCGTCAATATCCGCCTGCAATCCGAGGAATTTGAACGCAACCCCCTTCTGATGCTCGGCCAGCCCATGGCATGGGTCGACCTTCTGGCTCAGGAAACTATCGGTCTCCGCATCCTCCACATCGATGCCGCCCCCTGAACCGACCATTAACAACGGCATACCTGACAATGGGTCATAGGAGAGGCTGAGGTAGAGCTCCCTTTCTGCTTGGATCACCTGCTCGACCAGCAAAGACCTCACCGGTTTTCCATTTATCTTCAGCCCCAATATCCTTTGACCCTCTCATTAGCCCGGAATCGGGGTCGTAAACTTTGACGATCCCACCAGCCTTTCCCCGACCCCCGGCCAGGACCTGGGCTTTGATCATCACCGGGAAATCCACGTGAGCTAGGCACTCACTAAGCTGCTCTAGGTTGAGGCATTCAAAGCCTCGGGGCACATCGATGCCACGTTGCCGAAGGATTTCCTTCCCCTCGCTCTCTAAAAGGTCCATCTGCTCCAAGGTCCAATGGCAGCAGGTCTGTATTTATGATTGCCGTCATTCCATCCAACCGGTCTGTCCAGTTACTTCTAGGTGGAGGCAAAAGTATTCACATTAATGTTTAAATAAGTGGACAATCTTCGGAATCGTTGATGTCGGTCCTCAGCATTGCTGGCACGGGCTATGACTGCAATTTGTACGTGGTAACTGGCCCACATCCGGTCCTAATCGATGCCGGGACAGGTATGCATATGCGTAAGGTGCTGGACCGCATCGAGAAGCTCCATCTCGAGAGACCGATCGAGAAGATCGTCCTCACCCATCGCCATTTTGACCATGTTGGGGGAGCGGCGGACCTCGCGTCCAAGTTCAACGCCGAAGTGCTCATCCATGAGGACGATGCCGATAGCGTGGAGAAGGGCGACAACGAGAGCACTGCCGCCAACGCCTTCGGTGCCAAACTTAAACCCATCAAGGTGACGAGGGTAGCCGAGGACGATACCATCAGCACGGGCGAGCATGAGCTGACCGTGCTGCACACGCCGGGGCATACGACGGGCAGTATCTGTCTATATGAAAGGCGCAAACGCTTCATGATCGCAGGCGACACGGTGTTCGTCGGGGGCGTAGGTCGTTGGGACCTTCCCACCGGCAACCGTCGGGAACTGATATCTTCGATCCGGAGTCTGCTCATGCAGCAACCGCAGGACCTGTATCCGGGTCATGGACCGACCGCCATCGGGAACGCCACCGAGACCATCCAAGATGCTTACCACATATTATCCGAAGTACCGAAATCGCCGAACGTATCGGGGGAATTGTAATTGGAGATCATCAAGTGCAAGGACAACAACTGCAAGAAATGCGACATGTCAGATGAGACCTTGGAGCACATCATCTCCGAGCTGAACTCCGGTAAGTTGGTGGTCTATCCCACCGAGACGCTCTACGGTCTAGGAGCGGACCCCTTCGATGAGGCCGCGGTGAAACATGTTTTCATGGCCAAGAAGAGGCCTTTCGACATGCCCTTGAGCATCGCGGTCAGCAATGTGCGCATGATGGAAGAGCTGGCAGTGCTGGACAACCGGGCACGAAAACTGATCGATAAGTTCTTGCCTGGGCCATTGACCCTGCTCCTCCAGAAGAAGGCGCTCGTGCCGGACATAGTCACCGCCGCTTCCAACGAGGTCGGCATCCGAATGCCCGACCATCCTTTCGCGCTTCGCCTCATCGAGGAGTTCGGGCCGATCATTTCCACGAGCGCCAACCTGCACTCCCATCCCAACCCATACGATGTCCAGCTGGCCATCAAGGACCTGGGGGAAAGTGCCAGCATCTATGTGGACTGCGGGCCGACCAAGTATGGAAAACCGTCCACCATCGTCCAGTTGATGGAGGGAGAGGTGGAGGTGATCCGGCCAGGGGCCATCCCGATCAGCGAGGTCGAGGCTGTTCTGCATGGATGAGCATGCCCTGGATTGTGTGCGAAAGGCTGGATCGATCGCCGGGGAGGCCAGGGAACTTGGCGTCAGCCTGGTCGCCCCTGGAAGGACGTTAGCTTCTCTGGCGAACGAGGTGGAAGCGTACATCATGGAGAGGGGCGCCAAACCCGCCTTCCCTGTAAATATCAGCATCAACGAGGTAGCGGCCCATTTCTCGCCCAACAACGACGACAAGACCGTCTTCGAACCAGGTGATGTGGTCAAGGTGGACGTGGGCGCGCACGTCGATGGCTATATTGGCGACACGGCGGCGACGGTGGAGGTAGGGAGTCGGAACTGGCAGGGATTGATCGAGGCCTCACACCGAGCGCTCATGATGGCGGTGGAGATGATCGGGGACGGCACCCCGGTAAGGGCCATCGGAGGGACCGTGAAGCGGTCCATACTTGAATCTGGATACCGGCCGGTCAGCAACCTGCACGGTCACGAGATGAAGCGATACAACCTGCATGCCGGGCTCTCCATCCCGAACATCGACGATGATACTCTGGCCTGGATCAGGAACGACATGGTCATCGCGGTGGAGCCTTTCGCCACCAACGGGAACGGGGTGGTGAACAACGGGAAGCCCGGCAACATCTACAGGGTGATCCGGGACCGCCCGATAAAGGACGAGAAGGCCGCGAAGATGCTGGAGGACATCCGCCAGTACTTTGGAACCTTACCGTTCTGCGAGAGGTGGTGCGACGCCTTCTCGAACGATGCCGCGCATAATCTGAAGCTACTGCTCCGCCATGGGGTGATTTCATCCTATCCGATATTGAAGGAGAGGAACGGGGCGGTGGTCAGCCAGGCCGAGCACACCTTGCTGGTGCGGAACGGAAAGTGCGAGATCACCACCAGGAAGCTGTGACCGATGGACGGTCCAGTGATTCCGGCCCTTCACCGCAAATATTTATAATGAATCCGCTTTTACGAAGTTTTACTTTGCGAGGGTAGCCAAGCCAGGTCAAAGGCGACAGACTCAAGATCTGTTCCTGCAGAGGTTCGCCGGTTCAAATCCGGCCCTTCGCACCATTTCACTTCCATTCTAAAAAAATAATCATCGATCATTACCGATCTCAATGAGGATCTATTAGGGATAAAAAAGGAAAAAGGGGTTTTATGCCGCTGGTTTCTCAGCAGGCTGCTTCTGGTCCGGTTTTGGCTTCCAAATGATGGCCAACAGACCACCGATGATACCTAATGCAGACCCAAGGATCCATCCGCCACCGAACAGAAGTCCCACGATCGAGAAGATGATGATGCTGGCACCAGCCGTCTTTCGGAGCTCTGGTTTCAACAGTAGGGTCATGGCACCACCGGCTATGATCGAACCGATGAACAGCAGGATGATACCGATCAGAACCCAGGACAGTCCGGCCCAAAGGTCTTCATTGATTCCGAAATAGAGGGACCTGAAGAAGATCGCAGCTAATCCCTCGAAGAACATCAACATTCCACCGAAGGCGGACAGGAACAGGGCGGCCTTGGGATAGTTGTTCGCGTTCAACATCTCAGGTGTTATCTTGATCTGTTGTGGTGGTTGCGGCGCTGGTTTTACGGGTTGTTCATTAGTCAATTGTAACTCCTCCCTTCCCATCGATAGATGGGGATTAAACACCGATGGCAATAATTGCTATTTAAAATTATGAATTCCGAAAATGGAATTTTTATCAGGATTGAGAAATCACCGTTCTATTAAATACCATTTTAAACTATTGCATCTGGGGAGGAATTCGGTATGGCACGGAAGGACCCGATTCTCAAAACAGTTGTAGTTTGCCTGTTGGCACTCGCCACATTGATGGCCGCGGCATTGATCATTTCAGTGGAAAACGTCGAAGCAGCTCCAGCACCTGGTTGGATAGTGGAAACACCTGATTCCACAGGGTTGGTCGGCATGTATTCTTCGATGGAATTGGACTCCATGGACAAGGCTCATATCAGTTATTACGACCAGACCAACACGGCCTTGAAATATGCGACCAATTCCGGAGGCTCTTGGGCAAGCGTGACCCTGGATGAGGCCGGAGAGGTGGGGCTGTACTCCTCTTTAGCAATCGATTCCAATGACAAGGTCCATATCAGTTACTTCGATAGCACCAATGCTAACCTGAAATATGCGACAAATGCCGGGGGCGGTTGGGCCATATCCACCGTGGACAGCAGTGCTGACAATGTCGGGAGCTACACTTCCATAGATGTGGACAATAACGACAAGGTGCACATCAGCTACTATGATCTGACGAACAAGGACCTGAAATATGCCAACAACATGGCAGGAAGCTGGGCTATCATCACCGTTGATTCCACTGGGAATGTGGGATCGTATTCAGCTATCGGGGTCGATTCGTCGAGTTATGTCCATATCGCCTACTACAACGAATCAGGGTCTGGTGGATATAAGAACCTGAAATACACCTCGAACATCGGAGGGACCTGGAACTGGAATGTGATCGACGCGACCACCTCTGACATGGGTAGGTATGCCTCCCTTGTCATGGATTCCAACGATAAGGTCCACATAAGCTATTGCTGTTACTCCTGTCAAAAACTAAGCTACGCCACCAATGCGAACGGCGTTAACGATTTCGATTTCGATCGCGATTATCCGGACTATGGCCAGGTGGGGTGGTTCACCTCCATAGCCCTCGATCTCAATAACAAGCCATACATCTCCTATTACGACATATTGAATAATGATTTAATGATGGTCGAAAAGACCGGAACATACTGGTCTTCAGTATTGACCGTCATTGGTGATGGGTCGCTCGGCACATACAGCTCTATAGATTTGAAGTCAAATGGTAAAATTTGCATCAGCTATTACAACAGCACGACCAGCGATCTCTGCTATGTGATGCAGTCTTCCGTCCCGTTGGCGCCCACACTGCTTTCAGCGACCTCAGGTGACCAACACAACGTCCTTTCGTGGACAACGCCAACCGACAATGGGGGGTCCAGTGTCACCGGTTATAAACTATACCGGGGCACGACATCTGGTAATGAATCAATATTGACAACACTTGGGACCGTACTAACCTTCAACGATACTGGCCTGACAAATGGTCAGATCTATTATTACAAGGTCAGGGCGGTCAGCGCCCTTGGGGACGGCGAGATGTCCAACGAATTGAATGCCACACCATCGACCGTTTCGACCGCCCCACAGAATCTTCACGTGCTATCTGGTGACGCCTTCGTGGCCTTAGACTGGGGTGCTCCATCGAACAATGGTGGGGCAGCCATTTCCAATTACCAGGTCTGGAGGGGATCCACTTCCGGAGGAGAGACCCTCCTAATGGAGATCGGGAACACCTTGGCATACAACGATACTAGTGCTCTGAACGGACAGACCTATTATTACGTGGTAAAGGCGAAGAATGTAAGGGGCCTCAGCACAGCATCGAACGAAGTGACAGGCATTCCAATAAAACCTATATCGGCTCCATCCTCCCCACAGAACTTGGTGGCCACACCCGGTAATGGTCAGGTCTCCCTCACATGGGATGCTCCGATGGACGATGGGGGTGAGGACGTGACCGCATACAAGGTCTATCGCGGAACGACCTCCGGGTCCGAAGGCTTGCGAACCACCTTGGGCAACGTCCTCAGCTTCACGGACACCGGTCTGAACAACGGGCAGACATTATTACTACGTTAAGGCGGTCAACGTCATCGGCGATGGCCAAGCATCTGATGAGGTATCCTCTGCTCCGAGGACCACCCCTTCCGCTCCGACGATGATCTCCGCCACTCCAGGGAACGGGCAGGTGGAATTGGTCTGGACAAGTCCTAACGACGGAGGGGCGTCGATAACCGGTTTCATCCTATACCGTGGGACGACCTCTGGAGCTGAAACGAAGCTATTGGACCTAGGGAATGTCGTGACATACACTGACTCAGGTCTCACCAACGGACAGAGATATTTCTACAAGGTCACAGCCAAGAATTCTGCCGGTGAGAGCGCATATTCCAATGAGGTCTCTGCCACGCCGGCCACCGTCCCCTCCGCTCCATTGGGTTTGGGGGCGGTCGCTGACGATGGGAAGGTCTCCCTGACCTGGTCAGCACCAAGCGAGGATGGTGGCGATGACATCACTGGCTACCATGTTTACCGAGGAACATCATCGGGGGACCTAAGTCTTATCGCAGAGCTTGGGAACGTATTGCTCTACAATGACGTTGGGCTCACCAATGGCCAGGAATATTATTATGAGGTGACGGCTCAGAACGACCGAGGCGAGGGAGCGGCCTCTGCCGAGGTCTTCAGCCACCCCAGGGACCGTTCCGTCTGCACCCTGTCATCACATCGGCAACGCCAAGCGATGGTCAGGTGGTCTTGGTCTGGACCAGCCCTGACGACGGTGGATCGGACATCACAGGTTATGCGATCTACCGGGGTACAGAGGCGGAACGGAGACGGAACTCACCGAACTGGGGGTCGTCCTCACGTATACCGATAACGGCCTCACGAACGGACAAATCTACTTCTATACCGTTAGCGCGGTCAATGGAGTGGGCGAGGGGGCCCATTCCATCGAGGTCTCAACCACACCAGCGAGCGAACCATCCGCGCCAGTCGGACCTCATCGCAATAGCAGGGGATGGGGTCGTGGAGCTATCATGGGAGGCACCATCATACGTTGGTCCAGGTCCGATCACCTACCATCTGTTCCGAAATGACGTCCTGATATGGAACGGAAGCTCATTGGCCCACTCCCCGGATTCCGATGGGACTAATGATGTCACTTACACATACAAGGTTGCGGCACAGAATTCCATAGGTTGGGGGCCCGAACTGTACCTCGGTGGCAGGCCACGCCTGGGATAGTGACCCCCCCTGCTCCCTGGGGGCTGGTGGCGACCGAAGGGAACGGATTCGTCGAAATAACCTGGATCTCTCCCGAACAGGTTGGATACGGTACACTGACCTACTACCTGTTCCGGGACGGTACGGTCGTGTACAGTGGGACTGAGATCGGATTCGTCGATGACAACTTGCAGAAGGGAGTGCTTCACACCTACACTGTTGCCGCCCTCAATGCCGTAGGTTGGGGCCCCAACAGCAGTGCGATCACCGCCATGTCGTTCGGTGTCCCGGATGCGCCTTGGGGCCTTGCCGGTATTATGGGGAAACGGGGAGGCCCAATTGAGCTGGAACGCGGTCAACTATTCCGGCCCAGGACTGCTGGTCTATCATCTGTTCCGGGACGGGGTGAAGGTGTAGTTAATGGATCCAGGACCTATCATTCGCCGATCTCCGGCTTGATCAATGGTCAGACCTATCTCTATGTGCTCTCGGCCAATAACTCAGTTGGCACAAGTGCCTTCTCGGAAGCAATGGCCGTGGCTTTGCAAGGACCCCCCTCCGCGCCCACGGGAGCTCATCGCAGCTCCCGGTGACGGTTGGGTCAGGCTAAACTGGTCCATGCCAGGCTACATCAGCGAGGGTAACATCATCTACCACCTGTTCCGCGATGATACGGAGGTCTGGTCCGGACTGGAGCTGGCATACAATGACACCGACCTCAGCAACGATGTCACCTATGTGTACACCGTCGCAGCTCAGAGCTCCCTTGGGTTGGAGCCCTAATAGCACAGAGGTCCTAGGGATGCCAGAGGGACCGTCCCAGATGATCCCCGGTCCACCCACGGGATTGGTCGCTACCCCTGGGGACGGAACGGTGTCGCTGACATGGCAGGCTCCAACTGAGAACGCGTCGTCCGTGACCGGTTACAACGTTTACCGTAGGAGCGGGCAAGGTCAGTGGGAGCTCATAGCCACCGTCACTGGCACTAGCTACAATGACGAAAACGTGAACAACGGTCAGGAGTACAGTTACAAGGTCTCCTCCGTAGGGTCGGGAGAGGAAGGAGACCCCACCGAATCGGCGGTCATCATCCCTCAGAGCTCCGACTCTGATAACGATGGGGGGACAAACGCGCTTTCTGTACCTTGGCATCGGTGTTCTGGCCATAGCCGTGGTCCTAGGCCTGTTGTTCGAAATGATGGAGAGAAAAAGCAGTAGGGTCAAAACGAGATACGACCGGCTGCCTTCACCGATGACACGGAGCCTGGCGACGAGGCATTTTATAGTAAATGCTGCGTTGCGAGTCCAGCGACCGCATCTTTGTGGTCATCGGAAGGTCACATTCATGGCAACTGCTAAGACAAAGGCGAAGAAAGGGAAGAGCGCCCCCAAGAAAACGAAGGCCGAGCCAAACCGAAGAAGGTCGTCGAGGTCGAGCCAGAGGAGACCGTAGAGATGGTCGAGGAGAGCTGTTCCTGCGGATGCGAGGGTGAGCACGAGCACGACCCCATCATGAAGAACCCGATGCGCTCCTACGTGCTCAGGGACATCTGGTACGAAGGTCTGAACCAGGTCATCGATGAGGAGGCGGCCCCCGAGGACAACAAGAAGGAAATGCTCTTCCTTACCTTGAGCAACGCCCTCCTGGATATGGTCATGGACATAGTCCCGGCCGATGTGGGTGAGATATTGGCGGAGAACATCGACGACTTCCTCTGCATTACCATGGTCAACCGCGAGAACGACCTGGACCTGCTGCAGAAGTTCAAGGAGGACTTCGTCACCGAGAAGGGCGACACCTTCGAGGACGAGATCGAGCTGCAGGAGGCCCTTTCGGAGTTCGAGGAGATCTGGTGGAACAAGGAGCGTAAGGACCTCGGTGACAAGTCCCCCAACGAAGCCATCGCCGACGTGGCGGAACGTTACGACCTCTAGGATTAAATCGGTCGCATGACCTCACCTTTCCTGGGCAGGCGGAGGTATGGGCACGATAACGACCTCGGCACCGGGTAAGGTGATCCTTCTAGGCGAGCACGCCGTCGTCTTCGGACAGCCGGCCATATCCCTTGCCATCGACCTCAGGTTGCAGTTGCGCATGCGGATAGGTCACCACAGCAGCCTCAACGGTCACCCTTTGTCGGAAAGGCCCCACCCTTACATCACCCATAGCATCAAACATCTGTGGAATGGGGGCGCTTTGGAACTGGAGACCAGCTCCGCGTTCCCTTCAGGTTCCGGTCTTGGTTCTTCGGCCGCCGTGACCACAGCTACGCTCGCCGCCCTGATGTCCGCCTCGGGGAACGAAATATCCGAGGAGAGCATCGCCCGCCACGCCTTCGAGGTGGAATCAGAGGTCCAAGGGCGTGCCAGCCCCATCGATACCTCCACCGCCACCCATGGGGAGGGCATCCTTATCGACAAAGACCGGGCACAGATCTGCTCTGGCACATCTCCCGCGACGTGAGGGAATGGTACATCCACCATTGCTCCGTTCCCCGCATGACCCTGGTGGTCGGATTCACCGGCATCTCCCCCCGACCGGCCCGCAGGTGGCGAAGGTGAAGCGATATGTGGACCACAGCAGCTTCGCCCGGGAGGTGGTCGAGGAGATCGGATCGCTCACCCTAGATGGACTGAAGCGCCTGCGCGATCAGGACATGGTCGGTCTGGGAGAGCTGATGACCCGGGACCACAAACTGCTCGCCATCCTCGGGGTCTCCTGCCAGGCGTTAGATAAGTTGGTGGAGGCGGCACTGCCTTACTCCTATGGGGCCAAGCTCACCGGGTCAGGAGGGGGAGGTAGCATGATCGCCCTGACCGATCGGCCAGAGCAGGTCGCCGAAGGGATAAAGAACAAGGGAGGCACGCCGTTCATCGTGCACACTGGCGTGCCTGGAGTGAGAAAAGAAATTTAGGGGAGGTTCAGAGGAACTCCTCGAACTCCTTCACCAGGTCCGGGTGCCGTTCCCTGATGGCCTTGAGCAGGTTGTAGACGGTCACCCTCTCCACCCCGACCTCGTTCAAAGTGTCGATGACACTGTCCAGGGTCTTGTCGGGCAGGGTGAGGAACTTCTCCTTGGCCATCCAGTTGCGCCATAGTTTGTTCTCCAGGTCGTCACGCCACAATGTCTCGTATTCTTGCAGCGCTGCCTCGGAGAAGTCATTGCACTCGACACTTTTAGCCAGGACCTTTCCGGCGTGCATACCGGTTATCATGCCGTTGACGATCCCGCCTCCGGTGATGGGGTCGATGACCCGGGCAGCATCCCCGACGAGCAGGAAGCCATCACCGATGCACTTGTCCAGAGGTGCGCACACAGAGACTCCCCCAGCTATCGCCTCTACCGGCTGGCCGCATTTGAGGCGGTCATCCTTAGCGATGAACTTGTCCAGGTAGGTCTTGACCTCGCCGGGTTTCTTGAGCTTGGACAGCAAAACGCCAATGCCGACGTTGGCGGTGTCGTCACCCTTAGGGAATATCCAGACGTAGCCTCCTGGGGCCATGGAGCCGATGATGAACTCACAGAACTCCGGGTCATGCTTGATGTCGACCATGCGGTACTGGAAGCAGGTTGTGATATCGCCTGCCTTAAGGCTGGTGTCGATCCCCGCCCATCTAGCCACTTGAGATTCGAAACCATCGGCGCAGACCACGCATCCAGCCTCGATGGTCAACGGTTCACCGTATGACCTGGCCTTAATGCCTACGACCTTCCCTTTCTTCTTGATGACGTCCACAGCGGAGGTGCGTAGCATGATCTCTGCCCCGGCCCGAGCCGCATCGGCGGCCATGGCCTTGTCGAAACGGTGCCTCTCCAGCACCACGCCAACCTCGTTGCCTGCCTGCTTCTCGTCGATCTGTAATACCTTACCACCGGGCGAGACTATCCTTGCTCCGGAAACGTCCGCCGAGATCCAGCTCCGGTCCGCTTTGATTCCGACCTTCTTAAGTCCTTCCTTACTGACGCCCTCGGCGCAGCGAAGCGGTGCACCGATCTCCGGCTTCTTCTCGATCATCAGGACGGTGGCACCACCTTCCGCAGCGTGTCTGGCGGTCAGACTACCGGCGGGACCGGCACCGACGACCACAACATCGTACTTGAGCTTCATTTCTTCACCTCGAGCTTCAGGGCACCTACGGGACAGGCCCTAACGCAACGGCCACAGCGGTTGCAGTCATCATTGAAGTCCAGGACCACATCGTTCAGGTAGATGGCGTTCTGGGGGCAGGAACCAACACAGGCGCCGCAATGCATGCATTTCTCGACATTCACAATCATGAGCTCTCCTCCTCAGGTGTACTCGGTACCATGCCTCTTGCGCCACTCCTCCAATGGGATGGCGAACTTCTTCTCTACCTCGGTACGATAGGTCGGACCACCGTTATATGCGCAGAAGGGAATGATCCTCCCATCCGGGACAGCGTAGTGGATGCAGCAACGCTTCACCCTCTCGATGTCATAGTTGTAATCGTCCTGGAAGTGCATGCCTCCGATGAACATCATATTCCAGGAGAACTTGGCCACAGACTTCTTGGAGGAATCACCCATTACGGAGCCAAGTAGCTCGAGGAACATCTTCAGGTCCAAGCCTTTGGGCATACGATCCTCATGGATGTTCCTTTTCAGGGCATTGTACGCCTTAAGTTTGGAGGGGAACTTCACCTTTGACTTCTCCGCCTTGATGGAAATCTCGTAAAGTTCCTTGAACAACGGTTCCACATCGACGAACCTGGTCAGAGGCACGACCTCTCCCGCGTCGCTCACGAACAGATAGGTGGCCAGCCCGCAGTGTGGGTGAGCGGTGAAGGCAACCTTCTCCTCGCCTAGCAAGGCGGAGGCCAGGGTTGATATGGGCACGACGGAGGGTACGGGGTACCAATCGTCTTTGGTTATCTGCCCATCCAATTGCGCTTCCAAATCGATCGCTAGGTCCGTCAACGTGTAGCGCTGTTTGGCTCGCTCCTCCTGGTTGATGCGTCCCGTAAAGGCGACCGGTTGGAAATTGATCCCACGGATCACGTCACGGTTCTTCAGGGCAAAGCGGAAGATCTCCCCCACCTGGTCGCTGTTCACTCCCTTCACTACCGTGGGCACGAGCACGATGGAGGGACGGGGGTCGATGGCTCGCACGTTCTCGATGCACTTCAGCTTGGTGGCGAGTAGCTTCTTCCCTCTCGCCATCAAGTAGACGTTATCGTCCAGACCGTCGAACTGTAAGTAGATGGTGTTCAGGCCCGCGTTGGTGGCAGCGCGGAGGAACTCGATGTCATCAGCGAAGCGAATGCCGTTGGTGGCCACCTGGATCTGGGTGACACCCAGCTCTTTGGCCTTGGCGATCGCATCGACGAACCGAGGGTAGATGGTGGGCTCTCCACCGGCGAACTGAACTGCCGGACAGGGAACCGGCCGCTCCGCCCTGAGGGTCTGGAGCATGCCCGTGACCTGCTCGAAGGTCGGCTCGAACACGTAGCCCGCCTGATTGGCGTTAGCGAAGCAGATAGGGCATTTGAGATTGCAGCGGTTGGTCAGATCAAGGTTGGCCAACGAGGTATGGCTCAGGTGGATCTGGCACAAACCGCACTCATTTGGGCATACCTTGGCATCCGGGATGGCCGGGTTGGTCACACCTACCCCATCGAAGGCGAAACGCTCCGCCTTCAAGTAGAGGTCGACGTCCGACCAGTATATGTCAGTTACCTTTCCATGCTCTGGACAATTCTTCTCCATCAGTACCTTTCCGTCCGACTCGAAGATGGTGGCGGATATGATCCGCTTGCACTCGGGGCAGAGGGACTCGGTCTTCTTGGGAAGCCCTTTGGGCAATGCACTTTCTTTTGCAATCATGTATGCATCCCTTCTGAGACTGTAATTTTTAGATAAGATATAAAAATATTGTAGCACTATCCACTACAAAGATAGAGATGAACGTGATAGACATATTAAGGCTGGACGTCAAGGAGTTGGAGACGGAATACCGAAAGGTAGCCGCCGTCCTAACTAAATTGGGGTTAACAGACTATGAGGCGAGGCTGTTCACCGGGGCGGTGGTCAAAGGTCATGGCACCGCGGATGACCTAGCGGAGATGGTGATGGTGCCAAGAACAAGCGCGTACAAGGCCCTTCAGTCCCTTGAGTCCAAAGGTTTCGTCACTTCCAGCCAGGGGCGGCCCACAATATACCACCCCACCGATCTGGAGGTGGTGCGCAAGAGCATCATATCGGAGATAGAGGAGACCTTCGATAAGTTGTCCTCCGTGCGAGGCTTACTTTCCGAGAAAGGGATACCCCAGCTGATCTACACCATATCGGGGAGGGAGCGGGTGATGGCCAAGATCGGAGAGATGTTGGACGGCTCGAAGTACCGTTTCCTCATCTCCAGCCCCATGATGAGGGAGATACGCATGGAGCACGGGCAACGGTTCAAGGAGGCGGTCAAACGAGGGGTGGAGATTATCATCATCACCATCCCCAATGTCAAGGTTCCCGAGGCCAGCGCGGTTCATAGGAAGAAGGAGCTGATGGCCACCGACATAATCTCTGACGTTAAGAGTGCTATGATCGCATCTCCTGCGTTGGACCTATGTGGATTTTCGGACAATCCCTTCATCGCTGAGCACTTCGAGCACTTCCTCCTCATGTCCATAGCCGGGTCCGATTGATGTAGGCTGAGTGTAGCTGCACCGGTTATCTTTTCCTCGGACCTCCCATGTCCTGATGAGATTCCATTCGATGAAAGGGAGGAGGGGACGGACCTCTCCCAATGGACGCAACCTCAGGCGCGATGTCAGGGCACAGATGTCATTCTCCATGGTCGCTGTGCTCATACTTCTGATTTCGAGCATCTCTCTCACAATGGTAAGCCAATCGCACATCGGGACCGGAGGCTCATCACAACCCTCGTTGCAGAGGATGGGATCGCTTTCCGAACAGACGGCGAAGGAATGCGAGGCCGCTGCATATTCCTGCGCACTTGCTTTAGCAACAGATGGGACTTTGGACATCGATCAGGTGCAGACATACTATCCGATGCTCTTGAACCAACAGCTGACCCAGATCTTCCCGAGGAACCTGGGAGGTTATGTCATATCGGTGAATTGCTCCGACCTGCATCTTGATGTCCTGACCATGCCCGAAGGGGATGCCCTCGGGTTTGACGTCGCAGATAGGACATCTGGCCCTGTCGCCATTCCGGCGTACCTCACCCTTTCCGGCCTCATCAGGGTGAACATATCCCGCTCTTTGGAATTCCTTGTGTCCGAACATGATGTAGATCGGGGCGTCTATCTGCCCGCACCCCTTTTAGAGGGGCGTCTGGACAGATATCAAAGCCTGAGCGAGGGCGGGTCCTCTTTGCTCTGGAGGGCGGTCCAATCTGAACTTGCTGCCTTGTTGCAGATGCGTCTCCTCACCTACGGTTCCGTCGGTCCCAGGGCCTGCGATGATCTATTGACAGAAACAGACGCCAGAAACGCCTATACCCTAGCCTCCATTCTTTTACAGGTGGCATGCTTCCGAGCGTGTGACCCAAAGCTTTTTGACTCATTCATTGCCCCTGATGGGGTCGTTCTTGACGTTCAAAGTATGAAACGTTGTCTAGAGATCAAAGGGGACATCGACCCGGCCGACGTTTTTCTGACATTGTATGGGATGGATGTGATCTATCCCTCGATGCTGTTCGCCCAGAGCCTCTACTCCAACGCTGACATGCTGGCCATGCGATGGTTGGATTACCTCCGGGTCACCGATGCCTTGACATCATTGGAGTCGGCGGTAGAGGCTGGGCAGATCACCGGTGAGAGATTGTTGGGACGATTATTGGGAAGGGACCTGACCGGGGAAAAGGCCAGGGCATGGTTGGTTAGCCTGTTGGATTCATCTGGGACCGACGAGCTTGATTATCGGTATATCTGTGAGTCCAGTCTCGATATGGAGATTTCAGTCCAAGGATCTGGACGTCGCCTTGCGGAACGCCACCGGGGGCTGGACCACGGTGAAGATGAATGGGCTTTATCCAGTGGACTTCCGGGCTGTCGACATCTTCGATGAAGTAAGATGGGATGTTTTTTACAATGATTACCGTCGGTCCACTTCTCAGTTCCTTCAATCGATCACTTTATCGATCAAAGCATTCGCTCTCTCATTATCCGATGGTGTCACAGGACCCTTAACCTTAACATTGGACCCCGCAGACAACCTTTCATACATCGATGAGATGTGCAAAGGTCTCCAGACACTCCTTGCGAACGATGGGTGGTGGGCCACCAAGGAAAGCGGTGCTTCCTTTGATCTGCTTTCGGACCCGATGGGAGAAAGTTTCGTGGGTTATCTGGAACAGAACTCCGACGTCATTTTCGACCCCAATCGCACCGTGGACGACGCCCTCGGACCATTGGCCCTGAAATTGTTCCAGGGGATCGAACTCTCCTTCCCGGAGATCAATGGATCTTATCGGTCGGAGAATCTTGGCATTATCAGGCAATACATCGGCGACCAAGGAGGGTCAGGATTATTCGAAACCATGATGGCAGGTTATTCTCGGGAAATAAGTTCCTTTTTCGACGATTATCGGACCTGGCTTGTCGGGACGAACAGTCTTGGCAAAGGTCTTATGACCACCGCTTTGGAACACCTGGCAAAAGGATCGATCGAGGGAATTCCGAGCCTTCGGGATTGGGTCGGGTCAAGGATGCTTGACCTGACCAAGGAGGCTGACATGAAGTCTAGGATGTCCTCGGAGACGACCCGCATGCAATCGGAGGGAATGGGTCCATTCGTGCTGGTGACAGGAAAAGGAATGCGGATAACCGAGCGATTGGAGGTCAGCTGCGAGTTCGATCCCAAAGCATCAATCGATGGGCTCAATCTGGTAGAAATCATAGGCCCCAACGAGTTGGCCAATGGTACCGGCAATCTGCATCTGACCGATGTCACCGATTGTGCCGCGTTGCCCTACCAGAGCGGGTGGGGGATCACCCTGTCAGGGTCTCAGGATATCACACTGACCGCCTCATGCATCAGTGGGGCCGAGGACATGAGCATGTCTCGGCATTATGAGGTAGGCACCCAAAGGGAGATAACAGGAGTGACCGGATGGCCACTGTCTGGTGTGGACTACTCACCTACCCACACCCTCGACAAGGACGTCCTAGGGACGCTCAAGGCGATCTTGGACTCATTATCCGCAACCTTGTGCGATCTCGGCCAAGGTGCGGTCCAATTGTTGGATTACATCACGATGGTTTTTCGGGACCTGACCGATTATTGCGCGAGTGGATTGGACCATCTGGTGCAAGGGTTCTGTGACCTGGTGGCAACATTACAGGATTGGGGCCAAAGTGCTATGGAGGGGCTTGGGAGGATGATCGAGCCTTTCGCCTCCCGCTTAGACGGTGTATCGCTCTCCTTTAGGATGTATGGTGGCGATTTCACCCTCAGCTTCGGAGGGGATGAGCCAGGCCTGCACGGATCTCCGGAGATGTTGGCCATCGGTTTTCACCTATCATTCGGTGACAGTCATATCAGCATGACCACTCGTTTGCTCGAGGTCTCGGACCAAAATCACTATCTTCTGATAAATGGCACCATATCCTCCACCGGTTCCATCGTAAGTGTGGTCATCGATCCGCAAATGGGGCTATTCGATCACTTGGTAGAGGTGACTGGCACTGTCGACGGGCGCAGCTTGGAAATGACCTTGCCTGAGTTCGATTTCAAACGCGAGGTCATTTTCTCACTGTCCCAAGTGCCTGGTATCGGCACGTTATTGTCCAACATCCCCTCCCCCATCCCTGGGGTTAAGGTGAAGGTCGATGCCGGTTTCTACTTCAAGTTCGCCACGCCAGGACTTGGCCACCCAGTTATAAATGAATATGAACAGAACCCATCTGGCAGGGACGCTGGGAACGAGTGGGTGGAGATATACAATCCGGATGAAAGGGCCATAAGTCTCAATGGATGGTCTCTTCGCACCTCTCACGGACAGGTGCGACTAGAGCAGTTGGGCGACACCTTGATCCTGCCCCGTGGGCACATAGTCTACCGGTTCACCGAGCAATCCCTCGACAACGGGGAGGTCAACAGTTTTCCATTCGCCGAGAGCGTCGCTCTCCTGGATCCAAGCGGCAGGAAGGTAGACTCATCACCCTTCACTTTCGACGAGGAGAACGATGGCCGCACCTGGCAGAGGTGCTACGATGCTGGTGACCTCTGGGAATTCCGTCATTCCACCATGGGGGAGGCCAACTCCGCCTTAAAACCAGGACCGGTCGAGATTGAAGTTCTGGCCAGCATCATGGTCAACACTTTGGAAGAGTCCTTGGAACAGTTCGAAGCCCTTGGATACGACCTCAACGCGCTGGGCAAGGTCATGCAAACGGCGATCAACAACCTTGCGGTAAGGCTCTTGGAAGTCATATCCGAAAGGGTGGCGGAGGTCGGAATATTCCTGGAATTGGCATTCTCTGATGAGACAGGAGTCTTATCGACCGGGCTCAAGACCTCTCTATTGGTGGACGGCAACTTCCTTCCGGAGGCGTTCAAATGGTTCGCTCAGGTGGTTAGGGAACTTATTGAAGCCCCTCTGAGCCCAATATCGCCAAGTACGACGAGGGCTGGAATGCACGTTCTCACTGAGAACATCTGGGTGCAGTTAGACCTTCGGTCCAAGGTGTCGCTTCCCGACATAATGATCGGGCTAAAGGAGAGCAACGACCTCGCTGTCTCCGCAAAGGTGAAAGCAAACCTAGCTCAACTGGGGGAGATGCTTGGAATGGACCTAGGTCGCTCTCAGGTGAGCGGTGGCCTACTTCTCACCAGCACGACCTCCTACGCCTTCCCTGGATCGGGCCTCGCCAAGGACCGCTACACAAAGGAATGTTGGTTGATCAAAGTGTCCATAATGGAGCGATGATAACCTGATGGCTGCTGGGCGGCCCAACCTTATTATTTAGGACAGCGGTTACTCGGTCATGCGAAGGTCCTCGGGAGGCGTGGAACCATAGCCATCGGAGACGAACAATGGATGTCCGAGGTCGGTTGGCCTCTTCTATTCTGGATCGCAGGGGTCGTCATTTGTCTATATGTATGGTCATACCTGACCCGCAACTTCGAAAAAATGAAGATGCAATGCGGGAAGTACATGGATGCCGACGTGGCATCCGCCATCGAGATGACCGTCAAGGCAGGCATACTGATCCTCTTGTCGTTCACCGGCCTCTATGTCCTGACCCTGGCATGGCCATGGTTCGAGGAGAACGTTTGGAATCCGTTCATCCCCTACGCTCTGGACCTCACCATCATTTTATTCATCTTCCTGATCGCCAGGATACTTGTGAACTTCATGCGACATATCGCCCTTCTGAACCGCACCTGCGCACCCGGGGAGGCAGAGGTCAAGAGGAAGTCAGTGCACACCACCAGCCTCGTCCTGAGTTATGTGATATATGTCATCGCAGTGGTCGTGGCCTTGCTGATCATCCTCGCCCTGATCCCCGACCTGGACGTGATGGGCGAGCTGGAGGTCTTCCTCACCGATCATTTCGCGCTCATCATCACGGTCATCGTCATAATCCTGGGCATCTATCTGTTCATCAAATTGGTGGACGAGATACTGGAGGACTACAAGTACCGCACCAAGCGCTTCAGCCCCCAGGTCATAGACCTTTTCAAAACGGTCATCCGATACGTACTCTGGACCATCGCTATCCTGACCATCACCTACTCTCTATTCGCGTTGCTCAATCTGCAGGACGTGGGCACCCTGTTCATCGTGCTCGTTCTCACGTTCATTGTGGTGGCGTTGGTTTTAGCCTATCCTACCCTTAGGAACATATTCTCTGGGCTGGCATTGATGGATGCCGAGATCTATGAGCTCAACGACCTGATCGAGGTGGAGGATATGCAAGGCGAGGTGGTGCAGAAGAACCTCCTCTTCACCGAACTGCGCACGCCAGATGGTACGTTCGTCAACCTTCCGAACAGCATGATGATGCAATCTCGCCTGGCCAACATATCCCGCACCAGCTCCCATGCCATATGTGTGAATATGGAGGTGGGTTTCGTCACTCCACACGCAGAGGTGGAACGACTGTTCAGGCTTGCCGTGGACGAGGTGGAAGGCATTTCAAAGGACCCCGCACCTTCATTGAGAGCGATTTCCCTCTCCGGGAACCGTATGGTCTATGAGCTGCGCGTGTACACCACCCAACTAAAGGAGATGGACCCGGATCCGCTCCGACCTGATATTCGCGCTGCAGGACGCCTTCCACGCCGCCGGGCTTGAGGTGCCGGCCTAGAGGGGCTTGGCGAACTCGAACTGATAGTAACTGGGGAAGCTGTGCCGGGCCATCAACCTCATGCAATTGAAGAGCTTGGGCACATCGGCCTCGTCGATCCTCTCCTCCAGCGGGGGCCCCCTCGTGGTCGACCTCTTTTGGAAATCAACCAGCGTGAGCCCTGCCCCCATCCTTTAGCACTCTGAAGACCTCTGCTTACCATTCGCGACCGGTCCTCGAACTCATGGAGGACGTTCACCATGAACAAGTGGTCCATGCTGGAGGATCTCAGAGGCAGTTCGGGCAGTTCGCAACGGATCGGCAGGACCTTCTCGCTTGCAATCCCCATCGCATCTCCTCCATCAGGTCCCTAAGCATCTCATGGCTCACGTCCAAGGCTAGGACGAGCCCAGCCTTCCTGCTCAAAGGGACCGCTAAGTAACCGTTGCCGCATCCCAGGTCGGCAACGATGCCGTCCGACCCGATCTCGGCCCTTGCTATGATATCCTCGGCAGGTTGTTCCGCGGACCTTTCTTGGTCAATCAATGAGTCCCTATTATGGGATTCGAAACGGTGCGGAGACATAATCGACGGATTATCGCACCCCCACCCATTTCATATTTTTCCCTTAACTCGCCCTCTTGCGGCAACAGCATATTAATTATAGGGGCTCTCTATTGCCTTTCGGTGAATTTTAATGGTAACCCTTGGGGAACTGTTTGACGAACTGGACTTTGAATTGGAAGACATGCTCGACGTTCTTTCCCAGGCCATCGACCTCATAGAGGACGGCAAGGTGAAGGAAGGTGTCGAGGTCTTGAAGGCCCTCGAGGAGGATATGTTCGATTTCCTTGACTACGTCGATGTAGGCGAAGAAGAGATCGATATCGTGGTGGAAGAAGGCGAGTGCGAGGACGATGAGGCGGACGAGGAAGAGGAGAAGCCCGCCCCCAAGAAGAAGCCCGCCCCCAAGAAGACCCCTGCCAAGCCTAAGGGAAAGAAGTAGTCAGATCGATCAAGTGACGCCACGTCCACCAGGGGACCTCCATGGCAGATATAATAATGGAGAAGGTGGACCAGGGCAACTTCCCTGAGCTCGTCACTTTGATATTCGCATTGGCTGAGTTCGAACACCTCACACCTCCGGACGAAGAGGGGGTGAAAAGGTTGCAAGAGCATGCCCTTTCCCCCAAACCCTATTTCGAGGCCTATCTGGCCCGATCTGATGGTCGGGCCATAGCTTATCTCATTCTCATCCAGACCTATTCCAGCTTCCTGGCCCGCCCTACCCTTTTTATCGAGGACATCTTCGTGTTGGAGGAGTTCCGGGGGCGCGGCGTGGGCAAGGCCATATTCCTGTTCTGCGCGGAAAAGGCCAAGGCCATGGATTGCGGCAGGATGGAATGGCAAGCGCTTGACTGGAACGTCAACGCCATCAATTTCTATGAGAGGATGGGCGCGAGACAGCTCAACGAGTGGGTCTCTTTCCGAATGGACGCTGCGCACCATCGACCGCCTCCTTTCGAAGTGAGCTTACTCTATCAGTTCCTGCCCTTGCATGTACGGGCGGAGCACCTTGGGCAAGATGACCTTCCCCTCCTTCGTCTGGTTGTTCTCCAGGACCGACACCATGGTCCTTGGAAGTGCCACTCCCGATCCGTTCAGCGTATGGAGGAACTCGCTCTTCAGGTGAGGCTCTGGGCGGTACTTTATCCGGGCGCGCCTGGCCTGGAAATCGGTGAAGCAGCTACAGGAGGAGCACTCCAACCAAGATTTGGTGCCTGGTGCCCATGATTCGATGTCATAGGTCTTGGCCGAGGCGAAGCCCATGTCACCTGTGCAAAGGAGAAGCACTCGGTAGGGCAGCTCCAGTCCTCGGAAGATGTCCTCGGCGTCCTGCCTCAATCTCTCCAGCTCGGTCCAGGAGGTGTTCGGGTGGACGAACTTCACCAGTTCCACCTTGTTGAACTCATGCACACGGATGATGCCTTTCATCTCCGCATGCCGTCCTGCCTCCCTTCGGAACGACGGCAGATAGGCGGTGTAGTTGATGGGCAGCTGGTCCTTCTCCAGGATCTCGTCCATGAACATGTTGGTGAGCGGCACCTCCGCCGTGGGGTTCAACCAGAGGTCGTCCCTCTCGCACCAATACATGTCATCCTTCATCTTCGGGTACTGGCCGGTGCCTATGACCGAGTTCCGGTTCACCACGACCGGAGGGAAGACCTCGACGTAGCCCTGTTTTCGGTGCACGTCCAGCATGTAGTTGATCATGGCCCGTTCCAATCGTGCTCCGTCCCCCTTCAACACGTAGAACCCGCTGCCGGTGATCTTCGCCCCCCTGGCGAAATCGATGATTCCCAACGACTCCCCCAGTTCGATATGGTCCTTGGCGGGGAAGTCGAACTCCTTGACCTTCCCGCTCTCCAGGATCAACTTGTTATGGTCATAACCACCCCCCACCGGGACCGATTCGTCCGGTTGGTTCGGGATCAGGAGGACCACGTCCCCGCGCCGTTGCTCCAACTCCGCCACCCGGACCTCGATGTCCGAGATGCGCTGCGCCACGGCCTTCATCTCTGCCAGCAGGTTCGCCTTCTCCTCTCCTTTGAGCTTCGGGACCTGGACCGAGGCCTCATTCCGCTTGCGCCTCAGCTGGTTACCTTCCTCCATCAGGCGTCTCCATTCCGCATCAAGTCCGAGGAACTCGTTCAGGGTGTCCTCTGGGTAGTTGCGGTTGCGCAGCATGGTGCGGATGCGTTCCGGGTCCGCTCGAATGACCGCTATGTCTAGCATGGTCTCCCTTACTCGACCGACATCGGCTTTCCAGCGAAATATCTTTTCTCGCAGAGCACTGCCACCGACCCCCTCACATCGACGAGCGTGGCATTGCTCCGCTCCGCCACCAGCTCAGCGGTGGCCTTGGGGTCCTCCCCACTGGAGTCGAGAAGTCGCATCTTGATCACCTTCCGTGTCTTCAACTGCAACCTGACCTCCTCCACCAGTTCGTCAGTGATCCCATCCTTTCCTACGTGGACGGTGGGACGAAGCTCTGAAGCATCCCTCATGACGTCCTTTTTGGTCCTTGACATCCTCTCAGCTCCCTTTGTTCCTTAACATAAGGCAATCTCCTCTTTCCGCCGCATTCCAAGCAGGTGATGGTCAGGTGCGCGGACCGCAACCTGACCCGGCAGGTCCTTCCGGCCAGGAAGGGCGTGTGGCACTCCCGGCAGACGCTTGCGCCATAGGGCATGGGGACGTTACCCCGCATCGACACCCTTCTCGCCAGGTCCACATATCTCCTGGCTCGGTCGAGATTACCCTGATCCAGCCTGTTGTTGTGCCAGCACCAGGAGCCTCACCACCCGACGGCGGGCTATGGCCTTGACCTCCTTGTTGCTGACGTGCCTTCTACCCATGCTCTCTCCGCTCCTTGAATCCTCGTCCTGTCAAATAGGTTTGCCTTGCTACTGGTTCTCATCGAGCTCAAAGATGGTGTTACGGGGACGGAAGCCATGCCTCTCATAGAACCGAGGAGCGTCAATGTTCCCCACGGTCACGGAAAGGAAGGCCCTCTGCACCGGGAACGCCCTCATCCAATCGATGGCGCTGTCCAGGAGGTCGCCCCCCAGACCGTTGGTCCCTTTCACCCTCCTCCACATAGATCGAGTCCACCTCGCCCTATGTATTCAGAGTCGATCGTGGCCACGCAGTAGCCGATCGGAACTCCTGTCCCCATCTAGCACAACCTCCACCCTTGCCATCCCCTCCCTCACCTTGCGATGGACCGGTCTCATCCTCTCCTCGAAGGTAAGGTTCCGGTGCCGGTCGCCGAAATGGAGAGACCTGTCCACGTTCATGGCGTTCAACCTTTCCCACAAAGGTTTGATATCAGGAAGTAGTTCCAGACCACCGACCTTGTGCCTCAGGGCCATCGAAGGATCCTCGACCATGACCGTTTTGAGGAGCATATATATGATGCGACAGGAGCGTTTGCTGGACAAGTGTACCTTCGAATTGTGACCCATCCATCAGCTATAAATAGGAAAATACGAATGTAGCCATCCCGTCACGTGAGACGAAGTTAAAGGTGATTATCATGGCAAGGAAGCCAGCAAGGATGTACAGACAGATTCGTGGTCAGGCCTATTGCCGCAGGGAGTACATGGGCGGAGTACCGGCCTCCCGTATCAACACTTTCGATATCGGGGCCATCAACGGTGATTTCCCGGTCACCATCGCCCTAAAGATCAAAGAGCCCTGCCAGATCAGGCACATAGCGTTGGAGGCCGCCCGTATAACATGCAACAGGATCATGACCAAGATGGCCGGGGCCAACAACTACCACATCAAGTTCCGGGTCTATCCCCACCACGTGCTGCGCGAGAACAAGCTCGCCACCGGCGCTGGTGCTGACCGTGTCTCCAGCGGCATGCGTGCCGCCTTCGGAAAGGCGGTCGGAACTGCGGCCAGGGTGCAGGCGGGACAGGTCATCATAGTCGTCCGTGTTCCGGTCCAGTACGTCAACGCCGCCAAGGAGGCTCTGTGGAGCGCGTCCCTGAAGTTGCCCAGCCCGTGCTTCACCGAGTTCGAGACCGGCGGAGAGCTGGTACACTAACCCTTTTATCATCCGCCCTCTTTCCTTATGTGAGGGCGACCCTATGTACGACTTCAAATTGGACCAGGTCTGCGCCTTCATCCTTTCCAAAGGCGCCAGGACCGTGGCCCTCCAGATGCCTGAAGGTCTTAAGACGCATGCCCAGCGCATCGGTGATGAGATCAATGCCCGGACCAGGGCGAACATAATCATCCTTGGCGACCCTTGTTACGGCGCGTGCGACCTTTCCCCCCACTATTCTCGGTACGCTGACGTGCTGGTGCATTTCGGCCATGCCGAGATCCCGCTCCATGTCGACATCGGACCGGGTGCTGTTCGTGGAGGTCCGGTTCGATTTCGACGTCATCCCTTTGCTGGAGAGGGCTTTGCCCATGGTTATGAAAAGTGTTGGTCTGGTCACCACCGTTCAGCATGTCCCAATGCTCACCAACGTCAAGGCATTCCTGGAAGGCAAGGGGAGGACCTGTCTCATCGGCAAAGGGGATGGCAGGATCAAGCATGAGGGCCAGGTGCTCGGTTGCAACGTCACCTCCGCCTACGCGGTACGTCGCGATGTGGAGCAATTCATTTTCATCGGCAGCGGGGACTTCCACCCCTTGGCCGTATCGTTGGAGACGAAGAGGCCGGTCCTGGTGTTGGACCCGGTCATGGATGAGGTGCGGACCATGGAGCAGCTCACCGACCGTGTGCTCCGCCAACGTTACGCCGCCATCGCCAGGGCGCAGGACGGGAAGAGGTTCGGCATACTGGTTTCCTCCAAATCCGGACAGGACCGTTTCGCCTTGGCCCTTGACCTGGCGGACAGGTTACGTTCGAAGGGCAAGCAGGCCGACATCATCGTCATGGACGAGATAGGTCCGAACCAGCTCATGCCCTTCCAAGCCGACGCCTTCGTATCCACCGCCTGTCCGAGATTGGCCATTGACGATCAGGTGCGTTACCCGAGGCCCTTGCTGACCCCGGTGGAGCTGGAAGTGCTGCTGGGCGAGCGGGAGTGGGACGATTATCGCATGGACTCCATACTGGGTTGAGCTCAGGACCCCCGCATCTCCTCATATCTCGCCATGAAGGCCTCGTAGGCCTCCTGACCTGCCTTTTCGATGATGTCCTCCATCTTCTCGAAGTAGGGCTGAAAATCCGGCCGGTAGCAGCGGTAATGCCCATTGGGGTAGAACTCCGCCACCAAGGTGTCGTCCCCGCTCTCCAAGACCTCGAAGGTCTGACGAGGGAGAGGGCCGGTCCAATGCATCGGTGGCTGGACCGGCGGATTGATCTTAAGTCGGTAGCGGTTGAGGCGAGCGCACACCTTTTGGAAGGCCATCGGGATGGCCTCCTCCCGACCGCGGTCCATCTCCTCGTACTGGGGCGGTTTCAATATCATCCCTCCATTGCTCATCGGTTCATTTCTGACCGATTTATTTAATCGTTGCCTCCACAGGGCAATGGCGAGACAAACTAATAGGGGTCCATGGATAACATCCCAGGGTGAATCATGATGGACAAATTGGCGCCGGAGACCGTTTTCCGAGCGGGCAAGAGCAAGGAGAGGCGTATCGGCGTGGGGAGCATGGTGGGATCGGACCATGTCCGCACCAGTGTGGACCTAGCCAACGCCAGCGGGTACGGGAGGAGCGAGATATTATCACGATGCCGAGGAGATGGCCCAGCATCTCAAGGAGGGAAGGATCGATGCCGCCGTGCGGGGCGACCTTGACTCCAAGCAGGCGATGCTTGCCGTGAAGCGCGTATTCGGCCTGGAACGGTTGGAGCGAATGGTCATGGTCCAACCCCGTGGAGGGAGCGTCTTCCTCCTGGCCCCGGTCGGAGTGGACGAGGGCGCCACGATCGAGGAGAAGGTGGACATGGTGCGCCGAGGCGTGGCATTGCTGAGAAGGATGGGGGTGGCTCCGAGCATCGGTATAATGGCCGGGGGTCGGGCATCGGACATTGGCAGGTGCCCGGTCGTGGACCGCACCATCCACGAGGCGGAGTCCATAGTGACCATACTGAAAGGACAGGGTCTGGAAGCGGAGAACGTGCACATCCTCATCGAGGAGGCGGCCCAGACGCAAGAACCTCATCATCGCCCCAGACGGGATATCTGGCAATCTCATCTTCCGATGCCTCCACCTGGTGGACGGTGGGCGTTCCATGGGGGCGCCCATCCTGAATCTGGATAAGGTGTTCATTGACACGTCGCGGGCGAAGTCCAGCTATGTGGACTCCATCGCCCTGGCCTCGGCCCTCGCAGGCGGAGGCTTCTCCTCCAAAGGACATCCTGGCGGTCATCCCGGTAACATTAAAAGGTGAGGTTGGCATTGACAGGCAGGTGGGACGAATGAGACTCGAGATCGATGGCGAGCACACCAACGTCAAGTTCTCCGCATGCCATTTCATCGCAGGACATGAGAAGTGCGGCAGGCTGCACGGCCATACCTATGTGGTCAGCCTGCGCATCCATGGCGACATCGGTGAGAAGGGCATGGTGATGGACTTCGTTCAGATCAAACGCGGCCTGCGTAGCATCGTCGACGACCTCGACCATCGAGTCCTGATACCGGGCAACTCCAAGAGGATCACCGTCTCGGTCGGGGATGAGGTCGTGGTCCTGGCGGGTTGCAAGAGGTATGTCTTCCCCGTCGAGGACGTCGTGCTGCTGGACACCGAGGAATCCAGCGCCGAGGAGCTTTCCCGTGTCCTGTTGCAACGGCTCATCGGGTCGGTGAGGATTCCCCGCCAACGTCGAGAGCATCGAGCTGGGCATCCACGAGGAGCTGGGTCAGAGCGCATGGGCCTGCCATCGCTTCCGGTGATAGCCATGCGAGCGGTATCGTTGCTATCTGGAGGTCTTGATTCGACGGTCGTCCTTGGCCTATGCCCTTTCCAAGGGTTACGACGTGACGCCGCTCACCGTACGTTATGGTCAGAGACACTCCCGGGAACTGGAGTCGGCGAAGAGGGTGGTGGAGCATTACGGATCTCAGAGGCCACGTGGTGATGGACCTGGACCTCCGTGCATTCACGGGGAGCGCCCTCACCTCCGCGAGGGTGGAGGTGCCCGAGAGGGCGTCCGCCTCTGACATCGGGGAGGGCATCCCGGTCACCTATGTCCCTGCGCGCAACATCATCTTCCTCAGCGTGGCAGCGGGTCTTTGCGAGACCATCGGGGCGCGAGGCCATCTTCATCGGCGCCAACGCCATCGATTACTCAGGATATCCAGACTGCAGGCCGGAGTTCTTTGAGGCCTTCGAACGCACACTTAGCGGTGGGCACGAAGGCCGGTGTGGAAGGCCATGCCCCGAAGGTGCATGCCCCCATCCTGCGTATGACCAAGGCGGAGATCGTCCGTCTTGGGATGGAGCTGAAGGCACCGCTCGAGCTCACCTGGTCCTGCTATCAGGGGGGCGAGAAGGCCTGCGGTCGTTGCGACTCCTGCCTTGCTCCGTCTCAAAGGTTTCGAGGAGGCGGGCATCCAAGGACCCGTTGGACTATCGGTGAGACCATGAGGATATGCGAGATGTTCCGTTCATTGCAAGGCGAAGGGCACCATGATAGGGGTCCCCACCGGCTTCATCCGTACCACCGGATGCAACCTGGACTGCCTATGGTGCGACACCCGGTTCGCCATCAAGGAAGGCAGGGAGATGTCCCTCGAGTCCATCCTGGAGAAGTGGATGAGATGGAACACATTTCGTTTGCGTCACCGGAGGGGAACCGCTGATGCAAAAGGAGACGATCAAGCTCCTCGAGCGCCTTGCTGGACCGAGGTCACCATGTCACCCTTGAGACCAACGGCTCCCTGTCATTGGAGGACCTGCCCTGCTCCGAGGATGATGCTGGTGAGCATGGACCTGAAATGCCCCTCATCAGGGATGCAGGACCGGATGCTGCTCTCCAACCTCGAGCTGCTGTCCCCGGTGGACCAGTTGAAGTTCGTGGTGGCGGACCGCAAGGACATGCATGCACGCCTATCAAGTGCTGAACGAGAACGATGTAGATGCAATGTGGTCTTCACCCCGGTCGGTGGCATGGACCTAAGGCCGGTGGCGGATTTCGTGCTGGAGAACAAGATCAACGCCAGGGTGCTCCCGCAACTGCACAAATTGATCTGGGGAGAGGCCCGCGGGGTCTGATCCAACAAGGCTGGCGATAACAGTCGGTGGGCACGCTGATGACGAACCGTGGCCCCTCGTTGTCCCCGCCCACCTCATCGATGCTGCACTGGGTGATCTCCAGGATGGCCTTGACCAGGAACAGACCCAGACCGGTGTGCTTGCCGAAACCCATCTCGAAGATGCTTCTGCTTGTCCTCCTTGGGGATGCCATTTCCATCGTCCGCTGTAGATCAAGAGAGGTGACCGTTCGCGCTCCTCCGTCTCCAAGGAGAGGCGGGTCACCTGCCCCCCATGGCGGAGGGAGTTGTCCAGCAGATTGAAGAACACCTTCTCGAACATGGGGTCGGCGAAGACCTCCCAGTTGTCGCCGTCCGTGAACACGTCCAATCCCGTTCAGGTCCAGACCGACCGATGCGCGCTTGAACACCGAGTGCAGGTTCTGCCATGTAGGCTCCTTCACCCCCATGCTCTGATAGTCCCGGGTGAACTCCACCTGACGCTTTGATGGTCCCCAGCGATTTCTCGATGCGGACCACGTACTCGGTGAACTGACTTCTTCACGTCCTTGGCTCTTGAGTAGGTCGGTGTACCCCTGCACGACCACCAGTTGGTTGAGGATATCGTGCCTGGTGATGCTGTTGAGCAAGCGAGAGCTTGTCATTGGCGCGTTTGAGCGCCTCCTCGGCCCGACGCCTCTCGGTTATGTCCTCCACCGTGCCCTCGTAATAGACGGTCTTGCCATCGATGTCCCGCACCGCCTTGGCGCTGTCGCGGATGTAGATGCTCGAACCGTCCCTTCTCCTCCAAGCCGTCTCCATGCCCATGCAGAAGCCCTGTTGCTCGATGGTATGCAGGATGCTGATTCCTCCCCCATCGACGTATATCGAGTTGGCGTCGGTATGGGCCAGCATCTCCTCGATGCTGCCATAGTCTAACATCCGCGCCAGGGCGGGGTTCGCCATCATGATTCGCCCTTCCGGGCTGGTCCGATAGATGCCTATGAGGACATTGTCGAATATGCTCTTCAGCTCCTCCTGGGAACGTTTCAGCGCCTCCTTGTCCCTCTCCTTATCGCTTATGTCCCTGGTGACCCCGATGAGCCCGCCATCGTCAAGATAGGTGAGGGAAACCTCCTGGGGGAACCTGCACCCATCCCTCTTCCTGCCTAGCACCTGTCCGAACCATGAACCGTTGGCCCTGGCCGTGGGGATGATGTTGTCCAGGAACCTCCTTCCCTCATTGGCGTCATAGAAGATGAGCCAGTGCTTACCGATGAGGTCCTGATGGCGACTCGTAACCATAGATGCGGGCCTGGGCGTGGTTGACGTAGACGCACTCACCATTGGCGTTGATGATGGCCATGCCATCGATGGAGGTCTCCATGGCCCCGAAGGTGCGCTTCACGGTGCGCTCGGCCTGCCTCCGCTCGCTGATATCGTTGATGAAGGAATAGTAAGTACTGGAGTTCGCCCTGGGGTTCTTGATGATGTGCACCAGCACCTCGACCGGGACGCGCGTGCCGTCCGATCTGGTCAGCTCCGCTCATACCTTTGCGGTACGCCGCGAGACCTCCAGCTCCTGGAAGATGCGCTGGTCGACCTCCCGCCACTCCGGCGGGGTGAGGTCAGTAGTCCAGTTCATGTCCTTCAGTTGCGCCTCGTCGTAACCGGTCAGTTGGCAGAACGCTTGGTTGGGCAGGCCGAGACCACCGTCAGGGTAGCTGACCACGAATGCCTGGGTGGAATGCTTGATGATGTTGACCAGGAAGCGCTCGTGCCTCTCGCTCACCGAGAGGGCGTACTCGGCATGCCGCTTCTTGACCGCCTGCCGGATCTTATGCTCAAGCTCCACGAATTGGGCTTTGACGTCCCCCCCTTTCTGGATGTAGAAGTCCGCCCCGTTGTTCAAGGCCTCGATGACCACCTCCTCACGGCCTTTGCCTGTGAAGAGGAGGAAGGGAATGTCCGGGATCTCCTGGCGCACCAGCTTCAGGAACTCGATGCCATCGATCTCTGGCATGTCATAGTCAGAGACGATGGCATCGAAGACATGCTCCCTTAGGAGGTCCATGGCCCGATAACCAGACTGGGTCATCTCCACCCTGAGGTCCCCAGATTGCTCTAGGAAGGCCTTGGTGATGTCCAGTATGTAAGGCTCATCGTCAACGCAAAGCACACGTATCAATTCGGTCCCCTTTGCCAGTTTATTCTCTGGTTAAAAAAACCGGGCAAGATATTTAATTCTGTCAGCACAGGTACCAAAATCGACAAATTGTGCTGTTTTTTGCCAAATCGCCCGCTTCTCTGCCCGTTACGGCACCAGTTCGGCAACGATTATATATCCTGTCGCCAATGCAAGCCTTAGACATCGAGGGCGGTAGATGAGCAAGCACATTCTTGCCAACAACTTGCTTTTGCGGCACTGAAAGTGCTCATCGCTGAACTCGGTGAATTCTGGTGGTTATATGACCGGCCTAACGAATTCAGAGAGCGGGGGCTCGACGCCCCGGGACAAAGGTTGCGTACAGGACAGTATCTTCACTAGCCAGTACAACCGTTTGGTCTTGGACGTGCCCCTCCCTGACCATGTCATGATCTTCGATACCACCCTGCGGGATGGGGAGCAGACGCCTGGAGTGGCCCTGTCCGTGGAGGACAAGATGAGGATAGCCACAGCCCTGGCGGACCTGGGGGTGGACGTGATCGAGGCTGGGTTCCCGATGACATCGCCTGGCGAGCGGGAGGCGGTCAGGAAGATCGCGGCCCTCAAGCTGCCCAGCCGCATCTGCGGACTGGCGCGGTGCACCAAGGCGGACGTGGATGCGGTCATCGAATGCGACCTTGACTACGTGCACACCTTCATCGCCACCTCCGACATCCATCTGAAGCACAAGCTGCGCATGACCCGGGAGCAGGTAAAGGCCAAGGCGGTCGAGACCATAGAGTACGCCAAGGGTCATGGTCTGACGGTGGAGTTCAGCTGCGAGGACGGCACCCGCACCGACCTGGAGTTCCTGAAGGAGATGCACATCGCCGTGCAAGGGGCAGGGGTGGACAAGATCAACCTCCCAGACACGGTGGGCACGATGTCCCCGGCGGCCATGGAGTACCTGGTGCGCAACATCATGCCCGTCACCAAGGTCCCACTGAGCATGCACTGCCACAACGACTTCGGTCTGGCGGTGGCGAACTCGCTGGCAGCGGTAAGGCAGGGGGCCAGACAGGTGCATGTCTGCGTCAACGGCCTGGGGGAGAGATGCGGCAACGCCTCACTGGAAGAGGTCGTGCTCGGGTCTGATGGCATTCTTCGAGATCCGGACCAACGTGGACACGAAGAAGATCGGTTCGACCTCGAAGCTGGTGTCAAGGCTGACCGGCTTCCCTATCCCTGACAACAAGCCAGTGGTGGGGGCCAATGCCTTCGCCCATGAGTCCGGGATACATGTTCATGGCGTCCTCAAGGACCCATCCACATACGAGGCGTACAGCCCCGAGCTGGTGGGCATGAGGCGCCACATCGTGGTGGGCAAGCACTCCGGCGCGCATTCCATCAAGGAGAAGCTTTCCCAGTACGGCATCGTACTGAGCGACGAGCAGACCCTGGAAGTGGTGGACAAGGTGAAGAAGCTGGCGGAGAGCGGGAAGGAGGTGGACGATGCCGAGCTGGTGGCCCTCGCCTCCCATGTGATGGGCCAAAAGGAGAAGGGTCAGCGCAAGGTGCAGCTCAAGGAGTTCACAGTGTTCACCGGGCTGAACATCACCCCCACCTCCACCGTGGTCATCGACATGGATGGGGAATTACGCCGCAGCGCCAACATCGGCATCGGACCGGTGGACGCCGCGCTCAACGCCATCCGCGCCGCGGTCAGCGACAGGATCACGTTGGAGGAGTACAAGCTCAGCGCCATCACCGGAGGCTCGGACGCGCTGTGCGAGGTCATGGTCAAGCTCAAACTGAAGGACGATGGCGACGTGATGTCGGTCGGCAAGAGCGTGGGCACGGACATCGTGCTCACCAGCGTGGACGCCACCATCGCCGCCATCGACCGACTATATTCGCGGAAGAACGCTTAGGAGGACGATCACATGAAGAACACTGGTCCCAAGACCATTTCAGAGAAGATAATGAGCGTCAAGTCCGGCACCGACGCCCATGCGGGCGACATCGTGGATGCCGAGGTGGACTATGTCATGGTGAACGACATCACCGGGCCCCTGGCCTTCCGGGAGTTCGAGAACCTGGAATGCTCCATCATGAGGGAGAAGGTGGTGCTGATACCGGACCATTATGTCCCGAACAAGGACGTAGCCTCCGCCGAACAGGCCAAGGAGATGCGGACTTCGCCAAGAAATGGGGCATACAGAACTATTACGAGGTCGGTCGGGGCGGGGTCTGCCACCAGGTGATGGTGGATGAGGGTTTCGCTGCGCCTGGGCGCCTCATCGTCGGGCGCTGATTCCCACACCTGCACCTATGGCGCCTTGAACGCCTTCAGCACCGGGGTCGGGTCCTCCGAGGCGGCGGCGGTGTTCGCCACCGGCAGGCTATGGTTCCGGGTCCCCGAGTCCATCCGCGTCCTGCTCAAAGGTCGCCTGAACCGTTACGTCACAGGAAAGGACCTCATCATCAGGTTGATCACCGACATCGGTGTGGAGGGTGCCAACTACAAGACCCTGGAGTTCGGTGGCACCGGGGTCAGCGCGCTCACCGTTAGCGAACGCATGAGCGTGTCGAACATGGCCATCGAGGCCGGTGGCAAGGCCGGCATCTTCCCATGCGACGCGGCCACGGTGGCGTTCATGAAGACGGTGCGGACGGGAAGCTGGAGCGCGGTCACAGCGGACGGCGGAGGCGAGGTACTGCCAAGAGCTGGAGTACGACCTGTCCAAGCTGGAGAGCATGGTGGCCCTGCCCCATCTGCCCAGCAACGGCAAGCCGGTCAGCGAGGTCGACGTGGAGATCGAACAGGCGTTCCTGGGATCTTGCACCAACGGGCGCATCGAGGACCTGCGCATCGCGGTAGAGGTGTTGAAGGGCCGCAAGGTGCATCCAGCGGTACGCATGATAGTGGTACCGGCCAGCACCAAGGTCTACCAACAGGCGCTGGAGGAAGGCCTCATCGCCGAGTTCGTCAAGGCCGGAGCGTTCGTCTCCGGACCGACCTGCGCCGCCTGCCTAGGTGGTCACATGGGCGTGCTGGCCAAGGGCGAGAGGTGTGTGTCCACCACCAACCGCAACTTCATCGGAAGGATGGGGCACAAGGGGTCGGAGGTATATCTGGCCGGTCCGGCGGTGGTGGCCGCGAGCGCAGTGGCGGGAAGGATCGTCAGGCCTCAGGACCTGAGGGAGTGATGCCAAATGAAGAATGCAAATGGAAAGGTCTGGCGATTCGGCGACCATGTTGACACCGACCAGATCATCCCAGCAGAGACGCCTGACCAGCGATAACAACGACCGATTGGGGCAGTTCGCCTTCGAGAAGGTACGTCCGGATATGGCCGCTAAGGTCAGGAAGGGGATATCATAGTGGCCGGCCGCAACTTCGGTTGCGGCTCCAGTCGGGAGCACGCGCCCAGGGCGATACTCCAGCTGGGCATATCCTGCGTGGTGGCGGAGAGCTACGCAAGGATATTCTATCGCAATTGCATTAACGTCGGCCTGTTACCGGTCACATGTCAGATCGAGGCGGACGAGGGCGACGCCCTCATCGTCGACTTCGACAAGGGCGTGATCAGGAACGAGACCAGGGCGAAGGAGTGGCGCTTCGCGCCGTTCCCCGATTTCGTCCAGGACCTGATAGACAAAGGTGGCCTCATGGCCAAGATAAAGGAGGAGAAGAGATGTTCAAAGTAGCGGTTCTGCCAGGCGATGGCATAGGGCCCGAAGTGGTGAACGAGGGGATGAAGGTCCTGAAGGCGCTGTCCGAGAACTACTCGGTGCAGTTCGACTTCCAGGAGATGCAGATCAACGCGGAGCGTTACCTGAACACCGGCAAATTGCTCACCGCCGAGGACGTGGAGGCGCTGCGCAAGTTCGACACCATCTATCTCGGCGCCATCGGCGACGACCGGGTTCAGCCTGGCGTGCTGGAGAAGGGCATCCTGCTCAACCTACGCTTCACTTTTGATCAATACATCAACCACCGCCCAGCCCCGCTGTGGAAGCCGTTCGGCCGCCTGAAGCGGGACGTCGATTTCAACATCGATGTGTTCCGCGAGAACACCGAGGACTATTACATCGGAGCCGGTGGGCGCGTGAACGATGGGCATGGGAAGCTGGACCTGAGGGTGAAGCGGAACCTGTACGACATGCGGGTGACCCTCCAGGCCGACGCGGACGCCAAGGACGATTTCGCCTTCGAGATCGGAATGATGTCCCGGAAGAACATAGAGCGCTTCGCCGACTTCGTCATCTCATACGCCAAGCTCGTCAATGAGAACTCCTTGACCGTGGTGGACAAGGCCAACGTCTGCAGCAACATCTATGGTCTGTGGAGGGAGGTCTGGACCGAGAAATGCAAGCAGGCCAACATGCAGCTGGGCTTCATGTTCGTGGACGCCATGTCCATGGCGCTGGTGAAGAACCCGGACAAGTTCCGCATAGTGGCCACCCCGAACATGTTCGGCGACATCCTCACCGACCTTCTGGCCGAGGTCACCGGAGGTCTGGGCCTGGCCCCAGGCGGCAACATCAACCCCAAGGGCATATCCATGTTCGAGCCGGTGCATGGCTCGGCCCCGAAGTACAAGGGCATGGACCGCATCAACCCCATCGCCACCATCCTGGCCGCCAAGCTGATGCTAGACAATCTGGGTCGCAGGGACCTCGGCACTGTGGTGAACAACGCGGTGCGGGCGACGTTCGACCAAGGCATATACACCCAGGACCTGGGCGGGACGTACAAGACCCACCAGGTGGGAGATGCCGTGGTGGCCGCGATAAGGAAGATGAAGTGAAAGAACCGGCCTCGCTGAGGCCTTTCTTTATTTTTATTTTATTAAATGCATTTTAAAAGGTTCCCGCTCGGCTCAGATATCCACCTGGCGGCTCATCTCGTAAGGCATGTACATGGGTCGGTTTGGCATATCCCCCACCTCGGCCTTGACCTTCTCCACCAGCGCATCGAACGACATCTCCACGTTCTTGTTCTGCAGGCGGTCGTAGATCATGAACGTGTCCGAGGCCAGCTCCTTGTCGCCGATGACTATGGCATAGCCGACCCAGTCCTGCTTGGCCTCACGGACCTTCTTGCCCACCGTCTCGCCGCGGTCGTCCAGGCCGACCCTTATCCTTTGCTTCTGCAGCCTCTCCACCAGCTCCCTGGCCCGGGGCAGGTGCGTCTCAGAGACGGTCATGATCCTTACCTGCTCTGGGTTGACCCAGGTGGGCAAGGTACCCAAACGGCCTTGGCTCTCCTCCCGGACTGCGGTGTCGAACAAGGTGTAGAGGTAGCGCTCGATGGTACCGATGACCGCGGTGTGCAGTATGATCGGGTACTGCTTCTTACCGTTCTCATCGGTGTAGGTGATGCCAAAGCGCTTGGCGTTACCGATGTCGATCTGGACCGTCCCGATCTCCCTGGCCCTCTTCATATCGTCCAGGATGTGGTACTCGATGTTGACCGTCCAGTAGTAATTTATCCCCTCGGGATAGAAATGGATGAGCATGGGTTTGTTATGCGCCTTCATGAGCCGCATGAGCATGGGCTTGTGCAGTTCAAAGGCCTCCTTGCTGGAAAGGTTCACCAGCATCTCATAGTCGCGACCAAGCTTCTCCGCCTCGTCGTAGATGCGGGCGTCCAATCGCTCGAACCAACCCTCCGACTCCGGAATGTCGCGACAGATGACGTGAAGGTCGGGCATGTTCAGGCGCCTGGTTCTGAAGCAGAGCATGGTCTCCCCCGACTGCTCCAGGCGGTAGGAGTCGGCCACCTCGAACGCGCCATAGGGCAGTGACTTATAACTGATGGTCCAGTGGCGCATCATGGCGAACTGCTGATGGCAGGCGGCATAGCGCATCACGAAGTCCTTCTTCTCCCCCTCGATCATGTAAAGGCGGTCCCCGAACAGCTTGGCATGCTCGGCCACCGGCCCCTCGTCCAGAGAGAACATGTTCGTCCCCTTGACCGTGTATACGGCCAGTCCCATGGAGTTGACGATCTGCCAGGAGTAGTCAGCGCACAGGTCGAACATGAGCGCCCCCTTGGGGCTGAAGCACATGTGCCCGACATCGCTCATCGATTCCCACTGGATGCCGAACTTCTTGCACAGGCGCAGGTACTTGACCTCGCCGGTGAGGGGCCACTCCTTCTTGAGCGCCTCCTTTTGCATCATGATCATGAAGCATTCCGACCCCTGTTCGTACTCGGTGGGGGAGAGCTCGGTGCCATCGGGAAGGAGGATGAGGAATCGCTCCTCGCCCTTGCGCTCTGGCGCCGCCTCCTTGCCCTCAAAGTCGCGGGAAAGCTCGGAGAGCGGATGGCCCTTGCAGCTGATCTTGAACGACTTGTACCAACCGAAAGGAGCCCTTTCCACCTCAACCTCTTTCTCCTTGAGCATCTGTTCCAGGACCTTGAGCATCTCCTTACCTGTTTGAGGGTCGGAAAGCTCTGGGCTCAGGTGGGCATAGGGATAGAGCAAGAACCCTCTCCGCGCCCACCTTCCGCTGGACCTCGATCAGGTCCGCCGCAGCCTCCGCGGCGACGGCGCTCACCTTCCCTTCATCCGATTTCTCCACGGTGATGAACGCTACCAGGACCTCCTCCATCCTTCCTGAGGCATGCCCCTCGGGCAAGGACTCGGCCACCGGGGTCGCCTTCTTTGTCTCATACTCCATGAAGTCAGCGTGAATGTAAAGGGTCTTCATACTCTCGCCATTGGTATTTGAATGCCATTGTAACAGGTGCCTTATATAAAAAGGATATCCGGATGGATGGCTCTGGACAGATGAAGAAAATATTAAATGGCTCGATGGGATTGCCTGCCTAGTATCGCTATGAAGCTCAAGGACCTATCCAAGGACGAGAGCGCTCTGTCCACAAAATTCTGGGTGGTGGTCGTGGTTCTTATCATGGTCGCCGCTTCCACCTTTGTCGTGGTCGGCTACCTCAGCCCCGACCCGCCTCAGAAGGTAGCCATGGGAGACCAGGTAAGTGTCGACTACATCGGTTATGTGAACGTCACCGGGACCCCGCAGGTCTTCGATACCTCCGATATGGAGCGTGGCGGTGGACAATGTCACATACCCCAAGGCCGCCTGGTTCACCATGAGGGCGCAATCGGCCTACAAGCCGCTCAACTTCACCGCCGGTAACGGACAGGTGGTGGTAGGCTTTGATCAAGGGGTCCTCGGAATGGAAGAGGATGAGACCAAGACCATAGTCATCACCCCGGACCAGGGCTATGGGCAGATGGACACGACCAAACTGATATCCTTCGATCTCACCGTCGATGTTCCATTGTTCGTTCAATCGACGCAGGCCGAGTTCAAGACCAAGTTCGGCGTGAACGCGGTCACCGGCCTCACGGTAACGGACCCCAACTACAAGTGGGATGTCAGCGTCCTAAACGTCGATGCTCTGGCCGATACCGTGCTCTTAAAGAACATGCCCTCCCCCGGAGAGAAGTACATGGTGTACAACAACCCATCGTCCACGTTCGCTACGGGATGGTATGTCAAGATCGATTCCGTGAACGCCACCAACGATAACGGCAACGGGACCATCACCTTGACCCATCAGGTCGAGGACGCGGACAGCTGGGACATTGTGCGGCTACGACACATTCGCAGGCAAGACCAGCATGTTCGTGCTCATCGATGTCGACACCGCCAACGGTACCGCGGTCAAGAACTTCAACGGACCTCTGTTGGGCAACACCATGACCTTCGAGGTCACGATGCTTGACATAAAGAGCGGTTGAGCGGGCGGAACAACGGACCGGTGCTGGCCGGTCCCCTCTCCATTCTTATTCCATTATTTTTTGAAACCCTATCTTGGTCAATGCCTTTCCCTCGGTCACGCCTTGGATCGATGGAGCCTTCACTTCTCATCCTCGATCCCACAGGCCTCCAAGGGTCGATCGGTCACCTAGTGCCTCCAGACGTTTCTTGCGGACCATCGAGAAGGCGATGCTGATGGCGATAATGGACGATCACCAGCACCAACGTGACGAATGTGGCGGTCTCGCTGGACAGATAAGTGAAGAAGATGCTGCTCAGACCTAGGATGACCCCATATTTGATCATGCCCCCGATCACAGTGTACAGGACCGCCTTCTTGAAGCTCCAGTTGCATGCGGCCACGAATGCCCCGGAGAAGGGCAGGACGGGGGCCACTCGGTTGACCAGCAAGGCCTTCTCGTCCGAAACGATGAGGAAACCGGTGTAACGATTGAGCGCCTTCCCGATGACGTTCGGGACGCCTACCTTCTTCACCAAAAAGATAAAGGGTTGCCAATCCGAGCACCTCGGCCACCGCGATGGTCAGCAGGATGGCGACGGCGAACTCCGCAGTCGGGTTCACAGAGAAGATGATGATCACGAACAGCTCGGGCAGGGTGGGGAAGATGATGGCGTCGATGTAGAACAGCAGGAATATGCAGAAGAGCAAGCCTGCCACGCCCAGTGGGCTGAGCCAATCATAGAACGTTTGTCCGATGTCCCACATCCGACCATTAATCGTGCTCGCCCTAATTAATCATCGCCTATGTTTGTTCAGACGTTCCTGTTTGGAGCGGATGGCATAGTCATAGAGCTTCACCAGTTGCTCGGCGCCGGTCTTGATGGAGTACTGCTCCGCCTTGGTGCGGCCGGCGGCACGGACCGCCGCAGGGGCGTCCAAGGCCTTTCCGGTCGCTTCGGCCCAACTTTCGGGCCCATCCTCGAACAGATATCCATTTTGGCCGTCGCTGACGATCTCCTTCAACGCTCGATAGTTGATGGCCGATACGGGTTTGCCGCTTGCCATCGCCTCCAATACCACCAACCCTTGGGTCTCGAACTTGGAGGCCAGTGTGAAGGCGTCGCAGGCGGCATAGTAGGATGGCAGGTCCTCGTCGGTCACGAAACCGGGGAAAATGACCCGGTCCGCCAGGCCCATCTCACCGGCCTTTTGCATGTAATGCTTCCTTGCTGGCCCTTCCCCCGCGATGACCAATTTCACATTACCTCTATCTTCTAGAAGGATCTTGAACCCCTCCAGTAAAAGATCCAGGTTCTTCTCCCAAGCGATTCGTCCCAAGCTGAGGACCATCTGGTCGTTCCCTATTCCCAACCTTTCCCTTATCGCGAGGCCATCGTTCTCGGGGGAGAATCGATCGCTGTCCACACCTGTGGGTATCACCTCGACATGCCGGATGTGGGGGGACATCACCAGCAGCTCCTCCTTGATGGATTGGGTCGGAGCCACCACGGCGTCCGCCCTGGCCAGCAGCGATCTTAGGTATCGCTTCATGAGCAAGGTCACCATCCACTCCGGCAACTTGGTGAAATTATAGTATTGGGCCGCCTCCGTCACCATGGTGTGCCACGTCACCACCACGGGCAGTCTTAGGTTTCGACCGGCCATAAGGCTGCGAAGACCCTGGAAGGTCAATCCGTGGGAATGAATGACCTCGGCCTTGACCTCCCTGAGCATGTCGCTCTTGTTGGTTGGGTAGAGGGGTATGCCGTAGGTGTCGTAATTCTTGAAGGTGCGGGCCCGGAAGTAGAACACACCAGGTTCCCTGTCCTTATCGTCCTTGGGCGCGGGAGCGAAGATGAAGACCTCATGGCCCATGGCTTGCAACTGCTCCCTTGTGACCAGTATGGACGTGACCACGCCATCCCGTGCTGGCAGATAGGTGTCCGTGAACATGGCTATGCGCATCTAAGCACCTCAGCTCATCGTCGATCGGACCTTGAGCAGGACATCTCGGGGGTCATTGCCGAAGAAGAGGGCGGTCAACAACCCCTCCCTTTCCGACACCACCAGGTCCGGGGCCTTGCCTAAAGCATCTGTCGATCTCGCAAGTTCTTTCATGATGGTCCCACGGCCCTTGACATCGGGTCCGATGTACAGGACATCGAGCTCGTCCTCGCTTGGGGCATTCCAAGCACCGGTTTCCACGACCAGCTCCAACGCTGATAGGACATGTTCGTCGATGCGGTTCAAGGTCAGCAGGGCATCGGGCACGCCCCCTCCCGCACCGAAGGTCGCCGAGGTCGCTCGCATACGCCCTCTATGTAGATGGATCAAGGCCATGCCCACCTCGTCATGCCCCTGCGGGTTGGGCAAAGCATGGCAGAAGGACGCCCTCCCCGACCTGCCTGGAGGTAGGATCCCCGCCGCTAGATGCCTGACCGCCCGGTCCAGGCCGCGCAATAGGTCGGACCGCATCGCCTCCTTCTGTCTGGTGGCGGTCGGATTGACGACGGACATCCCTTGCCCGACCGGATAGGAAAGGGCGATGGAATCGTGCACCCGGCGTTTCGCCTCCAACATGGAACGCTTAAGGCCCCACCCATTGGCCAGCCCGCAGGCCAGGAAGGAGGCGAAGGTGCAACCGCCTCCATGCACTCGACGGTCCAGTCGTGGCATGGAGAACTCGGTGAACGACACCGTTATGGTAAAGCAGGTCAGTGGCCATGTCCCCATCGAAATGGCCTCCTTTAAGGACCACGGCCTTCGGCCCCATGGCGGCCAGGTCCTTGCATGCCCTGGTCAGGTCGGTTCGGTTTCGAGATCCTCCTCCCGAGCAGCAGTTCCGCCTCTCCTCGATTGGGAGTGATGACGGTCGCGATGGGGAACACCACTTCCCGGAACGCGGCCAAGAGGTCCTGGGAATAAAGCGAATCACCCACTCCGGCCACCAGCACTGGGTCGACGACTATCGGTGCATCGACGCGACCAAGTCGAGCGCATACCGTCTCCGCGATCTCGCGGGAGTAGAGCATGCCGGTCTTGACCGCAGATATCTTCACGTCGTTCAGGACGGAATCCAGCTGTGACGTGACCTCTTTCTCGGAAAAAGGATGGATGGCGCTCACAGCCATGGTGTTCTGCGATGTCGCCGCAGTGATGACCGAGCAACCATGCAGGTCCATGGACGAGATGGCCTTGATGTCGGCCTGGACCCCCGCCCCGCCGATGGGGTCGGACCCGGCTACGGTCATGACCACGCGCATGCTGGTATATCCCGCCCGTAAATAAATATTGGTCAAGTGTCCGGAAAGGGTCAGGCGTTCGAACGACCTGTTTCAGCAGATCATTGGAGAGGCATCGACGAATGTCTATGGGAATCACATTGTTTGATTGAGAAATTTTAAATAACATCCATGGCATCGAACGAAATCAGATGAAAGCGACCAGTGGTCATTTTGTTTTCCGTGAGGGTGTGGACTACAAGGACATAGTAAAGGTGTTCCCAGAGGTCCTCACCACCTTCCTTAACGATTCGGAACAGGTCCCTGAGGACCAGGACGTCCTGCACATGTTCATCCACCTCAACCTGATCGACCTGGAGAAGAACAACAAGCCCGAGGGTTACAACCGCAAGGGGCGAATGAGACTGGTCTTCCCCCTCACCCGGAAGGAGTTCTATATCCGCGGCTCCGCCAAGAGCGGCGAGGTGGTGCGCATCACCGAGAAGATCAGCAAGATCCTCAACAAGAACGGTGTGAAGCACGATCTGGAATGGAACGCCCTCTCCACCTTCGAAGAGTGAGCCAGCTCACAACGAATAAGTGAGATCGTTCCATTTCCCTATCAATCGCTCCCTCTCAGCCTGGCAGAACGAAAGTCTGGGCCTTGGAGAGGTCGCGGGCCATTGCGATCTGGTTCTCCACCTGGTCCGGTGCCGTCCCTCCATAGGTTGAACGGCGTTCCACGCAGGAGCGCATGGTCAGCATCTGCAACGACTTCCGGACCGACCGATGGGGAGAACCCCTTGAGCTCATCCAGCGTCAGGTCCTCCAGGCGTCTTGTTCTCCTCGATGCAATGGCGCACCGCCTTGCCCACGATCTCGTGCGCCTTGCGGAACGGCACCCCCTTCGAGACGAGATGGTCCGCCAGGTCGGTGGCGTTCAGGAAGCCGCCCTTCAATGCCTTTTCCATGTTCTCAGGTCGGAAACGGGCCTCGCTCAGCATGGCCGCCATCATGCGCAGGCAGGCGGTGGTGTTCTCATAGGTGCGGAACAGGCCCTCCTTGTCCTCCTGCAGGTCGCGATTGTAAGCCATGGGCAGACCCTTGACCAACGTGAGCATCGACATCAGGGTCCCGATGGCACGGCTGGACCGGCCACGGATCAGCTCCGCCACGTCCGGGTTCTTCTTCTGGGGCATGATCGAGCTGCCGGTGCTGAATCCATCGCTTATCTCCACGAAGCCGAACTCCGGACTGCTCCACAATACCAGCTCCTCGCCCAAGGAGCTCAGGTGGGTCATGATGGTGGCGGCGTCGAAGCAATATTCCAGGACGAAGTCCCGGTCGGTAACGCCGTCCATGGCGTTCTCTCCTGGCCTTTCGAAGCCAAGCAGGTCCGCGGTCATGTGCCGGTCGATGTCATAGGTGGTGCCCGCCAGCGCTGCCGATCCGAGAGGGCTCACGTTCACCCTCTTGTATGCGTCCCTGAGGCGCTCCACATCACGTTGCAGCTTGAAGACGTAGGCCATCAGATGGAATCCGAGCGTCACCGGCTGGGCGTGCTGCATGTGGGTGAAACCGGGCATCAGGGTGGCCTTGTGCCTCTCCGCCTGCCCCATCAAGACCGACTGGAGCCCGATGGCGTGCTCCATGCTGTCCAATATCGCATCGCGCATGAACATGCGCAGGTCGGTGACGACCTGGTCGTTACGGCTCCGGCCAGTGTGCAGTTTGCCCCCTGCCTCCCCGATGCGTTCGGTAAGGAGCACCTCGATGGCCGAATGAACGTCCTCGCTCGACCGGTCCAGCTCCACCTCGCCCTTCTCGATCTCCTTGAGCAGCTGGCGCAGGCCTTCGACGATCCGCTCGCCGTCCTTGGCTGGGAATGATGCGTTGCTTCGTCAACATGCGGGCGTGGGCCATCGATCCCATGGCATCGTACCAGGCCAGACGCACGTCCACCCCGAACGAGCTGGTGAAATCGATGGTGGATCGGTCCGGCGCTTTGCCGAACCTGCCGGACCAGAGGACCTTCTCCGCCATGCCTCATCACTTCTTCTGCTTCTTGGCCACGCTGCGCAGCGGCAGGCCCCAGACGTAAATGAAGCCTGTGGCGCTGGTGTGGTCGAACTGGTCGCCCTCGGCATACGTGGCCAGGCCATGGTCGTACAGCGAATATTGGGAGCGACGGGCCACCACCACGGCGGAGCCCTTGAACAGCTTCACCTTCACCTCACCGGAGACGAACTCCTGGGTCTTGTCTATGAACACGTCGAGGGCCTCCTTTAACGGGCTGAACCACAGGCCGTCATAGCATAGCTCCGCATACCTCTGCTCGGCGATGCGCTTGAAGTTGGCCACGTCCTTGGTGAGCACCATCTTCTCCAGGTCCTTGTGGGCGGCGATCAGCACCACCGCCGCCGGGGACTCGTATATCTCCCTGGACTTGATCCCTACCAAGCGGTCCTCGATCTGGTCGATGCGACCGACACCATTGGCTCCCAGCGATCTGGTTGAGCTTCTGGATGAGGTCCACCGGCTTCATCTTCTTGCCATCGAGTGCCACGGGGACCCCCTTCTCGAACTTGATGGTGATATACTTGGGTTCGTTCGGCGCCTTGGTCGGGTCGATGGTCCACTCGAAGGCATCCTCCGGTGGCTCGGCCCAGGCATCCTCCAGCACGCCGCATTCGCAGCTCCGGCCCCATAGGTTCTCGTCGGTGGAATAGGGGCATGCCTTCTTCACCTTGATCGGGATGTCATGCTCCCTGGCATATTCGATCTCATCCTCCCGGGTCATCACCCATTCGCGCATGGGGGCGATGATCTTCAAGGAGGGGTCGAGGGCGTTGATGGAAACATCGAAGCGCACCTGGTCGTTGCCCTTGGCGGTGCAGCCGTGGGCGATGTACTTGGCGCCTTCCTTCTGCGCCATCTCCACCAAAAGCTTGGCGATGAGCGGCCTGGCGATGGAGGTGGCCATGGGGTAGGTCTGCATGTAAAGGGCGTTGGCCTTCAGGCACGGGAAGACATAGTCCTCGGCGAATTCCTCCCTGGCATCGATGGCATAGGCCTCCAAGGACCCGATGACCTTGGCGCGTTGGATGTTCTCCTCCATGTCCCCAGGCTGACCGACGTCGACGGACACCGAGATCACATCGAGGTTGTACTTTTCCTGGAGCCAGCGGATGGCCACGGAGGTATCCAGACCTCCGGAGTAAGCTAGAACGACCTTGTCGCGCTTCGTGGGCGGGGCAGACGATTTCCTGGATGCCATATGATATCGGATTCGGCGAGGTCGGAGAAGATATAATAGGTTATGCCAACGAGGAGACATTTGATTAAAGTGGAGTCTTCTTTTGGACAGAACGCCTCTCGTCCAGAAAAGGGCCGGTCGCCAAGACCTCCTCACGGTCCCGACCTCAGTCTGGGGCAGGGTTGTGATAATGCTGACATCTTTAATAGAGTGTGTCCCATTTGGGTCATCATTCTTAATAAGCGAATCGGGGAATTCGCCGGAATCTAGTCGAGGGAAGATCGGATGATCAAAGCAGCTATCGTTGGAGGCTCAGGATACACCGGGGGCGAACTGGCAAGGATAATCTGCCGCCATCCGGAGATAGAGGTAAGCGCGGTCACTTCCCGGCAGCTGGCCGGTTCCAGCATCAGCAAGGCCCATCCCTTCCTCCAGGGTTTCTTGGACATCAACTTCCAGGAAAGGTTGACGGGCGACCACGACGTGGTCTTCACCGCCACGCCGCATGGAGCCTCCATGGAGATCGTGCCAGAGCTATTGGCCAGTGGTGTCAAGGTCATCGATCTCTCTGGCGATTATCGCCTCAAGGACCCTGCCACATACAAGCATTGGTATGGGCACGATCACAAGGACACCATCAACCTGGAGAAGGCGGTCTACGGCATACCGGAGCTGTTCCGGGAGAACATCGCCAAGGCCGATTTCGTATCCAACCCAGGGTGCTACCCCACCTGCTCCATCCTATCCCTCGCCCCTTTGTTCGCCAACGGTCTGGTCGACGATCACCTGGTCATCGATGCCAAGAGCAGCACCTCAGGGGCCGGTGCGGAGCCGACCAAGGCCACCCACCATCCCACCTGTGGAGCGAGCATAACGCCTTACAAAGTGGGCACTCACCGGCACACGCCGGAGATCCAGATGTGCCTGGAGGGTCTTTACCGGGGCAAGTTGGACGTCATATTCACTCCTCATCTACTGCCTGTGGTAAGGGGAATGCTGACCACCAGCTACGTGACCTTGAGGCAAGAGCTGAGCGTTGAGGTCATGAACAAGTTGTACGCGGACTTCTACAAGGGAAGCCGTTTCGTGCGACGTACCGCCATCCCTTCCATGCAATCGGTGGCCGGGTCGAACTTCTGCGAGGTGGGCCTGGAGAAGGCGGGGAGGAACACCGTGGTGGTGATGGGCGCCATCGACAACTTGGTCAAGGGGGCGTCCGGTCAGGCGGTGCAGAACTGCAACATCATGTTCGGACTAGAGGAGACGATGGGATTGGACTTCCCGGGATTGGGGGTTTGAGCAATGGCATACCGAGTGATTGAAGGAGGCATAACCGCGGCCAAGGGATTCCGGGCCAGCGGCGTGCATTGTGGCATAAAGAAACAGAACCTGGACCTGGCCATCATCGTTTCCGATGTGCCGGGCAAGTGCGCCTTGGCCTATACTCAGAACAAGATGCGCGCCGCGCCCATCGAGGTCATGATGAAGAAGGACCCCAAGATGCTGCAGGCCCTGGTGGTCAACAGTGGCAACGCCAACGCTCTGACCGGGTCGAAAGGCCTCTACGATGCCAGGGAGATGTGCGCCCTCACCGCCGAGGCATTGAACATATCCGAGGACCTGGTGGGGGTAGCCTCCACCGGGGTCATTTCCCGCTTCCTGCCCATGCATAAGATATCCGGCGGCGTTGCCAAGGCCGCTTCAGAGCTGGGTCGGGGTCGGGAAGCCGACCAATTGGCCGCGAAGGCCATCATGACCACCGATACCCGCATGAAGGAGGCGGCCTGCGAGGTCACGTTAAAGGATGGGACCGTCGTCACCATCGGCGGCATCACCAAAGGCTCAGGCATGATCGCCCCTTCCATGAAGGTGCTTCACGCCACCACCCTTAGCTTCATCACCACTGACGCTGTGCTCGCCAAGAACGCCAATGCCAAATGGCAGGACATGATGGACACCAGCTTCAACATGATCTCCGTGGATGGGGACCAGAGCACCAACGATGTCTCCATGATCATCGCCAATGGCAAGGCGGGCGGACCGCCGGTGGATAACGACCCCGCCTTCTGGGAAGGGGTGCGGTATGTGGCCCAGTCCTTGGCCAAACAGATAGTCATCGATGGCGAGGGTGCGACCAAGCTCATCGAGGTCCATGTCCGCGACGCCAAGAGCTCGAGGGAGGCGAGGAGCGCGGCCCGTTCCATCATATCATCCAGCCTGGTCAAGACCGCCATCTTCGGGGCCGACCCGAACTTCGGCCGCATCCTGGCCGCCCTGGGCAACTCCGACGCATCGTTCAAATTGGACGAGGTGAAATTGATGGTGAGCGATGATGACATTTCGGTCACTTTGTTCGAGAAGGGGTCGCCCACCATGGTGCCAGCGTCCCAGGACGAGCTCAATGCCAGGAAGATCCTGAGCGGGAAGAAGGTCATCATCGACCTCTGGCTCGGGGTAGGTCACTCGCTGGGCGAGGCCTGGGGCTGCGACCTCACCTATGATTATGTGAAGATAAACGCGGACTATACCACCTGAGGCATCAGTGCAGAGGATGGAGAGCATGATTACACGATACCCCCGAGCCTCCAAATTGAGGGGGAAGAAGGTGGTGATCAAGTTCGGAGGCAGCTCCATCGAGAACCCTGCCGAGCTGGAGCGTTTCGCCAGGGACATGGCTTTGCTAGTTAGCTTGGACATACAGGCCCGTCCTTGTCCATGGCGGCGGTCCGGAGATCACAGAGGAGATGAAAAGGAGGAACCTGCCGGTCAAGAAGGTGCTCGGACTGAGGATCACCGACGATGTGACCTTGGAGGTGGCCAAGGGCGTGCTCGTCCCGCATCAACGACAAGGTGGTCAGGGCTTTGCAGACCGCTGGCCTGAGCGCCATAGGCCTGGCCGGGACCGAGTGCAACACCATCCTATGCAAAAAGATGCCCCGCATCAAGGGCAAGGACGAGAAAGGAAAGGACATCGAGGTCGACCTGGGATGGGTCGGCGAGCCAATGCTATGCGACCCAAGGACCATGGACCATCTGGTGAGGCGGGGCTTCATTCCGGTCATCTACCCCATCTGTGGCGATGAGGATGGTCAACTGATGAACGTCAACGCCGATACCGCGGCCTGTTATGTGGCCAAGGCGGTCCAGGCAGAGGACTTCGTGCTGGTCACCGACGTTCCAGGCCTGATGCGGGTGTTCGGCGATCCATCCTCGGTGATCCCCGAGATCAAGGTGGCCGAATTCCAGACATTGGTGTCGGAAGGAGTGGTGAAGGACGGCATGATCCCCAAGCTGGAGGCGTGCGTCATCGCCGTTCGAGATGGGGTCAGGACCGCCCACATGATCGATGGCAAGAACCCGGACGCCATCATCGGCCAGCTGTTGACCGAGAAGAACTATGGGACGCGCATAGTCCCGTGATGTAAGAGAGTGACCCAATTGGAAATCAACGACGTCAAGACCCTGTACTCCTCCTATCTGTTCCAGAACTATGGGCGGGAGGACATCTGCCTGTCCCACGGTGACCGCGAGTTCCTATACGACATCAACGGCAAGAGGTACGTGGACTTCGTGGCCGGAATAGCCGTGAACTGTCTGGGCCATGCCCACCCGGCGCTGGTGGAGGCGATCACCAAACAGGCGAAGCGCATGCTGCACGTCTCCAACCTCTACTATACCATGGAACAGGCCGACCTCGGGGAGGCACTGGCCTCCATCGTCCCCTCACCGTTGGCGGTCTCCATGTTCTGCAACAGCGGGGCGGAGGCGAACGAGGCGGCTTTGAAATTGGCGGCGAAGCACACCAAGCGTACGAAGTTCGTGGCCTGCATGAACTCTTTCCATGGGCGCACGGCAGGAGCATTGGCGGCCACTGGCCAGAGGAAGTACCAGGAAGGGTACGAGTGTTTGCTCTCCAATGCCTTCGATTTCGTCAACTTCAACGACGGCGAGGCCATGAAGGCCATGGTGTCCAAGGACACCGCGGCGGTCGTGATGGAGATGGTGCAGGGGGAGGGAGGGGTGATACCGGCCAGCCCTGAGTTCGTGCGGACGGTGCGCGACCTATGTGATGACACTGGGGCTTTGATGATCGTGGACGAGGTGCAGACCGGGATGGGCCGGACCGGCAAATGGTTCGGTTTCCAGCACTATGGCGTTGTACCGGACATCATATCCTTGGCAAAGGGATTGGGCGGGGGCGTGCCTATCGGCGCCATCGTCTCCACCCGCGAGGTGGCGAAGACCTTCACCCCGGGGAGCCATGGGACCACCTTCGGAGGCAACCCGCTGGCATGCGCGGCAGGCAAGGCCGTCATAGAAACCATCAAGGAGGAGGGCCTGGTGGAACGGTCCGCTGAGCTAGGTTCACGCTGGAAACGCTCCATCCAGAAGATCGCGGACGAGAAGGGCGGGGTCAAAGAGGTCCGGGGCATGGGCCTCATGATAGGCATCGAGATCGGAGCGAGGTCGAAGGAGTTCAAGGAGCTCTGCTTCAAGGAGGGTCTGCTGGTCAACGTGGCCGGAGGGAACTCCATTCGGCTCGTCCCGCCGCTGATAATCAGCCAGGGATCCGTGGAGCTTTTCGATCGGACCTTGGGCGGTTTCCTTTCCTGACATCCGTGTCCGAAATAAAACATTATATATTTTTTACATTTTAGGCGGACCGATGAAGGACCCCATTCCCAAGGAGAGCATCGCCGAGAAGACCCGTGCGTACATCGACGCCCATCCGAGCATCAAGGATTGCATCTCCAAGGACCTGATCAACTACTCATCCTTGGCCAGGCAGATCATGAAGGACCTGGACATAAAGAACGAGGAGGCGGTCATGATCGCCTGCCGTCGTTACGCGCAAAAACTCTCCAAACGCGATCACGAGAAAGAGATATTGCGCATACTGGGAAGCAGCCGCATCGAGGTCAAGACCAAGATATGCTCTGTGACCGCGAAGAACGATTGGACCGTGCTGCACAAGTTAGAACTGGTCTTCATCAAGCTCATCAACGAGAAGGCCATAATGCAGATCATCCAGGGCGCTCAGGCCATCACGATCATCGCCGATGAGAAGCTCAAGAACGAGATCGTCAACGCCATCGGCAAGGAGAACGTGCTGCACGTCAGGCCCGACCTTGTGGAGATAACGGTCAAATCGCCGGAGAAGATCACCGACACCTCGGGTGTTTTCTCTTATCTTGCCGACAACCTCGCTGAGAACGGCGTCAACCTCGCCGAGACGGTGTCCTGCTACACCGACACCATCTTCATAGTGGACGAGAGCGACATGATCCCCGCCTATTCCATACTCTCGAACGTCATCGAGAGCGCGGAGCGCACCTTCGGTTCTGATATGCCAATAGATCGCTCAAGGCGGGCGAGGAGGGTATTTCCATTCATTGTCCAGATGACTAAAAAACGCTGGACGGCAACCCATTTATAGGTTGGGCCATATGGCTGAGCCAAAGGGGTGATATTCTGTCTAAGGTACCGAACATAGTGGTGGAACCTCCGGGTCCGAACGCCAAGGAGATAATCAAGGTCGACAACGAATATCTCGCCACATCCACCAAGACCGCCCCTATCGCCGTCGAGAGCGCCAAGGGCGCTTTGGTCAAAGACGTCGACGGCAACACCTTCATTGATTTCGCATCCGGGGTGGCGGTGCTGAACGTCGGCCATTGTCATCCCAAGGTGGTCAAGGCGGTCCAGGACCAGGCAGCGAAGGTGATGCACTTCGCCGGGACCGATTACTATTACCAGGTCCAAAGCGACCTCGTGAAGCGCCTCTGCGAGATAGCCCCTGGCGACCATGCCAAGAAGGTCTTCCTGAGCAACTCTGGAACCGAATCGGTGGAGGCGGCGATGAAGCTGGCCCGGTGGAGGAGCGCCGAGCGCAAGCAGTTCATCGCTTTCATCGGGGCCTTCCACGGTCGGACCATGGGCTCATTATCTCTCACAGCGAGCAAGAAGGTGCAACGGGAGCGCTACTTCCCCATGGTCCCTGGCGTCACGCACATCCCCTATGCTTACTGTTACCGTTGCCCTTACAAGCTTGAGTACCCCTCGTGCGACCTATGGTGCGCCAAGATCCTGAAGGAGATCTACTTTGAGACCATCACCCCGCCGCATGAGGTCGCGGCGTTGTTCCTAGAGCCCATACAAGGCGAGGGCGGCTACATCGTACCGCCAAAGGGCTGGACCAGCACCATCACGAAGATCGTCAGGGACCAGGGCATCCTGGTGGTGGACGACGAGGTGCAGGCCGGCATCGGGCGCACTGGCAAGATGTGGGGCATTGAGCATTTCGATGTCGTCCCTGACGTGATCTGCACCGCCAAGTCCCTTGGTTCAGGCATCCCCATCGGGGCGACCATATTCCGTCGGGAGCTGGACTTCGGCGTCCAGGGTGCCCACTCCAACACCTATGGTGGCAACTGCGTGGCCTGCGCCTCCGCCTTGGCCACATTGGATGTCGTCGAGGAGGAGCGCTTGCCGGAGAGGGCGGAGAAGATGGGGGCCTTGTTGCGCAAACGTATGGAGGAGATGATGCGCGACCATGAGGTCATCGGCGACGTCCGTGGTCTAGGCCTGATGCAGGCCATGGAGTTCGTGCGGGACCGCCGCACCAAGGAACCGGCCAAGCACCTGCGTGATGATGTTGCCTTCCTATTGTTCAAACGCGGGATCGTGGCCATAGGCTGTGGGCGGTCCGGGCTGCGGCTCATTCCCCCACTGGTCATATCCGAGGAGCACCTGAACACGGGATTGGACATTCTGGAAGGTTGCATCAAGGATGCGGCCAAGGCGATGAAATGAGGCTGCACCGCTCCTCGGTGAAGCCGTGGGTTCAAGGCAAGGGATATCGAAAGCGCACCGTCCTGGACGAGTCGGACCTGGGCATACCGGGCTCATTCCTGCAGGAGGTCTCCTTCCGCAAGGGTGACATCGTCCCTATCCATCACCACAAGGTCCAGACCGAGGTCTTCTACGCGGTGACCGAAGCGGTCTTCGAGATCAACGGGGAAAAGGTGACCATGGCACCTGGGGACGTTCTGGTGTGCGAACCAGGCGACCGGCATGGAAACCCGGAGATCCCGCACGACATGAAGATACTGGTTCTGAAGGTCGGGTTCCTCGAGGACGACACCGTCTGGTGACATTGTCCATGGGGTGACCAGGCTTCCCTCTGAAAGGAATGGTCTGGAGCCACCTGGGAGATTTGAACTCCCGACCTGCTGATTACAAGTCAGCTGCTCAACCAGCTAAGCTAAGGTGGCTTGTTGGCCAAGTAACAATAATCTCCGATTTAACCTTATTCGATGTCAGGCTCGACCTAAAATCTACCTACTTTGTTTTGGAATGGCCCTTAAAACGTGGAGGGAAACGTTTTATTGCCGCCGACATCTCTCCTCCAATACCTCTTGGCATCAAGGAGGGGGAATATCATGGATAAAAGAGCGTTAGGTTTCTTCGAAGAGCTATGCAACGCCCCTGGCCCGTCCGGTTTCGAAGCCATCCCCATCAAATTGTTGAAGGAATATGTGGCTCCCCTTCGTGGAAAGGCATTACAGCGACAAGATGGGGAATTTCATGTTCGAAAGGGGCGGTCCCTCCAATGGGCCTCGGATCCTTCTCGCGGGTCATATCGATGAGATAGGTTTCATCGTGACCGGCATCTCCCCCCTGGGATTCATCTCCTTCCGGCAGCTCGGTGGCTGGTATGACCAGGTGCTGCTAGGACAACGTGTCCAGGTCATGAGCAACAAAGGTATGCTGGCTGGGGTCATCGCCTGCAAACCTCCGCACCTCATGGAAGCGGAGGAGATGAAGAAGGTGGTGGCGAAGGATAAGATGTTCATAGACATCGGCGCGGCCAATCTCAAGGAAGCGCAGGAGATGGGGGTCCGTTTGGGCGACGCCATCGTACCTGATTCCAAATTCTCCACCATGAGCAAGACCGTCTTCAAGGATGGGAAGAGGAAGGGCAAGCGCACCCTGGCATTTGGGAAAGCGTTCGATAACCGTTACGGCGCCTTCGTGGCCGCCGAGGTGATGCGCGTCCTCCATGAAGGGAAGGTCAAGCATGCCAACACCGTGATCGGGGCGGCGACGGTGCAGGAGGAGGTGGGCACGAGAGGGGCGAAGACCGTCTCCGCCACCGTTAACCCGGACGTGGCCATCGTGCTCGATGTCGACATTGCCGGTGACGTCCCAGGCGTCGATCCGTTGATGGCCCCGGCCAAGATGGGCGATGGGGTGGCCATCACGGTGTTCGATAGCATGATGATCCCCAACCAGCCATTGAAGGAGCTGGTCATCGAGGTGTGCGAGAAGAGGAAGATCCCCTACCAGCTGGCCTACACTCACGGAGGCGGAACGGACGGCAGCGCCATCCACACATCCAACATGGGCGTGCCCAGCATCGCCATCGGCGCCCCGACGCGGCACATCCATTCCCATGTAGGCATCATCGACCTGAAGGACATCGATGACAGCGTGCGGTTGGCGGTCGAGCTCGTGAAGGCCTTGGACCGGAGTGCAGTGGAGAGCCTGACCGCCGTCTAAACGCCCCGCGAGAAGGGACCATTTTCGCATGATGGCCAATACCAAAAGGTATAAGAAGAGTCAATATATCCACCATCCTGCACAATCCGACAAGGACTGGTGGATTTAATGTCAACTGGCAACAAGGTCTCCAAAGGGGACATCATCAGGTTCGAATTCGATGGATACATCGCTGACAGCGGAGAGATGTTCGACACCACGAACGCTGACACCGCTCAAGAGAACGGCATCTTCAACGAGAAGTTCAAGTACGCCCCAATGCCCCTGCTGGTCGGAGGCGGAAGGGTCTTCCCCGGTCTGGAGGAGGCCTTGGAGGGCGCTCCCATCGACGAGGACGTCGAGGTCGTCATCCCGCCGGAGAAGGCAGCCGGTCAGAGGGACCCCAAGTTGATCCAGATGCACTCGGTGCGCGAGTTCCTGAAGCAGGACATCGAGCCCCGCCCAGGCATGGAGGTCAACATGAACAACAAGACCGGCCTCATCATCTCGGTCACCGCTGGAAGGGTCCGCGTGGACTTCAACCGCCGCTTCGCCGGCCAGGCCCTGAAGTACCGCTTCAAGGTCCTGGAGGTCGTCGAGAACGATGAGGAGAAGGCCATGGCCGTCGTGGAGATGGACTATGGCACCTCCGAGGGATTCAAGGTCACCGTTGATGGTAAGAAGGTCACCATGGTCCTCCCTGACGTATGCAAGTACGACCAGAAGTGGACCTTGGCCAAGTACAAGGTGGTCGCCGACCTGCGCGAGGCCCTGGAGGCCAACCCGGTCGAGCTCATCGAGGAGTACGTGAAGCAGGAAGATAAGGCGGAGCCCACCGAGGACAAGGAACCCGAGGAGCTGGGCTCTGAAGAGGACAAGAGCTGAACCGCTCCGTCCTCACCTTCACAAACCCTTTCAAACCCGCTCATTTTTGGACGAGTGGCCTAGCATGGATATGGCAGCAGCCTCCTAAGCTGCAGGTCCGGGGTTCGAATCCCCGCTCGTCCGCTTGTACCCGTACCAGACTCTCTCATCAAGATGAGGCCATCGACCTCAATTTGGGGCTCATCAACATCATGGACAAGGCCAACAGACTGGTAGCGATCCCGAATGCGAATGCCGCCCAAGGGCCAACCTGATCCCAAAGAAGACCGATAGCCACACCCCCGGCAGCATGACCAGTCCCATTATGGTATAATAGCCCCCCAATGCGGTGGCCCTGAGCTCAGACGGGGAGACATCGGTGACGAAAGCCTTGAACACCCCTTCCGAGGTGCCCTTGTACAACCCAAAAAGTACAAACCCAAGACCCAATAGGGCCGACCACTCATTGGCCAAGGCCATGGTGGCACAGGTTCAATGCGAAAAGCAGGAAGGAAACGGCGATGACGGGTCTCCGACCCCATGCGGTCCGATAACGCACCCTGAAGGTATGGCAAGGAGGACGAAGACCACATTGAAGAGGACATAGAGCAGGATTATCTCCACATCGCTCAGTCCGATGTCCTTTCCCTGAAGCACGAAGAAAGCATAGCTCACCTCCCCCAGGAAGAAGACCCCCACCACCGTCATTAAGGCCCAATACCTTCGTGCCCATCGCTTCTTAGCTCAGGTATGAACTTCGATGGTTTGCGTACGGACTCCCCTTCCTTCTCCCTCACGAAGAGGACAATGACCACCAAGGCCACGAATGCCGGTATCGCTGACAGAAGGAAGATAAGTCGGTATGTGTCGTTGGTGACCGCGGCAGCCGTTAACAGGACCGGAAGGACCAGCAAAGGGCCGATCACCGCCCCGGTGGAGTCCATCGCCTTATGGAAACCGAAGGCCTTGCCCCTTTTCTCGGGACGGTGGAGTCAGCTATCAACGCATCCCTTGGAGCGCTGCGGATGCCCTTCCCGACGCGCTCAACGACACGGATGCCCAGCACCTGCCAGTAATTGGTCACGATGGCCAACAAGGGTTTGGTGGCAGAGCTGAGCCCATACCCAGCAAATATGAACCTCTTCCTTTTGTTGAACTTGTCAGAGTACCAACCGGACAGGACCTTCACCAAGGAGGCCGTGGTCTCGGCCGCTCCCTCGATCAGCCCGATGATCAGGTCCGGTGGCCCCAATACCCGTCAGGAAGAGGGGCAGGATCGGATAGATCATCTCGCTGCTCATGTCCGTCAGCAGGGATACGATCCCTAGGACCAGCACGTTGGTGCTGACCCCAGCCATCAACCCTTGTCCTTTCTTCTCCGTACCTTCCAACGACCTCACCATCCCATCGTAGTATGGTCCGAATCAGGTACCCTTCTTGCCACTCCTCTCCCGTAACCGGGCCAATATCTTCTCCGACCTAAGTTCCCTGACCGCGTCCTTGCCGATCCATCTGGCGGTCGCGTCCTCGCTCTGACTGAGCCTTAGGGCAAGAGGAAGTGCCAACGCATGAGCAATCCAGGTCCCGCTTCCCGATCTGCCTCAAAGCCCAATTGACCGCTTTCTTGACATTGTTCCGCTCGTCCTGGCTGTGTCGCTCGATCAGATTCAAGATATGGACGGAACGATATCGCATGCTGCCTTCTTGTCCTTGACCGACAACACCGCTATCATGACGAATCCGGCCCGCCTAACGAACTCCTCCTCTCTCTCGCACCATGGTCCGATCACCTCCCGAGCATGCTGGTCCTGGACGAATAGATTGTTGCAGCATTGGTCGCAGATGTCCCAGGAATCGAAGTCCTTGACCCATCGGTCCATTTGCGCCATCGTCACCTTTTTCGGTTCGTCCACGATGGAGGCAAGGATGCGGGCCTCATGGACCTCTGAATCCCAGAGGGCCAGGGCCAGTTCGTGGTCCTTTCCGATCCGTTTCGCCATTTGCCTGAGCCAGGTTACCGGACACACCATAGGCGTTGGTCACATTGATACCGAATCGAGCCATCCCTGTCCCGGTTGGTCTCATTGCCATTGGCCTTGATCTCCTCGAGTATCTCCTTCGCCTCGTTCACGGACCAAGGATGGTGCATTGATGGGGATATTAGGATATTCCATTTCGCGATCGAAATGATGTTGACGATACCTCTGGGACCTTAGAAAATATAATAAGATGCTAGAAGAGGTTTGAAAAGTGTTTAGGGGGGGGTCATTCTTATTTGTCCGTCATCTCTCCAGTCCGAATTTTTATGACCTTCTCGACATTGGTGATGAAGATCTTACCATCGCCGATCTCCCCGGTCCTGGCGGAAGTTATGATCTTATCCACCACCATCTGAACCTGGTCGTCCGGGACGATGATGTCGATCTTCCGCTTGGGGAGGAGGTCGATGCGGTATTTTCCAGCGCGATGGGTGAACTCCAGCCCTTTCTGCTCCCCGCGTCCCTCCACCTCGTACACGGTCATTCCATGCACTCCGATCTCCTCGAGGGCGGCTTTGACGGTGTTCAAACGCTCGGGACGGATTATTGCCTCGATCTTTTTCATTTCTAACACCTCACATGTCGTAAGCGACCTCGCCGTGCTGGACTATGTCCGGACCGACGCGCTCCTCTTCTTTCGTCATCCGGATCGCCGTCACCTTCTTCATGACATATATCACCGCGAAGGTTATGCCGAACGCCCAAGCCCAGACCACAGCCACCGCGGTGAGCTGATAGCTGAGCAGGGTCAGACCGCCACCGTAGAACACCCCTTCGTTCACCACGGCGGAGTTGACGGTGCTGGTGGCGAACAACCCGGTGGCGATGGCACCGAAGGTACCACCCACACCGTGGACGCCGAACACGTCCAGGGCATCATCGTACTTGAACCGCTTGCGCAGCAATATACCACCATAGCAGATCACACCGGCGGACAGGCCGATGATCATCGCACCAGTGGTGTCCACGTAACCGGCCGCGGGAGTGATGGCCACGAGACCTGCCACCGCACCGGAGATCAAACCGAGGACGCCCGGCCTTCCCAGGTGCAGCCAGCTGACGATGCCCCAGGTCATGGCGGCCATGGAGCCCGCCAACATGGTGTTCCACATGGCCGTGACTGCCAAGGCGTTCGATGCCAAGGCGCTGCCACCGTTGAAACCGAACCAACCGACCCAGAGCAGGGCACCACCCAATACCACGAACGGGATGTTGTGTGGCCTCTCCTCTCCGCCGTTCGAGGCGGAGATACGTTTGCCTAGGACCATGACCGCCGCCAGAGTGGAGACGCCGGCAGTGATGTGCACCACGGTGCCGCCCGCGAAGTCAAGGGCGCCCATCTCGAATATCCAACCGCCACCCCAGACCCAGTGGGCCACCGGCAAGTAGACGGCCATCATCCATACGACCAGAAGGATGATCAACGAGCGCAATTTCATGCGTTCGGCGATGCCACCTATGAGCAGGGACACCGTGATGATGGCGAATGTTAGCTGGAACATCATGTACAACAATTGGGGCACTGTGGTGGGCATGAATATCGCACTGCCCGGTTCGGCCCCAACGCCCTCAAGCATGACGTAGTCAAGGTTGCCTATCAGTCCCAGGTCCCCAGCGTTCGGTCCGAAGGCCAATGAATAGCCAATGATGACCCAGATGAAGGTCACGAAAGCTGTGATGATTATGGTCTGGCCCAATATGGAAAGCATGCTCTCCTTGCGCAGCATGCCCCCGTAGAAGAATCCCACCGCCGGTGTCATCATGAACACCAGAGCGGTAGAGATCAACAACCAGGCTGTGTCGCCAGAGTCTACCATAGTTTAACATCCTCCATCTGTTGGGCATGCATGCTCGTTTGCTTCCATCATCGTTCCAGTCACAAAGAATCCGGATTCAGTTCTTTCGACATTCTTGACATCTCTCCTTGAATCCTGACCTTCTATCAGGGTCGCTTTCGCTCGTCGGTTCAGGGCGAACCTCGCCCCTGTTGCATCATTCCTGATGATTCGCGGCATCCGACGGGACGTTTGCATAGACAATTAGATATTAATATTCTTGGAAATAAGACAATTGTACATCAATATTATAAAAATAATAGATGTATGAATCATGATTCCAATATTACATCATCAATGTAATGATCAATCGAATATAAGTCGAGGAAAGCTGGCTGGAATATCTGGCTAAAATAGAGCCCGAAATCAGAAGCGAGGTAAAAAAAAAAATGATCGATCAGAAAATCGATTCTTTTAGGAATTTTATTTGTTGCTCAATGCGGGACCTCTTTGATCTGTCCAATGTCATCTGGAACGCCTCTTCATCTCTTCATCGGTATAGGCAAACTATCGGTCTTCTTCATTCCAATGTCGGTGATCAGCACTTGCAACGTCGTCCTCACCCCGGCCCTCTCGACGATCTTCTTGGCGCAGCTCATGGGACATCCGTCTATGATCAGGACTATCTTCGCATCGTTCGCAGCCTTGATCGCCATGGGGCCGCCCGCCCCCACCGCCGCTATGCAGGCCATCTTGCCGATCCCTTCTTGGCTCATCCTTTTGGCCAGTTCGTTGCTCAATTGTCCCACGTTGCATGCTCCCGCGCAGGGAAAGATCATCAGTTCGCTGGCAGTACAGTTGCATTCTGTGTTCGGGTCCATCGATTCACCGATGTTAGGACCCATCGACGGATATCTAATCATATCGCCGAGCCGCACAAGCCCCGTAGGACCGTGACAATTTTATTATAACTCGGGGTCAGATTGCGAGGGGAACCGGTGCTAAGATGAAGGAATATGACATCATCGTGATTGGAACGGGAGCGGGCCTGACCATCGCCAGCAGGGCGCGTAACAAGGAAATGAAGGTAGCTCTTGTGGAAAATGGGCCCATCGGCGGGACCTGTTTGAACCGGGGTTGCATTCCCAGTAAGATACTTACCTATCCCGCGGAGGTGGTCCGCACCATCGAACATGCGAAGGCCATTGGCGTGCATGCGAAGGTGGAGAGATTGGACTTCGACCTAGTCCGCAAGCGCATGTGGGACCTGATACTTCCCGACCGTCAGGGCATCGAGGAGGGTGTTAAGAACGACCCAGATCTGGACTTATATCATACCACAGGCTTCTTCGTCGCTCCGTACACCATGCAGGTCAACGAGGAACAGATCAAAGCCCCCCGGATAGTGTTTGCCTGCGGGGTGCGAAGCCAAATACCGGAGATCAAGGGACTGGAGGATGCTGGCTATCTGCTCTCGGAAACCGTGTTCGACATCCAGAGCGTTCCCAGGAGCATCACCATCTTGGGGGGAGGTTACAAGGCATGTGAGTTCGGACATTTCTTCTCTGCCTTCGGGACGAAGGTGACGATCCTTGGACGTAACCCCCACCTATTGCCCAGAGAGGAGCCCGAGGTCTCCGAAAGGATGCTGGCCGAGGCGAGCCAGTACATGGATGTACATGTGAACAACGAGGTGTTGGAGGTCAGGAAGGGAGCGGGGGGAAAGACCATCGTGTTCCGAGACCGCTCCTCTGAAAAGACATCGGAGGTGACAACGGACGAGATCCTGGTGACCACAGGGGTGACCAGCAACGCGGACACCCTAAACCCAGGGGCGGCGGGGATCGCTTTGGACAAGAACAATTACATTGTCATCGACCAGTTCATGCAGACCTCGCAACCGAGCATCTTCGCCATGGGCGATGTGATCGGGCGGACCATGTTCAGGCACACGGCCAATTATCACGCGGACGTGGTCTGGCACAATATGTTCACCAAGACAAGGACCCCTGTGGACGAACATGCGGTACCTCATGCGGTGTTCGGTTATCCGGAGGTTGCGTCGGTGGGGATCACCGAGGCCGAGGCAAAGGCAAAGGGGATCAAGTATCTGGTAGGTAAGAGCGATTACTTCGATTGCGCGAAAGGCTATGCAATGGGCGAGGAGGGCAGTTTCGTGAAGGTCATCGTAACGGCCGGCGACCTCAAGATCCTTGGCGTTAGCGCCATCGGCTCACACGCTGCGATTTTGGTCCAGGCTGTGGTCTACCTCATGAACGCTGGAGACCAGAGCTTCGTCCCATTGGCAAGGAGCCAGACCATCCATCCCGCCTTATCGGAGGCAGTGGTCAACGCTTTTGGGAATTTGGAGGATCCAGAGCACCAGCACCATCATTAGATTGTTTGATCCCGGTCTCGATCTCCAGGCGGCGACGGAACCGGTTCATCTGGTCTCGGATCTCGTGCTTCTTGCGCATAACGGCCTTTGCCGCGATGCCAGCGAGGTAAGGGATCGGCGGGGTCAGATAGATGGCCGTCCCGAACAAGGCCAAGATCTTCTGGTCGGTCCTCATTTTCATAATCGCCTCCACAAGGGGATCCCCCTCCTCTCCTTCCAGTATCCCTAGGATAGATCGCAGCATCAGTTCGTCCGCCTTAAGGACGATCCCCACGCTCCATTGAACGCCCAGGTGCATCGGCATGGGATTCCCGTACACATCGGTGAGCTTATGCTTGAGGGCCTTTCGGAAATCCTCCTCCCCCGCCCCCGGGAAGAGCGTGTAGGCGCATCCCAATTGCGAGAGCGAATGTGCATCGCTACCGGCCACTCTCGCCCATTTCCCCGAGCGGGAATGCTCCAACGCCCTCTCGTTGGCAGGGCCATCTATGTGGCCACCATTGATCACCTCGATGCCATCCAAGTCGATGTCATCGATCAAAAGGCCTAGGGCAGGAACATGGTAGCTGAACGGGTGTGGCGCCACCAACATGCCATCTTGCTGTCTCACCAGGTCCGTCGTCTCCTCGACCGACAATCCGGGAGGGATCAGCTCGTTGAGGAAGAGGCCGATGATCTCACCATCGGCAGTGCTGATCTCCTCCCCGATGACCACCTCGACCCCGTCGTAGTTCTTTGCGAATTCCTTGGCCTTATGCGCACCTTTGACGTTATTATGGTCGGTGATGCAGACGATGTCAAGACTGAGACGCTTGGCGATGCGCACGACATCCTGTGGATTGGATACCGATTCTGGGAAAGTGAGTATGCCATGCTCGGTAACGCCCGAATATTTGGTGTGGACATGTACATCGGCATGGCTTAGCATTGTGTTACCAACCATCCGCCCATATAATACGGTTTTCGTTCATATGAACAGGTCCCGAGAATGATGTGCGGGGCATCGGCGTCAACCTAAATGGGATCGGTCCAACGGCATGCTTCTGCAGACCGGGTGATCATCCATCGGGGTCCTCAATTCCATAGTTCTATCGCCTCGCTCACACCGTACATCTCGACGACCTTCGTAATCGTCCATCCCGAAGATGCATTGCAATCATCACATGATAATCTTTTTCGCTATTGATAATCCGAATTCGTAGCAGCGCCTTAGGTCGGCCTCCTGCGGATTGAACCTGACCTCGATGTCCTCGAAGGGGAAATCCAATCCCGATCCATTCAACGACTCTCTGAGGGCCTTGACCCCTCCGGCCGACCAACCGTATGCGCCGAAGCAAGCACCGATGCGGTTCCTCGGTCTCAAACCTTTGAGATACACAGCCACATCGGCCATGGTAGGGAACATACCCATGTTCAATGTCGGGGTCCCTAAGATCACCGCTCTCGCATCCAGGACCTCTCGCATGACGACACTGCGGGGGGTGGCACTGGCCTTACAGACCCTGACAGGAACGCCCCCTGCCGTGATCCCCTCTGCGATGGCCAGAGCCATCTTCTCCGTGCTCCCCCACATGGAGTCGAAGACCAATAGCGCCCTTTCTTCCGTCTCATGCTTTGCCCACCTATCATAGAGCTGTAAGATCCTGGGTATTTCAGATCGCCAGATGATACCATGAGCGGTGGCCAGCATCTTAATGTCCAATCCCTTCAGCTTTTCCAGGGCGGCGAAGTAGGATTGCCCGAACGGCATCAAGATATTGGCGTAGTATTTCGCCGCCTCCTCGAACAACGCGCCCTTGTCCACCTCATCGTCGAAACGCTTGGACGATGCGAAATGCTGTCCGAAGCCATCCATGCAGAAAAGGATGCCCTGTTCCTTCAGGTAGGTGAACATGGAGTCAGGCCAATGCAGCATGGGGGTATCCATGAACCTTAAGGTGTACTTGCCCAGATTCAGTTCCTGTCCGTCCATGACCTTGGTGAGCTGGAGCGGACCGTAGTTCAGTGGAAGGTGCTCCACCCCCTTCCTCGACGCATAGATGGGAGCTCCCGTCCATTCCTGGACCATAGGCAAGCCTGAGGAATGGTCGTTCTCGGAGTGGTTGGAGATGATGATGTCGATGTCCTTGGGGTCCACCACACTTCTGACGCGCTCCATCATCTGGGATAGGAATGGCGTCTTCACGACATCTATCAGGGCGATCTTGTCGTCGATGATGAGATAAGAGTTGTAGCTCGTACCTCGGGGCGTATCGTACCCGTGAAAGTTACGGCCGTTCCAATCGATCGCCCCGACCCAGTAGACATTATCGGAGATCTTTACCGCTTCCATTCCTCAACCTAAGTAATTCAAGTGAGCAAGGTACTAATTACTCTTTCCTGTCTCATCTATGTCTCTATTATATTCTACCTCGCCATTATCGCCACGATGGGCCTGGTCGATCTCACTGTCCAATGGGTTCTGGACGTCATCCAATCCATGGGATATGTCGGTATTGTCTTCCTTATGTTCCTAGATGGCATCAGCTTCCCCATACCGAGCGAGATCATTATGGCATTCGCCGGCTGGCTCGCATATGATGGGGAGTTCGATCTCATCCTTGTCATTCTGACCGGGACCCTCGGTAGCGTGCTGGGGGCCGCCGCCGCTTATGGCATCGGATACACTGGAGGCAGAGAGGTCGTTCGCCGGTTCGGTCGCTATGTCTTGATGGGAGATGACACCCTTGATGACGCAGAGGCATGGTTCAAGAGATACGGGGATTGGGCCATCTTCCTGACCCGGTTCGTCCCTTTGGTGCGAACGCTCATATCCTTTCCAGCTGGGATAGCAAAATATAATTTCACACGATTCATACTCTTTACCCTCCTGGGATCACTTATCTGGAACGCGATACTCGCCTATCTGGGTTACGTGCTTGGTCCACAGTGGGAGGACATCATCGCGTTCTTCGATAAGTTCGAGATAGTTGCGATAATCGCTCTAATACTATTCGTCATCTGGTGGATCTGGCACAGGTTACGTGTGCTTGGAAAGTTGCCCAGTTTGAAGAAGGATCAGGCGTAATAGTATTCGCCCTTGGACTTCTGCTCTCTGTCCAGGCGTGAGCTTGGCTTGTTGATCCGAGGCCTATTCGTGTCGTTGTCCCGCCGGAAGGTGATGTCGACCTTCTCAAGGAAACGGTTCATGCCATTTCGCATGTCGAAGGGACCTTGGCCATGACCTTCGAACCCGGGTCGCCCGTCGAACACCATAATGGAATCGGACACCATGTCCAGGAAATAAATGTCATGGTCGACCACTAAGGCGCTCCGGCCACGTTTCTCCATGGTGCGCCTTATCGTCTTGGCCGTTTCCATCCTCTGATTGGAATCAAGATAGGCGGAAGGTTCGTCCAACAGATAGATGTCCGCGTCCCTTGCCAGGCATAGCGCCACCGCCACCCTCTGCAGCTCGCCCCCGGAGAGGTTCTTGACGTTCTTCTCTAGCAATGGCTTGAGCATCATCGGATGAGCTATCTCGGTCTGGAAGAATCCGGACTCGAAGAAGTCCTTCACATATACATGGAAGAGCTCTTGGACCGTCCCGTCGAAGTCTGGGGTGATGTATTGGGGCTTGTAGGAGACCCTCACGCTTCGCGCCACCTTCCCCGTTGTTGGGGCTTGCACCCCAGCAAGCATCTTGACGAACGTTGTCTTGCCGATCGCGTTCGGGCCAACCACTCCCACGGTCTCCCCGATCTTGATGGAACCCGCGTCCACCTTCATCTTGAAAGAGGGATATTCACACCTCAATTCCTCATACTCTAGGAGCTCCGACTGCTGCCATGAGTCCCTTGGGGGGTGGCTCTCGAAGCGGATGGGGTATTCCCTGAAACGGATGTTCTCCTCCTTGGCATAGCCATCGAGGTAAACGTTGATCGCCTGACGAACCTGTCGTGGTTGGGCAAAGGCACCATAGGCCCCTTCCGAGCCGAATACCAGATAGACGTTCTCCGCCAGGAAGTCCAGCACGGCCAGGTCGTGTTCGATGACCACAACGTGCTTCTCCTTGGCCATGGACCCGATTATCTTCGCGATCTTGATGCGCTGATAGATGTCTAGGTAGGAGGAGGGTTCGTCGAAGAAGTAGATGTCCGCCTCCTTCATCAAGGTCGCCGCCACCGCGACCCGTTGCAGCTCTCCACCAGAAAGTTCGGTCATGTTACGCTTGACCGCCTCCTCCAGCTCCAACAATCCGATCGCCTCATCCACGTCGATACGCTCCTCCACCCTTCGGAGCAGGTCGATGACCGGTCCCTTGAAAACGGCCGGAAGGCGGTCCACGTACTGCGGTTTCATCGAGGTGCGGAATTTCTTGGAATAGACTTTCTCCAGATAGTCGCTCACCTCGCTTCCAGCAAAGTGCTGGAGCACCTCCTCCCTGCTCGGTGGCGCATCGAAGTGGCCGAGGTTGGGCACTATCTCACCTGAGAGCAACTTGAAGGAGGTGGACTTGCCGATACCATTGGGACCAAGGATTCCTGTGACCTGCCCCATCTTCGGCACTGGGAGTCGATACAGTCGGAACTGGTTCTCCCCAAATTGGTGAACGATATCATCCATGAGCTCATCGGGAAGTCCGATGATCTTGATGGCCTCGAAAGGGCATTTGTGGACGCATATGCCACATCCCGCGCATAGCTCCTCGGAGATGGATGGCTTGCCATCCTCCTCGATGACCACCACCTCGACCCCGGTACGCACCTTGGGGCAGTATTTGCGGCACTCGGTGTTACATTTCTTTGGTTGACACCGATCCCTGAGCAGCACGGCGATACGCATGTTCATGGCAAACATTGAGGTTCGATAAAAATATGATTGTCAATTCGGTCGTTGCCTACACGACCCCAATTCATGACCGGGTGATGCTGGCAATCGTTGTTACCTTTAAATCATAGTTGCACGATTCTGAGCCGATCCCATGGCAAAGGTATTGGTGTGCGTGGCATGGCCCTACTCTAACAGCGCGATACATCTCGGGCACGTGGCGGGCTCTCTCCTTCCCCCAGATATCTTCGCGAAGTACCATATTCTCAAAGGTGATGAGGTCCTGATGGTATCTGGCTCCGACCAGCACGGTACACCTGTGACCGTGACCGCTGAGAAGGAGGGCACGACCCCGGAGGAGGTGGCGGAGCGCTACCACCGCATCAACAAGAAGGCGATCGAGGACCTAGGGATCGAATTCAGTCTTTTCACCAAGACCCATACTCCGAACCACTTCGAGGTGGTACAAGACATTTTCATAACTCTTCTGAAAAAAGGTCTACTGGTCAAGAAAGGGACGATGCAGTACTACTGTCCCCGTTGTGCCAAGTTCCTACCTGACCGATATGTATTGGGCACATGCGCAAAATGCGGAAATGAGAGATCGAGGGGTGACCAATGTGAGAGCTGTGGGACGACGCATGAGGCAGGGGAGCTGATAGGGGCCAAGTGCACCAACTGTGATTCCAACCCAGAGCTGAGGGAGACCGAACACTTCTTCCTCAGGCTCAGCGAGTTCGAGGAACCGTTGCTCCGTTACGTCTCAGACAAGGATTATTGGAGACCGAGCGTCCAGCTCTTCACCCAGAACTGGCTTCAGGCCGGTCTAATAGACCGGGCCGTCACCCGGGACATGAGCTGGGGAGTGCCGGTCCCAGTTCCCGGTTACGAGGACAAGGTCATATACGTCTGGTTCGAGGCCGTGATCGGATATCTCTCCGCAACGAAGGAGTGGGCAAGATCGATCGGTCGACCCGATGCCTGGAAGGAGTTCTGGACAGATCCGGAGGTCCGGTCATATTATTTCCTAGGTAAGGACAACATACCATTCCATACCATCATCTGGCCCGCCATACTCATGGGATATGGTGGCCTCAATCTGCCCTATGACGTCCCCGCTAACGAATGGCTCACCTTCAAGGGCGAGAAGTTCTCCAAGAGCAGAGGGGTGGGCGTCGACGTGCCCAGTTTCTTGCAGAAGTTCGACTCGGACCTTGTGCGATACTACCTAACGGCGAACATGCCCGAGGGGAAGGACGCCGATTTCTCCTGGGAGGACTTCGACGCCAAGATCAACAACGAGCTCGTGGCCACCCTTGGCAACTACTATCATCGCGTGCTGAGCTTCACACAGAAGAACTACGGTTCGGTCCCACCCCTCCCCATGCAAGGGACGGAAAAGGAACGTCAGGAGGTCTTCGATGCCATCGTCGCCTGCAAGGTCGAGGCTGAGACCCACCTATCTGTCTGCCAGTTCAAGAAGGCACTGAAGGCGCTCATGGACCTGGCACAGTTCGGTAATCGTTTCTTCGATGCAGTGGCGCCATGGTCCATGGTGAAGACCGACAAGGAGCGCTGCGGGGCCATGTTGAACCTCAACATGGAGATAGTGAAGGCACTGGCGATAATGAGCTACCCGTTCCTTCCCCGGTCCGCCAACGAGGTGTGGGAGACCATGGGACAGGATGGTCACATCGGAAAGGGGTCCTGGGCATCGATGGATGTCGACCCTCCAACCGGGGAAGGTCCTAAAAGTGCCAAGGCCCCATGTTCAACAAGATCGTCGCCGAAAAGGAGGAAAGCCCCTTCCAAGAGTTCGCGAAGCTCAACCTCAAGGTGGCGAAGGTCCTGGACGTGAGCGACCATCCCAATGCCGATAAGCTCTACGTTTTGAAGCTGGATGCAGGTAAGGAGGTCCAACTGGTAGCAGGGCTCAAGGCCTACTATAGCAAGGACCAGCTCAAGGGAAAGAAGATAGTCTATGTATCCAACCTCCAACCGGCAAAGCTTCGAGGGGTGGAGTCCCAAGGGATGATGTTGGCGGCCGAGTCCGATGGCAAGGTGTTCGCCCTGACCCCCGGGGAGGCAGCAGAGCCGGGAGAATCGGTAAGCTCAGGTCTGGCCCAAGGTGAGAAACTACTTAGCTTCCAGGACTTCCAAAAGTTCATCATCCGGACCGGGCGCGTAAGTGGGGATGGGGAGGTAGACATAGGTAGACCGGTCAAGGTCAAGTTCCCAACCGGGGCGAAAGTTCCCTCCCAGGTGGCTATATTCCTTCCCAATGCTGATGCTAAGGAGGGCCTGCCCCTCTTCACATCCAAAGGGACCTTGATTACAGTAGATGGGGAGCTTGGCAATGGAGCACAGGTGAGATGAAGCTCGATCTTCATGTTCACACAGATCACTCGTCCGATGGTAAGAACAAGGTCGAGGACATTATCAGGATCCTCAAGGAGAAAGGCTTTGGTGGAGCGGCCATCCTGGACCATAACAGCCCGGATGGGGCCAGGGAGGCCCTCAATATGCACCCGGAGGACTTCATCGTTGTGCCAGCAATAGAGGTCAGTAGCAAGTACGGTCATATATTGGCATTGAACGTGACGAATCCGATAAAGAGGGACCTCGAGGTGCTGGATACCATAGATCAGATCCATGCGGCCGGAGGTTTCGCCGTGGCCGCACACCCATATCGTTACTGGTCAGGATTAGGGGAGAAGAACGTTCTGGGAAGACATTTCGACGCCATCGAGGCCCACAACTCTAGGTCCGATAGAAGTTCTAATCGCAAGGCGTCGGTCCTGGCCCAGAACCTGGGCGCACCGGCGACCGGAGGGAGCGATTCACACGAGAATGAATCACTTGGCACAGGATATACGGTCGTCCCAGACGATTGTCTGACCGCTGATGACGTCATCAAGGCCATTTCCAGCATAGGACGAAGGTCGGGGGGGACCACCGTACCGGCAGCAACACCTTAGGATATGTCTCGAAATCCGTCACGGAGTGGATGGGCCGCGGTATGAAGAAAATGTGAGGGAATGGGATATTTCTGTCAAACCTCAGACAACTGCGCATCCCGCAGATGAGGATAGGAGGCCGTGGTAAAATTCAAGGTAAAGAGATAAATTAAAGGATAAAACAGAAAAGGCACAATCGAATCGTATCTTATCGAAAGGACCCGCTAGGTAGAGGTAACGATGGACTTGGCCTCAACGGCGGTCTTTTCGGGGTCGCCTTTGGATCCACCAATATCCCAATCAGATGCTTAGGTCCCGCTCCTATGATGACCATCTTGGAATCCATCAGGTTGAGCACAATATAACTGAGCTCATCCCCCATCTCCCTTCCCATCTGTTCAGCGGCGCCTAGCATCATCGATGTTATTGCCGAGAACATGGCGCGGTCCGTCATCTTCGGGGTCATGCCCATGGCGAACACCCCTGCTCGGGAGGATGCGAAAACGGTGGTGACATTCTCCAGTTTGTTCATCTTCGCCATGATATTGTTCAGTTTTGCGATCTCTTGCATGACAGGACCTGATGGGATATCCCGGCACTTTATGGGGTTGATGCAATAAAATAATTATCGCTGACAATCGCCTGAAATGAAAAATCAAGAAGTCATCCAACCCTCCAGATTTGGAAACGAGCTACATTGTGAGACTTACACTTGTCCCACATTGCGATAACGGGCACGAAAGAGTGATTAATTCCCTCCAAGATAAGTAAGGCCGTATGGTGATGACCAAGGACCAGGCCGACCATCGCCTCGCACCGAGGTGTCCAAGGTGGAGGCTTCCCTCGAGGGGCGCCTCTCCTCAGCTCTGGCCTTTGAACGTAGATGGACCCAGAATCGCGTTCTCGAGATGGCCGACCGAGAGCCATGGTCCGTGACCATCATGCTTCTTCGTCACTATGATTGCGAGAACGATAAGGCAAGGGACAACGTCCGCCTTCTTCTAAGCAGGATATCGGAGAGGGACGAATCCCAGGAGGCCATCCTCGATGGCCTTTCCCATCCATCACGAGAGGTGCGCAAAGGTGCGGCGATATGCATACCGCACATCTGGGGGGACCCCGCCAGGCCGTATCCGATCCTGTTCGAGCAGACATACTCCCTAATTGAGCTCGCGAGACAGAGGGGATTGGACGTAAGAGACATCGAGACATTGTTGGACCTGTCCAAGGTCTCGTTCCTAGATGGCGAGCTGGTCAAGGCGATAGGTGATGTCAGCGTCTGCTTGGAGTTCCTGAGGCGGAGATATCAGAACAGCGAGAGCCTCAACAACTATCTGGCCGACATGTTGAAGATGGCCCCAGATCTCGAGAAGATCGGACTGGATAATGCCCAAATCGAGCAATCGCTATTGACAGCGGTAAGTCAACAGGTCCCGAAAATATGACATGGCCCAGGACCTCATCGACCAACGCATCATGGAGGTGGAGATCAAGGAACGCCTGCGGGGCCTGGGGAATCTGACGAATTCCTCGATGAAGGAGGTCGCCCCGTCATCGAGGCGTAGGGTCATTGATATCCTCGGATATGGACATGGTCGTCCTTACCAGGAAGGGCATCGAGATCATCGACCACAAATTTGCTCCACAACGAGATAGACGCCGCGGTGGAGGAGATGCACAGGTTCCTCTACAAGGACCTGGACGGACTATTTCGATGAGTCGGTCGCATTCCGCCTGGCACAGGGGGAGTCGGTCGGCCAGCCTGACGATGTACCTGGTCACGATATTACTTTTAAAGATGGCTTCCAGTGTGCATGCCCTTCTCAGCCGAGAACATATACCAGCAGACCATGAAGGACCTTGAAGGTGCCCCGAGCATCTTCCTGGTGATATGGCCAGACCTGTTCATGGAGATAGCACCTCAGACCGATGACGCGCTCGGGCAACAAGTTTAGGCCGTTTTTTCATATACCAGCATCCATTTTTATTCGTAACATATATATTGATGGTAACCCTTACCTAGGGATAGGGATGCACTTATGCCAAGCTCTTTGGTAAAGAATGCTTTATCGGGTACCAAGTACCAAGGCCAGAATGTACAGAACGGAGCTCAGCCTCAGCCGTTGCCTCAACCGCAAATGGCACCTGAGCAACAACCGATGCCACAACCGGCCCCCCAGCCGATGGCGCAGCCAGCCCCCGTCCACATGGCGGCCGGGCCGCAGATGTCCACTTCGGACGAGGAACTTCTGCGCATCGCTGCCCAGCTGGATGTCTGTATCAAGATCATCGGATGCGGCGGTGGCGGCTGCAACACCATCAACCGCTGCGTTGATGCCGGCATAAGGGTGCACAGCTCTGCGCCATCAACACCGACGCCAAGCACCTTTTGACCATCCGCGCGCCGAGGAAGATCCTCATCGGCAAGTCCAGGACCAGGGGACTGGGCGCGGGCGCCAAGCCCGAGGTCGGCGAGGAATCCGCCCGGGAGAACGACATGGAGATCAGGGACTTCCTGAACAGGGCCAACATCGTGTTCGTCACCGCAGGCATGGGAGGCGGTACCGGCACCGGCTCGGCCCACTACGTCGCCAGCATCGCCAAGGACCAGATCCGGGCGCTGACCATCGGGGTCGTCACCCTGCCTTTCAAGGCAGAGGGCACGGTCCGCATGGAGAACGCACTGTCCGGTCTGAACAAGCTGAGGCAGGTGTGCGACACCACCATCGTGATCCCGAACGACAAGCTGCTGGAGCTCGTCCCGAAGCTGCCGGTCGACGCCGCCTTCAAGGTGGCGGACGAGGTGCTGATGCAGACCATCAAGGGTCTCACCGAGATCATCACCAAGCCCGGACTGGTCAACCTGGACTACGCCGATATCCAGACCGTCATGAACGAGGGCGGCGTCGCATTCGTCGGTATCGGCGAGGCCAACACCGATGCGGACGACCGCGTCAAGGCGGCGGTCCACGAGGCGCTTACCTCCCCGATGCTGGGAGAGGTCGACCTGAAGGAGGCCAAGGGTGCGCTGATCCGTGTCGTCGGAGGACCCGACATGACCGTCGGCGAGGCCCAGAAGGCTGCCGAGATCGTCACCAACAGCGTCAGCCCAAGGGCCAGGATCATATGGGGATGTTCCATCGACCCGGAGCTGGAGGGAACCATCAAGATCCTGCTGATCGTCACCGGCGCCAGATCAAGTACATATGCTCGAGCCAGGGAACGGACGCCCGACGGCCCAGCAGCCCGTGCCAAAGGCCCACCACAGGGGCCATCAGCAGTCAAGCCCAGCCGCAGTACCAGCAGCCCAGGCCAACGACGACGATATCGACTTCGTGCGCTGAACCTGGGGGCAAACGAGCTGCGTCGGCAGCACCCCTTTTCCTTTCATAAGGGAAGGGGGATCTTCAAAAATCGAAGGTGGTGTCGCCGAAACTGACCGCTGGACAGGGTTCCATGCATCCACCGCAATGGATGCATTTCAACTATCCACCCGGTCCCGTTCCAGTAGAAGTGCACCCTCTTTGCATCTGGCGACGCACACCCCGCAACCGACGCATTCCTCGGCCTTGACCACGGCTCTGCGCACCTTTTCCACTTTTTCCCTTATCGTCTTCTGTTCCTTCCTTTGCTATGAGGGCGCCCCATCGAAAACGGTTACGCCATCGATGGAGCACCAGCCCTCCTCCTCATTGACGGTGACCGCCCCGACCATGTTGAGAACGTTCGCGACCCGCATCAGGTCCAGTTCCGGGAGAACGCGCCCTCGATGCTGAAACCGGCACACAGGGCGAGAAACCCTCCTGCATCCGCAGGGTCAGTCGTCTCTGGCTTCTCCTTCCATTCGTCCCCCTTTGCGCCTCATAGTTCCTCGATGGTTATGCCGTTGCGGGCCAGCTCTTCCTTGACCGAGGGAGGGATGCGTTTCCAGCGCCAGAGCCCAGCCCGACCCATTCCTTCGGCTGGCGATCGATTCCAGCATATCTCGAGGTAAGCGTTCCATCGTCTCAGACCTCGCTCTGTGAGCCAGTTCCAGCTCCGCCAGGTCCGAGGCGGGGCAGAGGAAGCAGCCGATGCGGTCGAGACCCTGCTGTACCAGGGGTTGTAAGGCGCCTTGCGCATGAAGATATAGATCCACACATGCAGCGCCGTCCAGTGCTGAATGGGGGAGGCCCCGATCTGTCCAGGCGTCCATGGGTTCCGCCAGATGCGGGGTTTGTCCGCCCTTTGTTCCGACTCGTATTTGCGCTGACCTATGAAGGACAGCACACCGTCCGGGAAATGCTCCATTATGGCCTTCACCGTCGGGCCAAGCTTGTTGGTCTTGCAGCACCAGCGGAAGTCCCTTCCGGGAGGTCCGAAGTAGTTCAGGTTGCCGAAGAACGCGTGTTCCGGCGCGTGCTCGACGATCAGTTCCAGATCGTATTGTTTTGCCACATCGTAGACGTATGAACGGTCTCAGGGAACTCCAGTCCGGTATCGATGAAGAAGACGGCAGGTCCAGTCCGGCATCCTTGGTCAACAGCATGCCAGGCTGTCCTTACCTCCGGAGAAGGAGACCATCGCGGGGACCTTGAACTCCGCCATGGTCTCCCTGATGAACTTGATCGCGTCCCAGATCCTGGCTTCATCACTGGAGAATTGGCCCTGATGACCATGTCCCAGTCCTGTTGGCTGCCGCGGCGACATTTTCCGCCGGCAGGTCCGCCCATCGGGTCTTGACCGCCACCCCCTTTCCGCTGGGCACATCTCCGTCGACATCCTGGCGGTTCCGGTGGCAAAGGCGTGTCCGGACTCGACCACCAGATGACCTCGTCGCCCTTCTTGATCCCGGCAAACGCCGACACCACTCCGGGCACCATGAGGCTGGAGCTTTTCTGGATCGGAGCGACCGCCCCGTCGTCGGCGACGACCATGCCCTTCGCGACGTCCTGCATCATCCTGGCAGCCGCCACTCTGAGGATTATCTTCCAGCCGACCCCGATATCGTACCGGGCGGTGCCGATGACCGCGCCGTCCACGATGATCTCCTCCATCCGGTCCAGCCCGGGGACCTTGTTCATGAGCACTATCCGGCCTTCCGGAAGGACCGCCTTTCCGCAGCCAGGGCCGAAGTCCCCTTCGGGCAGGGAGCGCATGAATTCAATATCGTGGGCAAAGGCTGGCCTGATGTCCCCCGGCGGTGTTATGCTCACCGGTTGGTGCCTCCTGGCAATTGCCGCATTCCGTGGATTCCAGGACCGGCACGTTGCATGTCTGCACCAGCGGAGGTGCATCTCCCCAATCGACTATGCCCATGTCCCGCCGAGTCCTCATACCCATATTTAAACTATTCTCATTCATCCTTCGTCACTCAGGCTCGCTTTCATTTGTTCGCGATTTCACCTAGAGACATAATATACGTAATGACATTGAAGGCCGATTCCTATGAAGCCAACGAAGCGCACGCTGGGCATCGAATACGCCATCCGCGACATCCTTCTGCCAGCCAGAGAGCTGGAGAAGAAGGGCGTGGAGATCATGAAGCTGCACATCGGGGACCCGAATAAGTTCGATTTCGAGACCCCGAAGCACGTCAGGGACGCCCTCTGCGCAGCCGTGGAAAAATGCGATAATGGTTATGAGGAGTCTGAAGGCAACATCGAACTGCGGCAGGCCATCGTCGAGAAGGAGCGGAAGAAGAACAAGATCGACGTTGAGTCGAGGACGTCATCATCACGAACGGCGTCACCGAGTCGATCCAGTTCATCACCGCCGCCACCATCGAGTCTGGCGACGAGGTCCTTGCCCCCGGACCGAGCTATCCCATCCTACATGGAGTTCACCAAGTTCTTCGGCGGCGTTCCGGTCACCTACCGCACCATCGAGGAGGAGAACTGGCAACCTGATGTCGATGACCTCCGCAAGAAGATCACGCCGAGGACGAAGTTCATCGTGGTGATCAATCCCAACAACCCCACCGGGGCGTTGTACAGCGACAAGGTCCTGAAGCAGATCGCCGACATTGCGGGAGAGTACAACCTGTTCATCGTCACCGACGAGATCTACGACCTGATGACCTATGACGGCACGCATCATTCCCCGGCCACCCTGGCCAAGGACGTGCCCATGATCCTTGTGAACGGATTCTCCAAGGTGGACCTGCTACCGGGCTGGCGCCTGGGTTACTCGGTGTTCCGCGACCCTACTGGAGAGCTGGACGAGATCAAGGATGCGATAGGCCGGCAGCTCCGCCTGAGGCTCAGCGCCAACGCGCCCTGCCAGATGGCGGTCATCGAGGCCTTGAAGCATCCCAAGGACCACCTTGGCGAGATGAAGCGCAAGCTTCAGGAGCGGGGCGACTTCGCTTACAAGCGATTGAACGAGATCCCTGGACTGAGCGTGAGAAAGCCTCAGGCCGCCTTCTACATCTTCCCTAAGATCGAGTCGAAGAAGTGGAAGACCGACAAGGAGTTCGTGCTCGACGTGCTGCACAACGCCCATGTCCTGGTGGTCCCTGGTTCAGGTTTCGACCCGATCTACGGGAAGGGCCACTTCCGGGCCGTGTTCCTGCCGGACACGGAGATCCTGGAAGGGCGTTCGATCAGCTGGAGAGCTTCATGCGCAAGATCATGATAAACCCCTCGTTATCCATTGGGGCTATGAACAGAATCACCGTCTCTATGCCCAATAACGAATCCTTTTATAAAGAAGATGGGCCATCAACTCGTCATTTTCCCATCATTTAAATAGAATTAGAAAAAATAGAAATGCCACCATATTGAAGGAGGGAGATGAGATTGGTTATTAGATTACGAAAGACGTTTCATCATCTTGACGCAGCTCTCCACCGCGTCCCGTCCCTTCTCGATGCGATCCTCCGCCTGTAGCCGGGTCATCCCCGGACCGGTGATGCCTAGTGATACAGGTTTGCCATATTCGACCGCCAGGTCTGCGATCTTCCTAGCTGCGTTGGTTATGACGATATCATCATGCTCGTCTCGCCCTCGATGACGACTCCCAATGTGACCACGCCATCGATGTCCTTGTCCTGGACCATGCTTTTGACCGCCAATGGCATGTCGTAGACGCCTGGCACATGGAATATCTTGGCCACGTTCACGTCCAAGAACTCCGCGTGTGCCTTCGCCCTCTCCAGCATCATCGACGTGATGTCGAAGTTGAACTCGGAGACCACTATCCCGATGTTGTACTTCTTCATGACTTATCTCTCCTTGATAGGACCTACGTCCTCGTATCCTTGCCTCAGGCCCTGTCCCGCGTTCTTGACCAGGACCTCAGGATGGAACAACATGTCATATGCATTCCTGGCATGCTCCCTGGACCGACGGTCCATGAGCCAGGCCAGCTCCTTTGCCGATAGGCGCCTCGTCCTCATGGACGAAGACCTCGATGATATGGTGATTGGTCATGAGCTGGGCCCTGATCAGACCCGTGGAAGCCTCGTGAGCGCACATCTTGTCCTTCGGTTTGGACCGGGCATGCCCAGGGCCATGACGATGTCGCACTTTCCTCCTCGATGAGTTTTTTGGCCGCGACCGGAAGGTCCTTGATCCCGGAACCGTCCGTCGTATTATCTTGAATCCTGTGCCAAGGCCTTTGAGCTCATCGATGGCGGCAGAGCCCATGTCTATCCTGGCGAAGGTCGTGTCGACCACACCTATCAGCTTCATCTCCTGCCCTCCTTATCCATCTGGTCTTTGTTGACGGTATACCAGTCGATGATGCGTCCGATGATCTTCCTGGTTCCGTTCAGGTCGTCCTCATGTTTCTCCAGTCGGACCACCTCGACCTTAATGCCTCGACAGTTCAGTTCCTCGACCAATCGGGTCTCGTTGAAATGTTGATCGTAACCCAAGGCGATGATGTCCGGACAGATCTCCCTTACCACGGCGAACATGTCATCGTCGCGGCCCAAGACCGCTCGGTCCACGGGCTTTAAGGCGTTAACCAGCTCCAACCTCATCCTCTCTGGGGTAATGGGCTCGTGCTTCCGTTTACGGACCGTAGCATCGGTGGCGACCACCACCACCAGCTCGTCACCCAGCCTCTTCGCTTCCTCTAAATAGTGCAGATGGCCGGAGTGCAGTATGTCAAACACACCCGAGGCCATCACCCGGACCATTTAGGGGGTCCCCCGTTTTTTCCACGCATCAACGATCTCTCTGCCATCAAGGAAGACCAGGCCGTGGGTCTTGGCATAGTTGTGCGCGTCCTCCTTGGAGAGGGCGTTGCCGTCGTCCCCCATCATCTCGCACAGGGTGGCGGAAGGGGTGACGCCGGCCATGACCATCAATGCGGTGGACAGCTCGGTGTGGCCGAAGCGTTTGGAAAGGAGCTCCCTGCTGCTGTTGAGAAGGTGAACATGACCTGGTGCCCGGAAGCTCCTGCCGAACTCCTCACGGAGGGCCTTAGGGTCCTCACCGCCCACTCGCTTGGCCAACTTGGCGAACTCGGAGATGGTGAGGGCGCGGTCCCGGTCCGTGACACCGGTGAAGGTGTGCCGGTGATTGATGGTTATCGAGAATGCCGACTTCGTATCGTAGGGTATGTCATTCGGTGATAGCAGGTCCATCACCTCATGGTCCTTGGCAGCGCAGGCGAAAACCTCGGCCAGGAAGGGCAGGTCCAACGCAGTGACGATATCATTGTGCGCGGTCGTGCATATCAGACCCCCACCAGCCTTGCGCATCTCCCTTATGCCCTCGTGCGTCATGAACTCGGAGGCCAGCACCAGGTCCGTCTCCCTCTCCCGGTCATCGAAATCATAGATGAGGACCATCTTGCCCTCCCTAATGTCATGGATGGCCTTCTCCAACTCATTCTTCATCATCGATCAGCACGAGGAAGAAAAGCCCGGCGATATTATTAATTAGGTAGATACAAAAAGAATGGTAGGATAAACATCCTGCCATGATTTTTTGTCTGAAATTAATATATTTCATGAGCGGCATTGGGAAGTGTTATGTCCTTTTCCTTGGACGATGTCGAGGCCATGCGTCGATTGGACGCCTCGAGGCTGATGTCACAGATCGGGGAATTCATCGAGCACCTCGAGACCGCCGCTAAGAGCAAGACCGAGAGGCTCTCGTTGCCTGCCTCCATCTGCCTCTCCGGCATTGGCGGTTCCGCCATCGCCGCCGACATCCTCTATGATTATCTCGTCACCAGATCGCCGGTGCCAGTCGTCGTGAACCGGAGCGTCACCTTGCCCAACTGGCTCGACGGCACCGGACTTTCCATCATCACCAGCTATTCGGGGAACACCCTGGAGGCTTTGGAGATATTGGAACAGAGCATTCAGCAGGGCTGCCCCACCTATTGCATCACCTCAGGAGGTACACTTCAGAAAAGGGCGGAGGAGAACGACATCCCTTGTTTGCTCGTCCCTCCCGGTCTTCAGCCCCGGGCCGCCTTGGGTTACCTTCTTGGCGGAGCGGCCGCGGTGCTTCAGTCCGTGGACATCGCTGAGCCTGCCAACGATTTTCTGGCGGCTGCGATCAACTCCAAGGCGGCGGTTGCCCGTATGGCCCCCTCCTCCCCCATCGAGAGGAATGTCGCAAAGAAATATGCCTTGGCGCTCCAGGAGAGCCTGCCCATCGTCTACGCCCCCCGCAACGTGCGTTCCCTAGCGGTCCGTTGGCAGAACCAGATAAATGAGAACGCCAAGATGCTGGCGTTCGCGGGCGAGGTCCCGGAGATGAACCATAACCAGATGGTCGGATGGTTGCAGGGGTCGCGATGCCCTGGCGCTTTGCCGGTCTTCCTACTGCCCAGTCGGATGGAGCCGTTGGTGGAGAAGATGGTCATGGTCACCATCCAGATGCTGACCGAGTCCAAGTTCGATCCGTTGGTCATCCCGCTCCATGGCAACAATCAGGCCGAGAACCTCCTCTCCGGCATCATCCTCGGTGACCATGTCAGCTACTACCTGGCGATGCTCAACGGCCAGGAACCATCAGCGGTCCCGGTCATTCAGAGCTTCAAAGAACGCATCGCATGAATCGGACTTATGATGATGCCGAAGGCGATAGTCTTTAAAATGGACGATTTTATGTCCCTTCGTTGATCCCATGAAGGAAGATGCCTACTGGGTAAGAGAACAGGTGAAGGAGCACAACAAGTGGTTCGAGGAGTCGATCCCCATGATCGCCTCGGAGAACCTCATGAGCCCCTTGGCGAAGGAAATGATGATCTCAGACTTCCATGACCGCTATGCCGAGGGACTGCCCGGAAAGCGCTACTATCGGGGCAACATCTACGTCGACAAGGTCGAGCTGAAGTGCATCGAGCTGGCCCAGAGGATCTTCCGCTGCAAGTTCGCCGATGTCCGGCCAATATCCGGAACGGTCGCCAACATGGCGGCCCTGTTCGCTCTGACGCAGCCCGGGGAGACCATCACCTGCACGTCATTGGACCACGGCGCGCACATCTCCACCGCCAAGTTCGGGGCGGTCGGCTTCCGCGGCGTCAGCACCGTCACCTATCCGTTCAACACCAAGGACATGGTCATCGATGTGGATGGGGCCCGCAAACTTCTGAAGCAGAGGCCGAAGGTAGCGAACTTCGGGCTATCGGTGTTCCTCTTCCCCGCCCCGCTGAAGGAGCTTCAGGAGACCTTCGATGAGATCGGCTGCACCGTCTGGTACGACGGCGCCCATGTCCTGGGCCTCATCGCCGGCGGGAGGTTCCAGGACCCTCTGCACGAGGGAGCGAACGTCCTCACCGCCAGTACCCACAAGACCTTCCCCGGCCCCAATCATGGCATCGTTCTCGGTCACAACCTCTCCGAGGAGCTGGAGAAGAAGCTCAACTCGGCGGTCTTCCCCGGCGTCACCTCGAGCCACCACCTTCATGAGATGGCCGCCCTGGCCGTTACCTTGGCCGAGTGGGAGGTATACGGCAACGATTATGCCGCCCAGGTCTGCCGCAACGCCAAAGCCCTCGGTCAGGCGATGCATGAGCTGGGCATGGACGTTCTGTGCGCCCACAAAGGATTCACCGGGTCGCACACCATAGCGGTCAACGTGGCGGCCCACGGGGGCGGCAACCAGGCATCCATCGACCTGGAGTCGGCCAACATCATCACCAACAAGAACATGCTGCCCGGCGACACCAGCGCCATCAAGCCCAGCGGCATCCGCCTCGGCGTGCAGGAGCTTACCCGGGTCGGCATGCGCGAGAGCGAGATGAAGGAGGTCGCCAACCTCATCCACCGCGTGGTCGTCAAGAAGGAGAACCCGGAGCACGTCAAGCACGACGTGAAGGGCTTGAAGAAGCACTTCACCAAGGTGCGCTACTGCATCGGCGAGGGAGAAGAGGCGTACCAGTACCACGACCTGCTCTGATGCCAGGTCCTCAAACCCTTTCAAACCCTTTTCCTTATCTCTTCTAGGAGCTCGCAGGCCATGCAACTTTCCCCGCAGGTCGGCTCCCCACAAGCGCATCTTCTCAGCTCGGTCTGGGGGAACGAGCTCATCAAAGACGGCCTGATGGCGTCGTAGCTGGCCACTATGGAATGCCGAGTGCCCGGATGCCGGCTCTCGGTGGAATCGACCATCTCGCGATACTCATTGCGCAACGCGTCTGCGGCGTAGGGACATTCCGCGTCCGAGAATTCTATGCCCTTGGTCAAGGCATACAGGAAGGTCTCCTTCTCCGGTATGAGCCGTAGGGGCTCGATGCGCGGGACCAGTCCCGGCTGTACCTTGAGATGCGGTCCTAGGCGCGCCAGGCGCTCCACGTCCCCCCGCATGAAGTTCATCAGGACCGACTGCGCGGTGTCGTCGAGGTTGTGCCCGGTCGCCAGGACGTCGACGCCAAGCCTTTTCGATTCAAGGTTCAGACAGCGCCTGCGGAAGACCCCGCAGAAAGAGCAGGGGGTGCGTTCCCCCTTCCTCGAGCCCAGGTCATCCAATTCCATCCCGACGACGTCCTGGAAGCGGACCACTTGGTGCTCGATGCCTAGCCGTTCCGTCTGCCGCCTTATCGCCTCCAAGGTCAGGCTGCGATAGCCAGACGATGCCCTCGTCGACCGTGATCGCCACGATCTCTACGTCCCTTCTCCTTCCGAGGATGTTCGATAGGAGTTCAAGGGCGACCGCGCTGTCCTTGCCCCCAGAGACCGCTACGCCCAACCTCTTCGGTCCGTCCAATCGGAGCTGCCGCCTCACCTCCTTCTTCGCCCTCCTCTCCACGAACTCCCCTAGGTGCTTGGGGCAGAGAGCTGTTCCGTTATACCGGATGAACGTGATGGCATCCTCAACGCACTTGGAGCAGCGGACCACGACCGGAACCAAGGCTGGACCGATATAAAGGATTTCTTGGGGTCCGTCATTTTCGCCAAGGCAGGGGCAAATTTTAATTCGGAGGGTCCCTTTAGGTCTGAGGGGAGATAGCCACGCACGAGATCTGGATCGAGAAGTACCGTCCCAAGAAGCTGGACGAGGTGGTCGGCCAAAAAGATATAGTCGATCGCCTCAGGTCCTACGCTCGCTCTGGAAACCTGCCTCACCTGATGTTCGCAGGACCGGCGGGCACAGGGAAGACCACCTCCGCCCTAGCTTTGGCCAGGGAGCTCTTCGGGGAATCCTGGAGGGACAACTTCGTGGAGCTTAACGCATCCGACGAGAGGGGCATCGACGTGGTCCGGGGCAAGATCAAGGAGTTCGCCCGCACCTCCCCGCTTGGCGGCTCCTCCTTCAAGATAATATTCCTGGACGAGGCGGACGCCCTGACCAATGACGCCCAGGCAGCGCTAAGGCGGACCATGGAACGCTACAGCGTCAACTGTCGTTTCATCCTTTCCTGCAACTATTCCTCGAAGATCATCGAACCTATCCAGTCACGTTGCGCGGTCTTCCGCTTCCGCCCCTTGAAGGCGGAGGAGGTGAAGAAGTACCTGAGGAGGATCGCTGACAATGAGGGCCTCAAGATCACCGATGAGGCGTTGGACGCACTGGTCCATGTTGGCGAAGGCGACATGCGCAAGGCCGTCAACTCGCTCCAAGTGGTGGCCGCCGCAGAACGGGAGGTCACCTTGGAGGTGGTGTACCAGACCACCGGCAACGCAAGGCCGGAGGAGGTGGTCAATATGCTCGAGACCGCTCTGAAGGGCAACTTCGTGGAGGCTCGGGCCATCCTCGACGAGATCATGCTGAACTATGGTCTGAGCGGGGAGGACATCATTCGCCAGATCCACAAGAGCTTCTTCGACCTGAGCATACCGGACGTGGAGAAGGTGCGCCTCATAGACAAGACCGGTGAGGTGGAGTTCCGACTGGTGGAAGGGAGCAACGAACGCATCCAATTGGAGGCCTTGCTAGCCTACCTTGTGTTGGTGGGCGAAAGGATTTGATGACGTCAGTTGGCCAACCTATTTATATCACATCTTAGTTTCCAAGCGGGAGGATTGACTATGGCACGCTTCAAAGAGGCCGACGCCAGGCTTCTTAACAAAAAGATATGCATGAACTGTTGCGCTCGCAACGCGATGAGGGCGTCTAGGTGCAGGAAATGCGGTTACACCAACCTGCGCCAGAAGTCCAAGGAAAGCAGGAAGGCTTAGGCCTTCAACCAAATCCCTTCAACATCACTCCATTTTCCATGCCAGATTTTTGTGTGCATATCTTTTTAAAACGCACCTCGATTATAGTCCAGTGATGGGAAGAGAGGGGGCTTGCTCCTGAAGAAGGTTCTTATCGTAGACGACAACCCGGCCGTCACTGAGTTAGTCTCCGAGCTGGTGGCCAATGTCGGATACGCCCCCATCACCGCCTCAGGCGGCAGGGAGGCCTTGGACAAGGCCGATAAGGAGAACCCCGACCTGATAATCCTGGACATCAACATGCCGGACATGGACGGTTGGAGCGTCCTCCGCATCCTGAAGGAAAGGGGGTATACCAACCGGGGCAAGGTCATGATGCTGACCGCGGCCACCGAGATCGGTACAGACATATTCGGCCTTCAGGACGTGGTCTCCGGATATGTGCGCAAGCCATTCACGAACGAGGCTCTCGAGGCTAGGTTGCACGAGGTATTGGACGAACCGGTAATCGAGCCGGAGGTGGAGATAGCTCCCCCGGTGGAACCTGAACCCCAGGCCAAGAAGTCGGGGGCGTTCTCCAAGCTCTTCGGCAAGGCCCCGCCCGCGCCCAAGCCACCGCCCGCCCCGAACCCAGAGTCGGGAATGGAGAATGCCAAACAGTCGGCGAAGATGTACGACCTCCACAAGGGCTTTGCATATCTGGTCCGGGAGACGAAACCGAGGAAGTCTTTCGAGGTGTTCGTGGACCAGGTCACCCATAACATCCAAGGGCTGTGCGTGACGCGTCAGCACCCTTCCACCATAAGGAAGGAATGGCAGTTGGACAAGACACCGATCATCTGGCTCAGCAACCAGCTTGGTAAGGTCTATATCAATCCCACCAACATCGGCATCCTCAGCGACACCATCATCCGCTTCGTGGAGAAGTCGGGCGACTCAGTGGTGCTCATCGACGGGGTGGAGTTCCTGATCGTCAACAATGACTTCGAGAAGGTCCTTCGCATGATCCACCACGTCACCGAGGCGGTCATGGAGAACAAGTCCCGCCTCATCGTCTCGGTAGACCCACGCACCCTCAGCGTCAGGGAGCTGGCGTTGCTCGAGCGGAACATGGAGATCATAGACACCACCGATGACGCCAAGCCCTCCAAATGAGTTTATCTAATGGAACGGGATTCCTGGTCATCTCAGGTTAGTGCTGGACATGACCGGTTACAAGATCACCAAGGTTTGGGCCCGCCAGGTACTCGACTCCAGGGGCAATCCCACTGTCGAGGCCGAGATACACACTTCATCCATCAAAGCCTCCGCCATCGCTCCTTCGGGCGCCTCCACCGGCACGCATGAGGCCATGGAGCTTCGGGACGGGGAAAAGCGCTACCTAGGCAAGGGTGTGGGGAAGGCGGTGGAGAACGTCAGGACCTTGGTGGACAAGCGCTTGAGGGGCATGGACGTTCGCCGTTTGGAGGACATCGATATGGCCATGGTCGAGCTCGATGGCACGTCCAACAAAGCCAATTTAGGCGGTAATGCCACCACTGCAGTATCATTCGCCGCGGCTCGGGCCGGTGCCATCGCCGACGATATGGAGCTGCACGACTTCCTATGCGCCAACAGCACCGTCCTTCCCGTGCCGATGATGAACGTCATCAATGGGGGCAAGCATGCTGGAGGGAACCTCCGTCCTCAGGAGTTCATGATATCTCCCTGCGGCGCCGCCAGTTTCTCCGAGGCCTTAGGCATGGGGGTGGAGGTCTATCATCACCTCAAGGCGGTCCTGAGGAAGAACTTCGGCGCCAGCGCCATCAATGTCGGCGATGAGGGCGGCTTCGCCCCCCCGATCGACACCTCACGGGACGCATTGGACATGCTTCTAAAAGCGATCGACGAAGCGGGATACTCTCCGGGCAAGGACATATTCCTGGCCATGGACCCGGCGGCGAGCGAGTTCTATTCCAAGGGCAAATATGACATCGATGGCAAGTGCCTCGGTCCGGCGGAGATGGTGGACTACTGGTCCGCCCTGGTTAAGGAATACCCCATAATCAGCCTGGAGGACCCCTTCGAAGAGGAGGCGTTCGAGAGCTTCGCCGAACTTACCAAGAAGGTGGGCAAGAGGGTGCAGATCGTGGGGGACGACCTCCTGGTCACCAACCCTAAGCGCATCAGGACGGCGGTCCAGGCAGGCGCGGGTAACGCCACTTTGCTGAAGGTCAACCAGATCGGGACGGTCACCGAGGCCATGTTCGCCGCCGAGCTGTCCTTCGAATCTGGATATAATGTCATGGTCAGCCACCGCTCCGGGGAGAGCGAGGACACCTGCATCGCCGACATCGCGGTGGCCTTGGAGTGCGGTCAGATCAAGACCGGGGCACCAGCGCGCTCGGAGCGAACCGCCAAGTACAACCGGCTCCTACGCATCGAGGAGGACCTGGGCCAAAAGGCCAGATTCTTGGGGAAGGGGTCGTTCTCATCAAGGAAACTGGTCCAGGGCACCCCCATCAAGCTGTGAGGTATGCCATATAATTCATTACCAGGCACGCCGTTGCCCCTTGCAAGTTAGGGAGGAGCAGGTTTGCCCAAGTTCTTTTCCGCATCCGATGAGGATATTGCCTCTGGCAGGACCACTGACATCTATTTCGAGAGGACGGTGGAGGTCCTCCGTTCCAAAGGCCTTTTGGACCTGGACACGGTCTCTGAGTTCACCGTAGGAGGTCTTCCGGAAAAGTGGGGTTGGGGGGTGCTATGCGGCACCGAAGAGCTGATCCGCCTCCTGGAAGGGCGGGGGATCGACCTGTACGGTCTGCCTGAGGGGACCATCTTCAAGCCCCGCACCCAGGACGGACTCCGCACCCCGGTACTGAGGATCGAGGGACCTTATGGACAGTATTGCGAGCTGGAATCGCCCGCTCTCGGCTTTATCTGTTTCAGCTCCGGGGTTGCGACCATGGCGGCCCGATGCAAGTTGGCATCTTGTGGTCGGACGGTGATGTCCTTCGGGGTCAGGCGCATGCACCCATCCCTGGCACCGGTCATAGACCGGGCCTCTTTCATAGGTGGTTGCGACTCCGTGTCCTCCATTCTCGGTGCGGAGACCATCGGCCAGGAGCCCAGCGGCACCATGCCCCACTCCTTGGTGGTGATGATTGGGGACCAAAAATCCGCTTTCCAGGCCTTCGACGCAGTGGTGGATGGCAAGGTCAGAAGGGTGGCGCTCGTGGACACCTATTACGACGAGAAGGTGGAGGCCATCATCGCCTGTGAGAACGTAAAGGACCTTTACGCGGTAAGGCTGGACACGCCTGGCTCAAGGCGCGGTTCCTTGCCCGAGATAGTCCGCGAGGTACGTTGGGAGATGGACATCCGCGGTTACAATCACGTCAAGATCTTCGTCTCTGGTGGTTTGTCCGAAGGGAACCTTAAGGAGCTGGTAGAGGCAGGCGTCGACGGTTTCGGAATAGGCACTAGCATCAGCAACGCTCCCACCATCGATTTCTCCATGGACATCGTGGAGAAGGAGGGGCGCCCGGTGGCTAAACGGGGCAAGTTGAGCGGAAGGAAGTTCACTTTCCGATGCGACCGATGCCTCAACTATGGGATATCCACCTCCAAGAAGAACCCGCCCAAGTGCAACCGATGCGGCGAAAGCATGGCCTTGGCCGAGGTCAAGATATTGTCCCAGGGAAAGCGGGTCAAAAAGGAGGAGCCCACCGAGGCCATCCGCGACCGTGTCATCAGATGTACCAGGTCTTTGGAGCTTTGATCACATGGAAGAGGGCGACTTCAAGACCAAGATCGAACTGGTGGAAGGGTACAAGTTCCGCATCCATTTCGACAACGAGAAGGCTGGCGATTTCTACATGGACGAACCGAAGCCTCTCGGCACAGGGGACTACCCTAATGCAGGCAAGTTCTTGGCGGCCGCGGTGGGCAACTGTCTCTGCGCCAGCCTGACCTATTGCGTGAAGCGCCATCATGCGGAGATGTTCTCGTTGCGGGCGGAGGTGTTCACCACGCTGGCCCGGAACGATAAGGGGAGGTTCCGTATCACCCATATCCAGGTCAGATTGTTCCCGGAGGTATCGGACCCAACGGTGCTTTTGAGATGTCGTGACATGTTCGAGGACTTCTGCATCGTCACCGCGAGCGTTCGGAACGGAGTCCCGGTGGACGTGGAGCTGGACGGAACGCCGGTGCGAGGTCAAATGGATTTATTATCAGGGAAGGAGGTCTAGCCACTATGCTCGATGACAAGGACCGCGCCATCTTGACGGAGCTGCAGAAGGACGCGCGGCGAAGCACCAAGGCCATCGCCAAGGACCTGAACATTCCACGGGCCACGGTGCACGAGCGCATAAAGCGCATGATGGACAAAGGCATCATCAAAGGCTTCACGGTGGTACCAGACTACTCGCAGCTGGGGGAACCCGTCACCGCCTTCATCCTCATATCCTTCCTGCCGAACAACGACGTCTCGCAGAGGGAGCTCGCCGCCAAGATCGCCGCTCTGGATGGTGTCCAGGAGGTGCACCTCATTTCCGGTGAGCACGACATATTGATCAAGGTAAGGGGCAGGTCCATGGAGGGAATCGGGTCGCTGGTTATCGACAAGCTCCGCATGATCCCCGGGGTCGGCAAGACCTTGACCGTGGCGTCTTTCGCGTCTATAAAGGAAGAGTGACGGGGTCCTATAACTTTCGGAGATCCCCCGGGGTTAATTTAGCCTTGATAAATACCTTTGCGAACCCTTAACACGGCTTGAGTCATCAAAGAATTTTCTTTATTTAAAAGAGTACAAATTCATACATCTGGACAGATAAAACCTCATCCATACGAAACGTTTAAAATGTACTAAGCAATAGTCTCATTGCTCAGAAAGAGGGCTTCCCATCTAGGACGGTCAAATCATCGTTCTCAGCTTTTCTTTCGAGTGGGGAGGGATGCATTGGTTGATAATCATTCAGCGCAAGCCATGCTCCGGAACATGGATACGTTCCGGTTGCAGGCCGAAACGGACATGATGTCCGTCCAAGCGGCCAGCATGGCCGAGGTCGCCCCGTTGGGGCACCAGGTCCTGGAGAGGGACAGGTACTTGACGTTCAGTCCAGCGCCGACCGTAAGGACCCTGTGCAAGTGCGGGGCGGTGGTCGAGGCCGATCGCAACGTGGTCCGCACCAAGCGGGATCTGGGGAAATCGGTGGAGTGCCGCCGTTGCCGCACCGCCAGGATAGCCTTGGAGAAGGCAGAGCTGGACTTGGAATTCTTTGGCATCCATGAAGATGGATCGTAAGGACTGGACTTTGCTACATAACGGCGCCAGGTGACAGCCTGGCCGTCGTTTCCATCGTCTAATTTTATATAGGCGCCGCTGGATAGCACGCACCAACCGGTGGATATACCATGGATATGCTGGTGATATCTGGATTCCTAGGCTCGGGCAAGACCACCATGGTCCTGGCGACGGTAGGTCGTATCATTGAGGTGACCAGGAAGAAGGTGGTCATCATCGTCAACGACTTTGGTAAGATCGGGATCGATGGCAAGGTCATGGAGAAGTATGGCCTCTCGGTCACCGAGATGCCCAGCGGGTGCATTTGCTGCACCCTTGGCTCTGATTTCTTGGAGACGGTCCGCACCGTCGCGGAGAAGTTCCGCCCCGACCTGGTCATCGTAGAACCTACTGGTATCGCCGATCCGGCCAACATCCGCGACACCATGAAGCTCTACCGAGGTCCCATGGGTGGCATCAAGATAGTGGTGGTGGTGGACGCGGTGCGCTTCCAATTGATACTGAAGGCTCTCACCAACCCGCTGAAGAACCAGCTCAATGCGGCGGACATCATCCTCATAAACAAGGTCGACGAGGCGACACCGGAGGCGGTGGAGGAGGTCAAGGCCAGCCTCCTGGCGCTAGGGATCGATAAGACGGTGATAGTTACCTCTGCCACGGAGAGGATCAACCTCGATCCCGTCGTGGAAGCGATGGTGAACTGAGATGATGGCCGAGGACTTCTCCGCCCATGCTGCCAAGATGCATGTCACCTTCGCCATCGCCCAGACGCCTGAGGACATGACCGATATGGTATCCATGCTCATGACGCGCATAACCTTGGACTGCGTGGAGGCCGGCACCCGTCTCATCGGACATGTCAAGTGCATCGCCGAGAACGAGCCCGAAAATCATCTAGCCTGCAGTGTCACAACCCACGATGGCAAGGTGAGATGCAGTGGCGCACTAGAGAAGAGAATCGACACCATCTTGACATTGTGGTCAACATCCTGCAGTATGGTCTAGAGAAGCGGACCCTGGAAAGCATCGTGGCCAAACGCGCTCCCGAGGCCTTCGGTGAGGCCGCGGTCGTCATCGAGGACATCGATAAGGACAGCTGCGATACCGAAAGGAGACCTATCCAGATAGGGTAAGGTGCATCAAGTGCTTTCGGGGGCCTTCTTTTTGGTGGAGGCCTTCTTGGTCGCCGGCTTTTTCGCTGTCTTGCCCTTGACCGCAGGCTTTTTTGCGGCGGCCTTGGTACCGGTCTTCTTCACCGGAGCCTTCTTCTCGGCCTTCGGCGCACCCTCTTCCCCCTCGGCCGGCGCCTTTTTGTGGGCTTCGCCTTCTTGGCCGCCTTGAGCTTCTCGTTGCTCTTGCAGTCCAGGTTGGGGCAGAAAGTCCAAGCCCCCTTTCCTTTCATCCCGAAAAGGGGCGCCTTGCATTCCTGGCACAGGTCTCCGGTCGGGAACACCGTCCCGAACTGAGGCAATGGATAGGTACGCTTGCAATCCGGGTAGCCGGAGCAACCGAGGAAACGCTTACCCGCCCGGGAGTGGAGCACCTTGAGGTCCTTCCCGCACTCCGGGCAAGGACCGACCACGTCGCGGCCTTTGTTGGTCTCGCATTCCGGGTCGATGCATATGATCTTCAGCGGGTTGCCTTTGCGTATGACCTTGATCAGGGGAAGTTGACAGACCTCGCACTTGCCCTCCATCGGTTGGACCAGCGCACCGGTGGGCTTTCTGAAGGTCACTTCGCACTGGGGATAGTTGGAACAACCGATGAACTCCGAGCCCTTGCGGGTCCGGACGATGCGCAGGTCGCCTCCGCACGAAGCACATATCCCTAGGTTGTTCTGCTCGGCCAGGGCCTTGCGGATGTCATCCCCGATCTGCTTCTTGTGCTTCTCCATGACCTCGAGCACGTCCGACAACATGTCCTGCGACTCTTCCAACGTCTCCTGCATGGTGGATTTGCCGTTGGTGATATCGTCCATGTCCATCTCGAGATGGGCCGTCATCTTGCTCTCAGTGACGATCTTGGCGTGGCTCTCCAACGCCTCCACCACCGCGATGCCGCTCTCGGTGGGGACCAGGTCATTTCCGATGGCGTACTTGCGGTCATAGAGCTTCTGGATGATCTCATGCCTGGTGGACTTGGTGCCCAGGTTCAGCCTCTCCATCTCCTGGAGCAATGTACCTTGGGTGTAGCGCTGGGGCGGCCTGGTCTCCAGACGTTCCATGTCCACTTTTACTACCTCGGTCCTTTCACCGACCTTCATGACTGGGATCTCGCTCTCCGTGACCCGGATGTAGGGATAGTATTTCCTCCAGCCCAGGAACAGCAGCTTGTATCCCTTGGCCGTGAACTTCTCGCCGGCCACGTCCACCACCGCATGGCGGCTTTCCGAGCGGGCCGGGGGGGCGACGGTGGCCAGGAACCTCCTTACCACCAGCTCGTACAGGGTCCATTTGTCCCCTTTGAGGGTCTTCTTGGTGGCTGCCTCGGTAGGATAGATGGGCGGGTGGTCCGTCGTCTCCACCTTTCCCCTGGACGGTCTGATGTGGGGTTGGGCCAACAGCTCTTCCGCTTCCTCCTTGAAATCCGTACCCTTCAATTTCTCCAGGACGAACTTGAGCGAGAGCGAGCGGGGGTAAACGGTGTTGTCCGTCCTCGGATAGGAGATGTAACCGGAGGTATAGAGGTCCTCAGCGATCTTCATCGAAGCACTGGCCGATATCCCAAGCGGTTCGCTTCGGCCAGGAACATGGTGGTGTTGAAAGGCGGCACCGGGTACTCGTCCTTCTCTGCGACATCATAGGAGTCGACCCTGCCCTCACCGGCGGTGCGGGCGCGGTCCAGGGCCGCATTGGCGGCGGACTCCTCCCAAAAGGGATTGTTCTGATGGGATGCAGGGAAGGCGGAGGTGGTCTTCAGCTCGCCTGACACATTCCAGTAGGGTTTGGGGACGAAGGTGCGGATCGCACGGTCCTTATCGACTATCAGTGAAAGGGTGGGGCTCTGAACCCGGCCAACAGATAGGAAGCTGTTCCCCACCTGCCCGGAGGCTATCGATATGAAACGGGTCAGGGCCGCCCCCCAGGCCAGGTCCACGACCTGCCTGCACTTCGCCGATTCGGCCAGTCGGTGGTCCGGTTCGGTCAGCTCGGAGAAGGCCCTATCGATCTCCACCTTGGTGAAGGCGGAGAACTTGGCCCGCTTGACGTATGCCATGTCGAAATCAAGCAATTGCACGGACTCCAGGCCGATGAGCTCCCCTTCCCGGTCGAAGTCGGTGGCTATGATGATGTAATGGGATTCCTTTGCCAGGTCCTTCAGTGCGTCCACGATGTTGTGGGCGGTGATGGTCTCCTCTGGCTTCGCGTATACCAGGTCCTTAGGGTCGACCTTGGACCAATCATTGAGCTCGGCCGGATAATCCAGTTCGATGATGTGACCACGCAGTCCCACCACTGCGAACTCGTCCTCGCCGCGCTCGAAACGGAAGACCTGGACACCATGCGACCTCTCCCGCTTCATGTTGCCGCCGGAAAGGATGACCGCTATCCTGGCTGCGGCATCTGACTTCTCAGAGATGATTAAGGTCTTCATCCAATGCGCATCAAGAACCTTCGGTTATTTAACGGATTTGGGTTCAATCATGCTCTATGCCTATGGGACCCATCATCTTGGTGCACATGGTCCTTGTGGTCGTGATCCTCTATCTCTGACGGAGAGCATCACCGGGATCCCGCTGGCCACACCCCTGACGCTGCCCAGGCTGTCCGCCAGGTCCTTGATCTCACGCACCGTGCCAAAGACGATCAACACCTCCAGGCACCTCTCCAGGTCCTGGTGCACATGGATGGAGGAGGAAATCAGGTGGTGTTGGGCATGCTGGATCTCCATCAGCCTCTCTTTCAGACCGCCCTTGTGATGGTTATAGAGCAAGGTCACGGTGCCGCATACCTTGGCATCCTCCTCCTGCAAGGTCTCCCTCGTCAAAGCGTCCCGGATCAGGTCGCGGAAGGCCTCGGACCGTGTCACATAGCCCTTGCTGGCGATCAACTCATCGAACTTGGCCAGAAGATCTGGTTCCAGGGAGACCCCGATGCGTGTCACGTTGTCCATGTCGACCATCCCAATGAAGCATGTTGGGCGGTGATAACACTTTCTGTCCCGACATCGCATACGCGCTCGCTCAATCCATTAATATCGGGGCCTACATATGTCGCGCCGTGAACCGTTTGGACGCTCTGATCGGAGCGCTGGACCGATCGGTCCGGGACCGTTTGACCAGACCGGAGGCGGGCATCATGTTCTCCGGGGGAGTGGACAGCTGCGTCATCGCAAGCTTGGCCTCCGGTCATGCTACTCGTCACACTGTACACAGTCGGAGTGGAGGGCGCCCACGACCTCAAGGTGGGGGAAGTCCTCCGCCCTCGCGATGGGTCTGGCATGGAAGGGATAACCATCGCGGAGAGCGACATCAGGGAGGCCATTCCCTTCGTGGCCAGAGCACATGGGCACGGTCAGCCCCCTCGCCCTATCCTTCGAGATGCCTTTGTTCTTCGTCGCCAGGGCGGCAGTGGAGGAGATCATTCTTTGCGGACAGGGAGCGGACGAGCTGTTCGGAGGATATGCTCGATACGAGACACATGTCCCCTTCGGAGCGAAGGGACCGCATGAAGGTCGATGCCGACGCGCTCATTGCCAGGGGGGCTCCTGCGGAACGCCGCCTGGCCTCCGCCCTCGGCAAGGAACTGGGACATCCTTACCTGGACCGCAGCGTGGTGGAGTTGGCCAGTTCGTTACCGGATGAGATGCTGGTCGACAAAGGGGTTCGGAAGGTGGCCTTGCGCCAAGTGGCGACGGCCCTAGGCTTGGAGGAGGCGGCCCTCCGACCGAAGAAGGCGGCACAGTACGGTTCAGGGATCATGAAGGCCATGAAGGTCATGGCCAAGAGGGAGCGGTCATCCTTGAAGGATTGGACGGTCAAGGTCATCGCGGAAAAGGAGGATCAGGCATGACGTTGCAGCATGACGAGGCCATCTCCTGGCTTTACTCCTTGGAGAGCATGGGCATCAAATTGGGCCTAGAGACGGATGAGGAAGTTGCTCAAGGTCTTAGGGGACCCGCAGCAAAGCTTCCGTTCCGTGCATATCGCGGGAACCAATGGCAAGGGATCGGTCAGTGCCATGTGCGCATCCATCTTCCAGGAGGCGGGTCACCGCACCGGTCTGTACACATCGCCCCATCTGGTGGAGTTCGAGGAACGGATCCAGGTCGATGGGGTGAACATCTCCCACGAGGAGATGACGGACCTGGCGGAGGAGATGAGGGCCTTGGTTCGTTCCGATGCGTTCCCAGAGGGGCGCGACCTAACCTTCTTCGAGATAACCACCGCCATGGCCTTCCTTCATTTTGCACGCAAGAAGGTGGAGATAGCCGTCTGGAGGTGGGCATGGGAGGAAGGCTCGATGCCACCAACGTGGTCCAGTCCGGACGTGCTGGAGGTGGGGATGGGGGGCAGACTCGATGCCACAATGTGGTCCGCCCGGACTGCACGGTCATCACCCGCATCGGTCTGAGCACGTCGATTTCCTGGGCGATACTCTGGCCAAGATATCCTATGAGAAGGCGGGCATAATCAAGGAGGGGATCACCGTTATTACGACCCAGCAATGCGAGGATAGTCTGCGGGTCATCGATTCCGTGGCGAGGGACAGGGGGTCCCCCATGCTATTGGTGGGCCGAGATGTGGAGTTCGAGGTCAAGGAGGCGGACCTGGGAGGGGTCTTGGTCCATCTCCACTCCATCAACCGCGAGGTCAAGCTTCCATTGTTGGGATCATATCAGGCCGAGAACGCCGCCTTGGCCTGCGAATGCGCCCTGGAAGTTCAGAACCGGGGACTGGAGGTGAGGGAATCGGCCATCACCATGGGCCTGAGCAAGGTCCGCTGGCCGGGAAGAATGGAGATCGTTTCCCGTCACCCCACGCTCATCGTCGATGTGAGCCACAACCCGGACGGTGCCATGGCCGTAGCGCGTGAGCTGAAGGCACTGAAGCAGGCCGGGCTGGTCCTGGTGCTCGGCGTTCTGAAGGACAAGGACCTTCGCGGCATCTGCAAGGAGTTCGGGCCGTTGGCCGAGAAGGCGATCGCCACCAGCCCAGGCACCAAGCGTGCTTTTCCGGCCGAGACGGTGGCGAAGGCGTTGTACGAGTTCGTGGACGATGTGACCATCGAGACCACGGTGGCAGGGGCGATGGACCGCGCCCTGATGTTGGCAAATCCCGATGACATCGTGCTGGTGACCGGTTCCTTGTACACTGCGGGAGAGGCGAAGCAATGGCTGGCCCAAAGGTCCGATTAGTGCTCCAAGCCATGGAGCGGGAGATATGTGGCAAGGCCTTCCCGGGAGCGGACGGTCTGCAATCACCGGAGTGGCCCCGGGACCCTTTCCATGTGCTCATCGCCACCGTCCTGTCGCAAAGGACCAAGGATATGAACACCTACAAGGCAGCGAAGCAATTGTTCGCCCGGTTCGATGGTCCGAGGGACATGGCTGAGGCCGATGTCAAGGAGGTGGAGATGCTAATTCGCCCCTCCGGTTTCTATCAGGTCAAGGCCAAGGGGATCCAGGCGATTTGCCGTACGTTGATGGAGCGGCATGGTGGGGAGGTCCCCGAGGACATGGACATGCTTCTGGCCTTGCCCTTGGTGGGCCGCAAGACCGCCAACTGCGTGCTTGCCTACGGATTCGGAAAGGACGGGCTTTGCGTGGATACCCATGTCCATCGGATATGCAACCGTCTGGGCTGGGTGCACACCAAACATGCGGACGAGACGGAAATGGAGCTTAGAGAGATCGTCCCGAAGGACCTATGGTGTGACCTGAACTCGATAATGGTGCGCTATGGTCAAGGCGTCTGTCTCCCTCAAAGGCCTCGTTGTGCGATATGCCCGGTCCGAGGGGACTGCCAACACGGGATCAGAAATAGCCTGAGGCCTCACATGCCCAAGGTCTCATCGATCTTCTTGCTCATCTCCCGTTCAAGCTGGATCTCGGCCTCCCACTGGGAAAGGGTGTCCAAGACCTCTTTCAGGTGACGCATGCAATCGATGCAGAACCAAACGTTGCCGATCTGTTTCATCGGCTTCCGCTTATAACCGATGGCCCCGCACATGGTGCAGGAGTGCATCTCCTTGGTCCGGTGCTCGACGTAAGCCTCCATCTTCTTGCCCTCGAGGATCGATTCGATGGTGAGCTCCGTCCTGGACTTGGGGTCTTCGGCTGGCATTCTCTTCTTGCCAGATATCCGTGGGCAGGTATATCTCACTTACTTCCATCCATTTCCCTCCAGCTCATTTGGGATGACCGTCGATAGATAATATATACCGACCTCACATTGAGAGCAACAGATGCACGAGGTGTCAGTGATGTCCAGCATCATCGAGAATGTCCAACAGGCGTTGACCGGCCATAAGTACGAGAAGGTGGAGGAGGTCAACCTGGTGGTGGGCGAGCTCACCTACCTGGGTAAGGACCAGCTGGAGTTCGCCTATGAGGTATTGACCAGAGGGACGGACCTGGAAGGGTCCAAGTTGGTCATCGAGGACGAGGCGGTCGAGGTATCCTGCCCTCAATGTGGATATTCGGGACCGGCCAAGTACATCGGTGATGAGTCGTATCATACCAGCGTGCCAAGCCTGACGTGCCCGACCTGCCAGGCGCACGCGAAGGTGGTCAAGGGGAAGAGCTGCCGCATATCGTCGGTCAAGGTGGTGGAGTGCTGATGTTCCGCTACCGCGAGGAGGCCACCGCGAAAAAGGTCCTGGAGTCGATTAAGGCATTGGACCTGGAGCTCAGCATCATGCATGTCTGCGGCACGCATCAGGACACCTTGGTCAAGTTCGGCCTGGAGGACATGCTCAAGGACACAGGGATGCACATCCGCCAGGGTCCGGGCTGCCCGGTGTGCGTGACCACCACCAAGGAGGTGGTCGAGGCCATAACATTGGCCAAGGCAGGCATCACCATCGCCGTCTTCGGGGACATGATGACCGTCCCCACCCCCATCGGTTCCTTGGCCGATGCCAAGGCGGAAGGGGCCGACGTCAGGGTGGTATACTCTGCCACCGACGCCATCAAATTGGCCAGGGCGGTGAAGGTCCGTCGTCTTCATGGGCATTGGATTCGAGACCACCAGCCCGACCACCGCCGCGGTGCTACTGGACTCGCCCCCGGCTAATTTTAGCGTTCTCAGTTGCCATCGCATCCTTCCGCCCGCCCTGACCGCGTTGTTCGACATGGGCGAGGTCAAGATAGATGGCCTCATCCAGCCCGGGCATGTCGCCACGATATTGGGCTTGGAGCCGTTCCATTATTTCTCAAAGCGTTACAACGTTCCCCAAGTTGTGGCCGGCTTCGAGCCATTGGACCTTCTCGTGACCATCTACATGATCGCCAAGCAGCGCAAGGAAGGCCGGGCGGAGGTGGAGAACGAGTACAGCCGGGTGGTTCGGCCAGAGGGCAATCCGATCGCAATGCGCATGCTGGAGGAGGTCTTCTTCGCCGAGGATCGCAACTGGAGGGGTTTCCCGATCATTCCCAAGAGCGCCTTGGAGCTGCGACCTGAGTTCGCGATGCACAACGCCCGGCAGTTATATGGTGACATCCTGGCCAACGCCCCCAAGGTCAAGGAGGAGATGGGCAACTGCCGTTGCGGGGAAGTGCTGAGAGGCATCATAGAGTCGAAGGATTGCCCCGCGTTCGGCAAGGCCTGTAATCCAAAGAGGCCCATGGGCCCCTGCATGGTGTCAAGGGAAGGCAGCTGCAACATCAGCTACCGCTACCGGCAGGAGTGAAAACAACCATCTCAGAGTTAGGACAGTTCTCTATATAAAGCGGCCAAGCCTTATGCTTCTGACCTGCCGACGCGGGTCGGGAAGTGATAGACATGGATGTCGCTGCCAACAACAGCAATTTGAGGGTGGAGAAGCCCAAGGAAGAGGTCAATGGCAGGATCGTAGAGGCAGAAGGCATCCTGGTCACCAATAGGGTCATCTGCGTCTCCCTCCCCTCGTTGAGCTCCAAACCCATCAAGGTCACCGCGGCCACGCCCGAGGAGATCATCCCCATAGTGCAGAAGGCCAACCTTTCCTGGGTCAATTACACCTCAACGGACCTGGAGACCGATGGCGTGAAGGTGGCCCAACAGTTCGGCTTCAGCGAGGGAATGATCCCCACCTTGCTCAAAGGTTACTACGCCAACTACGAGGACCGCGAGGTGGAGGTGGGGGTGATGGTCCCAGCGGTCAGGGTGGACGGTCTGGAGATGAACGTTTACCCGATAATCATCCTCGCGCGCCGGAATCTCATCCTGACCTTGCACTCAGTGGAGGTCACCCGCATCATCCAATTCTCCCGTTACGCCGATACCTATCTTCGCAAGCTGCCTGAGGTCATGCCTCAGGAGGACAAGCTGAGCATGATGCTCATCCGCATCCTGGACGAGAACAACACCAAGAACTTCGAGCAGCTGCGGAACATCGAGGAGCAGGCGGACGCCATGTCCGAGAAGATGATCGACCCGGCCTCGCCCCGGACCGCGGTGGGGAGGCAGATCTACGAGATGAAGCACACCCTCATCACCTACCTCAACACGTTGTGGCGGACCTTGGACGTGGTCAACACCCTCCGTTACGGCGATGCGGAGGTGATAACGGACAATCAGAAGGTGCTGAACCGCTTCGGCCTGCTTGCCGACGAGCTCAACCGGCAGATCGAGCTCAGTGAGCATATGTCCGAGGTCCTGGCCTCTGGACTTGAGGTGTTGCAGTCCCTCTACAACAACCAGTTGCAGATACTGAACAACCGCATGTCGCTCACCATGACCTGGTTGACCATCCTGGGCACGGCGGTCCTGGTGCCTAACACCTTGGCCACCATATTCGGTTTCGTCTTCAACCTGGAATGGCAGATGGGTGATCTGGACCATGGCCATAATCACGTTCGCCACAGTCGGATCGACATTGCTGGCATATTGGTGGGTAAAGAAGCGTGTGAACCTTCCAAAGAGACCGGACGAGCCGAACAGCTAAGGGGTGAGGGATCTGACCATCAGGAGCAGCTACTACACTGGGGACGAAATGCTTCAGTCCCAATCGGTCGAGCCTGCGCCAAAGATGGTCTGTGTCACCATACCTCCTCCGCCTTTCAAGGTGGCGAAGGTCAGCGCCGAGGACAGCTGCCGACCTGATGGCGATCGTCGAGCAGTCCAGTTTGGCCTGGCTCAATTACACCATCGATGACGAGGAAGAGGTGGTCCAGGCGGCCTTGCGCTTTGGTTTCACCGAGCAGCTGGCAAGGGACCTGGTATCGCAGAGCTATGAGGCTTTCGAGGACAACGAGTTCGAGCTAGGTCTGGTCATGCCAGCGATCCGTATCCGAGGTCTCGAGGTGGACGTCAATCCTGTGTATGTCCTGGTCAAGGACAACCTCATCCTCACCATCCACGACCGAAGCGTGACGCGGCTGGTCCAGTTCTCCCGTTACGCAGATACCTGGATATCCAAGTTGCCTGGGGTCATGCCCACCTCGGACAAGCTCACCCTGATGCTCGCCCGCATCATGGAGGTCAACAATTCGCGCAATTTCGAGGAGCTGAGGAAGATCGAGGAGAAGGCGGACGACATAAGCGAGGCCTTGCTGGACCCCACCATCCACTACATGGAGACGGGTCGCTACATCTTCGATGTGAAGCATTGCCTGATACTATATCTGGCGGCCCTTTGGCGCTCCTTGGACCTCTTGAACCGCCTGAGACACGGGGATGCCGAGCTCATATCCGACAATCCGAAGGCCTTGCAACGCATCAACAATCTGGCATTGGACCTCACCAAGCACATCAGTCTCACTGAGCATACCTCCGAGGTGCTCATCTCCGGGACGACGGTGCTGCAAACCTTGTACAACAATCAACTTTTGATCATCAACAATCGTATGGTTTTGATCATGACCTGGATGACGGTGATTGGCACAGCGGTCCTGGTGCCCAACACCATAGCCACAATAATGGCCTATGTGGCAACCATACCGCAGGAGCACCTATGGTGGACATCGATGTTGATGGTCGTATCCACCGTCGTGGCCACGGTCGTGGTCTATGAGGGCATCATGTCCAAGTTCCGATTGTACAGCACTCCAGAGGAGAGGGGCGATACCGATTCGATGTACCTACGATTGAAGAAGCTGTTGTCTAGTCCTCGCGCCAGAGGTACGAAGATTTAATATCGTTGCCTTCCACTCTATGCAATATCATCAATTGATACTAGAGGAGGAATCGACATGGCATCCCAGAAATTGAAGGACATGATGAACAAGGGCATCGCGGGAGAGATACAAGCCTCGGTCCAGTACATGTGGCAGCATGTGCAATGGAATGGGGTGGACCACTACGCCGTGGCAGAGGAGTTCAAGAACATCGCCATCCAAGAGATGAAGCACGCAGAGAAGATCGCCGAGAGGTTATGGTACTTCGACGAGGCCCCCACCACAAAGCCGGCACCCATCCATGTGGGCGGAGAGTTGTGGGAAATGGTCGACAACGACATCAAGGCGGAGGAAGAGGCCATCGAGCTTTACAAGTTATCCAAAAGGTGGCCGATGCCGAGGACGACCCCACCACCCGATTCATCTTCGAGGGCATCCTGAGCGAGGAGGAGGAGCACCACGACTTCTTCACCTCCCTGAAGGCCGGCAAGCCCAAGATGAGCAAGAAGAAGTGATAGGGGCCATAGCCCCTTTTTTCATTTTTTCCTCGAGCCTTCTTCATATCCATTCACATACTGGCATAAGATTTATCATCGTTCATGCCAGTGCCTGACCGAATTAGGTATGGGCAGGGTGTGAAGGATGGCGGCTATCACGGTCAGCGGGCTCACCAAGGACTATGGCAACTTCCATGCGGTCAAAGGGATCAGCTTCGAGGTAGACGAGGGAGAGGTGTTCGGTCTCATCGGTCCCAATGGTGCGGGCAAGACCACCACGCTCCGAGTGCTGGCAACTTTGCTGGAGATATCTGGGGGCAGTGTGACCATCTTCGGGCGCGACCTCAAGAACGAGGCTCCTGCGGTGCGGAAGATGATCAGCTATCTGCCTGAGGACGCTGGCGCCTACAAGAACATGACCGGGCGGCGCTACTTGGAGTTCATATCCGGATTCTTCACCCCGGAAAAGGACCCGGAGCAATTGCTGGAGAGAGGATTGCAGATAGCCAATCTCAAGGAGCGCATCGATGACCGGGTCGAGACCTACAGCAAGGGCATGACCAGACGACTGTTGGTGGCCCGGGCGCTCATGATAGAACCGAAATTGGCCATCCTGGACGAGCTCACGTCCGGACTGGACGTACTGAACGCGCAGGAGATACGTCGGGTGGTAAGGGCCCAGACCCAGCAGGGCACCACGGTGCTGTTGTCATCCCATAACATGCTCGAGGTGGAGCTGATGTGCGACCGCATCGCCCTCATCAACGACGGCAGGGTAGTGGAGAGCGGTAGGCCCAAGGAACTGAAGGAGAAGTATGGGGCCTCGAACATCGAGGAGGTCTTCGTGGAGGTGGTCAAGTGAGCGGCCTGGGAAGGATCTTCTGGAAAGAGGTGCGGGAGCTCCTCACACCGGCCACCCTCGTCCCGATAATCATCATGGCCATCGTCTTCGCGATGCTGGGCAGCGCCTTCGGTGGACTAGAGGAGGAGATGGAGGAGAAGGCGCAGATAGGGCTAATCATCGATGATGCAGGGGCCATCGGGGACTTTGCCCGGGTCTCGCTCAACGCCTCTACAACCATCGTATACAACGGAACGGACCTGGACGAGGGCAAGGCAATGCTTCTGGATGGGGAAGCGGGAGACGCCCTGATCTATATCCCTTCCAATTTCACCAGCAACCTTTTGGACGGAAGCCCGGGTTGGGTCCAGGTGTTCTACCACATGAAGGGGACCGGACTCTCCTCTTCATTGGACAGCGGCAAGGTGAGCGGGGCGCTGGACACTTTGTCCACAGATATTTCCTATGCAATGATCGTGTCCAACTACACCTCGAACGCGACCTTGGTCCTGGAACCCATGGTCACATCCAGCACCACTTTCCTCAATGACAAGGAGGTCGAGGGTGTGGCCCCCTACCAATTGGACGCGGTGCTGTCCCAAGGTCAGTTCATCGTCCCCCTCATCGTGATGTTGGTCATCATCATGGCCGGGAGCATGGTCATCTCGTCGATGGGCAACGAGAAGGAGAACAAGACCCTGGAGACCCTG
>CAWBKY010000008.1:0-87721 GCA_963789555.1 Methanomassiliicoccaceae archaeon | reverse complement strand
AGAAACAGTACGTCTGGATGGATGGCAAGATGGTCGAGAAGGAACACGCTATGGTCCCCATCATGACCCATGGCCTGCACTACGGCACCGGCGTCTTCGAGGGCATCCGCATCTACCAGACCCCCAAGGGGAAGGCGGTGTTCCGCCTCCGCGACCACATGGTCCGCTTCGAGCAATCGGCGAAGGCCCTGAACATGAAGATGCCCTTACTCGGTGGACGAGATGTGCGAGGCGGTGCGCGAGGTCGTGCGCGTCAACCCGCCCCGCATGGACTACATCCGCCCCATCGCCTACTATGGCCAGAACAAGGAGGACAAGATCGTCCTCAACCCGGCCAGCTTCTCCACCAACGTGGCTGTGGCGTTGGCTCACATGGGCGCCTACCTGGGCAAGGAGAACATGGAGAAGGGGGCCAAGGTCATCACCGTCTCCTGGCAGAAGCCCACCAACGCCTGCACCTCGTTGCAGGCCAAGATCACCGGCAACTACGTCAACTCGGTGCTGTGCAAGATCGAGTCGAACATGCACGGGGCGGACGAGGGGCTGATGATGAACTCCAACGGCACCGTGGCCGAGGGCCCGGGCGAGAACATCTTCATGGTCAAGAAGGGCAAGCTCATCACCCCGCCCATCTCCTCCTGCGTGCTGGAGGGCATCACCAAGGACTCGGTGCAGACCATCGCCCAGGACCTGGGCTATCAGCTCATCGAGCGCGAGATCACCAGGGCGGAGATCTGGAACGCCGACGAGTTCTTCATGACCGGCACGGCGGCCGAGGTCACCCCCATCGCGTTGTTGGACGGCAGGACCATCGGCAACGGCAAGCGCGGACCGGTCACCAAGCACATCCAGGAGACCTTCTTCGAGGCGGCCCGCGGCAACGACCCCAAGTACGATGCCTGGCTGGACTATGTGGAGAGGAAGTGAGCGTTCGTACATCTAGGGTACATCGGGCGCATAGGGCATCATCGACCGAGGTGGCAAGATGTACGAGATAAGGTTCCACGGCAGGGGCGGGCAGGGAGCGGTCATGGCGGCGCAGACCATCGCCGAGGCGGCGGTCTACGAGGGCCTGGAGGCCATCGCCTTCCCGTTCTTCGGGGCGGAGCGGCGCGGGGCGCCCATCATGGCCTTCGCCCGCATCGACGACAAGAAGATCGCCTTGCGCACCCAGGTGTACCAGCCGGACATGGTGGTGATCATGGAGGAATCGCTCATCGAGATCGAGCCGGTGGCCGACGGGCTCAAGCCCGGCGGATGCGCCGTGGTCAACTCCAAGCTGTCCCCGGACCAGATCGACCTCGGCGTCAAGGCGCGCTGCGCCACCGTGGACGCCACCTCCATCGCGCTGGAGATGCTCAAGGCGCCCATCGTCAACACCGCCATACTCGGAGCTATGGCGAGAGCGGACGACTTCGTCTCCATCAAGGCCGTCAAGGAGGCCATCGCCAGCCGCTTCGGCGAGCACCTGGGCGAGGAGGCCGGGCGCATCAACGCCCAGGCCGCCCAGATGGCCTATGAGAAGGTGACGCTGGGCGAGAGCCTGGCCCAAAGCCCCATCACCAAGCGCAAGATGTGGCTGCCCACCTGGCAGGAGATGCCGCCGGGCGTGGCCCTGTATCATGAGAAGAGGGGCGAGATCGAGGTCGGTCCCGGTTCCTCGTGGCAGACCCGCACCGGCACCTGGAGGACGAAGACGCCCCGCTACCTCAGGGACAAGTGCGTGCGCTGCGCCCGCTGCTGGTTCATCTGCCCGGACGCGGCCATAAAAAGGGAGGCCGATGACCACATCGGCATCAACTATGACTATTGCAAGGGATGCGGCATGTGCGCCTCGATCTGTCCGGCCAAGGCCATCGAGATGACCAAGGGGGCAAAGCTATGAAGGTCAAGGTGCTGAGCGGCGACCACGCCGTCGCCTACGCGGTCAAGATGTGCAACGTCGACGTCATCCCGAACTATCCCATCACGCCGCAGACGCTGATCATCGAGAAGCTGTCCGACTTCGTCTTCGACGGCGAATGCGACGCCACCTTCATGCCGGCGGACAGCGAGCACAGCGCCATGTCCATGGCCATCGGGGCCGCCGCCACCGGCGTCCGCACCTTCACCGCCACCGCCTCCCAGGGCCTGGCGCTGATGCATGAGATGCTCTACGTGGCGCCGCAGACGCGCCTGCCCATCGTCATGGCCAACGTCAACCGCAGCCTGGGGGCCGGTTCGGGCATCTGGGCGGAGTACAACGACTCCATGCCGGAGCGCGAGTCGGGCTGGATGCAGTGCTATGTGGAGGACTCGCAGGAGGCGTTCGACACCATCGTGCAAGCGTACCGGTCTGTGCGAGGACCAGCGCGTCATGCTCCCGTTGATGATGTGCCTGGACGCCTTCGTGCTGTCGCACACGGTGGAGAAGGTGCTCCTGCCGGAGCAGGCGGAGGTGGACGCCTTCCTGCCCCGTTACCGACCGTTGAACTACCTTGACACCCAGAACCCGAAGTTCATCAACATCGCGGTCACGCCGGCGCACTCCATGGAGATGAGGTACCAGCTGGACCATCTCATGCGGCAGACCAGCGCGGTGGTGGACGAGGTGGACGCCTTGTTCGGCAAGCACTTCGGTCGATCCTATGGAGGTTCGATACAGCCGTACCGCATGGAGGACGCGGAGTATCGCGCTGATAACCTTGGGCACCGCCACCAGCACCGCCCGGGTGGCGGTGGACGAGCTGCGCCAGGAGGGGAAGAAGGTCGGTCTGATCAAGCTCAAGTACATCCGGCCCTTCCCCCACGAGCAGCTCAGGAAGGCGCTGCAGGGAGTGAGCTCCTTGGGCGTCTTCGACCGCTCCATCGCCGTGAACGGCTTCGGCCCGGTGTTCACCGAGGTGCGCAGCTCCTGTTACGGCATGGGCATGCCGATCACCAACCACATCGCCGGCATCGGCGGGAGGGACCTGACCGTGGCCACGTTCAAAGGCATGTTCGAGAAGATAATGAGGAAGGAGAGCGCGGGCAGGGAATGCTTCTGGCACGGCCTGAGGGGGGAGATGTGATGGTCGAGAAGGCGATGACCATCAAGACCATGCCCCAGGAGGACCAGCTCGGCTCCGGGCACGGCGCCTGCGGCGGCTGCGGACTTTCCACCGCCGTCAACAACGTGCTGCGCATCCTGGGCCCGGACACCGTGGTGTACGCGCCGGCCTCATGCCTGCTGGTGTTCTCGGCCGCCTATCCGATATCGGCCTTCAAGGTGCCGTTCATCTACTCCGCCTTCGAGAACACCGGGGCGGTCATCTCCGGCATATCGGCCGGTCTCCGCAAGCAGGGCAAGCAGACCTATGTGGTCGGCATCGCCGGGGACGGCGGCACGTTCGACATCGGGCTGCAGGCGCTGGCCGGCGCGGCGGAGCGCAACGACGATGTGCTCTATGTCTGCGTCGACAACGAAGCGTACATGAACACCGGCACGCAGCGCTCCGGTTCCACCCCGTTCGGCGCTTGGACCACCACCACCCCGGTGGGCATCGAAGACGCAGGGCAAGCGCTCCTTCAAGAAGGACATGATGTGCGTCGTGGCGGGACAGGACATCGCCTACGCGGCCACGCTGTCCATCGCCCACCCCAACGACTTCGTCAGGAAGGTGGAGAAGGCCAAGGCCATGCGCGGCTTCCGTTTCCTGCACATCATGACGCCGTGCACCTCCGGTTGGAAGACCGACCCGGCCGTCACCTACGAACTGGCCCGTCTGGCGGTCGAGACGGGCATGTGGTCGCTGTACGAGATCGAGAACGGCGAGACCACCGTCACCTACCGGCCGAAGGAGATGCTCCCGGTGGAGAACTACCTCAAGCTGCAGGGCCGCTTCAAGCACATGACCAAGGAGGACATCGACACCCTGCAGCGCTGGCTGTGCAAGCGGTGGGACAAGCGCTACAGCACCGGCATGGTCTCCGAGGAGAGGCCGAAGGACGGCAAAGAGCTGGCCTTCGCGGGCGAGGAGACGGAAGGGCTCTAGGTCCGCCAATACGTCGGCCCATCATCTTCTTCATTTACCCATCGCCATAGGTCACCCTATCATCGATTAGAGAAAAAGGGAGGAAAGGATTAGCTGGATGCCACCGTTGCCGGGACTTGCTCTGCCTGACGATCAAGATGCCGATGATCAGGGCCGCCACCGACAAGGGTATGCCGATGAAGAGCGGGTCGATCCACTTGAACGGGTCCTGCAACAGCGTGACCTCCCCGAAGAGCAACTCGCACAGCCCGAAGACCTTGGCATAGCGCTCGTAGACGAACATGGCCCAGAGGAACCAAGTCGCTCGCTCCGACCACCAGGCTGAGCTTCGCCGGCAGGCTGAACGGCTTCTTGGTGAAGATGCCGTAGGTCAGCATGGGCAGGAACGCCACCGCGCACAGCCCCATGAACATCGCCGTCGCGATGGCGATGATGTCCTTGGGCATGCATGTAAGCCACTGCGATGGAGGCGGCGATCATGATGAAGGTGCCGATGCGGTTCGCCTTAAGCGAGCAGGTGATCACGTCCTTGCGCATGCTCTTCGGCATCAGCCGGGAGGGCGAGATGTAGCACCACAGGTCATGTCCGGCCGCCGAGCCCATGGTGTGGAACAGCGCGCTCAACGTCGACATCGCCGCCGCCAGCAGCGTGAGCATGAAGAGCACGATGATGGTGTCCGGCATGGCGCTGTTGATGTACATGCGGTATGACCTTGTCCACGTTCCCCGCCGCCTGTATGGACAGCTTGCCCTCCTCGTCCCAGAAGTACACGTTGGACAGCGCCCCCACGGTGAAGGCCACCATGGTGGAGAGGAAGATGAAGATGGCGCCGATCGGCACCGCCCGGTTCAAGGCCCTTCCTGTTCTTGGCGGTCATGAAGCGCACGGTCAGCTGGGGCTGCGCCAGCACGCCGATGCCCACGCCCATGATGATGGTGGTCACCATGAACCACCAGTTCTGCGACAGGAGCTCGGGGAAGCTGGTCCAGCCCGTCATGCCTTGGGCCGCCAGGCTCGATGGCACCCCTGGGTCCGTGGCCAGGTTCGTGAGGGCGTTGTTCGCCTCATTGACGCCGCCAAGGATATAGAAGGTGATGACCAGGATGGCGGTCAGGCCGAACATCATGATGCCGCCCTGGAAAGCGTCGGTGTAGAGCACCGCCAACAGTCCGCCGAATATGACGTAGACGGCGGTGATGATGGCGAAGCCCAGCAAAGCCGTGTCGTAATCGAGGTTCAGGGTGGTCTCGATGAAGCGTGCCCCGCCGATGAGCACCGCCGCCGCGTAGAGCGGCATCGCCATGACGATGATCAGTGCGGACGAGTACTGCAGGAAGGGCGAGTTGAACCGCTTCCCTATGAAGTCCGGGAAGGTGAGCGCGCTCAGCGACTGGCCGATGCGACGTATCCTGTGACCGTAGAGCAGGAAGGCCACCATGATGCCCACGCCGACGCAGAGCACCGTCAGCCAGATGATGCTCATGCCGTAGACGCCGGCCACGCCCCCGAAGCCCACGATGGCCGAGGTGCTGATGAACGTCGACCCGTAGGACAGCCCGATGATCCAGGAGGGGACGTTCCTCCCGGCGAGGAGGAACTCCTCCCCCATCTTGGTCTTCTTGTATGCGACGTAGGCCAGTACCAGGGTTATCCCTAGATAGGCTATGGTGCAGGCCCAGAATATCTCTGTGTTCACCATGTCCGTTCGCACCTAGGCCGCGCGGGGCCGTCTCCGGCGCCTTCTTCCTGGCCGGGTCGATCAAGTATGCCGATGACCAGCGCGATTATGGCCAAGGGCATGGCGATGAACAGCGGGTCGATCCATATCCAAGGCTCCTGGCCCAGGGTGATCTTGCCGAACAACGGCTCGCAGACGTTGAACACCACCGAGTACTTGGTGTAGACGAACATGCCCCAGAGGAACCACACCACCGTGCCGACGATCAGGCTGAGCTTGGCGCCGAGCGCGGAGGGCCGCTTCATGAATATGCCAGCGGCGAACAGCGGCAGCAGCGCGGAGGCGCACAGCCCCATGAACATGGAGGTGGCCACGGCGATGATGTCGTTGGGCATGTAGAACGCCACGACCAAGGTGACGACGATCATGGCCGCCACAGCTATCCGGTTCACCTTCAGGGAGCAGGTCTGCTTGTCGTCGCAGGAACGGTACTTGGTGGGCATGAGCTTGGACTTGCTCAGCCCGCAGTAAAGGTCCGTCCCGGCGGCCGAGGCCAGCGCGTGCATCAACGAGCTCAGCGTGGACATGGCCGCCGCCAGCAGGGTGAGCATGAAGAACACGATGACCAGGTCGGGCATGGAGCTGTTGATGTACAGGGGCATGATGGCGTCGGTGTTGCCGGCGATCTGTCGGGACAGCTGCCCCTCCTCCTCCCAGAAGTACACGTTGGACAGTGCGCCCACGGTGTAGGCCACGCCGGTGGTGAGCAGGATGAATATGCCGCCGATCGGGATGGCGCGGTTGAGGCGCTTGGAGTCCTTGGCGCACATGAAGCGCACCACCAGCTGGGGCTGCGCCAGCACGCCTATGCCCACGCCCATGATGATGGTGGTGACCATGAAGTACCAGTTCTGCGAGAGCAGCTCGGGGAAGCTGGTCCAGCCGGTCATGCCCTTGAGCCGCCAGGCTCGATGGCACGCCTGGGTCGGTGGCGAGGTCGGTGAGGGCGGAGTTCGCATCCCCCACCCCTCCCAACAGCCCATAGGTGATGAACAGGATGGCGGTCATGCCGATGATCATGACCAGCGCCTGGAAGGCGTCGGCGTACATGACCGCCAGCATGCCTCCGAAGGCCACGTAGAGCGCGACGATGAGGCATAGCGCTATCAGGGCGTAGTCGAAGTTCACGTCCAGGGTGGTCTCCACGAACCGCGCCCCTCCGATGAGGACCGCCGCCGAGTAGAGCGGCATCCCCACCAAGATCACGATGGCCATGGAGTAGCGCAGGAACGGCGACTTGTAGATCTTCCCCATGAGGTCAGGGAAGGTGACCGCGGAGAGCCGCAACCCGATCTTGCGCACACGGTGCCCGAAGATGATGAAGGCGAGAAGGACGCCGACACCGACATTGAGCACCACCAACCAGATGATGCCCATGCCGAAGGTCGCGGCCACGCCGCCGAAGCCGACGATGGCGGCGGTGCTGATGAATGTGGCACCGTACGATAGTCCTAAGATGACGGGATGGACGTTCCTCCCGGCGAGGAGGAAGTAGTCCCCCTCCTTGGTCTTCTTGTATCCCAGATAGGACAGGTATATGGTGATGCCCACGAAGACGATGGTGGCGACCCAGAAATATGCGGCATCGACCATCTCAATCCTCGTCCTTGTTCCACTTCAGAATGCCCCACACGATGCAAGCAGCCGTAAGACCGATGGCGAGGATGTATCCCCCCCAGACCCACGGGTCAGGTATCCCTAAAACTTCCATGTTTATCCCCCTAAATCCGATACCTCGGGGATGGCCTTAATTGATATAAATGTTATATGCTAATCCGTAGCATTCTAACATGTAGCAGGCCGGTCAGCTCATTTATTGCACGAATCGAGCTGGAAGTGGTCCGAGTCCAGCAGCTTCGCCCCGTGCGCCAGCACCTTCTCTATGCCCATGTCCACGTCCTCCACGCGGATGATGAGGACGGCGCAGGGCTTGTTGCGATATCCGTAGGCGTACTCCACGTTCACCCCGGCCTCGGAGAGCATCTTGGTCAGTTCGTAAAGCCCGCCCGGCCGGTCCTGCATCTCCACCGCCATGACGTCGGTGAAGCGCACCATGAAGCCCACCTGCTGCAGCTTCTCCAGTCCCTTCTCGGGCTTGTCCACCACGACCCGGATGACGCCGTAGCCGGCGCCCTCGGCGATGCTGAAGGCCAGGATGTTGACGTTCTCCTCCATGAAGGCCTTGGAGACCGCCGCCAGGCGCCCGGGCTTGTTCTCCGAGAATATGGACAGCTGCTTGATCTTGTACTTGGAAAGGTCGCTCATCAGATATCCCTCCTATCGACCACGCGCTTGGCCTTGCCCTCGAACCGGGGCAGGGTGCCTGGGGCCACCAGCTCCACCTTGGCCCCCACGTTCAACGAGGACTTGAGCCGGGAACCGATCCTCTCGCGCAAGGCGTTCAGCTCGATGATGTTGTCCGTGAACGCCTCCGGCTTCAGCTCCACCTTGACCATCATCTCGTCCATGTAGCCCTTGCGGTCCACCAGTATCTGGAACTCGTTGCCGACCTCGGGGTTGGTGTGCAGGCAGTACTCCACCTGGGACGGGAAGACGTTGATGCCGCGGATGATGAGCATGTCGTCCACCCGGCCGGTGATGCGCGAGATGCGCGGGTGCGTCCTGCCGCAGGCGCACTTCTCCGTCTCCATGGTGGTGATGTCGCCCATGCGGTAGCGCACGATCGGGAACGCCTCCTTCTGCAGCATGGTGAGCACCATCTCGCCGCGCTCGCCCGGACCGACCTGTTGCCCCGTCTCCGGGTCGATGATCTCCAAGAGGCAGATGTCGCGCCATATGTGTATGCCGCACTGGTGGTCGCACTCGGACCACAGCGGGCCGGCCAGCTCGGAGGCGCCGAAGCAGTTGATGCCCGTGACCCCGAACCACTCCTGGATGCGGTCGCGCATCTTGTCGGACCACGGCTCCGCGCCGAGCAGACCGTACTTCAAGGTGGTGTCCTTGATGCTGACGCCCATCTTGTCCGCCACCTCGCCCAGGTACATCATGTACGAAGGCGTCGCCGCCATGGCCGTGACGCCGAGGTCCTGGATCATCTGGATCTGCCGCTCGGTGTTGCCGGTGCTGGCCGGAACGACCGCCGCACCGATCTTCTCCGCGGCGTAATGGAAGCCCAGCCCGCCGGTGAAGAGCCCGTAGGTGTTGGCCACCTGCACCACGTCGTCCGGCCCCAGTCCGATGGAGCTCAGGGCGCGGGCCAGCGACTCCGACCACATCTCGATGTCCGAGCGGGTGTAGGCCACGATGGTGGGCTTGCCGGTCGTCCCGGAGGAGGCGTGGTAGCGCACGATCTCCCGGCGCGGCACGGTGAACAGACGGTCCGGATAGTACTCGCGCAGGTCCTTCTTGGTCATGAAGGGCAGCTTGGTGACGTCGGCCAGGGTGTTGATGTCGTCCGGGGTGACGTTGGCGGCCTTCATCCTCTCCTTGTAGAAAGGCGAGAAGTTGTAGAGCCGGTAGACCATCGTCTTCAGCAGTTTCAGTTGCAGCTCATCCAGCTCCTGCTGGGGCATGAACTCGACCTTGGGGTTCCAGACAGCCAATAGACCAGCCACCGTTCGCGGCGGACGGCGCAGTGCCCGCCCCGCAGATGAGGGGTGATAGCATGTAGCATATAATGATTTTTTGACCTGGCCTCCACGAGGAAAACCATTATCTGGCGGGCATACATTCCCCCGACGATGGTAACCTCGAGGCAGCTGTTGGAGCGCACCACGTCCATAATCGGCTTCATCATCGTGCTCCTGCTGCTCGCCGTGGCCATTTACCTCACGGTCATCGATACCATCGGGTTCTTCGACCTGGTCAAGGAAACGGACGTTAACGAGCTCGATAAGGGCGTGGTCCTGGACTTCATCGGGGCCATCCTCCTCATCATCATCTGCCTGGAGCTGGTGGAGACGGTGTTCTCCTACTCCATCGACCACAAGATCCGGGTGGAGGTGGTGCTCCTGGTCGGCATAACCGCCATCGTGCGGGAGATAATCGTCCTGGACGTGAACAAGTACGGGGCGGAGTACGTGGCGGCGCTCGGCGGCGTCATCATCGCCATCGCTGGGGCGTATTACCTGATCAAGAGAGGTCAGGAGATCGAGCTCAGGACCGGCGGTCCGGAGAAGTGAGCCTTGCTCGGTCTCCGACCAGGTCATTTGAACAGATGCCACAAACCGTCCTCTTTTCATATTCGCTCCCGCAGCCCCCCTCTGATTCTGATGAGCTACGATATCATTATATTCCTCAATTGGTTCATTTTTTACCAATCGTAATAATCTAACGAGCAGAAATGGGGGTAAATTTGAATGGAACAATCAAAACCAGAGGAAGTTGCGACACCGGCGCCTGAAGCAGCACCGGCCGCTCCATCGGCACCGGCCGCGAAGCCCGGTCCTACCAAGAAGACGTGGATGATCGTCGCCATCGTGGCGGTGGTGGCCGTGGTGGTCATAGCGGCCATCGTGCTGGGCACTGGCATGCTCAACAGCGATGACGGGGACGATGGCGGGGACGGTGGTAATGGAGGGGCCATTACCTCATGGGAGCCGCAGAGCGGGGACTATCATCGAGTATACCACGGACATGTTCATGGGGAGATGGTGATGAAACAGACCTACAAGGAGATCACTGCGACGACGATCACGATCAACACGACCACTACCATGGATAGGGTTCCCACCGAGTATGACGAAGAGACCATCACCAACGATACAGACCTATGGTGGTACGGATTGGATATAGACGATCCTCCAGACGGTTATAACGTGGTCGATAAGGGCACGCCGTCCGTATCAGCACCGAAGTGGGGTACCAAGAGCGCCAAGCACTATCGAGGTATCGTTCACTGACGAGTACGGGACCACTGGCACCATGGACATGTATCTTTACAAGGGCATACTGCTGAAGTCCATGATCATCAGGCGGAGGGATGTCGATATGAGATGACCTTGACGGGCACGAACGTCAACGCGATCACTGGCTGATCCAATCGATTCCATACATCAACGGTGCCGTCCTCACGGGCGGTACCCGACTCTTCTTTTCCCAAACAATAGGTTGGCCAAGTGCCCGATCTGTTCCGGGGCGAGCGCCTCCACCCGGTCGTGCAGGAAGGGTAGGCCGGCCAGTTGCTCAGGCCTGAGAAGCCGCTCTGCTTCAGCACCGTGCCGATCTTCTTGCTGCGCTGCCCGAACAACATCTCCACCAGGCGGAAGAACAGCTCCTCGTCGTGCACGTGGAACGGCGGTGGCCGGGGCGTCAACCGCAGCACGGTGGAGTCGACCTCCGGCTCCGGCCAGAACTTGTTGCGCGGCACCTGCTCCAGGCGTTCGCACTTGGCACGATAGTAGACGCTGACCGTCAGTCTGGAATAGTCGTCGGAGTCAGGCGCTGCCACCATTCTGTCAGCGAACTCCTTCTGCACCATGATGATGGCGCTCTTGAACTCGTGCTCCAGCAGGCGGAAGATGAGGGGCGAGGATATGCTGTAAGGGACGTTGGAGATGAACCGGTCGAAACTGGGAAGTTCGACCTCGAGCGCATCGCCCTGCACCATCTCCACCTTCGTCGCCATAACGCTCCTGGATGAAAGCGGCCAGTCGGTGGTCCAGCTCGATGGTGATCGACATGGTCCGCCCTCTCCACCAGGAAACGGGTCAAGACGCCCAGGCCGGGACCGACCTCCAGGACGGTATCGCCCGGTTCGATCCCAAGGAAGTCCACCTCACGCCGCGCGACGTCGTCGTCGGTGAGGAAGTTCTGGCCCTTGCCCTTGGTAGGGACTAGTTGCAGCTCGTTCAGAACAGACTTGATCTCGGCGGGGCGCATGCCCTTACCTGGAGACGAAGATGTGATACTTCTGGTGCGGGTCGCTCAGCTCGATCTGGATCCGGTTCACGACCACCTTCTCCGGGTGCTTCAGCGACGGCACGCGGGTGGCGATGTCGGCGAAGTCCTTGAAGGGGCCCTTCTTCCTCTCGTCGAGGATGGCCATCATGGTCTTCTTGCCCAGGCCGGGCAGGAGCTCGAGCATGTGCTGCCGTATCGTTATCGGCTGGGAGTCGTTGAAGAAGCGCACGAAGCGCGGCTCCTCCAGCTTCACGATCTCGGCGATGACGTAGGGCATCTCCGCCTGCGCCGCGGCGGTGAGCTCGGTGAACGAAACTCGGCGTTTCACGTGGATGATCTTGTCGCGCTTCTCCGCCTCCTTCCCGATGTACACCCGCTCGCCGATGGTGATGATGGCGTCGGGCTTGGGCACCAGCTCGAAGAGCTTGAACTCCATGCTGCCCAGGGCGTAGGCCACTGGCTCGCGGCGGAAGTTCTTCTCCGAGGACAGTCCCTGTGGGAGATAGTCGAGAACGTGCGCGTAGTCTTCCAACTTAACACCAACGCCTACAGATATTTCTCGACCAATTTAATAATCTGCTCTAGTTGTTTCTTGTCCACCGTGGAGCGCTCCTTGGCGAACATCACCCGGACGTCGTCGACGTGGGTGGGCATGATGTCGGCGACCTTGACGGCCTGGGCCTCGGAGACGAACGGAAGCTCGCGCAGCTCCTTGACCAGCTTCTGGGCGTTGGAGGCGCTGACCTTGACGTTCTTGTTGACCTGGTCCAGGGCGTACCTCTGCTCTGGGGTCAGCTCATGGTCCGCCGCCTCGGCGTCCAGCATCTCCTTGACCTCGGCCAAGGTGACATAGTGGTCTGAGCTCATCGAAGCACCTTACGGGTTGACCTTGCGCAGGTGGTCCGGACGGGCCACGACGATCTTGATCTTGTTGCCGTCCTTCACTTCCAGCACGAAGGCCCGGCCCTTCTGCCCGACGACCGTCCCGGTCTTGCCGTGGAAGCGGAGGTGGGGGGCGCCCTTGTGGACACTGGGGTCGATGAAGATGTGGGCCTTCTCTCCGGCCTCGAACACCTGGAACTCGTGCGTGATGGGGGACAGGCCGCGGTTGCGGGGGCTCCTCCTCAATATCTGTCTGCCCCTGCGCCTCAAACCGTGTGATGGTCTTACCATATCTATACCTCGATGATGTCGTTGATCTCAACCACGTCCAGAGCCAGCACTTCCAACGGTGTGGAGAGCAGTTCGGCCAGGGAGGGCCTGGTTCGGCCATCGTCCCCGTGCACGAACTCCTTCACATAGGTGCCCGATTGGGTGCGGAGGAAGATGGTCATGTCATCCTGACCGAACTCCTCAAGCTCGGCCATGACGATCATCTTGTCCCTCTCCAGGTCCGCCCGGCGGTGCTTCACCCGGTTTGGAGTCTGCTGGCTAATGCAGGTGCGATTGAACTCGCGGAGAACCTCAATTACTTTGTCCTTATTAACTTTGCCGTGATGCGCCACCACGACCCGGTATGCCTTGTCTGGGGCGGCGTCCTTGATGGCGCGGACCTCCTGGCGCGATGACGGGCGGAGGGCGGAGACGGCGACGAGCCCGTTCGCCTCCGAGTTGATGCGCTCCCGGAGCGCCTCGAGGTCGATGTTGCGCCTCTTCGGCTCGGAGACCTCGAGCACGAACGGGCGGCCGGTGCCGAGCATGCGGGCGTCGATGTCCTCCCGGCCCATGCCGTGCAGGAAGTGCTCGTGCCCTTGGGCCATCTCCAGCGCCGGGAGGCCGATGACCTCCTGCACGCTGGACTGGTACATCTTGCCGGTGCCCTCGCAGCGCGGGCAGCCCTTGCCCCGGCACTGCCTGCATGGCCATATGGTCTGCGGCAGCTCGCGCGAGTACTTGTTGTAGCGGCCGTAGATGAACAGCGGGGCGACGTCCAGCTCCACGTGGGCGAAGCGGGTGTCGATCAAGGCCACGACCTCGGGCGACTTGAACTCCACCGGCTTGGAGAGCAGCGCCTCGACGCGCTTGCCTATCTCCTGGTTCAGCTCGGCCTTGATCGGCTCCACCGTCTCCTTGCCGGTCTCCGACCACACCTGCTCCTCGCGCTCGCTGATGCACGGGTCGACGCGCGTGCCGACCAGGAAGTTGTTGTGCTCCACCTTGGACAGGGCCTCGACCGCCGCCTGCGCGAAGCGCTCCACGTTGTCGAAGACGTCCTCGCAGATGTAGCAGCTGGAGGAATGGACGTAAGGGGCGTCGCCGCGCTCGGAACGGGCGGCGTTCATGGCGGACCGGACCTCAACACCGCGCTGGGCGTTGCTCATGCCGGTCGATACGTGGGCGAAGACCCGCCCCAGGCAATGGTCGCACAGGTCCCATTGGGCGGCCTTCTCCGCCCTCGTTAGAATTGATTCGTCGATAAGCATCTCTCTCACCTTGGCTCCGTCCTTCGATACCACCGTTGGGACGGCAGGCGCTGACACCACTCTCCCTAGATAAAGGTGTGGACGGTCCGACCTTTAAAAGTCAATGGAATGGACCAGTGAGAGGGACAGAGAGGCCATGACGTTCACTCGAAGCCCATCTCCGCGATCTTGAGCCCGGCCCGGCTCCTCTCCAGGTAGCGGTACACGGTGGAGTGCTCGCTGCCGCGCAACAGCATGTCCACGGCGTTCCGGGCGATGGGCAGCTGCACCGAGTTGCCGATGAGGCCGACGGTGTCGCCGTAGACGGACATGTTCGCCCCGGTGAGGTCCTCGATGAGGTGGCGGGTCTTGCCGCCGGAGCCGATGAGACGGGCGCGCACGCGCATCAGATGCTCGCCCTTCTTGCCGACGTACGCGTCGATGTCGATGATCTCCAGGTACTCGTCGTCGTCGAAGAGGCGATAGGCGTGATGAGGGGAGAACCCTCTACCGATGGCCTTGATCACGTCGACGATCTTGAGCTGCATCACCGGGTCCTCCATCTTGGACTCGTCGACGGTCACCTCGCCCTCCTTGTCGACGATGAGCCGGACCTTGGCCCGGCGCTCGATGTAGGCCTTGGTCGCCCCGTCCCTGCCGATGAGTACCCCGACCCGTTCCTGGGGGATGCGAACCGCCTTCATTTCTTCACACCTACGATGAGACGGAGGATTTCCTCCTCGCTCTTTATCTTTACGTCGAGCGAGCGGAAATAGCGGTTGATGTTGACCACGTCCCGGCGCAGGAAGTCCATGTGGTTCGGATGGTCCACCACCATGGCCTGGCCGCAGTCGATGATCCAGGGCTTCTCCTCGAACCAGAGGATGTTGTACTCGCTCAGGTCGGCGTGCACCAGGTGGGCCTTCTGATAGGCCCGCCTCATGAACTTGAGTATCTCCCGATAGACCACCTCCGGGTGCTCCAGCTGCACGTTCCTGATCTGGGGGGCGGGCATCTCCGCATCCCCGAGGTATTCCATGAGCAGTATGTTCTGGTGGAAGTCGAGGGCCTCGGGCACGCGCACGCCCGGCCTCCTTGAGCCGGGTGAGGTTCTTGAACTCCTTGGTGGCCCAGGCCATTATCATCTTGAAGTGCGAGCCCTGCATCCCCCTGAAGCGCGGGTCGCCCTCGATGTACTTGGCGATGTTGTGGAACGTGGAATTGGAGACGCGATAGATCTTCATGGCGATGAGGTCGCCCTCCGGGTCGGTGACGCGGAAGACGTTGCCTTCCTTGCCGGTGGAGATGGGGAAGTCGACGGTGTCGATGACGCCGGCCTTCATGAACTTGTAGATGGCCATCATGGTGCGCCGGTCGAACACCTCGTCCAGGACCTTGCGGGCGTCGTCCTGGGCGTTCTCGGAGCGTCGCAGGCGTAGTCCTTCGACCTGGTGCTCCAGTTGGGCTAGGTCCTTATCTGGTCGGGCCATGTGAGCCCTCCTACCTCAGAACATGTTCTCGAAGGCCTTGGGCAGGACGCGCTTGCGGGCCAGGATGGAGGCCTCGGTCTTGGTGTAACGGTGGGAGATCTCGCACTTGTCGTCCTGGAACTCCCAGGGGGTGACGATGACCAGGTCGCCCTCGCGGATCCACATGCGCTTGCGGATCTTGCCGGAGATGCGGCCCATGCGGGCCTTGCCGTCGGCGCACATGACCTTGATGCGGGAACCGCCGAGCAGCTGGTCAGCTATGCCGAATATCTCCCCTTCCTTCCTGTTGGGATAGCGCAGTTTTATGACCTCTTCGCCCTGCGAATCCTCCACGTACTGGTTCAAACAAAGCCTCCGGATGGTTGGTTCGTCATAAAACAAAGGAGTATATAATTCCTGCTCAGCGCTGGGGCGATGGGGTTGGGGCTGCTGTTTATTAAGGGACGGGACAGGCTGGCCATGATATTAGAGGTCGATGAGGTCGAGCATCGTCCGGCACGCTATGTTTAAGTATCATCGGCCAATATGCTCGCCCAACGCTCCCGTAGTGTAGTCCGGCCAATCATGTTGGCCTTTCGAGTCAACGACCCGGGTTCAAATCCCGGCGGGAGCACCTTTACGCGTATCCAGACATATATTCTTTCTGGTTTTATCAAAACGGTTTTTGACCTTTTCGTGTCCTCGTCTTTTTGTGATTTTTCGACATCTATCGGTCATTTCGGCCTTTTGCATCCACGCCTCCTCCAATCTACGACCGGAGTCATAGGCTTCCGTGGCGGCGTAGAACGTCTCCGTGACTACGACGCTGGAGTGTCCCAATTGTTTGGAGACATCTGGTAAGAGATTGGGGTCTAGATTATGTATCATGGCTTTTTAAACGCCCAAAATTGAATATTGATATATTGCCCTATGTCGTAACAGGGGCAACAAAAAATCATATTGATTGGGAGTTTCAACTGACGAATAATGGAAAGATGACTGCAAGGGACGTAGATATTTGGATGACAATCGATAATCAGGAAACCATTCCCGAAAAAACCATTTCATCATTATCTTAAAAATGATACTTGCTCAGAAGGAAATCTAATACATCCTGAAGCATTTGAGCGAAGAAGACTGGCTGGGTGGTTTAAGAATGATGGAAATCTTTCGTTTGGAAGTGGAGATTATAATTTAAAAATAGAGTTGATTAAATTTCCGGTCAAGGGTAAGATCATTGTCCGAGCATCAGATATTAAATCGATTGACTATAATTATATTATAGACGATCCTCGATTATTTTGAGAGCTGCTCCTTAAATTATTATCTAAATAAAAAATGGATGATAACTGCAATAACATCGATTACAACAGCTATTACCAGGAGATAGATAAGATCCTCAATTGAAGCGAACAATGAAACCAAGCCAAGGATAGCGGTAACAATACCAAATCCTATGCCGTTTGTTGATTGGATGAAGGCGTTGGCCGCTACTATCGCCCCACCAATGATCAAAACCAACTCAAAAATCGTCGCCATCCAAAATCCAACCTCATTTACCGATTTTATCACTATAAGGAATGGTGGGATTATTGTGGCACTTATTAGCGCCTCTACTACTACATCAGTGGCGTCATCCAATGATTCCACGTTTCCTTCTTAGTTTAATTTTCCAACTCTATTGCTCGATTTCCTGAAATGTAGGATTCAAGTCATAGTGACCGATATTGTTGTTGGAACATCAAATTTCGCCTTCAATAGCTTGGCCGGCATCGGCAACATCATCGATTTTCTTGATGATTCTGCATTTAAAAAATGAAGAGGGATTAATGTTGAAATAACCCCTCATATTGGTTACAAATGGTGGGTCCAATTTCTTAGAATTATTACAATCACTTAATATATATAATAATAAATTAACATTGAAATTATGGAAATTTGTGCTTTATGTGGTCAAAAATCAGAGTTAAAAAAATATAGTCAATATTATTCCAGATTTATTACCAAATGGATCAAAGAAACAAGTGCAACTGGATATATTAGATATTATGAGGGACCAAATTTGAGAAGACAAGACGGCATTAAAAAAAAATTGTTATGCGACAAATGTGAACAATTGCTGTCTAATGATGAAAAGCAATTTGCTGAGAATATTTTTATACCTCTTCCACGATGACTTAGTAACAGTATTTCAATATGACACTTGGCTAAAACATTCTGCAATGTCAATCACATGGAGAAGTTTAGCGGTTTATCTCAAAAGAAATAAATTAAAATAATACCATACAAGATTATCTGGATGTTAATAATGATATTAAGATACTGACTTGTCTACTGATTCTAGAATTCATGACGATTTCTACTCTCATCATATCCTATTTAATCTTCCAATAACGCAAGACATTCCCCAGGCTCAACTACCCGATAAATTCAATTGGACCATCTTGCGTGTACAGCCTTACACCAGCTTTTAATAAAGTTGGACAAGTATTCAATATGATGGACTCATGGCTGGAGTTATCATACGCACTGATTCAACCCAACAAATGATACCAATTGGAAAAATACCATCATTAAAGATAGTGGTTCAATAGATATTAATGAAAAAAGGCAACCTTCTGAGGCAATTTAGGTTTCCATATTGACATAGCTGACTACTCTACTCGATACCTTTAACCGAAAAACAACAAAAAACAATCAGCGGTTCATTAGAAAAAGAATATTTCCAAAGCGGGAAAAATCGGACTCATTGACTGTGGCAGGCTATGAATTACAGAGGAATGAAAATAATATTTTTTGTAAAAAATAAAGTAACTCAGATAAGGAAAAAATTTCCATCTGAATAATGCGATGAAATATACTTTTAATTTCGATGGAATTTTTACCCATTACAGTCTTGTGGTCCTGGTCATTTTGGGCAAGTTACCTATTTCTAATGTGTTCTGACGATCACATATCTAATTAATTAGAAGTCAGTTAAATATGTATCAATAACCGCACCAATTGGCTTTTATAATATCTATTGATACACACATGGATACAATGTATGTCACCACAACAATGCCTGCCAGCAATGCTTTAAGATATTTCATTATGGATATTCATTATCATTTTGTTATGAATACAATTCGACGAAGTTTTTTCGGGCATCAATTTATTGATTAATGAAATAAAATTAAAAAAAATATAATAAATGGTTTATGCCAAAAACCCCTTGATTGACTATCGTTAACGAGATGCTGGCAACGCTTGGGTACAAAGGCCTCCCCCCGCACAATCAAGTTCGCCAGGTGAAATTATTAATAAGAAGGAAGGTTCAAGGTGCAATCCCGTACGAATCCACAATTGTTCTTTATCGACTACTTTAATCAGTAAAATATTTGGTGAATAGACGCATGAAGTAATTTTGAATGCCTAGAATAAATTGACACTAGGAGTCCACCGGCGAGTACGCCTTCTGTCACTAATGTGATGAAGGCGAACAAGGGTAAGGACACCAAGGTCGATATTAGTTCTTAGGAAGTATTTGAGAAAAGCAGGATTATGTGGGTATAGGCTACATCTAAAAACAATACCGGGACGCCCAGATATCGCGTATCCAAAATACAAGGTGGCGATTTTCGTAAACGGGTGCTTCTGGCATAGATGCCGAAATGTGACCTTCCATTGCCAAGCACGAATACCACCTTCTGGAATGAAAAATTCGAACAGGAATATCGAGAGGGATAGGAGAAAGATTGCGCAACTCGAGGAGGCTGGATGGAAGGTAGTGATTTGCTGGGAGCACGAAATAAAATCTAATCCTGATGGTTGTGCCAAATTGATAGAATCTACTTTGGCCAAGAGTGGTTATGCGATGCGTAGAGCCCCATAATCATCTCATTTTATGGAGTTCTCGGATAATTTCCCGACCCTTCTCAGTTATTTGATATATTCTGTTCTTCGATTGTTTAGGGGTCATACAATCCACTAATCCATTCTCTTCCAGCTCCTTTAACGCCCGAGAGACATGAGATAGATGCTCTGTGGATGTCTCTGCTATGCTCGAAGGAGTTCTTGGTCCTTTTTCGAGGGATTCCAATACAACCCTACGCACTCTTCCCTGCATGAACGAAAGAAGCTCCCACATACGGTCGATACCATTGATTGAGATGATACCAATTATTACCAATTGATTACCAACGGGTAATCTATTTGTAAGGTTTGGGAATTGTTATGGTAATAATGGACATCGACCCAAACGACGTGGCGTAATCTCATGGGGTGGGATGTTGCTAGATGGAATGACATTTTGAGAACGAATTACGTTCCGGGGGTTCCAACGGAGGTGCGGAATAAGAGGAGGCGCCTCATCGAGGAAGCGACCAATTGGGCAGGGGGGACCCTATCTGACCCAATAAGAATCCACCTCGAACCATGTTCTGATGGTTCCTTGGTGTACTTCGTTAAGCCCGGCAAGGAGGCAATCCCCGGGAGTAATGGCAAGGTCAAGAATGCCAACGACATGCGACCTGTCGTGGAAGTATCGGGAAGTGTGCCCAAGAACGCTAGTTTCATTGATGTTTGGAGTGACTTGACCAATATCGCCCTAGTGGATTACGATGCGTTCCATGCTGTTCTCCTCCTCATATACCGAAGCGCCTTCTTAATCGACCATCGCTCCGATGATGATGGTCATCTTAGGTATCGGCCGAATCAAGGAATCTTGGATTGCATCAAGGAGTTGGACGATACGGTTGGCAGCGAGGTCACCCTTGGCAGCGTTGAGAAATTGCTCAGATTCATCGATTTGTTAGGGTGGAACGAGGACGTCAAGTACCAGCCGTCGAAGGCAAGGCCAGCTTCGAAAGGGAAGATATGGTGGCAAACCCAGGATCGGTAGGGTCAACACCTTCCTCACCTGCATCCGGATACCCTATGAGACCGCTACCTTCATCATAGAGCATGGAATTCAGGTTCATCCGCGATCGACGGTAGGGACATCGATCTAGTCCCGCTCTATTCCATGATGCAAGGCTTGATAATGACGCAGGGGCACTGTGTGCACCCCCAAGCAGCAGGACCTTGCCAAATGGCTGTCAGCCCTACCTCATCGAACTCGAAGAGGAAGGGAATTTTGTATAGCAGGTATCACCAACTGCAATCTGACACTTTGATTAGCCACTTACACTGACTCAACAACAATGTTATTGAGTGGTGTTGCCCATTCACTGTCCTGAAATGCAACTGACGGCGATCGAGCTCTTCGCAGGGGTCGGCGGGTTCCACCTCGGTCTCAGCCGGAGCGGATGGGAGGTCATCTGGGCCGACCAATGGGAACCTGGCAAGAAAAGGCAATGGGCCTTCGAATGCTATGAGAGGCATTTCGGGCCACTGGGACATCTGTGTCGAACGAGGACATCTCGAAGGTCGAGCAGCAGATGACATCCCGTACAGCCACCCTCCTTGTGGGCGGGTTTCCCTGCCAGGATTACTCTGTCGCCACCTCGAACGCACATGGGATCGAGGGCAAGAAAGGTGTTCTCTGGTGGCACATCTGAGCGCATCCTGACCGATAATATCGCAAGGGGGACGCCAATCCCTTTTGTCCTCCTCGAGAATGTGGACAGGCTCATTAAGTCCCCGGCCAAGCAGCGCGGGAGGGACTTCGGGATTATCCTGTCCTGCCTGAACAACCTTGGGTATGTCGCCGAGTGGAGGGTCATCAACGCCTCTGACTATGGATACCCACAGAAGAGAAGAAGGACGTTCATCTTCGCGACCCTTGTCAAAAAAACATTGACAAGCTCTATTCTGGCCATTCCGATGAGAGATAATACCCACGTCATGGTTTCTTCGCACCCGAGTTCCCTTGCAAGGCCGCCATCCGGGCAAACGGCTCATCGATATGCCTCTGGCCAGACCTGGTGAGGATGACTAAGGACTTCGAGTTCGGTTTCCAAAATGCCGGCTACATGAGGGACGGGCGAATATTCACCCTCAAGGTCACTCCCGACCTTCAAATGGGATAAGAGCACTGGGAAGGGCTCATTGAGGAGCGTCCTTCGAGGAAGAATGTGGACGACAGGTACCTCATCCCGCACTGAATGGATAGGGGATGAGAATGACCGCGGCACTGAAGGGTTCAGGAAGACCTGGAGATATTGCAAGGGCGCGAAGGATGAGGTCCGTTACCATAAGAACGGGCATGTGTACCATTATAACGAGGGCGGGATACCGTTCCCGGACAAGTTGGACGAGCCATCAAGGACGATGCTTACCTGCGAGGGCAACAGGCGTCCGAACCGGATCAGCCACATCATCCCTGTCGACCCGGACAATGATTTGTACCGTGTGCTTGACACCTGTGGAAGCAGAGAGACTGAACGGATTCGATGACGACTGGACGGAAGGGATGCCCGAGAATTGGAGATACTTCTGCATGGGCAACGCTCTCGTTGTCGGTCTCATAGAACAGATGGGACGGAGGTTGGATTCGTTGGTCCAGGGATGTGGGAGAGGAAACATCTGGGATTGGCCCTAAGGAATCCTAGCGGCGCGATCAATAGGCCCTCTCGACAGGTGCTTCGATTCGAAGACGAGTAATATTAAATGCGATTGAAGTTATTTTTGTGAATTATTAATCTAAAATTATTGAAGTAAAATTTACCTCCGTAATATAATATATTAATATAATTATATAAAATAAGAAAAATAATGTTTGGATGCAAAAGTACCAAAATCGTTTTAATAAAAACAAAAAAATAGTAATCTGGATGAGCGAGGGTTCACTCCCCGGCGGGTTTGAACGTCGGGGTATCGATAGTGTCCTAGCCGGGCTCCCGAGTCGCCAATATCGAGTGGCATGGGCCAGTCCCTTGGATAGGGTCTCCTTTGAATAGGCAGGGGGCTCTTCATAAATAGGCCCCCTGGACCAAAAATTTATCACTGCTCCTTCACATTTTATCAAAGGAAGCTCAAAATGTACCATATAGGCGGTGTAAATATCTATATCGAGGACCACACCCTGATCTCTAGGAATCCCCTCCTGCCAAAATTTTTTAGTAAGGCCTTTAGGTGCTCCGATATAAACAGCGTCGAGGCGGAGGTGAAGATGAAACGTTTGTATGGGAAGGCCGGAGGACCACTGGGGCGGGAGTTTCCTTTTACCTGTTTATTGGTCTATCTAAATGGCGGGAAGATGGTCAAGTTGGCAGAGGAGGAAGGCGATAATTTTCTTCTATACAGATCCTTCGCACAAGAGCTCAAAAAGGAAGTTGTGATGGACAACAAGAAAGCCCGCGGAATAAGGGACCCAAAATCCGAGGGTGGCCTTTTGTTCCCAGATGAAACCGGTCTTGATCGCTAACTCTGGCTACAGACATCATCCTCATCTTAATGGATCGTGGTGGAGGTCGCCTACATTGGCTCCCCCGAAGGCACCCCCTGCTCCCTCCAGGTCACCATGGCATCACTAGGGGTGGCGATCATCGCGCTGGCCATGCTGCCTGCTGTTCGGGGGTACGCGATGATAAATGGGTGAGAACGGTCAATCGACATCCCCCATATCGTTTTTCATGTCCGTGACACGCCCCTGGCACCATCACATTGAACTATCCCCCGATGGATGACCGGAAGGATGTCCGAACGAGCCGTCTACCGCCCCACCGAACGCTTCGCCAGCAAGGCCGAGGCCTACGCCCGGTACCGCCCGGGCTACCCGATGGAACTGGTGGGCGAGCTGTCCGCCCGAGGGGCCTTAGAGCCATGCCATGTGGTCGCAGACATCGGTAGCGGCACCGGTCTCCTGGCCGAGATCTTCGTCGGGTCTGGGCACAAGGTCTTCGGCGTGGAACCTAACGCCCCCATGAGGGCCATGGCGGAGAGGAGGTTCCGAGGACAGGACCGGTTCGTTAGCGTCGATGGACGGGCGGAGGCGACCACCCTCCCCGGTCGCTCGGTCGACCTGATCGTCGTGGGCCAGGCCTTCCATTGGTTCGAGCCCGGTCCGACCCGGGTCGAGTTCAGGCGCATACTCAAAGAGGGCGGTAGCGTGGCCATTGTGTGGAACGAGAGGCAGAACTCCGCCGATGGATTCATGACCGAATACGAGGGATTGCTGGACAAGCACTGCCAACGGCACGGCCCCATGGACCGGATGGCGGCGGGCAAGGACGAGATCGCCTCCTTCTTCTCCCCTGGACCGGTGGAACGGTTCACTCTCCCGAACTACCAACAGCTGGACCTCGAGGGGGCCATCGGTAGGTTGGTCTCCTCCTCCTACGCCCCCGACCCGGGTCAGCCAGGGTACGACGAGATCGTGGCGGACCTGACCGACATCTTCCAGAGGCACCAGAGGGACGGTGTGGTGCGCTTCGTCTACGACACCGAGGTGTACCTTGGCCGGTTCTGAGCCACAGGAGGTCATCGATTGACAGTAAATGTTATCGATCCAGGACGGGATGGTGAGGTTTCCGGTCGTCGACAGGAAGAACGGTTCGTTACAGTCTCAATGATGTCCCTTTCAATCTTCCATCGCTCCATGCATCTATTTACTATCCCATGGTAAACTTCCATTTCTTTTTTTTGCGGTTCATTGTATTCAGTGAAACAAGTTCCATTGAGAATCGCAACCTTGCTGACATCCTATATTAATCTCATTTATTCCTCGATCTGTGTATCACCATGGGTCTTGTAGAGAGCCAAGACCTGATGATTCAGGATCGATTACATCGAGGTCGAGGTGAAGGCAACCCTATTTTTCCAGATGTGAAATTCAGCATTTCTATGCCGCAATTGGGTCCAGCTTGGGCCATTTCCATCACGATCACATGAAAATATTCAGGCCAGATATCCGATGCCAGTGTGCCTTAAATGACCACTCGATGGGGCCAAGGCCAGGTCCGATCGCTCCATCATCGGGTGAGGGACCAGGTGCCTGCAAGGGTCTTTGTTTACTTGATTCTTCGATTTCGTCGTTTGACGAGGAAGATGGCCAAGGCGGCTATCAGTGCGGCCGATCCCAGTATCGCCCCTATCAACACATAATCCGTTGATACCTGGTCTGGCGGGACCTGTACGGGTTCCCGATTGCATCTGGCTTTGCCCTACATCGTTGAAGGCCACCACCCAATAAAATACCGGCCACCCCCAATCCTCTGGATTTTCGATCCCGGTCAAGTCGAGGGCCAATAATTCCGTGACTGATGGGTCCACCACCATCCAAAGCCTTGGCTCGGAACCGGACATCGACCCGAATATCTTGAACCCTTTGATGGGGCTCCCCCCATCGTCAGGCATGGACCAATGGAGCCAATATTGGACCCCATATTCAAAATCCTCTTTCGATAGGCTCAGTTCGACCTTGCCTGGAGGGCACCATGTCGTGGATGAGATGGTGGTCAACTGCTCAGGGCAGGCCATCCCTTCCCCCAAGGCATTCGATGCCGAGACGCTGTAATAGAATATCTGCCCATCCTCCAGGTCTTTGTCCATGTAGCTCAGTTCGGTGCTCTTCAGAGAGGCGATGAGGTCACTTCGCGCCCCCTGGCGTCTTGGAGCGGTAGATCTCGTAACTGGTTATGTCAGAGCCCCCATCGTTGCCCGGTGGTTCCCAACTCAATGAAGCCATTCCCTCGCATCCGCTGACGTCGAAGGAATCCGGTTCGCTAGGGGTCGTCGGTTCGGGGACATCGCCCATGGTGAGATAGCATACGCTCCTCAAAAAATTGGTGTAGAATATGGTCGGTCGATCATCCGGGCCTATGGCGATGGAGGGTGAGAATCCATTTTCGTTTACGAGGTGGGAGAATCCAATTTCCCTGGTCATACTCAGCATAGAACAGCTTGCTGACGGAATAATGATTCACCCCATCAAGCTCGTTGACTCGATAGCAGATGTGGGGGGTACAGTCCGAACCGATGGCTATCTTACCCTCAGCCGGGTTCGGCCAGTTCCAGCTCGCAATTTCGGCCACCAGCCGTTCGGTCCAGGAACCATTCTTATACACAGCATGGTGAAGTCCACCTTTATCGGTGGTCTGGTTGTAGGAATAGAACACGATATGGGCTGCGCCATCATCATCCACCGCAAGGTCGTTACCAGCGTAAGCATCCTTGCTCCCCGTAACATCCGATTGTTCCCATGATGAACCATTCCACCACATGTAAGTCAGGTGGTCTTGATCAGTACAGTTCAAGAAGCATATGGATGGCGTGTTCTTAGGGTCAAGGGCGATCGAGAAGTATTCACCAAAGTATTGACCATTGTGAACATTGGTCCAATTTCCGATTTCTTCCCAAGGCCCACCCACTATTATTTACATAGTAGATCCCGGACCCCATACCGTATACGATGTGGACCTTTCCCTCGGCATCTACTGCAAAATCGAATCTATCATTATAATTTTGGATCGAGGTTTGGGCAACTATGGAGTCGGTCCATACTCCACCTGACTTGGTCGCATACATCAACCGTTCGTCCGTGAAATGGTCATTGAGGTAATAGACGATGTGTGGCCGATCTTCATTGTCGAGGACCATCCGAGTATCGGAAAAATCAAAGTACCCTGGCTTAGGGTCATTGACCGTAGAAATTTGAAAACCCCCCCCCTCGCTGATACCATATTGAATGCAGGGAGAGATCCCATCCCAGAAGACGGCCTGTTCCCTTCCTGAGCTGTCCACCGCACCATCGCAGCTTCCGAAGAACATTAGTTGGTCTGATATGACCCCCTCATGCCAACCAGGAGGCAAAGCCTCGTCCTCACCCTCAACGTTAATTGGGACGCCGATCATCAACAACATGAGAACAAGCGAGAACGTCACGCACATCGTTAGAACAGAAATGGAACGACTCATCCCCACCATATACATCCCCAATTAAACCATAATCATTTGGTGGGTGAGTATTAATCATTTTTCACGTTCGTTAATTATTTCAACCAATTTTTCCGCAAAATTATATTAAATTAATTATTTTTAAATAAAAATTTGCGGACATGTCCATATGTATGAAATATCCCCCTTAGGGATTTATTATATTTTAATTAAATGAATAATAATACATCATAATAAATATTTTTCCTACTTTCACGAAGTCATTATCGAATTGCGATAGCTTAGTTAATGCCGCAAAAACGCACCGGGTCCCAGATGTCCGACGCAAGCTCGGTCAGAAGGATCTTTCCATCGCTTCCATGCATCTCTTCACTATCTCGCTATAAACCTGGATCTCCTTCCTTTCCGGGTCGTTGTATTCAGTGACACATGTTCCGACGATCATCGCCACATCGCCAATGTTCTCTATCAGGCTCAACAATGCCTCGATCGATATCCCACCAGGGGTCTTGTAGAGCGCAAGGCTTGATGATCCAGGGTCGATCACATCGAGGTCGAGGTGGATGTATACCTTCTTTCCAGATACGAAGTCCAACACTTCCTTGGTCGACGATATGTCCAGCTTGGGCCAATGCCTGATCCCATTTTCCGATATGAAGGTCCTCTCGGGCCGATCGAGGTCTCGGACGCCTATCAGGCCTAGTCTTTCCGGGGCTAGTTTCACAGGGACCTGACCGGATATCTCGATAGGGCCGTCCCCCAGAAGGAAGCGAAGTGGCATCCCGTGGAAATTGCCGCTCGGGCTGCTCTCAGGGGTATTCATGTCGCCATGGGCATCGATCCACAGGACGACCATATTCTCAGGATACTTGCTGATGAAGTAAGAGATGGGGGCGATACCGCCTGAACACTCACATGCTAATGTCAGTGCGCGATCCGGAGAGACGTCGGCATACGCCTTTAGTTGCTGACCCAGGTTCTCTTTGATCGAAGCATAATGCTTTATCCCATTGCTTGTCTCTGAAGGAAGCAGATTGGTAGGGATCTCAGTGTACCTTAACTTGGACGCTGATAGAAAGGAATCCAAGCTGGTAAGGAGGTCATACCTCTCTCCAGCGCCTTGCCACTGACGGATCACGAACACCTCTATCATCTTTTCTCCATCAGGTCCTTCTGACCAGTGATTGTACGGCGACCATATAATAGACTATAGGCGGCCAGTCTGATGGCATAAATATTTATTAAAATTATATTATAATATAATTGAAGTTTGGATGTAAAAGTACCAAAAACGGTTTAATCAAAAAAAATAGTAATCTGGATGAGCGAGGGTTCACTCCCCGGCCAGAGCATCTTTACGCATATCCAGTTCCTAAGGTCCTATTTGGATATTATGGCCGCAGCTTTGTCATTTATTAAGAGTTGATAGGCAAATGAATGATCTCGTCCTTCTCAGTAAGTCCACATAGGGGAGATCGCTTGTAAGGGTCGGACATTCCCTACGGATATCAGATGGGTTCCTGACGCTAGGTGCCTCTAAAACCGCAGCAAATACATTCACGAAACTCTTGAACCAAGGACATGGAAGTGAATCAATGGTAAACTACTATTGCGATGCCTGTGCGAAGAAGAACGAACTGCCTAAGAAGATGAGAAAGACGTTACACAAATGCAAGTATTGTGGCGAGGAAAGAATATGTAACGATGACAAGCCAGTGAAAGCCTATGGTGGGAAGAAATAAAGCGATCCTCGTCCCCGGTCTATGCCACCACAACCGATCGGTGGAAAAGGTGGAGCAAATTTCTCCCTCCACCTCATTTTATCGCTCATGTCCCCGATCGTCATCACATCATCGTTTTTCTGATAACCGGGGGATTATTATTTAATCATTAAAAAATAATGAATCCCGCATGAACCGACCAGTACGGGCCATGGCATTGGCGTTGGGCGCGCTCATGCTTCTTTCGCCATTGATAGTGCTCGCCCCGGGGGGCGCCTCCGGTGCAGAAGTGGACCTAAATGATGCTTATTGGGAGTTCAAGGACGGCAACACCTCGTCCTGGGGGACCCTAGTGCTGAGCGAGGACGGGAGCCTCCTGGCTGCCTTGAACACCACCTCATCTAGATTGGCGGTCTATTCCATAGCCGAGAAGGAAATGCTCTGGAACACCACTGGCAAGGCCGGTGGCAGCCTCAAACAGGCTTTAGCGATATCGGGGAACGGTAAGGTGGTGGCATACGCCGACGCCTCCGGTTGGGTCAGGATGTTCAATGCCACGACGGGGACGGTAATCACCTCCTACCAGCTGTCGGACCCCTACCTGAACGAGATGGTCATCACCTATGATGGCTCCAAACTGGTGATCGGAATGGTCGACGAGACGTTCCTCCTGTCGGCCCAAGGGGTCTCAAAGAAATATGACATGGTCAGCGGGGACTACCACCATGTGGCCATGTCGAGGGACGGGGACGTGATCGCGATGTGCTCGTTCCATACCTACGTCATCTTCGATGGAGACCTCAACCCTTTGGACACCCAGACGCTGTCTAACTGGTTCACGGACGTGAAGATGAGCGATGATGGCATCTGGTTGGCATTCTCCGGGTATGATGGCAAGCTCGTCATCGAACGCTATGACGACGGCAGCGCCAACTGGTGGTACCCGGACTTCGGGGAAGGCGAGGTCCATATCGCCCTTTCGGGGGACGGGTCCACCCTTTTCGGGGTCTCCGATGACTATCTCTTCATGTACGACATGTCGATGAACGGCGTCATCTGGCAGATGCCGATTGCCAGTTTCTATGGGACGATCTGGATCAGCCATGATGGTTCGCTCGCAAGGGTCCTGGATTCGTACACTAACTTCTATGATGTCCTATGGGAGGGCCTCGAACCAGGTGATCGACAAGACCCAATGCGGGAATGAGTGCTGGACCATGTCCAACTCCCTGGATGGGTCGTCGGTGGCCTTGCTCTCGGCCGATGGCGTGACGGTATATCGGCCCGAACTTATGGTGACGGTTCAGAACCCATCGCTCCAGGCCTGTTCCGGCCAGAATGCCACGCTGATCGTGAAGGTCGATGGTGCCACGTCGGTCCCCACGTTCAAGGTCACCCTTTCAGGTAACGAGGTGGCGGTCACTTCTCGCTCTTTGGGCGGGGGCGAATACGCCATCGACCTGACCGCTCCGAGCAGTGACGACACCGTGAACTTCAACGGCAAGGTCACCGCCTCCTGCGTCGGTCAGGTATCGGCCGATGCCGTGTTCTCGCTGCAGGACCTGGGTACCAACGACCCTCAGAACGCGGGGGCCCAGTCCGACCAATTGGATGACCAGATCGCCTCGTTGAACCTGATGGTGCTGATCACCCTCGTCCTCGTCGCGGTCTTGGGCGTCGCGGTCATCGTGCTCGTCCTACGGCGCAAGGCCTGACGACAAACCTCTTCCTTTCCAATTTTTTCAGCATATTTTTTACAATGCTACATGCAATGACATCAAGCGGACAATATATTTATTATACTTTTAATATTAATATAAAATTATATTAAAATTGTTTTAATACAAAATAAAAATAGCAATCTGGATGCGCGAGGGAGTCTTCTTACATCTTGACTATCTACCACTGTCCTTTTTTAATAATGTTTAGATCAGGATAAAAAAGAAGGGGTTTCAAACTCAAGGATTCTACTTCCACTCCCATCCTTTGTTACTGAAGTTACCATCCTTGTCCATATCGAACTCGAAGACGACGGATATTCCGTTGTATTTCGCATACTTGCCTGGCGGGTTAGAATATTCCACACTTCCCCTTGCCACCATCGAGCCGTCAGCTCCAAGTTTTGCATTTCCGGAGCCTCTGAACGCACCTGCCATTCCACTTTCCGTGTTATAAAAACCCCAGAACTCAAAGCCCATGGTCCCATCTGGTCTTGGTTGACCTTCGGATGTCCAAGTAGTTGAGAACCTTTCCCCTTGGAACATCCCTTTCATGGCCCAGCTTGTTTCCCAAAAACCGTTCCGCAAGACTTTCATCCCGATCCTTTGTCCTTTTCCTTCATACGCCACATCGCCTAACATGGTCTAACCTCCCCTACGTTACGAGATAAGGTCGTGATCATCCGCTTCTGACCAGACCCGCGCAGTTTCAGAAAAAGTATCCCAAAAAGGTATTGATTTAAAAATTCAAGGGATTATACTTAACGTTTGTCATATTTATTGATAGTTTATGACGTCATTCGTCGAATTAAAATGAATGTAAAAGGGCTTTATAGCGGTTTAAATCTTATTCGGACCAGCTATCCTAACATGTGAAAAAACCACTGCATCACTTCACAACCGCTGGAAGGATGATCCCTGCAAGGAAATGTCCTTATTTAATATTTAGTATATTATATATAATACTGTATTTAATTTTTGGATGCAAAGCTACAAAAAATCTTTTTTTAAACAGAATAAATGGTTATCTGGATGAGCCATAGGTCACTCCCGCTGAGAGCACGTCTGTTCTATCCAGTCATGCTATTTTCAATTCAATTCAGGGTTTTAATGCGCCCAACCATCTGGCCAGCGGTCAGTCACGAAAATTGACCAGATGTTAAAAAAGGAAAGATTGAAGTGGTTTCTCATGGCTCATCTAGGAAGGTGTTGATCCACTCCAAAGCCACTGGATTGTCTATGCGGCTATGATATGTGACGCCGGCACAATTTGCGTTGGTCACATATGAGTTCACTGCAAAGATGGTGTTAGTCTCTCTGAGGAACACTGGTCCCCCAGAGTCTCCGAACGCGGTTCCGCCCTTCCCTTGTGCCGGATTCGCGCTCACTCTCAGGAACTCATCGCTCCAAGAGAACTGGCCAGGTATGATGTTTGCCGGTGTATAGAAACGCTCCTCTAAAGCCATACCACGCATTGTATGGCCCCATGTTCTTTGGCTTCACCTGTTCTTGCACACCGTAACCTACCATTTCTACCCCGGTTCCCACTGGTAGACTTATCAACCATGCCCTCCGAGGGCAACTGACCATAGGTGCTGACCACGCTCGTTGGGACAGGCTCGCTCAACACTACTATTCCGATATCCCCCGTGATGAAGAAAGGAATGCCATTGGCATTGCCTTTCAAAGAGGTGAGCAAAACCTGGATAGAGGTATGGGTATCCCTTCATATGACGTATCCCCACCAAATGGATATTCCCCACCTGGAGAGGTGTAATATGGAATTGGGCCCTCATCAAACCAAACCCTTGCCGCAACCGCCCCATCCGCAGCAATGCCCAGCGGTCAGAACGACCGTGGGCGAAAGGAGGGTGCCGGTGCAACGCCATGCAGGTACGGCGTCCCCATCCTCATTTAGGACATCAAAGACCACCAATCCCACATAGGGATGCGCATTCCCATCTGGCTGATAATTCCCCGTTATCGCGGTCACATTTCCCATCGGGAAAACCATCAACAACATCGAAAAAAAGACCAAGACGACCAACAGACCAATTTTCACGCTTTTCAGATAATCCTCCCCTAAAAATACATGTTTGTCACCGTTATAAATTATTAACGTTTGTGTAATATTCTCATATTATTGGTTTTCATTTACAAAAATTGACATAACACATAAATCCCCAAAACGCTATCTTTTTCCTCCTTTCAATAGGGTAGTCGTAAGTCATCATCATGTTTTGATAGGTAACCCTTGGATTGGAGTAATATGGAAACAACACTCCTCTGGTCCGATGACAGCATTATTTTTTAGCCCCCTGCACTCATGTCACACGAGGTCGTCGAGCATGAAAAAAGAAGATGGTTTTGTGCCCCAAGCGGAAGCCGTTCATGAGGTCGAGGTGGCCATGACCCGGTTGGCCTTGTTGCATCTGTCCTTCTCCAAGACCCTCATTGAAGAATTCGGAATGGAGAAAGGCAAGGAATTGATCGTGAGGTCGATCATGGAATATGGTGAGCGCATCGGTGAGAGGATCGGAACGGGGCCTGCCGGACCTCCCAAAGTATGGTGTTTGCCATATGAGGGATGGAATGGCATACGATTGCATCCTTGCCAAGGTATTCCACGAGTATGGGGAGGAGGGGATCGGGTGCCTTTATTGCTACATCGACCCAGCCAAGACCATGGCTAGAGACCCATACCATAAGCTCGTGCACAAGGAATGTGCAGCGTGCGGTGATGGTCGTTGTTCGTACCAGTCATTACCCACGACGGAAAAGGAAAGGACCGATTTCAAGCTCAAGAGGGCAGCATGGATGGAGGTAGACGCTCGTTTAGATCCGAAGAAGGCAGCCATGACCAACAACTTTCCATATTTTAATAATGAATATTAAATTCAAATCAATGGCAGTCTGGATCGAGGATGACCGATCACGCATGTTCGTAACCCTCCAGGTAGGCTGGATCGATGCATGTTTAACTAGTGCTATGCAAATATGAAATATCAGAGGTTGGTATGTTCAAAAAGGCTGTTTTTCCAGGAAAATATATCCAAGGAGTCGGGGCCATTGGCGAATTGCCTTCGCTCATCGATTTGCTCGGCAGCCAGGGGCTGTTATTGGCCTCACCATCGGTCATCGATCGGGTACTTCCCGCTTGCGATCTCGACCTTGATGTCAAAGCAATCCATACCGAGACGTTCCGCGGAGAGTGCTGCGAGGAGGAGCTGGCCAGGATATTTGACATCATCACCCTCAAGCAGGTGGATGTCATGGTCGGCATGGGGGGTGGGAAGACCATCGACACGGCGAAGATCGTCGCCGATCGGGCAGGCATCCCCGTGATCATCGTGCCTACCATCGCCTCGACCGATGCACCATGCAGCGGATGCGCGGTGGTGTACTCAAAGGAGGGGACCTTCGAATCGGTGCTGCTATCAAAGGATCGAACCCGGCCGCGGTCTTGGTGGACCTGGACATCATCGCAGCGGCACCGACGCGCTTCCTGGTCGCGGGGATGGGCGACGCGCTGTCCACCTGGTTCGAGGCCAGGTCCTGTCACCGCACCCGGTCGCCGAACGAATGCGGGGGGATCAGCACCGATGCCGGGCTTCGGATCGCAAAGCTCTGCTACGAAACCTTGCTGACCATGGTCGCCGCCGCCAAGGTCGCCAATGAGAACCATATCGTCACCCCGGCCTTCGACCATATCGTGGAGGCGAACATACTTCTGAGCGGGCTCGGGTTCGAAAGCGCTGGGCTGGCATCGGCCCACTCCATCCACAACGGGCTGACCGCCCTGGAGGAGACCCACGCCTTCTACCATGGCGAGAAGGTGGCCTTCGGGGTCCTCGCCGGGCTCCAGCTCACCGACGCCCCGATCGAGGAATCGGAGACGGTCTTCTCCTTCTGCGAGGAGGTGGGTTTGCCGACCACGCTGGAGGACATCGGTTTGGGCAATGCCAGCCTGGAGAGGCTGATGGTCGCGGCGGAAAAGGCCTGTGCCCCCGAGCAGCCCATCCACCATGAAGGGGGCACCATCACTTCCGGAAGGGTGCTCGACGCCATGCTGGCCGCGGATGCCATCGGGAAAGCTAGGAAGAGTCCAACGGTCCTTAGCCAAGAAATAAGTGGTCGTGGTGGATATCAGGACGGGTTATGGGAATGGATGATGCCCCTCCATGGAAAATGTTCGTACCTATCGCTGCGGTGATAATCGTCGCGATGTTTGTTACTCGCTGCCTATTTATCAACCCATACCATCAGAGGAGGGCACGCTGTACCAGATCGCACCTTTCAGCACGTTCTCCGCAGGCGACTATGATGGGAACACCACCTTCGCCGAGCTCGCAGAGCATGGTGACTTTGGCATTGGCACCCTAAACGGGTTGGATGGGGAGATGTATCGCGTTGGACGGAAATTTCTATCAGATCCCCACCGACGGCCATCCCAGGGAGATAGCCCCCTCGGAGAGGACCCCTTACGCCACCGTCACCTTCTTCGACATGGACCAGACATTTGCGGTCGCCAACATCTCCAACTATTCGCAGCTGAGGTCTGAGATCGGCCTGATGCTGCCGAACGATGATGCCATCTATGCCATAAAAGTGGTCGGTCTCTTTGCCTATGCGGAAACGAGAAGCGTCCCGGTCGCAGACCAAGCCCTACCCACCGTCTGGCAGATGCGGTGGCAAATCAGACCATATTCGATCTCAACGATGTCGAGGGCACCGCCGTGGGCTTCTTCTTCCCCGAAAGCATGGACGGGGTCGACTCCGTCGGGTATCATCTCCACTTCCTGACCGATGACCGCACGGCGGGAGGGCACCTGCTGGAATGCACCATCATCGACGCCACCGTCGAAATTGAACAATTGAACGACTATCATCTCCTGGTCAGCCTGAGAACATTTCCGGACATCCGTCAGAATACCATCCCGGCCGAGGTCTCAGAAATCTCGAACGGAAGCAGTGGAGAGGACTCCAGACTGATACCGGAATATTTTCGAACTACCAGTTCCTTCTTACTCCTCTGGACGATCACCACGGCGATGACCGTGACCGACAGTAGCGCGACAGAGATAAGGAAGAGCAGCATGCCCGCCCCATCGACCACCCCCAAATAAGACGATTCCGGCATTACCATGACCTCCGCGGTCACGTCGCCCTCTCCCAGGGCGCTGACTGCGGACACCTTGTATTGGTACTCATGACCGTTGGTCACGTTGTGGTCGATATAGGAGGTCCCGATCACCGTAGCTATGAGGCTGTAAACGCCAGATGGGATGCGACGGTACACGTTGTAACCGGTGAGGGACGCATCGCCAGATCCGCTCGGTGCCTTCCAGCTCAAGGTGACCTCGCCATCGCCCGCCTCGACCTCCAGATCGGTCGGTGGGCCGGGCAGGACGGGCACCATCCCGTTAGGGGTCGCGTTCACCGAGCTGCTGTTCGACCCCCATCCCTTCATCGTTCTCCGCGACCACCGAATAAGAGTAGCCGATCCCGTTCACCACGGAGGTGTCGTTGAACTCGAGCGATGTGCCGGACCAATGAAGGGTGCCATTACGGAACAGATGATAGGATATCGTCCCAGGACCTAGGTAAGAAGGTATGGTCCAGTTCAGCAGGACGAATCCGTTACCGGATATGGCATGCAGTCCGGTCGGTATGGAGGGGGGTCCCCAGGGCGTCCCATCCTCGCTCGAGGAGTTACCGCCCCATCCCACCGAGTTGGAGGCCGCCACATTGTATTCGATAGGTCTGGCCCTTCACAAGTCCAGTATCATCATATGATGTATCGGGACCGGACCATATCTCCATCCCATCCCGGAACAGATGGTACAGCAACGGTCCTGGCCCGGAGTAGTTCACCCCGTTCCAGATGCAAGGACGATCGTCCATCACCGACGACCACGGTCAGTCCCCAGGGCTCATCGGGGACGCCGAACGGGGTCGCGAGCACGGCGCTGCTGTTCGGCCCCCATCCGATGGAGTTCTCCGCGGCCACGGTGTACGAGTGCTGCACACCTTTGGTGAGCATGAAATCGACATAGGTCGTTGAGTTGCCGTTCCATATCTCCGCCCCGTCCCGGAACAGGTGGTAGGTGAGCGTGCCCGGTCCCGAATATGTTGGCGAGGTCCAGGACAGTTCGACCAGTTCGTTATCCGCTGATGCCGTAAGCCCGACCGGGGTGGAGGGGACGTCATCTCCGGCCATCGGCGTGGCGCTCACGGCAGTGCTGTTCGGACCATAGCCCAATGGAGTTCTCCGCCGCCACGGTATAGGAATAGGTGACCCCATTGGTCACGGCGGCATCTGTGTACCCCAGGGCCGTCCCGCTCCAGACATGGGAACCATCGCGGAACAGATGGTAGGTCATCGGCCCTGGACCGACATAGGAGGGCGACGACCAGCTCAGGTCCACCAAGGAGTCCCGGGGGTTGGCCGTCAATCCCATACGGGGCGGTCGGGACGGACTCCCCCGACATCGGCGTGACCATGATGGCGGTGCAGTTGGCGCCCCAGCCGATCGAGTTCTGCGCCGACACCTGATATGAGTATGTGACCCCGTTCTCGAGGGAGGTGTCGCCATAATACGTATCCGTCCCGCTCCAGATCTCGGAGCCATCGCGGAACAGATGATAGATCAGGGTGCCATAGACCAGACATAGGACGGTGCGGTCCAGCTCAGGTCCGCCACGGTGTCCCCTGCGACCGCGTCCAGCTCTCGGGGTACCGAAGGGACCGTGGACGGGGCGATAGACACCTTGTTGGACATGGGCCCCTCCCCCATCGAGTTGATGGCGCTCACCACATAGTAGTAGGTGGTCCCGATCTCGAGCCCAGCGTCATTGAACATCAGGGCGTTCCCGATGACTGGTCAGCAACGTCTCCCCGCCCGAGGTCGTGCCTCGATAGATGCTGTAGTTGGTGATGGGCGCACCACCATCTGCCGGGGCGATCCACGCTAATGCTATCTGCCCATCGCCAGTCACCGCTGACGTGAGGAAGGAAGGTGCCATTGGCACCGTGGCGGGAATGGCCGACGCCTCCTCGGACAGCGGCCCCTCCCCCACCGAGTTGACGGAACCGACCCTGTAATAGTAGATCTGGCCATTGGTGCAGTCGGTGTCGGTGTAGCTGAGCAGGTCTGCGATCGATGGCAAGCAGCGTCTCCCCGCCCGAGGCCGTCCCGCGATAGATGGTGTAATTCGTGATCGCCGCGCCACCATTGTTCGTGGGGGCGGACCAGACGAGAAGGACCCTGTCCGTTCGATGGTGTGGCCACCAGGCCCTCAGGCTCGGAGGGCATTGTCATCGTAGGGCTGGGGACCGCGTTGGCCTCGCTCGAGTTCGGGCCCGGTCCCATCGCGTTCCTCGCGCTTGACGACATAATAGTAGGTCTGCCCATTGGTAAGGCCGGTGTCATTGAACCAGAGGTCAGACCCGGCATCGATGAGGAACGACTCCGTACCTGAGGTCGCACCTCTCCAGACCTCATAGCTGATGATGTCGCTGCCGCCATCGCTCGACGGGGCCTCCCAGGTGAGATTGATATAGGCGTCACCTGGGGTGGCCTGGAGGTTCTGAGGGGCCGATGGCAGCCCGATCGGCTCGGCATCGCGCTCATTGGACCGCTGCCCCTCCCCTATCGCGTTGACCGCGCTCACCCGGTAGTAATATAGTCACTCCATTGGTGCAATCGGTGTCGATGTAGGTTTGAACGTCGCCGAGGTCCGTGAGCAGGCTCACCTCCACCGGACGAGGTCCCCCGGAACACCCTATAGCTGGTGATAGGCGCACCGCCATCCGCGGGGGCGGTCCATGCCAGGGCCACCTCGGCATCACCGGGCGTGGCCGAGGTCAGGTGGGGGCCGAGGGAACGGTGGCCGGGGTGGCCGAGACCTCGTTCGACAGTGCACCCTCCCCGATCGCATTGACCGCGCTCACCCTGTAGTAATATGTCACACCATTGGTGAGGCCAGGGTCGCTGTAGGTCAGGACGTCCCCGATGGTGGCGACCAGCATCCCACCGCCCGAGGTCGTGCCCCGGTACACCTTATAGTTCGTTATCGGGGAACCATGGTTCAAGGCCGCGATCCAGACCAGGACCACCTGGGCGTCCCCCGGGGTGGCGGATGAGATCAACGGCGCCGATGGGAATGTGGCCTCGATATCGGCCGGAGCGTCGGAATACCTGGTGGGATCCATGGACGGCCCGTCGTTGTGTGCCGATCGATGGATCCCCCATCCCTGGAGCTGGTATCAATGTGAACAGTATCAGAAGGACTAGAAAGAATAGAGAGACCCAGCTAAGCAAACGGATGCTCTGCATTGACCTCTCTGATGGAGGAATATCAACTCGCCATAAAATAATAGTCTGAGGTGAATATATAAACAGAACGAGGTCATTATCAACGATGTTACCAGAATATGGGCCATCAGACCAATAGTCTCAGACCATTCAAAAATAGGCGATACCAGGGCATCGATCGCTAATAATAGGGAATGAAGAATAAAAATAACATATGACCTCGGTGTAAAAATCAATTTACGTTGGTGATCAAGCCGCATGGCCTCCATTATCTCACTAATCTCAATCGCTCGGGGGCTGGTACGGCTTGATGGCCCCGCCCTCGTTATAGATGAAGGCCCCCACCTTGTTACCCCCACCATGCACCTTGATGTCTGTGACCAGGAACCCTGGCAGCCCCTTATGGTTCAGCGATTGGGGAAGGAGCAGGACGAACTCCTCCGATACGGTGGCCATATGTCTCTGGTGTCTGTGGATCCCTGGGTTCACCAGCGAGTAGATGCTCTCGATGCATTCGCTGTGCACGATGCGCGAGCGTCATCGTCACGGACGACGATGGTGCATCTCGGGTACTTCGGCACTGGCCCAATGATGATGTTCTTGCCGGGATAGGCCGCCCTCAGCTCATCCTCCCTTACCTTTGAAAGGTGCTCCACCAGGATCCTCGCCACCTCGAACTCGTTCATGGGCAATTATTATTCTCTCATCTATTAAAAATGGTCCATCACTTAGCTCTTTGAGCAAAGTTGAGTCGCCCCGATCATTTTGCATAATCTCCGAGCGTAAAGGCCGATACAAAGTCCATGTTGGACCAGCCATCTCGAGCCTTCACGATGGCATCCTTCTTCAGAATGATCTGACCGACGCTCATAAAAAGAACTATTTGGTCCGGACCTAATCGTTCCATCGGTCATTATGAAGATCGAATATTTTCACGCGTCGGTCTATGGCAACGGGGCCATGGTAGCGGAGGAGTTCAAGAGATAGATGGCAGCCAAAGGTGTGGCGGTGGAGGTCCATCATATCGACGATATGAAGAAGGTTGAGCTATCGCCGGCCGATCTGTATGTTTTCAGCTCGCCGGGACGCTTCGGCAAGCCCATCAAAGGGATGCAGCGCTTCCTGAAGGAGGTCAAACTGCCCCAGGGGACGAAGTGCGCCCTCCTGACCACCGAACCGGCCCCGCAACCAGACAAGAAGACCGGTAAGTTGCCAACCGAGGAGGAATTGGGCAAATGTCAGCACGTATTGCCGATCATGGACGAGCTGCTGAAGGAAAAGGGTCTGGTCAAGGTCGCCCAGACCAAGGTATACGTGACCGGTCTGAAGGGACCGCTTGAGGCGGGTTGGCAGAAGAAGGTGGAGGCCTTCGCCAGCGCCATCCTCGGCGCACCCTGAGGTGGATGGCCATCGCATCCATTGGTGGCCGCCCCGCTTACGTGGTCTCGTCCCCGCTCAACACCCCAAGGCCAAACGACCAAAGGACCTTACCAATTTTCCACCCTCATATCACGACGTTCCACAATCAGTAAATACCCGTCCTTATCAAGTCGAGCCCAACGATGGGCGAACGGTCAGGCCAATCTGTAGACCTAAAGTCGTTCGGCACATCGTCTGAAGAGAAAGGGGGCAAGTCCTATGATCCACGTGATGATCCGACATAAGGTGAGGGATTACGATGAATGGAAGAAGTTCTTTAACGATCACACTGCTAACCGGAAATCTGGAGGATCGATGGGTGGTCATATCTTCCGCTCCAACCACGATCCCAACGAGGTCCACATCCTGATGGAGATGGAGAGCCTGGAAAAGGCCGAGATGTTCATCTTATCCGAGCCGCTAAAAAAGACCATGAAGGAGGCCGGTGTGATGGGGAAGCCAGAGATCGTCTTTCTAGATAAGGGGGAGAGGTTCAAGCATTAACTAGCCCGGGCATCCTATCGAGGTATGCCCAGGCAAATATAATGATGTTAGTTAGTTGAATGGGGTTTCAAATGGCAATTTGGGGTAAGAAAAAGAAGGGGCCCGACCTTGAGGTCAAGATAGTGGAGCGAAAGGTCAAGGGCGGGCGACAAGCCCAAAAAAGGGACCGAAGGGGGAAAGAGGACGCTCGAGGAGGTCCTGGTCGAGAGGGAGGTCCTCATCAGGCCAGACAAGCACGAGTCGATATCCTTGGGACAGTTGGAGAGGGGGACGTCGCTCTCGGTCGAAGCGAAGGAGGTCAACGGCGAGCATTTCTCGTTGTACCTGGTCGACCTGGATAATCTGAAGAAGTATGAGAAGCACGATTACACGAAAGGGGCGGTCCTGAAGGGAACGACCATTGCTGACTTTGAACATCAGATCAAACTTCCATCGAGCTCGAAATACTACGTCGTCGTGACGTCCAGAGCCATCGAGAAAGACCGAAGGGTCTGGGTCAAGGTGGCGAAGCTGTCCTCCTGATTTCGTTCGACGGCAGGGGCCCTTACGAATGGCTTTGAGCTAGCGGGCCCCATCATCGAGAATTGGAAATCGGATAAATAATCCCAATTCGATGATACCAGCATCATGGGCGCGGACCAGTTGAGGGACTTCTATGAACGGAACCCTCCCGACCTGAGGTTCATCACGGACATCAACCGGCGCCATTTCCGGTTCCTGTTGCCCAACGGCCGGTTCTTCAAGGTCAAGGATGCCATCCGTTCCCCAGGGGACCTGCAGAGATGGTTGATCAAATTGCGAGCCATCGGACGTCTATTATTCCACGTCGACCTACCTCGACCCCACCTCGGTCGCATCGAGACCGAAGAAGAGCACGGACTATTGGGGGCCGGAAATATCATTCTAGGCCACGATGTGGCGTTCGATCTGGACCGACGGCCGTTGTCCATCTTCAACCTGGAACGGGCCAGGAAGGACGCGGTCCGGCTCCTCGACCTGCTGTCCGACCGAGGACTACCCTCTGAAATATGCCGCCTTCAGCGGGAGCAAGGGGTTCCATCTGGTGTTCGACGATATCGATAGGACCCTTGAGCCAGATATCCACTTCGAGGGAAGGGGTCCATCATCCAGAGGAGGAAAGCATTGGTGGAGGAGATCGTCAGGAAGGGGATCAAGATCGACACCACGGTCACGGCGGACACCAGGAGGATCATCCGCCTGCCCGGGACCATCAATTCGAAGACAGGTTACTGCTGTCAATACCTCACGGTCGACCAGTTGCGCTCCCCCGTGGTCGATTGGATCGATGGCATCGCCAGCCTGGAGGACCACGCCAAGATACCCCGGTTCAAATTGAAGACCTCTTCCTAAGCTCAAGATGAAGAGACGGCCAGAGGTCATCGATAAGGACTTCGAACATGGTTACACCACGTTCATCACCAGCTCCGTTCTGGGGACGAAAGGGCGGCATGCGGTGCTGCTCTCCCTCCCCAAAGGTTCGCAGGAACGGGTCGTGCGCACCCTGCGGCAGGTCCAGGAGGAGTACGATCTCACGGATATCTACCTGTTCGAGCTCCCTAAGGCGTACCAGGCCATCTGTCTGAAGACGGTCCAACGCAACCGGTACCAGAAGATACTGGATTCTGTACATTCGCCTTCGGCCGTCCAGCTAAGGAACTACGACCGGGTCTCTTTGAGGATGGGGCCCTTGGTCGATCAGGATATGAAGGTCCTGGAGCCTTCGGCGCAGTTCGTCACCTACTTGGAGTGCCCCCCCGAGGTCAGGGAGAGCAATTTCGTCAGCCAGGGCCACATCAACTTCCTTAAGCGACATGGTCTGACCCCTCTTGAATACAGCAAGGTCCATGGCAACGGCGAGTTCAAGCTGGTCGATGCCGAGATAAGGTTATGAGGACCATTTTTTACCAAATGAAAAACTATTTAACCGCAGGTTCGGATTGTAAACCTGCACTCCAAGTGATTCCTTCGGGAAGATGACGAGGACATTCGTCCCTGCGTACTACACCAGGCGGTTGAACGGGAGTGGTTCTCCGCCTCAAATCCTTTCGAATGAGGGGGTCTCGATGGGTCTGAGGGAGCTGTTCGGAATAGGTTCTGGTGGCAGCGCGCCGCCCACGGCGCAAAGGCCCAGGTCCAATCCCGGGTACGACCGCATCGATGTGTGGATCGAGTCCAGGATCGGGAGGGTGGACCCCAACGATCCGATGGCCGGGTCCAAATATGAGTCCTTGTTGCGCGAGGAGGGGCGGAGGTACCCGTCCGCCCGGGGCAGGGTCATCATCTCCCACCAGTGGCAATGACACCATCATCTCGGGCGACACCAAGCCCTTCAAGGGCCCGCTCAAAAGGCTGGGCTGCAAGTGGGATTCAGGGTCCAAGTCCTGGGTCGCGAAGGGCAGGGATGTTAGGGAGGTGGACATCGATGGCCGTACTGGGTTGGCCGGGCTGCGGGAGTACATCTTCAAGGTCCGTTACGGGCGTTCTCCTTGAAGGACAGGAAATCCGACCCTCAGGTCTGGCGGGCAAAGTTATTATAGGTAAATTTTGTTGAATCGAGGGAGCCCAGATGAACCGGTATAGCCTCGTCATCATATCCTCTCCATCGTGATGGCCCTTCTCGCGATATGGAACAAGGAATGGGCGAGCCTCATGGTCCCGGTCACAGGGATCACGGTAGTTTGCGCACCGATGATGGTGACGGGCGATAGAAGCCAAGGTTACGATGTTCGCCTCATGCGCATCGCCATCGTGCCGATGGTCCTCTTCATCCTCCTGACCGCTGCCGACGTCTTTGCCGATTTCGAGTACTATTACGAGGTGTCGATCGCCGTGGAGGCATGCGCCATGATGGCCTTCGGGGTGATGATCGCGGTGTTCCTGAACGCCAGGACGGATGTTTCCCTGCCCCGGAGGTGGGTGGTGCTCTTCGCGATGACCTTCGCCGGTTCGTTGTCGGTGCTCTACACCTTCTCCACCATCTACTGGATGTACGCCACGGGATACCCGATCTTCAATGGCGATTTCAGCAACACGCTGGACAACGACACAGTCAACCTGATGCTCATGACGCCGATGGCGGTGTCCTCGTTCGTCACCGTCATCTACGCCGTGGTCTTCAACGAGTACTTCAAGCGCGCGGATTCCCTGGAACTCTACAAGATTCTTGCCTGGAGAGAGGTCATGAAGAAGATCGACCGTCACCGACGTGATCTGCATGATCGCATCATTGTCGATCCTTGTGATGACCGTCCTTTCGGTATTGAGCACGGACCGTACCCCTTATAAGCTGTGGACCGGCGTGCTCTGCGCCGTCTTTTGCCTGATGCCGATGATGTTCCGGCACGCCAGCGTGATGAGGTTGCCGCTGATATTGATAATACCGATCCAGGTCACGCTGTTCCTGCATGCCTACGGCGTGCTGCTGATGATGTACGATGACATCGTGTGGTACGACACGGTGACGCATTTGGCCGCTTCGATCACCATAGCGCTCTTGGTCTTCTATGCGCTGGTGGCGGTCGAGACTGTTCGATAAGGAGACCCGCTTCGGCAAGAGGGCCCCGCTGTTCGTCACATTGATCATGATGACGTTCAGCATGTACTGGGAGGTGCTCGAGCTCGTCGTGGACTATATGCTGGCATCAACATGCAGTACAGCCCCTGGGACACCATCCGGGACATGGTCTGCAACACCATCGGCACCCTCATGGTGACGATACCCTTGAGGTTCTACCTCAAGAAGCACGACCCGAAAGAGTTCATCGAGCGCCTCGAGCTGAGCCCCTCGCTCAAGCGCATCGTGACACGCGAACCGAAAAAGCAACAAGCGACCGGTCGATGAAGATAGTTAGCCAGACATTCTAATGGGGGCAGACGGTCTATCCTGCGCTCGGACCATTGCGCCACCTCCCTTCCATTCAGATATTTTAAAATAACACCACCCTAATCTGACACGGATGCTGCAGAGCTTCGTCCAGGGATTGAACGACTGGGTCAGTTCCATCCCGCCGAAGAGACGGGTCTATGTATTGTTCGGGGTCTGGGCGCTCCTGTTCGGGGCGTTGATCGCTCTGGACGTCCTTTTTCTGCGCGACTACCTCAACGCCACGATCGGCGAGGTCATCGACATCTCCTTCTATCGGGAGAGGACCCAAGGCGTCCTCGACGGTCTTTGGCTCTACCGCGACATCCAATGCGAGTCCCCGCCATTGATCGTCTACCTCATGCTCCCGGCCCAGATGGCCGGCGGAAGCGAGCTCGCCTACCAGGTCTGGTTCTCGATATTCGTCCTGCTGACCTCGCTCTCACTTTACCTGGCCCTGCGCCGTTACGATGATGTTAAGGCCTTTTTGGTCGCGTTGACATTCCTTTTCGTGCCGGTGAGCACGATCGAGACCGTGTTCGGGATCCAGGACGAGGCCATCGTGTTCTATGTCTTCATCCTGTCCATACTCCTCGCCGTCATCGGTAGGCTTCGTTGGAGCGCCGCGGCCATGACGGTCGGCATCTGGACCAAGTTCATGAACGGCTTCCTGCTCCCGTTCCTTCTAAGGGCCGAGAGGACACGGAGGGAACGCCTCATCCTGTTGGGGATAGTCGTCGGGATATCCCTTCTGGTATGCCTCCCCTTCCTCATCGTCTGCCCCGAGGAGTTCCTCCGTTTCCCCTCATATTATTTCCTTCAGGTCCGGAACGTCCGAGGACCCCACTTCCAACCTGAACATATGGGACTTCTTGAGCATGGGCGGGCTGGACCTGCCCTCGTGGTTCTTCCTCATAATCATAGCCGTCGTAATGGTGCTCGCCTACTATCTGGGACTGAGGAAGGACCGCACCCTGTTAGAAGGCATGCTGATCGTCCTGGTCGCCTTCATCCTCATCTATCCTCGCACCACCGCCACATATTACACCCTCCCGATCGCCCTCCTGCTCATCTGGGGCGTTGAGAAACCATGGCTGGTGGTCAGGTGCGTTCTCATCTATGTCCCCCTGCTCCTGAGCCTCCTCTTCACCAACAACAACTCCGTGGGCGAGCCGTTCATAGACTGGGAATGGGGTTGGGTGGTGGGAGCCCTCCTGCAGGTCGTCGTCATCGTCATGTTGCTCGATTCCACGCGCATCGCCCTCCGGGAACGTAACTTCGTGGACCGGGCCTTGGCCAAGGGAGAATGATCTTCCCTAGGTGGAGGTGGGTACGTTAATGATCCTTTTTCACCTATCGTCCGTATGATGCACCAGTGGTGATGGACCGAACCAACCCAGGAAATGGAAGGGCAAGGCTGGACATGACCTTGAAAGTGGGCACGAGGCCGCGCGATCCTCCCTACAACCCTCCTCGCTCCAGATCCTACGGCTCACACCCAGCCAAGGTTGCTGTCGACCAGGTTCATCTCGCCGGTCGTCCCACCGAGGACGTAATGGTATCTATAGAGCATCCCGTTGCTGACGCCATAGTAGAAGTCCAGGTACTCACCCATGTGAATGCCCTGGAAATGCCGGACCTCCCTTGTCCCCATCGGGGTGTCTAGGGACATCGTCCCCATATCGTCCATCCCCTCAGGCATGTAAATGATGATGTTCATAACCTCGTCCTTGGCCACACTTCGGTTCCACTCCCCATAGAATAAACCGTTCAAGTGCTTGGTCTCCTTGATGGTGAAGCTGGTGGAGTTCACTCCGGTCACATTGTACCAGTAAATGTAGTTCAGCACGGAGTCCCCGCTTGACGCCACCGTTTGGTACTCAAGGTAGTCGCCCACCTGCATGTCGCTCAAGGTGGGTTCGTCCTCCCCCCCTCCGTCGTCGCCCAGCAGAAATACATAGGCTGCGATGCCCGCCACCACCACGATGACCACCACTATCACGGCTATGATGGTGGTGGAAACCGCCCTGCCGTCCCCCTTAAGGTCCTTATGTGACATGATGTCGATCCCCTGGTCATAACCATTTTCCTCATGGATATTATAACTTGGGGATTTGCCCGCGCGCGGGACACGCCCTCGTCGTTCCAACGTGGGGCGGTCAATTTTCTTGCCATTCCAGATTCTACCGCTTCCTTCCAGTCAGAGCAGGTTATGTGCGGTCGGGCTCTGATCGGGCCTCATTCGCTGAAGAAGGAAGCGGCCAGGCTCTCGCCTTGTGCGCCGTGGCCTTTTCGCGGTGACGTCGAAAGATTGAAGGCGTCCATGCCGAATGATAATGCTGTGGGAGGGATCGTCATCGAATCCATGGGATCGAAGAGGGTCAGGTTGTGGAGCGACTTCGACCCGAGGCAGCTCAAGCAGCTTTGCGTGCTTATGTTCGTGATGTTCATCGCGGTGCTGGCCATCGGTCAGGTCATCGCACAGACGGTCGACGTCGGGCTGGACCCACTGTTCTATGTCCTTAGCGGGTTTTGCCTCGGGGTCTCGGAAATGCTTTACTGGCTCTACAAGGGGCTGGCATGATCGTCACAACGCCTGTGCAGTAGGGAATGGCATCGTGGGGAGCTCGGGGGAAGGAACCCCCTCACCAAGTAAGGCCAGATAGCGGTGGCAAGAGCCGCCAACGGCCCAATCACGGAGAAAATATGTCCTCATTGAGCACGATTCCTCGCCGGGGAGGAATTGAGATGTGCAGGACTTCGAGAAGCTTGAGACATACTCAATCAAGCCTACCAAGACCAACATCTCCGTCAGGCTCGTGTCTTTGGTATGGCGGCCGGAGCCTTGAGGCGACACTTGTTCCGATGAAAGATCGGTAGGGCCGCTCAGGACTGGACCAGAAAAAAAGTGAAGGAAGGCAGGCGTCCTCAGACGCCCGCCTTGTTCGGTATTGCTCAGATCCCCGGCTCCTTGTCTTCCCGGCCTTCCTCCTTGCGCTTCATCTTCTCTTCGCGCCCCTCGCGCTGCAGCCGGCCCGGGGCCCACCAGGCCCACTTGCCCATGAGCGACATGGCCGCCGGGACGATGTAGGTGCGCACCACCATCGCGTCCAGCAGGATGGCCACCATCAGGGCGAAGCCGAACATCTGCAGCATGGCGTTGCTGGAGAGCATCATGGAACCGAAGGCCCCGGCCATGATCAGGGCCAGGGCGGTGATGATGCCGCCGGTCCAGTCCACCGCGTCCACGATGGCCTCGTCCTTGCCCTTGCCCTTGTGCACCTCCTCCCTTATGCGGGTGAGGATGAACACGTTGTAGTCCATGCCTATGCCCATCAGCATGATGAACAGTATCAGCGGCACCATGAACAGGATCTCCATGCCCTGCCACACCCCGAACACCAGGTAGGTGAGGGCGAAGGCCCAGGCGATGCTCATGGCGATGGACAGCACGGCGAACAAGGGCAGCAGTATCGAGCCGAGCACGATCATCAGCACGATGAAGATGCCTATGACCACGATGATCTCGATGTTGGTGAACTGCTCGGTGATGCTGGTGCTCAGGTCGTAGACCGAGGCGGTCTCGCCGCCCACCAGTATGGTGGAGGATGCCAGGGCCGGTTGCTCCGCCTGAACCGAGGCCACCTCGTCCCTCAAGGAGGCGATGTAGTCCACCGCCTCGGAGCTCTGCGGCTCCACCTTCAGCACCACGGTGAGCAGCGCCGTCTTGTTGCTGCTCCCCACGCTCTGCAACATGCTCGCCTCGGTGAGCCGGCGCTGCTCCTCCGGCATGGAGGTGAGGTTGTGATAGTCGACTGGGGTGCCATAGGGCCTGGTGACGCCGGTCACCTGTTGCACCTGCGAATCGTCCGCGATCGAAGCGGTGAGACTCTCGATGGCATCTAAGTAGGCGATGTTGAAGGTGCCGTTCTCGTAGACATAGGTGTCTCCGGTCACCACCACCTCGGTGGGCATGATGCGCCCGCTGCCGAAGTCCTCGGTCAGGGCGTTCATGCCATCGATGCTCTCCGAGTCGCCCATGTTGCCGATGAAGTCGAAGCCAGGCTCGACCGTCAGGTAGACATAGGCGGCCGGGACCGACACCAATATCGCGGCCACCAGGACCAGTACCGAGTTCTTCACGGCGAAGGTGGCGGCCCGGTGGAAGTAGCCGTGGTTGCCCGCCTTCTTCTTCTCGATGATCTTGGTGGCGAACCTCTTCCAGCGTTCGCCGGTGGTGGGCCAGAATATGCGGTTGCCGACGAGCATGAGGAACGCCGGCACCAGGGTGAGGGCCACCATGAGCGCCACCAAGATGGCCAACCCGATGATCAGGCCCATGGTCTGGATGAAGGCGAACGAGGACGATGGCCATGGCGAAGAAGGCGATCATGACCGTCGCCCCGCTGGTGACGATGGACTCGCCGGCCCAGGTGACCGAGGTGTGCACCGCGTCCTCTCTGTTCGCCCCTTTGATCCGCTCCTCGCGGTAGCGGGTCATGATGAATATGGAATAGTCCGTCCCGACGCCCATGAGGACGGCGAACAGTATGGTGGTGGTGGAGGAGTCGATCTGCGCCACGGTGGAGCCGATGACGAACACCAGCGCCTGGCTGATGCCCAAGGCCACGCCCACCGCGCCCAGGGGCAGGAACTGCGCCACCACGGAACGGAACAGTATGCCCATGAGCAGGATGATGATTATGATGGTGATCGGCTCGATCAATGCCATGTCGTTGGTGGAGCTGGCCTCCATGTCCGCCGAGATGGCCGCCCCTCCGGTCACGTAGGTGGTCATGTCCACGCCGCTCTCGTCCTTGGCATCACTGACGATGCTGCGGACCACGGCGACGTTATCGAGCATGGGCTTGTCGCCGTCCGAGGTGGTGTAATCGGAGGCGATGTCGAACGTCAGTGAAACCAGCATGGTGCCATTGCTCGGCGAGACCAAGTTGGCCAAGTACTGAGCGGGCACCTGCACCGGGTAGGTGGCCAAGGTGCCGTTCTCGATGACGGACATGCTGTAGTCGTTGACGACAGCGGGGTCATAGCTCGGGCCGAGGTCATAGACCTCCTGTAGGAAGGTCATGTTCTCGATGGTGGAGGCCTGGCTGATCATTCCTAAGGTGAAGCCATGCACCACCGTCTCATTGTCGAAGTTGGTTAGGTCGAAGGAGGCCAGGACCGCCATCATGACCTGCTGCTGCTCCGCATGGCAATGGCAGGCTGGAGATATATGTTGGGGCCACGGCATTGATGCATTGGTCAGCCCGGGCCACGGGGTCCGCCACCAGGTCCGGGTCGGCGGCGGTGGCGTTCCAAGCGTCGGTGAAGGCGTAGTAGTAGCCCATGGACAGCTGCACCTCGCTCTCGTTCGCCCCCTGCTGGGCCAGATAGGCCAACAACTGGGGCTGGGTGGCGTTGAACGCGTCCGAGTCCGAGGACGATGTCATCCAGTTAGACACATGCTGTGCCGGGATGCCGTAAAGGAGGAAGGCGCTGCTGCCCACCTGCTGCTCCGCCGGCCTCATGGTCGGTCCCAAAGCCAGCACGGTCTGGTTCAGTATCATCTGCTCGATGGTGTATGGCGTGGTGATGCCCGTGAACCCCTTCATCTCGGTGGAGGAGAGGACGCCATTCTGCAGGGCGAGCACATAGTCTCGGGAATTGGCATCGGTAACGTCGTCCGCCTGCAGCACGATGATCAAGGTGCTGTTGGCGACCGAGCCCTGGAACTCGGAGGATATTATCTCAGAGGCCTGGATGGACTCATAATCGCCCTCCGTAACACCAGTGCTTTCGTAGTTGATCACTTCGTTCACCCGCATCATCGCAGGTATCGAGACCAAAAGTACCACTATCCAAGCGACCAAGACCAGTTTGTAGTGCTTGGTGATGACATTCGCGAGCTTGTTGAACATTGATAGCATCCCGGATTTCGCTCGGGATATTTCGTTCACCTTATGAACTTATTGATATTACCTCAGGGGAACCGGTGATACCAAATCACACCTGGCAAGCAAATGGATCATGCGACGTACGTTCGATATGTAGAGGTAGGGTCCGATCAGAGCTTGGCCACCTTGTCGTAGTATGCCTGAATGTCGTACGAGAAACGTTCCTGGGTGTAGGTATGCCTCTTGAGCTTCCCCACCACCTCCTTGGACTTCCAAGGCTTTCCATACAATCCTCCTACAACCATGGAGATGCCCGTGTAACCGCTGGGGTCGTTCCCATCCAAGGAATACCTGTTGTTCAGGTAGAGCGCGGCCGCGAGCGCGTCCTCCGGCCTTCTGCTCCATTCAAGGATCTTCTCCGCCCAATATCCTCGGAGCGAGCCATGTATCTTGCCGATCTTCAAAAGCTCGGTCTGCGCCGCGTTCCAGAGGGGGTCGTGGGTGTTCGCTCCCTCCAGCTCCTGGACCGAATAGATGTGGTCCCTTGGGTCCGAACGATGCTGATCGAGGGATCGTCTGGCCCAGATGGGGAAGGCCCCGGTGGTGTCATACTCCCGAGAATGGAGGCAGAAGTTGTCGGCCAGCTCCCTCTTGACTATCAACTGGTCCAGATATCTCTTCTTCTCCCCTTCGTCGGCATCGACCTTCATGACCTCCAGGGCCACTCGTTGGGCTGAAAGCTGACCGAAATGGAGATGGGCCGAAAGGTCCGATTGGCCGCTCACCACCGGGTCCATCGACCTCGCCCCATATGTGAAGAGGCGGCGTTCGCAGAAATCGGACAACATCCTCTTGGCGTTCGATTCCCCAGGCTTGATCCAGCTCACCAATGGGACCGAGCGGTCGATGTTGCAACTGGCCAAGGCCTTGGACCAATCGATCTCCTCTTCCTCAATTCCCCAGACCTTCTCCATTTTCCTGGCCGGGGGGATGTCGACCAAGAACTCCTCCAGCCAAGGCGTGATCTTCTCCTCTGAAGGTGTCATAGGTCCATATCCTCCTGTTGGCCACCTTCCAGCAAGGCACTATGTTGTGCGCGTCGACCTCGTGCATGGCGAAATCTATCTCTCCCGCCACCCTTCTCTTCCAACGCCTGTTGATCTCCAGGGGGTCGAAGTCCGTTATCAGCAACCAGCCTTAACCTTGTCTAGGAACGAAGGGAACTCGATCTCGGGGTATCCCTGCAGCAGATAGAACCCGATGCCGAGCCCCTCCAGCTTGCCTGGACCTCCTTCAGCCCCTCTACCATGAAATGGTACTGGCGGATTGTGGAGCCCAGGTACTCTGGGGGAAGGCAGAAGGCGACACAGAGCTGGACATCATAGGCCGATGCCGTCTCCATCGCATAAAGAAGGGACCAGTTGTCATCCACCCGCTGGTCCCTGGACATCCAATAGACGACGTTGCCCTTTATGAACCGCCGGTCCTTGAGCCTGCGCACCCTCTCCGCGAGTCCTGACATTTTCAACCGTCCGATCGATGACATCCCCTAGATCAGCATGAGCCTCTATTCGAGGATGGGGAATCTCTTCACCATTTTGGTTTCGCACCACCATTCCCCTAGGCCGAAGATGCGCCCCGCCTTCATGAACATCAACACCCAGAGGACGAAGATGAAGATGATGTGCTCATCGATCAACGGATTGTTGACCGGTGGGACATGGCTCGACCAGAGCATAAGCAGGAATATGGTCCCTCCATAGGTCGCGATCCTCATTCCGATGCCGAGCATCAAGGCGACCCCCAGAGCAAGAAGGGCGAGCATGAAGACCCAATCCACCAGGGCGTTGCCAGCGATGCTATGGTAGAAATCCTCGAAGATCCCACCAGCGGCGAACTGAAGGTAACCTTCCGTGGGCGAACCCCCGTTGATCCACGCGTCCTCGGAAGAGGTGGCATAGCCTAGACCGAACATCTTGTCCAGGAAGGCCCAGAGGAAGATCCAACCTAACGATATGCGTAAGGTGGCTAACACGTAGTCGATCTTCGGCCTGGTCACACTGCCATCGCTTGCCATGGCATTGAATTATCTTCGAATAGGAGGTATTAAAACACTTTGTTGGAGCGATCTATTGAACCCAAAGCACAGTTCTGAAATAAATTTCATTTTTCAATATATCTCCTATAACGATCTTGCTGGGACCTTGAGTGGGTCAACCCACGACCAGGGTGAGAGCCCTCAAGGAAACACACACCAAGCGTCCACCCCCATCGTTACTCGACCATTTTCCACCAGGGGAGGAGAGCTGAGGGCCCCCATCTCCTCCAGGAGCCATCCAAGATTATTTATCGAGGTTTTTCCCAACAATCCCTGGACCTATTTCGAGGAGTAAGGGGAGGATGGAACAATGGCAGATAAAAAACCCAACATTCTGGTTCTTTGGGGAGACGACATCGGTTGGTGGAACATCAGCTACAACAACCGTGGGCAGATGGGCTACCGCACGCCGAACATCGACCGCATCGCCAATGAAGGCATCGCATTCACCGATTTCTATGGCCAACAGAGCTGCACCGCTGGACGGGCCGCTTTCATCACTGGCCAGAACCCGATACGCACAGGTCTTACCAAGGTCGGGATGCCGGGTGCCAGCGTCGGCCTGCAAAAAGAGGACCCCACCATCGCGGAACTGCTCAAACCATTGGGCTACGCGACCGGTCAGTTCGGGAAGAACCATCTGGGGGACAAGGATGAGTTCCTTCCGACCGTGCACGGATTCGATGAGTTCTTCGGCAATCTCTATCACCTTAACGCTGAGGAAGAACCGGAGGATGTCGACTATCCAAAGGACCCAGCCTTCAAAGAACGTTTCGGGCCGAGAGGGGTGCTCCACTGCTAGGCGGATGGAAAAGGCGGGCAGAGGATCGAGGACACCGGACCGCTTACCAAGAAGCGCATGGAGACGATAGATGACGAGGTCACCGATCGCGCCCTCAGATTCATCGACAAGGCGCATGAGGCGAAAAAACCCTTCTTCGTCTGGTATAACACGACGGCCATGCATTTCAGGACCCATTGTGCAAAGAAGCACGAGGGGAAGAGCGGCCAGGGGTTCTATAACGACGTGATGGTCGCTCACGACGAGAACATCGGGAGAATGCTGAAGAAGCTCGATGATCTGGGGATCGCAGACGACACCATCGTCGTGTACTCCACCGACAACGGCGTCCATTATAACACCTGGCCAGATGGTGGCATCACCCCGTTCCGCTCCGAGAAGAACACCAATTGGGAAGGCGGATGGCGTGTCCCAGCATTCGTGCGATGGCCGGCCAAGTTCAAGGCGGGAACGGTGATAAATGGCATCGTCTCCCACCAGGATTGGTTGGCAACGTTCCTGGCCGCCGCTGGTGAGCCGAACATCATTGAGAAATTGCTAAAGGGGCATAAAGCAGGGGGCAAAACGTTCAAGGTCCATATCGACGGGTACAATATGCTACCCTACTTTACGGGCGAGGAAAAGGAGAGCCCCCGTAAATTCGTCTTCTACATCAGCGACGATGGGGACATCCTTGCGATCCGGATGGGCGACTGGAAGGTGGTCCTGATGGAGCAGCGCGCCAAGCAGCTGATGTGCTGGTTCGAACCGTTCGTGAAGCTGAGGATACCAAAGATGTTCAACCTTCGTCGGGACCCGTTCGAGCGGGCGGACGAGAACTCCAACACCTACTTCGATTGGGTCATCTCCCATGCGTACATCATGTACGAGATGCAGGGGCTCGTGGCCCAGAACATAGAGGATTTCGTGAAATTCCCTCCGCGCCAGAAGCCTGCCGCGTTCAACCTGGACGAGGTGTTGCGGACATTGCAGGAGGCATCGAGCAGCAAAGGACATTGAACCTCGATCCAAGAAAGAGATGCACATGATGATACAGGGAGATTCAACGACCCCACTCATGACAATGTTCAACAAATGAATCGCCATATCTTTAACTAACGAGATCTGGGTTGGAAAGGACTGCGAGCAGGGCTGAACGCTATGGGCAGGGAAGATGGATATCACGAGGGCCGATCCACGGACATCAGGCGATTCGCGCGGGCATCCACCTCTGACCCATGACGTATCCGTCGATCGTTCGCGATCTGGGCCAACGAAGATTCCATGTCATGGCCAAACCAGGCGGTTCCAGGTGCAACCTGGATTGCCAATATTGCTATTACTTGAGCAAGGGGGCACTCCTTGATGGGCCTGGCATCGGTCGGATGTCCGACGAGGTCCTGGAACGATTCATCCAGCAATACATCGAAGGGGTAACGGGAAATGAGGTGGTGTTTTCCTGGCAGGGGGGAGAGCCAACTCTCCTGGGGCTCGATTTCTTCAATAAGGTCGTGGAGCTTGAGAGCAAATACGCCAGACCCGGACAGGTCGTCCGCAACGACCTCCAGACCAATGGTACGCTCCTCGACGAGGAATGGTGCGATTTCCTCAAAGAAAACCATTGGTTGGTGGGACTGAGCATCGATGGCCCGCGGGAACTTCATGACGCCTATCGCGTGGATAAAAAAGGAAAACCGACATTTGACCAGGTGATGAGCGCGGCCATGATGCTGAAAGGCCACGGCATCCCTTTCAACACCCTCACCTGCGTGAATCGTTTGAACGCCAAACACCCCCTCGAGGTATATCGTTTTCTGCGCCAAGAGCTCGATTCCACGTATATCCAATTCATCCCGATCGTGGAATACCGTGAGTACGAATCAAAGGCCCCCATACCTTGGGATCCGGAGAAGGCTGCCCAAAGATGGCACGCCGGAGGCGCGCCCAGGCCATCCGAATTCCGTTGTCACGGACTGGTCCGTCGATCCCTATGATTATGGGGATTTCCTCTCCAGGGTGTTCGACGAGTGGTACAAATACGACGTGGGCAAGGTGTTGGTCAACCACTTCGAGACCCTGGTGGCCCAGCATTTGAATCTGCCATCGCAGCTCTGCATCTACAACGAGTTCTGCGGCAAAGGGCTGGTCGTGGAGCATGACGGTACCGTCTATTCCTGCGACCATTATGTCTATCCAGAATATCTTCTGGGAAGCGTTATGGACCGTGGCATCACCGACATGGTGTACTCCCAGGCCCAGATCAGGTTCGGACAGGACAAGGGCGACAAGCTTCCCGGTTAATGTAGGAGGTGCACCTATCTCAGGGATTGCTGGGGGGAGTGCCCCAAAAACCGGATCATTCGAACTCGCGATGGCGAACCCGGGCTCAACTACCTCTGCCGCGGCCTAAAGAGATATTTTGCACATGCGACACCCAAGGTGGAGAAGATCGTCGCTGGCCTACGACAAGGAGCAATCGACCCCGAGCTAAGGATGCCCGGTCGCTGACGCGGTTGGCATATTCAACCCCTAGACCAATTAGCTCATGTCCTGTGCCATCATTCATCCGATCCTTGGAGAATTGCCCTCTTAGCCTCATTGGCCGAGAGTGAATTCCAATGATGCTCATTCATCCCCGTTCTAAAATTATAAATAACGACAGGAAGGAACTGAGCATCATGAAGATGGGCAACCACGAGCTCGATTACTCCAACATCGATGAGTATATCGCGATGTTCCCGCCGGATGTCCAAGCCACCTTGCGAAGGCTGAGGGAGGTCATCAAAAGCGCCGCACCTGGAGCGGAGGAGGCGATAAGATACGGCATGCCCACCTTCCGGCTCAACGGTAACCTGGTGCACTTTGCCGCCTACAAGACCCACATCGGGTTCTATCCCACCCCGTCGGGCATCGATGCTTTCCAGAAGGAGCTTTCGAAATATGAGGTCTCCAAAGGCACGGTGCGATTTCCCATCGCTGGCCCGATCCCATTCGACCTCATCGAGAGGATAGTGAGATTCCGCGTCAAGGAGAACCTGGCAAAAGGTGACAAGTGAGTCCATATCCAAGCATGGCTCATTTCTTCGGCCTCTCCTCTGTCGCAGGTGGCCGAGGCCGCTCGCACCTCCAGCAGGCCTCGTTCTTGGAAACGTTGAGGGCCTCGCACTCGCATTTCCAGAGGCCTCTTAGATCATAGGTGTTGCACGTCTCGCATCTACATTCCACCTGTTCCCAGCCCCGGTCGGAGTCCATGAATTGGGATTGGAGGCGACCATTCATCAATCCTTCGCTTCGGCCTTGGTCGATACGGAAGGGTCAGCCAGACTCTCTGGTCCCCTGGTCCAATCGATTGCCCCGAAGGATTAAACTAGAGAGAACGCCACTAATAACGCTATGACCCGGACCGACCCCAGCGCGCTCGAGCCCAATATGGTCGCCCCCTGCGGGATGAACTGCGCCCTGTGCCTGGCCTACCAACGCCCCAAGAACAGATGCCCGGGGTGCCGGGAGGAGGATTCCAACAAACCTAAGTCCTGTCTGTCCTGCATCATCTACAACTGCGAGACCATCCGCGACAATCGGTCCCACTTTTGCTATGAATGTGAAAGGATGCCCTGTAAGCGTTTGAAGCAGCTGGACAAGCGCTACCGCACCAAATATGGCATGAGCATGATCGCCAACCTGACCGAGATCAAGGACCGGGGCATGGAGGCCTTCCTGGCCGATCAGGCCGAGAGGTACACTTGTCCCTCTTGCGGGGGCCTGCGGTGCGTCCATCGTCCCCGTTGTCTCAACTGTGGGGAGGAATGGGACCATAACCAGGGACAGTGAGATCACCTGCGATAGGATCGCCAAGGTGTACGGGGGCGATAAGACCGCCCTATCCGACATAAGCTTCACCATCCCCGCCCACGGCATCTTCTCCCTGATCGGGAGGAACGGGGCGGGAAAGACCACCCTGGCAAGGATACTTTCGACACTCCTTGAGCCAAGTTCCGGGAGGGCCACCATCGACGGCCTCGACGTCATGGCGGACGCCAACAAGCTCCGGGAGCGGATGGCGGTCGTGCCCCAGGAAGGGAGGACGGTGGCGTGGATGACGCCGGTCCAGGCCGTCTCCGCCTATCTGCTGTGGAGAGGTCTGGGCTACAGCGAATCCAAGAGGAAGGCCATCGAGGCCATCGCCCAGGTGGGCATGGAGAAGCATGCGGACCGCCTCAACCGCACCCTCTCCGGCGGCATGAAGCGCAAGGTGCTGGTGGCGATGGTACTGGCCTCGGACGCGGAGTTCGTTTTCCTGGACGAGCCGAGCACCGGCCTCGACCCCATATCCAGGCAGGACCTGTGGAAATTGCTCATCGAGCTGGGCAAGGAGCGGTTCGTCTTCCTCACCACCCACTACCTGGAGGAAGCGGAGAGCGTGGCGGACCGCATCGGCATATTGGACGACGGCAAGCTGCTGACCCTGGGCAACATGGACGAGCTCAGGGGCCGGCTCAAGCACCAGTACAGCGTCAAGGTCCCCAAGGGCGTGGACCTGCCGCCGGTGCAGGGCGAGATGCATTACCCTGAACAACGGCCTGGTCCAGGTCCTCACCACCAAGGACGAGGCGCTGGAGATATCGCACCATCTTATCGAGCGGAAGGCCCAGTTCTCCGTGAACCCGGTCACCTTGGACGACATCTTCACCTACATGGTCGGGGCCATGGACCCCGAGGTCAGGGAGAGCAAGGAGGTGGAGGAGGAATGAGCCGGCTCAGCAGCCAGTTCCTGGCCTCCATCCTCGTGAACGCCATCTACGAGATGAAGAACTATCCGGCGGTCCTGGTCATCACCGTCCTGTCGCCCCTCTCCTTCCTCACCCTGATATTCTTCATCAGCGACGGCGCGCTGCTGGAGGTGGGGATCGTGGGCGGCCTCATCATGACCATGTTCACCGCCGGGACCAGCCTCCAGGCCGACCTGTCCCATCTGAAGAACGACTTCAAGCTCCAGGACATGGTGGTGGCATCGCCCACCAGCGCCCCGGTCTACGTGAGCGGCATGGCCCTCTCGGAGCTGATCTACGCCTCGCCGGCCCTGATCATTCTGGCCATTCTGTTCGCCATCTATGTGGACATCGAGCCGGTCAAGGTGCTCGGCATAGTCATCGTCATGCTGCTCATGTTCGTGATGTCGATATCGTTGGGCTTCGCCCTAGCCACCTTCTCCACCGACATCGTGCAGAGCTTCGCCTTCACCCGCCTGCTCTCCCTGCTCTTCACCACCTTGGCCCCGGTGTATTATCCGTTGGAGTACATCCCTCTGCCGTGGCGCTATCTGGCCTACCTCTCGCCCACCACCTACGCGGCCCAGATCGGTCATTACCTCATCGGTTTCGTGGAGGTCTCCAGGAACATGCTCATCGTCGATTGGGCCGTCCTTATCGCGGTGACCACGGTCTTCCTATGGATCGGACTGAAGAAGGCGAGGTGGAGGGAGATATAAGATCAAGGGGGATACATGCTGAATGTCCGAGCCGATGCAACCATGCACCCTTGATCGACCCCTTCGTCCATTATTCGCGCCTTCCCCCGAAGTGAGATGGGGTCCCTCTTTTAATCCAATATGAAGACTATCCATTAAGCGGTCGAAAGGATAAGAAATAAGGTGTTTGACCCTCAGACAAGGGTCTTCGGTCTTGTTCATCCATTGCTTATTTGGGGATAAGGACCGTGTCTATCGCATGGCAAACGCCGTTACTGGCCACGATGTCGGTCTTGATAACGGTCGCGTTGTTGACCATGACCTTCTTTTTAAAAAGCCCCTTGACCTCGATCTTTACCTCTCCCCCTTGGACGGTCTTGGCGGTTTTCAATTTGACGACATCCGCGGCCATGACCTTTCCACTAACCACATGGTAAAGGAGGATGCTCTTCAATTTGGGGATATCCTTCAAAAGTCCATCTACCGTCCCTGGGGGCAATTTCGCAAACGCTTCGTCGGTCGGCGCGAACACTGTGAACGGTCCAGGTCCCTTGAGGGTATCCACAAGGCCCGCCGCCTTAACCGCCGCGACCAATGTATTGAATTTTCCTGATATTGCTAAATCAACTATGTCTGGCATGAGTAAAACCTCCTATAGTGAATGATATCCTTGGGAAGGACCGGTATATAAGGCTTTTATCGGTACCGCAGCATGTAAGACTGTAACAAAATGGAGATCGGAAAGTTCAATATTCTGACCAATTCACCTAGTGAACGCGTGTTTGGGTCGAGACGAAGCTCTTTTCCTGAATTAACCACACCAGAGGCTCTCTTACTTGGATGGCCCGCATGCGATTGTTCCTTGGGTTATGTTCCACCTCCGCCAGTCCAAGGGCCTCCATGATGGGTGGGATGTATGTGGCAAAACGCCCTCGCAAGCCCTTCTTGAGCCCATACCAACCCCCTACGGGATTATCTGGTGAGCGAGCCCAGGCCTCGACCGTTCCTTCCTTGGCCGGCTTCTGCTCGTCAGCATTTCCCAATGGCATCCAGTCCCCATAGGACAACAGCATCGTGTTTAAGGTCCTCAAGACATCTCAGATGGTACCTGAGCTCGGTCTTGCCCACATTGACCACTATGGCCGGCGGGTCGGCGGCCTGGTCCCGATAGGCGCTGAACTCCGACTCCCCTGATGGCGTCCTCAAAAGCAAGGGTCATCCTTCGTCCCCTTCCCCTTTGTGGAGGCATGTCCATAATCTTGTATCGCGAGGGGTATAAACTTGTCATAATTGACACGCTCTTTCATCGAAGATGGACGGATGGACCATTCGCGGTCGTCCTCATCTCCACCGCGAAGATGATGGCGCCGACGATCAAGAGCACGGCGGCCAGACCGAAGCCCGCCATGAAGGAGACCATGCCGATCACCAGACCGGTCACGAAAGGGCCCACCGAGTGCCCGACGTCCATGATGGAGCTGAGGACGCCGATGGAGGACCCATGGGCCGACGAACCAGCGATCTCGGTCACCAGGGCGGAGGTGGACGCAGTGACCGTGGCCACGGTGAGGCCGAAGGCGATGGAGAGGCCCGCCAGCACATAGAGGTTGGAGGCCAGGGGCATGAGGGCGATGGCCACCCCGCCCAGCAACAGCCCTCCAACGATGAAGGGGACCCTGCCGCGCCGGTCGGACAACCTTCCCATCAGCGGTTTGGTCAGAAGCATGGCCACCACCTGGATGCCCATGACGAACCCGATCTCCAGCGTGTTGAAGTGGAGCACCTGGTCCATGTAGATGGGCAGGAAGGCCTCGAAGGCTCCCATGGCAAAATATTGCAAAGCCTCCATCGAGGACGTCACCATGATGCGGCGTTCCTTGACCACCGATCTCAGCGCCGAGACCGTCGACCCTTCGAACTTCTTGGCATGGACGACCGTCCCCTTCGCGTCCCAGGGGATGGCCAGGGAGAGCAGTAGAGCAACGATGGCGGAGAGACCGATCACCAGATAGAGCGAAGTGAAACTGGCATAGAAGATCAGCGCGCCACCCATGAAGGGCGCCATGAAACGACCGGCCATGGTGAACGAGGAATAGGCCCCCAAGGCCTGGCCTCGGGAGGACGATTGGAATCGGTCCGCCACCGCCGCCATGGCCACCGGCATGAACATGGCCGTCGCGAACCCATGGTAGAACCTCACCAGCGCCAGCTGCCATACCTCGGTGACGAAGAGGTAGAGGAAAGGGGCGGTGGCGAAGATGAGCAGGGATATGGTGATGATGCGCGACCTTCCGTGCCTGTCCGAATAGGCCCCGACCACGCTGCTGATGAGGATGCCCGGGATGGGGCTTATGGAGGAGACCAGCCCGATCTGCGCCTCGCTCGCGCCGATGTCCAGGGCCAGCAGGGGCAGGGCGGGGTTCTTGGACATGGTGGAGGAGAAGATCGCCAGCGCTGCCACCGACCCGAGGATGAGCAGGAAGCGACTGGCGGCCTCCCGGTTGCGGAACACAGGTACGCATCGGTCTCTCTCCACATATGAGTTTGTCGCCCGAACTCAATCGATCCAATCCATTCATGAGATGGACGATCGCATGGAATTCGATCATCAGGCCCGACCGAATAAATAATAAAAAAACACTACATGGGCTGCTTCTGCAAGGGCGATCAGATGTCAAAATACGAGTACAAGATCAACTGGTCAGGCAACGTCACCAGCGACACCATCGAATGCGACAACAACGAGGACGCCAAGAGGGCGGTCAAGAAGAAGCTCAAGGAGATCGGCATCCCGGTGGGCAAGTACGTTTTCGTGGACATCGTCAGGTTGGACGACAGCAAGCCGATCATCAGCGAAGAGCTCTGGCAGGCCTAGTTGAGGGACCGTTCTTCATTTCGCCCGGACGGTCATCTCTGCCCGACCAAGGTCATGGCCCTCAGCCTTTCATGAGCTTGGTCCTGGCCTCCTCCACCGCCTTCAAGTACTCCGCCGACGGCTCAGGGAACTTCAGACCCAAGCCGTTTGATCTCCGATGAGACGATCAGGGCGGCGAGGACGCGCGACAACCATTTCTGGTCTGCCGGCAGCACGTACCAGGGGCACTGCTCCGTGCTCGTGGCCCCCAGCATCTCCCGGTAGGCCTCCATGTACTGGGGCCAGAGCTCCCTCTCCTTGACATCGTTGGGGTTGAACTTCCAGAGTTTCTCCGGTTGGTCGGTCCTCTCCAGCAATTGCTTCCGCTGCTCCTCCTCGGATATGTTGAGGAAGAACTTGATGACGATGGTGCCATTGCGCACCAGGTGCCCTTCCAGATCGTTGATGCTCTGGTACCTCTGGTCCCAGAACTGCTTGTCATACCTGACATCTGGCAATCGTTGGTTCGTACAGGAATCCAGGGTGCACCTTGACCACCAGCACCTCCTCGTAATAGGAGCGGTTGAAGATACCGATCTTGCCCTTCTCCGGCATCGCCCTCACGCATCGCCACAGGAAGTCATGGTCCACCTCCTCGGCGGTGGGCGCCTTGAAGGAGGTCACCTGGCATCCCTGTGGGTTGACCCCGGCCATGACATGCTCGATTATCCCATCCTTGCCTGAGGCGTCCATGCCCTGGAGGATGATGAGGAGGGCGAAGCGATTGTCCGCCCAGAACACATCCTGGGCATCAGCGATCTCCTTTTGGCTCTTGGCCAACAGTTCGTCCGCGTTCTTCTTTGACAGACCAAGCCCATGATAGACATGCCTCTCCGGGTCCTGCCAAGTGCTGGGATATCTTTCCAATTCGACCTTGCTGCCCGGCTCGACCCTCACTCGGTCCATTATCTGACGCAACTCCGTGCTCTCCTCCAAACGATCACCATCCTAGTATTGCTGGGAGGTCATCATAATAGTTACAATGCCGATGGGTCGCGTCCGTTCGTCATGAGCGCTCAACCCTTCCGAGCCATGTACAATCGGCTATCTGAATATTAAGAAATAAAATAAATGTAACCGATCGGTGCCGCCAAAGAATGCCTGCCCACATCGTGAACGAACACAGATCGATCGAGGTCAGGCCTGCTTCGCATACGAGCCGAACATCTTCACGCTCTTCGCCTCCAAGGGTGCTGTCGTACTCCAACACCGCATCGATGTTGAACACGGTCTTCATGTTCTCCCTGGTCAGGACCGCATCGGGCGTCCCGTCGGCGAACACCTTGTGGTCATGGATGAGCACGACCCGGTCGCAATACCGCACCACCATGGGCAGGTCGTGGGAGACGATCACCACGGTCAGCCCCTCCTCCTTCGACAGCCTTTTCACCAGGTCCAGGACCTCGAACTGATAGTTGATGTCCAGATGCAAGGTGGGCTCGTCCAGCAGGATGATCTCCGGCCTCTGGGCGATGGCGCGGGCGATGATGACCCGTCTGCCTCTCCCCGCCGCTCATGGTGTTGATGTAGCGGTCGGCGAACTCGGAGATGTTCGTCTTCCGCATCGCCTCCTCCACGATGTGCGCGTCCTCCGACGACTCGCCCTTGGAACTGCTGCAGGAACGGCATGCGCCCCATCATCACGATGTCCCGCACCGTGAAGGCGAACCGTATCTCGTTGCCCTGCGGCACCACCGCGATGTGCCGGGCGATCTCCTTCTTCGACACCGCCTCCAGGTCCTTGTCCTCCATCCACACCTGGCCCGACTCGGGGCGCAGGTTGCGGTTCAACAGCTTCAGCAACGTGGTCTTGCCGCAGCCGTTGGGACCGAGGATGCCGACGACCTCGCCCTTGCGGACCTCCAGGTCCACGTCCTTGAGCACCGGCCTCTCCCGGTAGGAGAAGCAGAGGTCCTTGACCTTGAGCATCAGTCCCATCCCACCTCGCTCCTCCTCCTGCGCAGCAGGTAGATGAAATAGGGCGCCCCGATGAGCGCGGTGATGATGCCGATCGGCAAGATGCCGATGCTGGGCGATATGACCCGGGATATGTAGTCGCACATGAGCAGGAACGCCGCCCCGCCCAGCAGCGACGCGGGCAGCAGGGTGCGGTTGTCCGGCCCCAGCACGATGCGCAGTATGTGGGGCACCACCAGCCCGACGAAGCCGATCACGCCGACGAAGGCCACCGCCGCCGCCGTCACCAGCGCCGAGGCCACCAGCAGCTGCAACCGCACCTTGCGCACCTCCACCCCCAGGTCGAGGGCGTGCGCGTCGCCGAGCATGAGCGCGTTCAGCTCCCTGGAGTAGGAGATCATGAGGATGCAACCGGCCAGGACCAGCGGCGCCACGATCGCCACGTTCTCCCAATCGGCGTTGGTGAGGTTGCCCATGGTCCAGTAGATGATGCCCTGCATCTGGTCCCCGGCTATGTAGGTGAGCAGCGACACCAGCGCGCTCAGGAACGCTCCGACGGCGATGCCGGCCAGGAGCAGCGTCTCGGTCGGGACCCGGCCGCCCACGTGGGAGATGGAGTACACCAGGAACAGCGTGGCCAGGCAGAACACGAATGCCAACAGCGGCACCATGAGCATCATCGGCAGAAAGGCTATGGTGAAGGTCATGGCGATCGCCGCCCCGAGGGCCGCCCCGGACGAGAGCCCAAGGATGGAGGGCGAGGCCATGGGGTTGCGGAACACCGCCTGCATCACCGCTCCGGCGATGCTCAGTCCCGCCCCCACCACGCAGGCCATGACCACCCGGGGCAGGTTCATCTGCTGCACCACTATGATGTTCGGTCTCCGAGCCGATGCCGAAGAGCGCCAGCAGCGCATCCCTGAAGCTCAACGGGATGAACGCCTGGGCCAGGTCCAGGACCATGAAGATGAACAACAGGACGAACAGTGCCGCGAAGACCGTGATGGTCCGCTTGCGCTTCTTGGCGACGCCGTCCATGTCCCTCCCTAATGAAAATGACAAGAAAAGGGTTTGCTAGCCGGGCTCACTTGTTGCCCCGGCGCAGGAACACCACCGCCACCACGGCGACCAGCACCACCACGGCGCCGACCGCCAGGTAGAGCACGGTGTTGTCGTCCTGGTCGTCATCGGAGGGCTCGACCGGGACCTCTCCCTCGAAGTACTGCGGATAGAAGAGGGAGGCCACGGTCCATAGTCCGACGGCGGCGTCCGGGCTGTAGGTGTTCCAGGTCTTGTTCATCTTGTAGACCTGGATGCTGTCGTCCCCTAGCAGCGCGGAGAAGTCATCCGCCGATCCGGTGTAGTAGCCGTCCAGGAGCACGTATTCCGGAGAGAGCTGCACGATCGCGGTAAGGTCGACCGCATAGGTCGGCACGGCCTTGGAGGTGTCGTTGGCCACGTTATTGCCGCCGGCGAAGTTGATGAAGTCGACGGTCACGCTGCCGCCGTTGCCCAGCTTGTAGACGCTGCTGCTGTAGCTCACGTAGACGGCGGTCACCTTCTCCGAGGTCTCGTTGATGCCGTTCTCGAGCAAGCGTCTCGCCGATGTAGGTCTTCACGTAGGCCATGTTCTCCGAGACGGCATGGTCGGCACCGACCACCGTCTCGATGTCCTCCACGACCTGCACTATGCCGTCATAGGAGTTGGGGTAGAACGTGATGACATGGAAGCCATAGCCCTCCAGCTCGGACCATACGGTGTCCAGGTAGGAGTAGCCATAGCCGAAGATGACGTCGGTGGTCTTGTTCCAGGTGCCGTTGTCCGCCAGCCCGAGCATGGTCTGGACCACCATGTCCTTGTTGGCGCTGCTGACGGTGATGAACATGTCCGCCGAGTAGTTCTTGACCTCCTCGATGCCGCTCTTCGAGTACTCGGAGCTGGCGTCGAAGATGACCGCCTTCTCCAGCTGACCGATGTCCACCAAGGTGTTGGTGGCGAAGGCGCCGAAGGCAGCCACGTGGACCGCCGGTCCGGTCAGGTTCGTGGTGACTTCGCGCGAGTCTGTGATGATGATCCCGGTGCTGTCTGCGCTCCCATCCTCAGCGACGGCAAAGGGGACAACGGAGACGCACAAGAACACCGCAGCAAGTATGGCCATTATGCTCATTTTACTCAGGTTAAGACCTCCTTTGATCCGATGGGAACCCAGAACGGAGGAATGATATTTAGCTAATTTCGTGTCACTATTGTTTATTCGGACATACGCGAGGAAGGATCGAAGCTGAGGGTCCACCATCCTTGAATGGTTCAGACCCAGGACAAGCATTAATTATCCAACCGGTCCGTCGTTGATGATAAGTGCAACGGGTCATGATCGACGTACCTTTTGGCAAGGGTCTGAGAACACGGCTCTGCCTTCGAGCCATATGAATTCAGGAGGTGTTGATGCTAATCTCAGCAGAGGTCAGATGGTTCTGGAAGGAGGAGGCCCCATTCGAACTTAAGGAATGGTTCCACGATCCCATGGTGCATGGCTGCTCCCCCGGTGGGGGTCCTCCCTCTCGATATGACATCTACCTCGTTACAGGAAGTAGCGAGCTCGGCATCAAGGTGAGAGGGGTCAAGGGTCGTGACACCGAAATGGATGGGACCGAAAGGCCCGCTCGAGTTCAAAGGCCTGATTGGCGAACACCGGCAGACCTGCGATCTGGGACCATTCTCGGTGCCAATCCAACTGTGGTGCAAATGGTCCGTCCCAAACATCGACCTCGGTCAGGCAAGGACGTGTAGGGTGAGCAAGACCCGTTGGCTACGCAAGTTCGATACCTCAGGCAACCCCCCCGTCGAGGTACCCTTGGGAATGGACGAAATGCCCTTGGACCGTCCACATGGTCTGGACATGCCTGTTAGGGGCTGCAACGTCGAGCTCACCGAGGTGCGCCTTGATGACGGTCAGGTCTGGTGGACCTTCTGCATCGAGGCCTACGGCGACCTGGGGACCGTGGTCAAAGATCTGCGCTCCACATCGGACCTTCTAGCTAGGCGCGGTCCTCTCCCCAGATCTTAGCACCGGCTCATTTCTCAGCTACCCCATGTGGTTGGCCCAGCTGCACTTATGATATGTGCGAGGTCGGTTCCATTGGATGGATCACTTCAGCTTGCCCGCCAGGTCCCCGGCCCAGGCCTTCGCCCTCTCCAGCTCCCCTTCCTTCAGCTTGTACACCTTGTTCTCGCTCACCACATATGCGAGCAACGAAGGGCTCTGCACGGCGAAGCCCAGCGACTGCAGGGCCTTGTCCATGTGCTTGGTGGCGTCGCCGCTGAACGACGACTTCATCTGCGTGTCGAAGGAGGCGGCCTTCTTGCCCGAGAAGCTTCCACCCTTCAACCCAGCCAGGTATCCCTTCATCCTCTTGGACGGCCTCCATGCCATGGTGGGGGCCCCCACGATGAGGCAGTCGTAGTCCTGCACCTTGGCCTTTCCCGCCTCCTCCACGAAGAAGGAGTCGACGTTATGTCCCTTGGCCTTCAAGCTTTCCACCACGGCCTCCGCCACCTTCTTGGTGACCTTGGCCTCCGAAACGGAATCATACACCACTAGAACCTTCACGGTCTAACCCCCCGATCTCTGCGGCATTGAGCGCCATGCCCTTTATTTAACTCTCATGGCGGCGCTCTGAGCTTAGAAAAAGACCATCTCATCTGTCCAGGGCGTTCAGCTGATCGTTGAACGTCGTGAGCCGGGACACCATGCCCTTGTAGTGGGGCAGGTATGCCTCGTAATAATAGATGCGACGCGGGTCCACCCCGGTCTCGGCCACGCATTTCTTCAGCCATTCCACATGTTTGGCCACGTTGTCGCCGTCCGCGGCGTCGGAGGAGTTGGCCGTCCCGTCGCCCAGGAACACCCCCTTCGCACCTTTCTTGAACGCGTACAACAGGTGCTTGGGCTTGAGGCGGAGCACCGATGGGACGGCGACTATCCGGACCTCGTCCGGGTAGCGCAGCCGATTCGTGCCGGCGTTATCGGCCGCCACATAGCCGATCTTGTTGTCCAGGAAGGCCACCACCTTGCCTCCGTCGTCCTTCACGCAGCCATCGATGCGCGCCAGCAAGGCCTCCTCCCCGCTGCCGAGCAAGGTGATGGCGTTCTGGGGGCAACGGGGCACGCAGGCACCCTTGCCGATGCATGACATCGGGTCTATCGAGACCGTGCCGTCCACGAATATCGCGCCCTGGCCGCATATCTCCACGCACTTCTCGCAGCGGTCGCACTTCGTCTCGTCTATGACCGCGTAGTCGGGCTCCACCTCCACGTAGTCGAGCACCATGGCCACCGCGTTCATGGCGGTGGATTGCGCCTGCATGATGGACTCGGTGATGTCCTTGGCCCCGGCGGCGGTGCCGCAGACGAAGATGCCTGGAACCGAGGTCAGTCCCGGCTCGAGCTTGGGGTGCATCTCCCGGACGAACAGTTCCGGGGTGGTGTTCACACCCAGTATCTTGGCCACCTGCTTGGTGCCCTCCGACGGCACGACCGCGGTGGACAGCACCACCATGTCCGCCTCCAGGCCCATGACCTTCTTGGCCAAGGTGTCCTCCACCCGGACGAAGACGGTGCCGCTCTTCCTCACCACCTCCCCCACCCGGCCACGCAGGAAACGCACGCCGCGGCGCTGCGCCTCCTGGTAGTAGTTCTCGTACATCCCTGGCGACCGCATGTCCGTGTAGCACATGGTGACCTCGGTGCCGGGGAAGTGCTCCCGGATGTAGCTGGCATGCTTCATCGCCACCACGCAGCAGATCTTGGAGCAGAACGGGATGGACCCGGGCTTCTCATCCCTGGACCCCACGCACTGTACCATGACCACGTGCTTCGGTCGCTTGCCCTTCAGCTCCAACTTCCCCTTGGTGGGGCCGTTGATGGCCAACAGGCGGGCCAGCTCCATCTGGGTCAGGACCTCGGGGATGTTCTTGTAGCCGAGCTCGTGCCTCTCCGACGGGTCCATCTCCGCGTGTCCTGTGGCGATGATGACCGCGCCGGCCCTCACCTCCTCGGTGCGCGCCTTGCGCTCCAGGTCTATGGCGTGGGAGGCGCAGACCTTGACGCAGTTGCCGCATCCTGTGCAAGCCTCCGATATCGATGGTGTAAGCGGAAGGGATGGACTGGGGGAACGGTCGGTATATCGCGCTGCGCAGGCCGAGGCCGGCGTTCCATTCGTCCGGAGCGGTGGCCTGGCACACGTCCTCGCAGCGCCCACAGGCCCGGCATTTCTCCAGGCTCACCTTGAACGGCCCCGACTCCAGCTCCAGGGTGAAGTCGCCTGCCTTGCCCTTCACGCCGACCACCCGGGTGTTGGACCGGATCTCCACCCGCTTGTTATGGGCCAGCTCTCCCATCAAAGGCGAGAGCGAGCACATGGCGCAGTCCTCGGACAGCTTCTCCGGGGAGATGACCTTGCCGATCTTGACCATGGTGCCGCCGATGGTGGGCGAGTCCTCGATCAGGTACGTCTTCACCCCCAGTTTGGCCAGGTTCCTGGCCGCGGTGATGCCGGCGATGCCCCCGCCGATGACGGCGACATCGTTCACCGGCGTGAACTGTAGCTCTCCATGGGGGTGGCGTGCTGCACCCCATAGACGGCGGCGCGGACCAGGTCGACCGCCCGCTCCGTGGCCTTCTCTGGACCGACCCAGGCGCATTGCTCCCGGATGTTGGCCATGTCGAGCATGAAGCGATTGAGGCCCGCGTTCTCGATGCATGCCCGGAACGTATGTTCGTGCACCTTCGGCGAGCAGGAGGCGATGACCACCCGGTCCACCTCCCCCTTGGATATGCGCTTGCGTATGAGCTCCTGACCGGCCTCGGAGCACAGGTAGGGGTACTCCTCGAAATGGACCACGCCTTCCTCGAGCAGCCTGGCCTTCACCTTGGCGATGTCCACGGCATCGGATATGTTCCCGCCGCATTGGCACACGAAGACGGCGGTGGAGGCGAAGCTCATTCCCTCGCCCCAGGTACGCCTATCTTCTTCAGCAGCGGTTCGATCGGGACGCCATGCAGGTCGATGCCGGCCACCTTGTATGGGTCGGCGCCGAGCAGTAGGGCGATGAGCTCGGAAATGTTCAGCACCGGGATGTCCCGCTCCACGCCCAGCTCGCGCAGCAGCTTCTCCTGGCACATGTCCAGGCTCAGCGTGCAGCCAGCGCACATGGTGACCAGGAGGTCCGGGTTCGCCTCCACGATGCCGGAGTACTTGCGCCTCGTGACCGCCTGGGTATAGTCAGGGTAGAGCATGATGTGGTGGAAGCCCAGCCCGCAGCACAAAGACCGCTCCGGATAGTCCACCACCTTGGCCCCGAAGCCCTCCACCACGCGGTCCAGTAAAGTAGGCCGCTCGAAGTTGCCCGAGGCGACCTCCTTGTAGTAGATCTTGGAGTAATGGCAACCGTGATGGGTCACCGCCCGCAGTCCCCTGAGGCTGTACTTGGCCAACGATTGCAACCTCTCCAGGTTGGCCAGGTAGGCCTCGGCCACATGGTTGATGGTGACCGAATCGTTGTAATCGATGCCTGCCTTCTCCACCGCGGCCATGGCCCGGTCCCGCATCGGTGAGTCCCCATCGAGGATGACCTTGCAGTCCTTGAGGTTGGAATAGCAGGTGGGGCAGTTGCACACGATGTTCCTGCGCCCGGAATGCGAGGCCAGGGACATGTTGCGGGCGTTCAGGGCCACGATCGGAAGGAACGGAATGACCCCGATGTGGTTGGCGCAGCCCACGCAGGAGGACTGCCTTGGGTCGTCGAGGAAGTTGGCCCCCATGGTGGTGAGGACATAGCGGAGCGAGGTCTCGATGCTGGGGTACCAGCTTCCAGCCTGACAGCTCTTCAGGAGGTAATAGTCGTCCTTGGGGATTTCCTTCTTCACAGTGGCGTACACATTATCATCTCAGGAGAAATCCGTCTCCTTCAGCAATATCTTGATCCGGGCCAGGTCCTCCTCCGGTATCTCCACCCGGCGGGAGTCCTCGGCGCGGTAGCCAAGGGCCTTTCGGTTCTTGGCGCTGGCCCTGTAGCGCTTCCGGGTCCTCGGGCCGAGCAGCTCATTGGGCAGCACGAGGTGTTGGGCAGATATGGTCTGGGCATACTCGTTGAGGTTGGTCTTCACGCCGTCCTCGATCTGGCGCATGTAATCGATATCGGGGTTGTATCGCAAGGCAGCTATCCTTAGCGCCTGGATCACCCCGGCCGGGCTGCAGTCCCTCGGGCACCTCGCCGCGCAGGAGAGGCATTGACCGCAGCGCCATATCTCCATGCCCATGACCAGCGACTCGATCTCCCCCTTCATGGCGCGGAGCATCACGTCCCTTGGCGAGAAGTCCTCGAAGAGCAGGGCGGCGGGGCAACTTGCGGAGCATTTGCCGCACTGCATGCAGCGCATCATGCCGCTGGACGGGCCGAAACGCTCGTCGATGGGGTCGACCTTGACCGGACCCTCCTCTAGATCGTAACGGCTCGCCATAACTGCCCTCCCGTCCAGACAATTCGGGTATCGACTATATACGGTTTTTCACAATAGTCGTATATCGATAAAATGACCATTTATAAGATATAATCCAGATGTTCAAGTTATCCACTATCGATATCGATAATTTATTTGTGTGGGGGAATAGATAAACCGCCCATTACCGCCTCCATCGAATGCGAATCCGTGCTCTCTGGCCATGTCAATTGTTAAATCAACCCATCAATCACATCGCTCGGTTGTGCTCATATGAATAACGATCCGTTTCGAACCGCCCCTTCTATCAAGGAACATCGAAAATATTATCGGTAACACCTGTGATGCCAAGGTTCGAATGGACGCGGTCAGAGAGTCTGCGATGAGGAGCAAGGACGCATCGTTCGCGATGCAAGGTCTGTCCCGGGAGAGCCGTGACCAGGCCCTGCAGGCCGTCGCCGAAGGGCTTGTGGCCGATGCCGATGGGATCGTGGCAGCGAACCTGGAGGACATGGCGGAGGCGGAGAGGCAAGGTCTTCCCAAGGTCCTGATCAAACGGCTCAGTTATGACCGCGCCAAGATCGAGGAGTCCGTTCGCTCCATCCATTCCCTGATGGACCAGGAGGACCCGGTCGGTAAGCTGCTGGCAAGTACTGAGCTTGATACCGGCCTCATCCTGGAGAAGGTCACCTGCCCCATCGGCGTCATCGCGGTCATCTTCGAATCCAGACCCGACGCCCTGGTGCAGATCTCCACTTTATGTCTGAAGTCCGGGAACGCCGTCATGTTGAAGGGGGGCTCGGAGGCCAAGCGCACCAACCAGGCTTTGGCGAGGTCCATCATCGGCTCCATCCGGAAGGTCGATGAAAGGTTCCACGACGCCGTGCAACTGCTGTCCAGCCGGGAGGAGGTACAAAGGTTGTTGGCCCAGGACGACCTGGTGGACCTCATCATCCCCCGCGGCTCGAACGAATTGGTCCGTTCCATCCAATCCAGCACCCGCATCCCCGTGCTAGGCCACGCCGCCGGCGTGTGCCACACGTATGTGGACTCGGATGCGGACCTGGAGATGGCGGTGGAGGTATGTTACGACGCCAAGGTGCAGTATCCAGCGGTGTGCAACGCCATGGAGACCCTGCTGGTGCATCGATCCATCGCCAAGGAGTTCCTGCCCCGCATGGCCTCCCGTTACGCTCAGGCCAAGGTGGAACTGCGCGGGGACGAGGAGACGAGGCGCATCATCGACGCCAACGAGGCCAGCGAGGCCGATTGGTCGGCCGAGTACAACGACCTGGTGCTGGCCATCAAGGTCGTCCCCTCATTGGAGGAGGCGGTCCAGCACATCAACCGCTACGGCTCGCATCATTCCGATGCCATCATCACCAAGGACGGGACCAAGGCCCGAGCCTTCATGTCCTCGGTCGACTCCAGCTCCGTGATGTGGAACTGCTCCACCCGCTTCGCCGACGGCTACCGCTATGGTCTGGGGGCGGAGGTGGGCATATCCACCAACAAGACCCATGCCCGGGGACCGGTGGGCCTGGAGGGGCTGGTAATATACAAATGGAGGCTATCCGGTAAGGGTCACGTGGTCTCCGACTATGTCGGGCCGGAGGCCAGAGCGTTCACGCACAGGAAGCTGACATGAGAGACCTGAAAGCCCAAAGGGTGGTCGTCAAGATCGGGACCAACACCATCTGCAAGGAGGACGGCAGCGTCGACCATGATTACATCGTAGATGTGGCGCGCCAGGTGGTGCAGCTGAGCGATGCCGGGATCGAGGTCATCGTGGTGACATCGGGTGCCATCGGCTCCGGTGCCACCGAGCTCGGTCTGACCGGGGGACGACCAAAGGACATCCCGCTCAAACAAGCCTGCGCCGCCGTAGGCCAGGCGATATTGATGATGGCCTACCGCGACGCCTTCAGCCGCTATGGCCGGAGCGTGGGGCAGGTGCTGCTCACCTATGGGGCCTTCTCGGACAGGGCCCGCTACCTGGACCTGCAGAAGGCCATCGAGGAGATGTTCCTATTGAAGGTGGTGCCCATCGTCAACGAGAACGACGTCATATCCACCGACGAGATCGAGGAGGTCTTCGGCGACAATGACAAGCTCTCCGCCATGGTGGCGAGCAAGATGAACGCCGACCTGCTCGTGCTCCTCACGGATGTGGACGGCCTCTATGACCGCAACCCTCAGATGGACAACGACGCCCGCCTCATCTCCACCGTCGACGAGATCACCAAGGACATCGAGCGCATCGCCGGGGGCAACAAGAACGCCCGTTCCGTCGGAGGCATGCGCACCAAGATCGTGGCCGCCCGCATCGCCATGCAATCAGGGTGCAACACCGTCATCGCCAACGGCCAGTTGGAGGACGTCATCGTCAAGGTGGTCAGAGGCGAGGAGATAGGCACCCTTTTCACATCGCATTCCAAGTACAACAACCGACAGCGTTGGATGCTCTTCGGCAGTCCGCGCGGCAAGATAGTGGTGGACGAAGGGGCGGAGAAGGCGTTGCGCTCAGGAAAGAGCTTGCTCCCGTGCGGCATCATCGCCGTCGAGGGCAAGTTCAAGGAGGGGGACCTGGTTCGCATCGGCGGCTTCGCCAAGGGCGTCACCAACTTCTCTGAATCGGATCTTCTCGCCCTAAAGCTCCAATGTCTCATGGACAAGGAGAAGGGGATCAAACGGGTGAGCAACGACAAGGTGGCCGTAAACCACATCAACATGGTCATATTGGACGAGACCTGAGCGGCATTATTCCCTTCCTGACCAAATGATTATGTGCCATTGGCTTCAATGTCAACCATCCCGTGATGGGGACTTGGCAAGAGGGCTCCGATGGACTGGATCGACGACAACGTGGCGGTGGGCAACTGGAGGGACGCCTACTCCTGGCGCAGGTTGAAGAAGGAGGGGGTGGACGTGATCATCGACGTCAGGCCCTTCTTCGACCAGAAATATGGAAAGTACGATCGGAAACCCAACGTGCCCAAGGTGGAACGGTCGGCCGACCTGGTCCTGATGCTGGCGAAGCAAGGGACCAAGGTGTTGGTGAGGTGCCGCGAGGGCAAGGACCGCTCCGCGTTCGTGGCCATGGTCTATGTCGCGAAACGATACGGTCTGAGTTACAAAGAGGCGTACGAGAAGGTCAAGGCCAAGCGCCGCATCACCGTCTACCATTGGGACTGGGTGGCCATGCTTCCGGTGCTTGAAGGCCGGCCATCCGATCAGGTATCCGATAAGATGCCTTAGAAGCATTCGAGGACCTTGTCATTGAGCACATAGCGCAGGCGTGGCCCGACCAGGTACACCGGGGACAGGCCGAAGAGGTCCAAACGGATGATGTCATACACCGCCAGGGAGTAGAAGTTCTTCTTCAAGGTCTTGAAGCCATCATGGAAGCCGGCGCGGTCAAGGCATAGTCCGTCGTCGGTCCAGGTCTCCAATGGGTCCAGGACCTCCTCCTTCATTCGCTTGGTGCGCTCTTCCAGGATGATCATGACGATTTTACGACTGGACGCGCTCTGGAAATGCCTCATCACCACAAGCTGCACCCAGGCCACGAAGATCAGGATGGCGATCGAACCCCAGCCCCATTCATCGACCTGCACCATGATGGCCACCAAGGTGATGCCAGGCAACAGTATGGCCCCGAAGACCAGGACGATGCCGACGATGATTACCACCCCCACGATGAGGTAGACCTTCAAAGCGGACCGCCCCTCACCTTCCCGAGCGGCCTCGATCCGTCGCTTGTAAGTCCTCGCCAATCGGGTCACCCCTTGCTCCTGGGGGGCGAGGAGCACCACGAAAAAATAGAACCCCAGTATGAAGATAAGCTGCACAACCACCAAGAAGGCGAAGGAGAATTCCAGCCCTCCAGCGACCAGGGCATAGTAGAGGGTCATCAGTATTCCCAACCCCAGTATTATGGTGAAGCTCACTGACAGCGGCACCATACCGCCCAGGTAAAGGGTGATGCCGATCTCTATGGCCAGGAATTTCTTCTTCAACAGCAGGCGTAATGCCGGCCAGGTCTCCTTCACCCCCATCTTCCTCAATGCTTGGGTCTCCTCTGGCCGGGACCGTTCCATCGTGGTGGGCAGGAGCAGGATTATGAAATTGTAAGAATAGAGCAGGATGCCCACCACCAGCCAGAGGATCAGACGCGATCGGCACCAGCAGCATCAGGGCGACGGAGACCGCCAAGAGGAGGATGACTATGACGTCCCCCTTCTTGGCATGGGGGATGGGTTGCGACAGCCTGCTGAGCAAGGATATCTCTTCCTCACGCTGTTTTACGACCTCATCACGGAAGCCAAGCACATCGTCACTCACCCCACAGATATCCTCAGGCTCCCCGTTCATGCGATGAAGGAAGCGCACCATGTGCCCTAAATAATGCTCGGTCCCGACCTTAGGGGGTAACCAGCGTTCATCGGGTTCGATAATAAAGGTTATTTAGATAGAGCTAGGATTGATTCTGAGGTCTTGCAATGGGAAAGAAAGATAGCGTGGCCTCGGTCCTGCACATGGTCGGAGGGAATCCCGATAACGTGGAGAAGATCGTGGACGAGATGGACAAGTTCTTCGACAGCATGAACGCTGAGCTGGAGGATTGGAAGGTGACCATGGAGGAGTTCACGGACGGCACCCGGATATTCGCCCGCCTCCAAATATTGCTCAAGAAGTAGGTGATCATTTGGCTTCCAAGGAGGATAAGGGCGCCAAGAAGGAGGAGCCCAAGGACTACTGTACCCGCGTTCTCCTCAACGAGGACGAATGGCAGGACCCTGCCTGCCGTAAGGTGCTCTCCGAGTACCACAAGGAGGGTCTCAAGGACATGCCCCCCAACGTAGAGGCGGACCTGGACGCCTTCGATGAATATTGGAGGAAGAAGGGGGCCATCAACATAAAATCGGAGTATCATAAGGAGGGCGCCCCCTACTTCGAGAACCCAGATGAATGGGAAGGGCATGGCCCCCATCCCACGGACGAGGCCAAGGCGCCGCCTCCCCCACCCCCCATGCCCAAAGCGGAGCACGGTCCGCCCCCCCGGGGAGGTCAGGGAGTTCCGAAAATCGGACCCTAAGTCCCCCCCACCGAAGGAACCGCTCGACCGCAGCATCGACATCGCTGGTCTGGAGGTCATCGCCTATGCGCTGGTCCGTTTCATATTCGGGACCGGGGTGCACATCCCCATCAAGCGCGAGGGCATGGTGGACATGGACGTCACCGTGAAGCGGAAGGACATCATCGTCAACACCAACCAGTTCTTTGTTTCGCTGCCAGAGCTATCGGTGTGGAAGATCGTCTACACCCACAAGGACAAGCCCATCCTGGAGTATGGGAGGGGCGTGAAGAACAGCCTGAAGATCCACAAGTTCAACGCCATCATGCTAGTGGATCGAGATGTGGAAGCTAAACCTAGAGAGCCAGAAGCTGAAGAAAGCCGCGGCCAAGGCGGCAGCGCAGGCGGAGGTGGGTCCCAAATGAGCCAACGCGAGGAGGCGGAGGCCAGGCACCTGGAGGAGCACCGCAAGTTCTTCCGCGAGGTACTGCTGCGCGTGAACGAGATCATGAAGGAAAAGTACCACGTCCATGACGTCTCGGTGCGACCGCTGGGGGCGGGCGGGGCCAGACTGTCCATCCCCGTGCGCATCGAGGGAACGGACGACTCAGGGCGCAAGGTCCGCTACTTCGCCAAGATCCTCGGGAGCAGCGACATCATGACCGCCCGCACCATGCAGTTGATGAAGAACATCTACCTGGAGACGAACTCCCGTGGCCCGCTGTTCGACTTCGCCAGCGACGCCGAGGACATGGCCCGGCACCAGTTCGACCAGATGAGCGCCATCCATCGTCTCGGCATTCCGACCGCCCGGCCCCTTAGCTACCACCCGTTGAAGGGGCAGCTCTGGCTCTTCCTGGCGGAGTACCTGGAGGCCAGACCGCTCCCGGACGTGGGGACCTTGGACCTGAAGCAGGTGGAGGTCATCATGGGCTACCTGGAGAAGATGCACCACAACGGGATCTACCATGGGGACCTAAAACCGGAGAACATCATGTTCGGGGACCGGATCTACATCCTCGACATCGGTCACTTCCTGGGCGCGGCCCCGGCAGAGGAGAAGGTCGGTTATGACCTGGCCAGCATGGTCTGTGCCTTGGCCGAGTTCGTGCCGGTGGAGGACGTGGTCAAGGTCGCGGGCAAATTTTACAAGAGGAAGCAGATGAGGAAGGCAACGGAATACCTGGAGCTCATACAGCGCCGGCCCGACTTCCACATCAGCGATGAGAAGAGAGAGAAGTTAATGAGTTTGATGGGGTAGGGAGCCCCACCCTCACCGCGAAAGGACCTCAGTCGTCCTTCTTCGGCTTGTTCTTGAACAGACGCGGTGATATGGACCTCGACCCTCTTGCCTTCCTTGCTCTCCTCGATGGAGAACTTCCAATGCTCGATCTTGGCGTCCATCTCCTTCAGGATCTTCTTCAGGTCCTTACCCTTCTCATCGAGCACTTCAGAGATGTCCTTTTCTTCACTTGCCATGTAATTCACCTGACCGAGCAATTGGGCGGACTTCATTAATAAAAGTTGGTGTCATAAGCCAGCCATCCTCTGGACCACTAGCTGCCACCGGTTTCTGTTCGCTTCGGTCAGGAGCTTCTTGGTCATTTATTATAGAATTATCAGAAAATTCAGAAATATCATATACCTCCTCCATCATTTCGAACTCTGAGACCATGACAAAACGAAAGGGCGAGACCAAGGGAGAGGATGGGCCAGAGGCATACTCCGTCGAGGCCATTGTCAGCGTCGATGAGAGGGGCCAGCTGGTGCTACCCAAATCGATCAGGCAGAGGATGGGCATCGTTCCAGGGGACAGACTGGCATTGGTCACCATGGAAAAGAATGGCCGGGTCTGCTGCCTGAACATGTTCAAGGCGAGCCATCTGGCCGACCAAGCCCGCATCATAGTGACGGACGCGGAGTAGGTGTTATCTTGACTGATCATGCCCACCACATCGGAACTGAGCGCCGAGGACCGGCGCGAGCACGTCGCTCATCCGGCTAGGGTATCATCGGATGGACCACAAGGTGGAACCCGGCCTCTATCAGACTTGGCGACTCCAGACCGTTCCTCGCCGGTGTTCGTCACCTCCAACTACAAACTGAGCTTCGACGCACTTCGTTCCAACCTGAAGGGGACCCCGAGCTACCTATTGGTCCTCGACACCAAAGGCATCAATGTCTGGTGCGCGGCGGGGAAGGGCACCTTCGGCACAGACGAGATCGAGGAACGCGTCCGGGCCACAGGCCTGAAGGAAGTGGTGGACCATAGGCGCTTGGTGTTGCCCCAGCTCGGAGCCCCCGGGGTGTGCGCGCACGAGGTCAAGCGGCGCACCGGTTTCACGGTGGAGTACGGTCCGGTCCGCGCAGAGGACCTCCCGGCCTATATGGCGGCGGGAAAGGTCACCCCCGAGATGCGCCAGGTGCGCTTCAACCTACGGGACCGGGCAGTGCTGGTCCCGGTGGAGATGAAGAACTACCTGCTCTGGGCCGTCTTGGCCGCGATCCTGGCATCCTTGCTCCTGGGATGGGCGGGGCTCGCCGCCGTGGTGGTCCTGTTCCTCACTGGAACCGTCCTTTTCCCACTCCTCCTTCCGGTTCTGCCGGTCAAGGCCTTCAGCGCCAAAGGGTTCATTCTAGGCGCGGCGGTGGCGGTGGCCTTCGCGCTGATATTGGTCTGGGCGGAAGGCGAGTCCAATGGGTCCGTCCATCGTACTTCAGGTAGTGGCCTGGGCGTTGCTGATATCACCTTGGGTCGCCTACCTCGCGCTCAACTTCACTGGGTCCTCCACCCTCACCTCCAGGACCGGGGTGCGGAAGGAGATATTCCGATACATACCGCTCATGGCGGTGACGTTCATCATCGGGGTGGTCCTCACAACTGTTCCTTCGTCTGGATGCCCTGGGGTGGTTCTGATGGGCGACGAGATCACTGCTGATGGCCCCCGTCGACCTTGTGCCCCCGAACAAGGTGCCCTGGGATGGGGCGGATGGGCCGGTGAACACCCTGCGGTACGATCCCAAGCGGTGTGTGGGCTGTGGCATGTGCGCCAACGTCTGCCCCCACAAGGTCTTCGCCCTGGAAAACAAGAAGGCCGTCCTGGTCCGATATGAGGCATGCATGGAGTGTGGGGCCTGCGCCCTCAACTGCCCGGCCCGGGCCATACTGGTCGATAGTGGCGTGGGCTGCGCGGCGGCCATGATAATATCGGCGCTGAAGGGAAGGAAAGAGGTCACCTGCGGTCCGGACTGCTGCAACTGACCGATCCGTTCGTGCAAGGTGACGGCCCATCCCCGACCACCAAACCTTTTTTAGTTCAGCCCTCACCTAGCGGGAGCGTTGCCTGAACTGCCCGAGGTGGAGCTGGTGCGGAGGGATGTTGACGCCTCCGCTCTAGGTCGTATCATATCTACTGTAAATGTCGCTCGACATCGGGGTACTGGACGGGGTATTCCGCCGAGGGCTGGAAAGGGCCTTGACGGGGCGCGCCCTGACACGGACCGACCGGCATGGCAAACAGCTCTTCTTCCGGATAGGGAAGGGGCGATGGCTCACCGTGCACCTGGGCATGACCGGGGGCCTCATGTTCCTTGAGAGATGGGCAGGGTCCGCCCCGATATTCACCAGGGTGCGGTTCGATTTCGAGGACGGCGCCTCGCTCGTATTCGAGGACATGCGCAAGTTCGGGGCCATCGGGCTCACGCCCTCCAAGGCATCATTCCTGGAGCGAGAAGAGACTGGGACCGGACGCGCTGGCGATCGAAAGGGAGGATTTTGTGGACCGAGCATCGCGACATCGACGCCCCATCAAGACGGTCCTGCTGGACCAGTCCGTTTTGGCTGGAGTGGGCAACCTCTACTCGGACGAGGTTCTGTTCCAATGCGGAGTGCACCCGATGGCCCTGGCGGACGGACTGGACGAGGATCGGTTAGGTTGCATCCACCGGAACTTGGCCATCGTGCTGAGATACGTCCATCGATGCTCGGCACCGATTTCGACCACCTTCCCGAGGGCTATATGCTCAAAGCCCGCCATCCATCGTCCCATTGTCCCAAGGGCCATGGGCCCTGGCATACGATGAAGGTCAACGGCCGGACCGCATATTTCTGCCCACAGTGCCAAAGGCTATGAGGGGAGAAGCCATTCCTTGCCTGGACCAGGTGCGGCATATGGCCAAGGCGAAGGGAACGACCGTGGAGCAGGCCCGTCCCGATGAGGCGGAGGCCCTCACCAGCATTCAGACGGCCACCTTCGATGACGACACAAGGCGCCACCTCGGAAAGCCCCGCGGCGGTCCTTCTGGTTACGATTCAATAGAATTCTGTAAAGGGTTGATCGCAGAACGAAGGATGTATACCATCAAGGAGGACGGGGCGATCATCGGTGGGGCCTTCGTCACGGAGCGGGCGGAAGGTACGGTCTCCATCAACCGGCTTTTCATCGTGCCAGGGCAGCAAGGTCAGGGCATGGGTGGGCAGGCGTTGCTAGCGCTGGAGGCAAAGTTCCCAGACGCGGAGAGGTTCGTCCTCGACACGCCCATCTGGGCGGAGCGGAACCAGCATTTCTATGAGTCCCTTGGATATTGCCAGGTCGGCGAGGTCCATGGAGAAGGAGCATGGGTTCATGCTCATATTGTATGAGAAAGGAAGGGAGCGGAGAAGATGAAAGGGGATGGAGTGATCGGGACGATGGCAGAGGATGGTTGGAGGTCCCCGGCGGCGATAATCGTCCGGCATGCCGCGCGTTATCCGGTGCAGAGCTTGAACAACAGTTTCGTCGTCGCCCTTACGGAGCAAGGCAAGGAGGACGCATTCGCCTTTGGCGCCCGGCTGCGTCATTACCGCTCCGTCCGCCTCTTCCATAGCCCGGCCGTGCGCTGCCGCGAGACGGCGGAGCGCATCTCGGCGGGCATGCAAGGCAATGGGACGAGGACGATCGGGACGCAGGAGACCTGGGCCCTGTGCGCGCCCTACCTCAAGGACGAGCGCGTGCTGCGGGTCGCTGACGATCTGGGCGAGGGTTTCATGCGGGTGTGGTTCAATGGCGAGCTGGAGGAGGCGTGGATCTCCCGCACCGCCGACGCGGCGGACGCGGTGCTGAGGCCGGTGCTGGAACGTCTCTCCGACCCCATGGGCGAGGGCCGTTTGGACGTGCATGTCTCCCACGATTGGGAATTGGTGCTCCTTCGAGAGGAGCTGCTAGGCATGAGGTACGAGGAGGTCGGATGGGTGGAGTACCTGGACGGGTTGGTCATCTACAGGGACGGAGATGGGTTCCTGGTCCGTTACCGGGACCGTTCCGCCAAGTTCCGATTCGAGGATGGCGGGCGGGTAGATGACCGCAGATTTTGCGACCAGACCACCTTTTCGAACGTTGGCACACATCGTCTCCTTCTACCACACGGGTCCATCTCCCGTTCCCTGTTTCCCGGTCATCCATCCGATCCAACCCTCTCGGTCAAAGCCACGACCTCGGTGCTTCCGTCCTCCGAAAGCAGAGTTAACCCATCTTCGGAGACCTTTAGCCTGGTCACCTTACCCAATGCCATGAACAAGGCGTCCTCCACCGCCATGGTCTCCTCGCAATATCGCCTCGTCGAGGCTATGGCGGAAAAAGAGATCCGATCCCCTTCCAATCGGTAGCCGCCGAAGAAGCGGTTGCACCCTCCATACCCTTGGACGTTCCCATCCTCGGTGAGGGTGATGCTGGCCTTGGCCTCGGTCACGCCAGCGACTCTCCTCCCTCAAGGACGATCCTGGTGACTACCATTTCCTCTCCGGAAAAAACGCTTGAACGGACATGGTAAAGGATTGGCCGGGCGGACATATTAAGGCTTGCGTCGCCCGGCCCCGTCACGCTCACTTCGTGGAGCTCTCGACACCGCTCTTGGCCTTGCCCTTTCCCACGGGGAAGACCGGGAGGACCTCGCGTCCGAGGGACTCCTGCAGGACCTGGGCCATGGCCAGGTACAGGGCCGCCATGCCTGTGGCGATGCCGACGTAGCCGGCGATCTCCTTCAGGTCGGCGTTGGCGGTGTAGTCCGCTATGGCCAGCATGAAGAACAGTATCGCCAGCAACAGGAACACCACCTGCATGGCCCGGTTGGTGCGCAAGGTCCCTATGAACATGAACAATGTGAAGACGCCCCACAATGCCAGGAAGGCCGCCATCTCCTCCCCGTGGCGGCGGCCATATAGCCGGTCTGTAGGGAACAGGATTATACCCGACCAGTATGAGCCAGAACATCCCATAGGAGATGAAAGCGGTGGTGCCGAAGGTGTTACCCTTCTTCCACTCCATGGCCCCTGCCATCACCTGGGCCAGACCGCCCATGAAAATCCCGGTGCTCAGGATCACGGGCTCATGGCGATGAGTCCGGCATTGTGTAGGTTCAACAGTATCGTGGTCAATGCGAAGCCCAACAGTCCGAGCGGGGCGGGGTTCGCGGTGAGATCTGTCCTCTCTCCCATTCTATACTCTCCGTTCATGGCACGAGGCCTTGATACGGAGGCGCACGGCGGGATGAATATTTTAGATTATGTTCGATCTCCGGGTGTCCGCACCGTCATGATCGCTTTTTGGATATTTGATCCTCAACGCCATGCCGACAGACATTGCGATCTCCTCGGTCGGACCAGTTGAGCAAGCGATTCAACATTTTCAATATCAATAAATATGGTCCGATGACCTAAGATGTTACCTCGTCGAGCTGGAAAGGATTGAGGTCATGAGCGAACTGGAGGATTTCCTCGCACCGCTTCACCAAGGGGTTTGGGAGGTGATCGTCCTCAAAGAGGATGTCACGGAGCCCCTTGGCCAGGACTGGGTCAAATCCCAGTTCAACCTTCCCAGTCCTGGGACCATCGCGTCCTATCGAAAAAGAATTATCACTGTCACGAGACCGCGACGGATTATCGGGTGCATATGGACGCCTATGATCCCGCAGTGAATCCAGCCATGCATCTTGTGGACGATGCACCGCTGCTCCTCATGATAGGCGGGACCATCGAATCCCTATGGGTGGATGCAAAGAACACGAAGAAATTGGACAAGCATCAACTATCGAGAGAGCACAGGAGAGCATGGCAATTGATCCTCCTCGCAGGGATCGCCTTGCTCGTGATCGGTGCTGGGGTCATCGCGGTCGAGCTTGGCGCTGCCGATAAGGTATTTGCGGCCTTCGTGGTATTGATCGTTCCCTTGTCCATCATGGGCTTTGCGGTGTTCATGATCCTCCAAGGGGCCAGGATCAAACCTTTGAACGCGAATTCCACCAGGCTCATCGCCGTCGGGGTCATTTTGATAGCCCTAGGCATTCTTTCATACTTCTTCCCCGCTCTCTTAGTGTTGTTCTTGTTGCTCTTCATGGTCATATGGCCGATCTCGAGCGCTGTGATGTCCCTCAAACGAACGAAGATGGGCAAGATATCCCCTCCAGACGGGCTGAGAAAAAGGATGGTGATCGCAGTGGCCTCAATATTGCTGGCGGTCCTCTTTTTCCTTAATCCCGTGGGCGTTGCGGGACTGATCATCTTCGTGGTGGCCACGATAATAATATTCATGGGCATCGTCTCTGTGCTCAAAGCGTTGGGTCTGAGGAGCGTGTTCAAGACCTTCCCCCTCGAATAGGACACATGGATAGGAACTAGAGGAAAGAATCGGATGACGATCATTAAGAAGAACATCAAAGTATTGAAATGAGATATGGGGGAACGTTATGCCAAAACTCGATGATTTCCTAGGGCCTTTGCATGAGGGCGTATGGGAGGTGGTGGTGCCCAAGCAGGACGTCACAGAACCACTGGACGATGGTTGGAAGAAGTCCGAGATCAATGTACCCAGCCCGGAGATGGTGGCAAGCTATCGAAAGGGGCAGTACCATACCCATGAGACCAAGGAGGAGTGGAAGACCCACATGGACCGTTATGACCCGGAGACCAGCCCGGGCATGCACCTGGTGGACGACGCTCCCTTGGTCCTCATGCTCTGGGGCACGATCAACTCCCTGTTCCTGACGGGCAAGGATTCCACCAAGGGAAAGCGCATGGACCGGCTCGCGGCCATGGACATGACCTGGAAGGTGCGCATGGCCATCGGGGCGGCCATAGTGGCCATCGGGCTGATACTGATCCTTTTCCCTCTGAAGTTCGCCGAGTTCGCCTTCTCCGTCCTGATGCCGCTGGCGGTCATGGGCTTCGGTGCCCTGACCTTGTACAACGGCTACCGCATGGACCAAGGGGGCAAACTTGCCAAACGGGACATGGCCATGGGCGTAGGCATAATCGCCTTCGGTGTGGCGCTAATATTCCTTTGGGAGTACTTGGTGCTCTTGATACTGTTCGTCCTGGCAATGTGGTTCTTCGCCAGCGCGTTCGTCTCGATCAGGCGGTCCTTGAAAGGGAAGGCGGCGGTCCCGGAGGGCTTCTGGGTCAGAATGGCCATGGCCGTGTTTTCCTTGGTGTTAGGGATAATGACGTTGTTCGTTCCGAAGGCCACGGTCGGGATCCTGATCATATTGCTCGGGATCGTCGTGATCCTGGTCGGGGCATTGTTCCTCCTTGACGGTTATGGGCTGAGGAACGCCCACAAGCTGATGAAGGAGAAACCAGAGCTGTACGGTTGAGCAAAGGTCCTCCATGCCAAATTTTGACATGGATGGACCAAATAATTTATTTTATTTATTTTAATTAAATATCTATTTATTTTTACTGGACATATATCCTACAATAGTTAACAGGGATACATGGATGGCACATCCATCCATAACAATCTTTAATATAAAACGGTGGATTCTAATCCCGCAAATCGCCTGATTTTTTGGGCGAAGAGGTGGAACACAATGAGCAAGGAACAGATTTACGCTGGATTAGAAAAGGCCGTTGTCTCTGGGAAGAAGGACGAGGCAAAGAGGGTCGCCGAGGAGTCCCTGAAGCTCGGAGTCAACCCCATCGACTCCATCAGCCACGGACTGGTAAAGGGAATGAACATCGTGGGTGACAAGTACGCCGCCAGGGAGTACTTCCTGCCCCAGGTCCTGATCTCCGCCGACGCCATGTACGGTGCTCTGGACGTCCTGCTCCCCCACATCCCGAAGGAAGCCGCGGCCAAGCAGATCCCCGGTTGCATCGGTGTGGTCGAGGGAGATGTGCACGACATCGGCAAGAACATCGTCAAGACCATGATGACCGCCGGTGGATTCGCCGTCACCGACCTGGGCCGCGATGTTCCCCCTGAGAAGTTCGTCGACTTCGCCAAGGCCCACAACGGCGGCATCGTCGCCATGAGCACCCTCATGACCCCCACCATGGACGGCATGAAGATGGTCATGGACGGACTGATCGAGTCCGGCGTCCGCATGAAGTGTCAAGACCATCATCGGTGGCGCTCCGACCTCTCAGGAGTTCGCTGAGGATATCGGTGCCGACTTCCACGCTATCAACGCCCAGGAAGGCGTTGCCAAATTGAAGGGGGCCTTCGTAAAATGGCAGACACATGAACCACATCGAGAGGGCATGGCCGCGCTCACCGAACCAGCCGGTCGACAGGCTTTCCACCTACCCGTTGGCCATGGGCGTATCCGCAGGCTGGTGGGCGACGGCAAGATGACCTACCGCGACTGGGCTCACGACCCGAAGAAGTTCGCCGAGCCGCCATCGCCGGCCACAAGTACTTCGACTGCGACTGGTACCATCGGCCTGATGGACCTGTCCGTCATGGCCGGCGACCTGGGCTGCCACGTCCGCATGGACGACCAGAACACCCCGTTCGTCGACCAGACCATCATCAACAACCCTGAGGACTACGAGAAGCTGCAGGTCCCCGATGTCAAGAAGGGCCGCTGCGGCGTCCTCTCGAGGGCACCAAGCATGTTCGTCGAGGCGCTGAGAACGACGTCATCACCGCCGGTTTCATCGAGGGACCGCTGCTGGCGCTGACCCAGACCGCCGGCGCGGAGAAGGTCTTCATGGACATGGTCAACAACCAGATCCGCCGTGCACAAGGCGCTTGGAGACCATGACCCAGTTCGACGTCGACCTGATCAAGGCCTTCGCCGCCACCAAGCCCGCCGGTCTCGTGCTGGGACTACCTGTGGGGCAACTACTCCTGCCTGGGCGACAAGGAGTACGACGAGTTCGAGGGCAGCGACAAGTACGCCGGCAAGCTGAACGAGCTGACCGCCGACAGCTGGAATGGCCTTCTGCATCCACAACTGCGCCGACCTGCCCCACCTGGACACCCAGATCAAGGCCTTCAAGCCAGCCATCTACTCCATGGCCTACTATCCGCTGATCCCCGGAAGCCCGTCCCCAAGGAGGCCATCGCCAAGGGATACGCGGACAACTGCCTGATCGGCCGGGCAGATCGACCCCCAGCTCTTCGTGCGCGGCACCGTCGAGAAGATGGAGGCCACCACCATGAAGCTGATCCAGGAGGTCAAGACCGCCCTGTGCCAGAAGGGTCTCCACTCCCGGTACGTGCATCGCTTCCGGATGCGAAGTCCCTCCGTCCGTCACCACCAAGCTGGAGAACATCAAGGCCTGCGTCGACACCGTGAAGAAGTACGGCCAGGTCCAGTGCGTGCTAAATATCCTTAAGGGGCCAAGCCCCTTCCAATATCTTTTTAAATTTTAATTGCACAACGTTTTTATCAGATCCGTAACCTAGTATCACGATGCCAGCGTCGAGTGATTGTCAATGAAGATTGCGCAGATCGCTGGGTTCCTGGGCAGCGGCAAGACCACCTTCCTTATCGAAGTGGCCAAGGAGTTGGTCAACCGGGGCCACCGCATAGCCATTGTGGTGAACGATGTGGGCGACATCAATGTCGATGCCAAGTTCATCGAGTCCTATGGTCTGAAGGCCAAGGAGATATCGGGCGGCTGCATCTGCTGTCAGATCGCTGGCAGTTTTGCCACCACCGTCGCCACCTTGTACAACACGTTCAAACCCGACATCATCATCGTCGAGCCATCCGGCGTGGCCATCCCTTGGGGGCTGAAGAGGGCCGCCGAGTACTCCGAGGAGGAGATGCATGCCAAGATCGAACATGCTCCGGTGGTCACCTTGGTCGATGCTATACGGATCGATGAACTGCTCGTATCGGTCCGCCGCCTGGTCGAGACCCAGATCCGGGAGGCGGATGTGGTCTTCATCAACAAGGTGGACGCATCCACCCCGGACAAGATCAAGCTGTCCGAGGAATTCGTGCGGCAGGTCAACCCCAGGGCAAAGATCTGTATGGCTCTGGGAGGAACGGTCAAGGTGTGAAGGAGATCGCCACCGCCATCGAGAGCGAACTGTCGCCCCGATACGATGAGGCCGTGGAGAAGGAACTCCTGCGCAAGCAATATGTGGAGAGGAACAAGCATGAAGGAGATGGACGAAGAGCTCCACATCGAGATGCATCGCATGGTCGACGAACTGGGCAAGTTCTGCATCCACATGACCATCCGTCCCGACAAGCCGATGGGCCGGGCGGAGGTGAGAGATTCGTCATCGAGTTGCTCACCGAGATCACCAAGGAGTGCATGCATGACGGAGCCGACCTGGTCGGCCATGTCAAGGCGTTCCTGCATATCAGAGCACGGGACCACCGTCGGGGCCTCACTGGTCCATCTGGACATTCCGATGACCATCAACAACGCCTATCGATGAGAGGGGTATGAAGGTCGGGGACCTGACAGTCCACGTCATCGTCCATGGCATCTGGGACCCGGATGTGATGCATGCCTCGATGGAGACGATCGAAAAGATGATGCCTCGCCCATGGCATCAAATATGATGTCATTCAAGACTATTATGAAAAGGAAAAGGGAATAGCCCATCACAAATGAGGGATGAATGCATGGACCACAGTTTGGATGGATATTATATGGCCATGAGGGCCAAGGGTTTCTCACGAAACACCGTGGACTCCACTCGTAAACAGCACTGCCCCAACTGCCAACTTCGAATTTGCCCTGATCTATGGGAGGACGACCGCCTGCCGCGGCTGCGCCGAGGTGGTCAAGAACTGCCCTAAGGTAAGGTGCCCCAAGTGCGACCACGAGTGGTATCTGCGGGGGGTGGGCCACATAGCTGACAAGCGCCGGAGCGCGAGGTCGCTGACCACATATCCAATATCATCACCGATTATTATGACTCCCAAAGGGTGGAAGAAGAACCGATAGGGAATCGGTCGACCTTAATCCAAGGCATTC
>CAWBKY010000007.1:0-264277 GCA_963789555.1 Methanomassiliicoccaceae archaeon | reverse complement strand
CTCATCTTTTTAGATTTGAATCGTTTTAAATATATTAATGATACTTTAGGTCATAATGTTGGAGATCAAGTTCTTATGTGATGTTGCACAATCGTTTAATTAAGCACCTTCATAACAAAGCGGATTTGTATCGATTTGGTGGAGATGAGTTTATTATAGTGCTTAAGAATCAGTCAAAGGATGAAGTACTAGAATTTGCGAATGAAACCATAAGTTTATTTATTGACCCATTTTATTTATGTAATGAAAGATTATATCTTGCTGCAAGTCTTGGGGTTAGTCTTTTTCCAAAGGATGGACAAGATGTTGGGACCCTTTTAAAGAAAGCAGATAGCGCCATGTATGTAGCGAAAAAGAAAGGAAATAATGCAGTTCAATTTTATACAGCTGGTCTCGATCTAGATCATTTAACAAAAACAATGAAATTGGAAAGCGCTTTAAGGCATGCTGTTGAAAATGAAGAATTTGTTCTACATTATCAACCTAAGGTGAACTTAAATCTAAACAAATCATTGGAGTAGAAGCACTCATTCGCTGGGAACACCCTACTTTAGGTATGATACCGCCTTCAGAATTTATTCCATTAGCTGAGGAAACAGGTTTAATTAATCCCATTAGTCTTTGGGTTCTTGAAACGGCCTGTCGACAAAATCGGATATGGCAAGAAAATGGGATATCAAACTATTCGGATGGCAGTGAATATTTCTTCCTATTCAATTAAAGAAGATTTAGTGGATACCATTAAAGAAATTTTAAAGAAAGACCCAATTACAGCCATGTTATTTAGAGTTAGAGATTACGGAAAGTATTATGCAGACTCCTGAAATCACCATACCCAGTACTTAAAAAAATAAAAAAGCTTGGAGTACACCTATCCATAGATGATTTTGGTACAGGATATTCATCATTAGCTTATTTACGGGATTTTCCGATTGATTCTCTTAAAATAGACCGATCTTTTATGGAAGATATTCAAACTAGACAACCGAAATGGAGCCATTATTAAAATGATTATTAATATGGCTGCCAATTTAAACGTCGGTGTGATTGCAGAAGGAATTGAGACTGAGGAACAATTACCATTTCCTTTCAAAGTTTCTTTGTGATGAAGGGCAAGGCTATTTATTTAGTCGACCATTATCGGATAAAGAGATCTATAAATTATTGATTAATCAACAAAAAGATTGATATAGTAGGTACATTAATGGATTTTGAATGGAATGGAGTTTACTATATGGCTAAATCCTTTTATCATTTTTTAATGAAATACCGCCATCCTGAACCAAAAGAAGTGATTAGTGTTTTTGCAAATGATGCCTATCAAGATCATAGCTTTCCAAAATCATCTTCTAACTATGATCAAATTAGCTCATATCTTGAATTTAACGGGATTTATTTAAATAATATGAGAATTTTTGATGAAGCATGGGAGTCTATATTTGGCACATGAATTAAAATCCTAATCTCCTTGATTGATATTGTAGTGTTTGTTTCGTCCTTTGCTTACTACATTCTTGTTGAATAAAATCATTCTTGATTTATTTCCATATCGGATTCCCATGCATATAATATGTAAATTACATTTCGCGGCTTCTATATTAAGGAGAGGGATGGGATGGGGAGAAGAAGAAAAGCCAAATTTCAAATCAATGATACGGTTGTTATCATGATTTATGGAACGGTTGGAAAAATTACGGATGTTAAATGGTTGGATGGAACATATGTGTATGAGGTCAATAAGAGTGAAGGACTTTACAAAGAGACAAGTCTAAAATTACTATCAGAATACGATGGAGAAATTGTAGAAAAAGAACACATTGATATTGAATATAAATTTTTTATTGGAGATATCGTTCAAGTGAAAGGGCAAGGACCAGATTTTTTTAAAATAATTGGATTTCGAACAGAAATCTGGCGTTATAAAGAGGATGCTTGGGAAGACATTATTTATGAATTAGCACGTATTGGTGATGGGGAATGGATGGAAGCTGCTGAGCATGAACTCATTTTGCTTGCAGATGTTGAGAATGCAGAAGCTTTTATGCAAAAGCTTGGTCTGCTTTATTTAATAAAAAAGCAAAATGGTCTGGAAGCAAATGAGTTAGCCCTTTCACTTGCAAAGAAAGAAAAAAACAAGAAACAGGTATACTCAGAAACGAGAAGATCAGATTAATCGATTATTAGATATTTATAATGATTATCGTTTTTTATTTGAATGGTTTCGTGATGACGAATATTTACAGGTTATGAAAGCTACGATTTGAGAATTAAAGAAGTTGAGCAAGAATGGCCATCAATCAACTTAATGCTACGTCAATTTTCCAAATGAAAATAGAACGTAAAATAGAAATGGAATACCCGTGAATATCAACCACATAAAGTGTAAACTAAGCGTATTGTTAAAAAAGGACCAAACAACACTGTCTTCTTCATTCACATCTTCTCGAACCCATTCAATGATCTGTTCCATCTTTGTCATCATTTTTCCTCCAGATTTTAAACTTGTCCTCCATATTTATGTTTTTTACCCCTGAAAAATGCAGTCCACATTCAAAAAAAAATTAAAACTTTTTTTCAGGTCTATAAAAATAATCAGGGTCATACATTTTTATAAAGGGGGCGACGCTGTGAGAGAAGTAGAGGTCATTATCGATACAGATGAAATTGCAGAGTTTTTCTTTCAGGAGTTGTTGAAAAGAGGATATGTACCTTTAGAAGGTGAATTGGATGACCTCGCAGATATTACCTTCGAATACTTAATTGAAAAATGTATCATTGATGAAGAAATAATGGATGATACTTTTATAGATGAAAATGAATAAGAGGAAAAAATGACGAGATGTGAACTCGTCATTTTTTAATGATTGTAATAAAAAATGAAACTACTTATGTTCTGAATCGTATAAGTAATATGAAACAAGAAACAAGATATTTTAACAGATGGTTAATGGACTTGGTTTGAGGGTTCAATAATCTAGAATATGATTGAACAAAGCAAATTTAAAGGAGGAAACTCGGTGTTTCGAAAACTAATGAAATCTTTATTTAATCAATCATCGCATCGTAAATATAGTAGTTCAAGTGATCGGAATAAAAGGCATGATCATCATCGACATTCTCAAATGGGTCATGGATATTATAAGAAAAAGCGTAAAAGTAGTGGATTTTTCTCGAGTAGAAGTAGTTTTTTTAGTAGTTAATAGATGACAAAAAACGATTAAATATAAAGGAAGTATTTAGATGATAAAGGGCGCTTTACTAACAACTGCAAATATACTATCAAAGCCACTATATCAAGGAAATCTGATAAATAATCGTTACGAAATTATTGAGTTTTTAGGTAGAGGTAGTTATGGAAATAGTTATCTTGTTTTTGACAGGGAAAAAGAAAGTCATGTTGTATTAAAATTATTACGAAAGCACAAGATGGTATTTAAAGCGGGAATGAACTCTTTTATACAAGAACAAAAGATTTTGCATTCTCTTAACTACCGGTATTTCCCTACATTTTATGAAAAAGGCGAGTTTCGTGGAACGCCATTTTATACGATGGAGTTTGTACGCGGCCGGCATCAAGCCGGAGTGAGCGGCTTGGCGCCCGCCCCGCGCGCACCGCGCCGCAGCCACGCCGAGCGCCGCGAGGAGGCCGAGCGCCGCTTGCTGGAGGCCGCGCTGGCCGATCGTTGCCCGCCGCGGCTCGGTGCGCATGACGCTGGCCGAGGTGGGCGAGGCCGCCGGTTACAGCCGCGGCCTGCCGGCGCACGCTTCGGCAGCAAGGCCGGCCTGCTGCACGCGCTGGCCGGCTACATCGGCGAGCGCTTCGGCCAGCAGCGCGCGCGCGGGGCCGGCGCGCGAACCCGGGCTGGACGCCGATCCTCGGCAACATCCGCTTCTACTTCGGTCTGGCCCTCCGCCGCGGCGCGGCGCGGCCGACCCCGCGCCAGGCCTGCACCGCCACCCGGGCGCTGCTGGTGATGATGACCGAGAGCGGCATGGAGCGCCGACCCCGGCGCTGCGCGCGAGGTGGCGGCCTACAACCGCAAGGCGCTGGCCTGGTTCGAGCAGCACATCCGCATCGGCATCGAACAAGGCGAAATCGCCGCCGACAACGACCCGGCGGTCACCGCGGTGATCCTGCTCGGCGTGATGCGCGGCGTGATGCTGCAATGGCTGGTCGACCCCCGCATCCCGCTGGTGGCTGTGCGCTACCGGCTGCTGCAGATCACCGACCAGATCCTGCGCGGCCACGGTAGCCTGGGCACCATGCGCCTGTTCTCCACCGCGACCGCCCGGTTCATCTCGGCCCCTACCCGCTGGAGCGGCTGCGCGGCGCGACGCCGCCCGACCTTACGCGGTGCCGCAGATGGCGCGCTCTCGTTCGACGACCCGCACCCCGGAATCGCTCGTCGCATGCGATGACGCGCTACATCGGCGATGTTCGACGTGGTGCGCGACGGCGCGGTCAACGCCGCAGCGCGGCGAGAGTGCCCGACGACCCGCAGGAGCGCGCCAGACCATCTGAAGGCGGCCGGCTACTACTACGACGCCACCATGGTCGGCGTCTGCGCGTTGCCGGCAGCGGCCTGCTCGCGACGCCGATCCGCAATCCGAGCCTGCCGGGCTGGTGGCCGAGCTGGAGAAGGAGCCAGCCGAAGAGCTTCGCCGCCGGCATCGACATGATCCTTGCCGACGTGCTGGACTCCGCGCGCAAGACGCTGGGGCCGATCCCGCATCACACCCATGCGCTGGTCTTCCTGGTCGAATACACGCGCGATCCGACGCCCGGCGAGCCCGGCACCGACTGGTTCGCCGGCACGCCAGGCGCAGCGCGCCGGCGCTGCTCGCGGCCAATACCGCCATCCTGCTGTCGAGCTATATGCGCCTGCTCGGCTACGAGGCGCGCGCGCATACGGCGACCAGCAGCGACGTCGATCTGAACAAGCTCGCGGTCGCTGCCGGGCTTGCGCATGCACCGCGGATGGCGATGCATCGAACCCCTATGTCGGCCGCCGCTTTGGCCTCGCCGCCGTGACGACGACGCTGCGCTGGCGCCCGACCTCGCCGCTCGCCGCGCCGGTCGCCGCACGCGCTGCGCAGTCCACGGACCGGCCTGGTGGCTCGGCAAGGGCACGCCGAAGAACGCCTTCAACAGCGTGCCCTATGCGCCGCCGCGATTTCCTCCTCGGCGCCTTTCCGTTCGAGACGCTGAAGCGCCGCGACGAGACCACGACCTTCATCGACCAGACGCGCGTGCCGCGCTTTCCCAAGCGCGCCGACTTCTTTGCCCGCGCCGCTGTTCGGCGACATGGGCAAGGAGATGCAGGACAACGCCAAGGACGGCTACTATGTGAAGAAGAGCCCCATCGGCGCCTGCGCGCGGCGTGCGCTCGGCGCGTTGCTGCTGCTGCAATTCGGCGAGGCGCGCGGGCCGGTCTCGCCGTCCGTGCCGACCCGCAGCGCAATGCCGCCAACGTGAAGGCCGCCTCCTATTACATGGGCGCCGATGCGGTCGGGCTGTGCGCGGTGCCCGAGTGGGCCTATTACTGCCACGACGCCGCCGGCAACGTGATGACGCCCTACCACGAGAACGCGGTGTCAACTGCTGCTCGACCAGGGCCACGAGACCATGGAGGGCGCCAGCGGCGACGACTGGATCTCGGTGGCGCAGAGCATGCGCGCCTACCTGCGCTTCTCGCTGCTGGGCGGCATGATCGCCGAGCAGATCCGCAGGCTCGGCTATTCGGCGCGCGGTGCATACCGTGCTGGATGGCGACGTGCTGCAGCCGCCGCTGCTGCTGCTGTCGGGCCTGGGCGAAGTCTCCCGCATCGGCGAGGTGATCCTCAATCCCTTCCTCGGCCCGCGGCTCAAGAGCGGCATCGTCACCACCGACCTGCCGATCGCCACGACAAGCCGATCGACTTCGGCCTGCAGAGCTTCTGCGACAGCTGCAACAAATGCGCGCGCGAATGCCCGTCCGGCGCGATCACCGCCGGGCCCGAAGCGTGATGTATAACGGCTACGAGATCTGGAAGTCCGACGCCGAAAAATGCGCGCGCTACCGCATCACCAACCAGCGCGGCGGCATGTGCGGCCGCTGCATGAAGACCTGCCCGTGGAATCTGGAAGGCCTGTTCGCCGACGGCGGCTGTTCCGCTGGGTGGCGATGCACTTGCCGGCGCGCCGCGCGCTGGATTGCCGCGCTCGACGACCGGCTCGGCCGCGGCGGCATCAACCCGGTCAAGAAATGGTGGTGGGATATCGAGCTCGACCGCGCGACCGGCCGCACATGCGCGCCAAGCGCAGACCCATCGCGCGCGGCCTCAATCGCGACCTCGAGCTCAAATACGAGGACCAGACGCTCGCCGTCTACCCGGCCGACGTGATGCCGCCGCCCTACCCGGTGCCCTTCCCGGTCAACCGCGAGGCGGGCATCGAGCGCTATCGCGCGCTGCTGACGCCCGACGAGTACAAGGCGCGGCTCGCGCGCGGCGACACCGACGGGCCTGGCGCCGCCATTCACGATGCCCGACGGGCCAGCCGCCGGTCTTCCCGGTGCGTGCTGAAGCGGCGCGAGGACATGGCCGACGGATGTCGCGCGTTTCGAGTTCGTCCGCGCCGATGGCGGCGAACTGCCGAAATTCGACGCCGGCGCGCATGTCGACGTCGTGATCGCGCCGGAATATCTGCGGCAATACAGCCTGGCCGGCGACCCGGCCGACCGCAGCCGAAATATGTGCTCGGCGTGCAGCGCGAGCCGCAAGGCGGCGCGGCGGCTCGGTGCTGATGCACCGCGCCTTCCGCGAGGGCCGGCGCGTCTTCATCTCGCCGCCGCGCAACCACTTCCCGCTGCACGAGGACGCGACGCAAGTCGTTGCTGTTTGCCGGCGGCATCGGCATCACGCCGATGATCACCATGGCGCATCGGCTGCACGCGCTCGGGCCGGCCGTTCGAGCTGCACTACAGCGCCGCGCAGCCGCCCGTCGCCGGCTTCCTGGCCGACCTGGCGCAGGCGCCGTGGCGCAACCGCGTGCAGCTGCACATCAAGGACGAAGGCGCGCGCGCCGATCTCACGCGCTGCTGCCGCGCTATCGGGACGGCTTTCATCTCTACACCTGCGGCTCGCCGCGCTACATGGACGGCGTGTTCGCAGCCGCGCCGGCGCAGGGCTGGCCCGAAGAGGCGCTGCACCGCGAATATTTCAGCGTGCCCGAGGCCGACCGGACTGTGTGAACCAGCCGTTCGTGCTGAAGCTCGCGCGCAGCGGCCGCAGCCTGGACGTGCCGGCCGACCGCAGCGCGACCGACGTGCTGGCCGAGGCCGGCATCGCGTCGACGTCAAATGCAGCGACGGCCTGTGCGGCGTCTGCGCCACCGCGCTACGACGCCGCGGCCTCGGGCGACGATCGAGCACCGCGACTTCGTGCTCAGCGCGCAGGAGCGCGAGCAGCGGGTGATCCTGTGCTGCTCGCGGGCGCGGCAGCCGGGGGGCGAGATCGTGCTCGACCTCTGATCGAGTCGGCACTTGCCGTCGACCGGGTCGTGGGCCGGCCAGGCGCGCCCGGTGGCGCTCAGGGGTTTATCCCGTCTGCAGTGCCCTTGTCAGGGTCAGACTTCTACCGAATCAAAGACCTACTAAAAGTAGTCAACCGTCGGGCGGCGTGACCGCGCCGACACCCGAGGAGACAGGAGGCCGGCCACGCCGACCCCCCCGCTGCTGCAGGTCGAAGGCCTGACGCTGGCCTTCGGCGGGGTCAAGGCGCTCAAGCAATACGTCAACGAAGGCACCGAGGCGGCGGCAATTGCCTGGAGGAGTTCGAGGCGTTGCGCCGGCAGCAACTCGTCGATCAACAACGTGGAGGGCATGGAAGAATCCAGGTCTCCCACATCAGTGAGCGCTACACCCTGGGGCATCGTCTCCGCTGGCTCGAACGTCAAGGTCAGGCCGCGCAAGAACAAGGCCAAGACCATCATCCGCCACGGCGACCTGGACCTGCCCAAGGACCTCATGGCCGACCTGGAGGGCGTGGAAGAGGGGGCGCTGGTCATGATGGTGGCCGACACCGATGCCTGGGTATTATCGATCTCGTTCCTGCCTAAGGAGACCAAGCTGGCCGAGTTCGAGGTGTGCATCCCCGATAAGCCCGGCGCGGTCTTCGAGGTCACCAACGCGCTGGCCAAGGCCAACGTTAACGTGCTCGCCCTATACACCCGGGTGCTGGTCTTCTACGAGCGCATGACCATCCGCCTGGTGGTCGACGTCACCAAGTACGAGGGCGGGGGCATGGCGCTGACGAAGGGCCTCTCCGGCCTTTTGCCCCACCTGGAGGGCCGCTATGAGCTGCTCTCCCTGAAAGAGCTCAAGGTCTGAGCGGATGGTCTAAGACGATGTCGGCCGCAAGGTCCTCCTGAAGGAAGAGGTGGCCTCGACCAACGACGTGGCCAAGGCCCTTGCGCTGGAGGGCGAGGAGGAGGGCACCGTGGTCGTGGCCAAGACGCAACTGGCCGGCCGCGGTCGCATGGGACGGTCCTGGTCCTCCCCCCCGGGCGGGCTCTATATGTCCGTCGTGCTGAGGCCGGAGGTGAGCGTGGGGGACATGCTCCTGCTCACCGTGCTCAGCTCGGTGCCGGTGGCGCAGGCCATCGAGGAGCTGACCGGTCTGGAGGCCAAGCTGAAGTGGCCCAACGACATCGAGGTGGACGGTAAGAAGGTGGGGAGGCATCCTGGTAGAGTCGGCGTCGAAGAGCGGCAACCACGGAGTTCCTGGTCCTCGGCATCGGCATCAACCTCAACACCGACCCGCTTGAGCTGGAAGGCCGGAACCCGGGGTCTCTGTCCTCCATGACCAAGCGCACCTATGACGCTGATGCCTCCATGCATCGGGCCCTATACCATCTGGACGCCTTCTATGAACGATATCGCAAAGGCGACCGGGACACGGCCGAATACGTGCGCCGCTCGAGCACGCTGGCAAGACATATCACCGCCTCGGTCGGCGACCAGAGGGTCAGCGGCCAGGCCATCTACATCGATCTGCAGGGTGCCTTGGTGATCAAGGGTGACGACGGTCTTATATCGTTTGGACTCGGTCTACACCCTGCAATACGAATGAAAAAACGGTAAGATTAGAATATTAATGGCAATAAGGGTTAAAAAGGACACCCGATTGGCACAGGAACGGCTGGAGCGTCAGGACATGGGCAACGAGGAAAGGAGCAGGGAGCTGAAGGAGCTGCGCAAGCGCAGCCGGCTGGGCGGAGGCCCGGACCGCATGGAGAAGCATCGCAAGCAGGGCAAACTGACCGCCAGGGAACGGTTGGACGCCCTGCTGGACCCAGGTAGCTTCATCGAGTTCGACGCCTTCGTGACGCACCAATCCTGCCAGTTCGGTATGGACAAGAACAAGCTGCCCGGGGACGGAGTGGTCACCGGACACGGCACCATCGACGGCCGCCAGGTGTTCGTCTTCGCCCAGGACTTCACCGTGTTCGCCGGTTCGGTGGGGAAGATGCACGCCCTCAAGATCTGCAAGGTCTACGACATGGCCGTGAAGACCGGTTCCCCGGTCATCGGCATCTACGATTCTGGCGGCGCCCGCATCCAGGAAGGGGCGGAATCGCTGCAGGGCTTCGGAGAGATGTTCTTCCGTTGCTCACTGGCATCAGGGGTGGTGCCGCAGATAGCCATGGTCATGGGTCCCTGCGCGGGCGGCATGACCTTCGGCCCCGGCCTGTCCGACCTCGTCTTCATGGTCAAGCACAAGTCCCACATGTTCATGGTCGGACCAGACGTCATCAAGGCCGTACAGAACGAGGACGTCTCCTTCGAGGAGCTGGGAGGCGCGATGGCGCATTCGATCAAGAGCGGCACCGCCCACTTCGCGTGCGAGGACGACCTGGACTGCATCAGTAGGGTCAAGAGGATGATGTCCTTCCTGCCATCGAACAACCTGGACAACCCGCCATATGTCAGGGGCAAGGACGACCCCGAGCGGAGGGAGGAATCGTTGGACAGCATCGTGCCAGAGGACCCCTCCAAACCGTACGAGATGAGAGAGATCGTGAAGAAGGTGGTCGACGACGGTGACTTCCTGGAGGTCCATGAGAACTTCGCCCGGAGCATGCTCATCGGCCTGGCCCGCCTGGACGGGATGACCGTCGGCGTGGTCGCCAACGAACCGAGCGTCATGGCCGGTACGCTGGACAACGACGCCTCCGTGAAGGCGGCCCGTTTCGTGAGGTTCTGCGACGCCTTCAACATCCCCATCGTCACATTCGTCGACGTGCCAGGTTACCTTCCCTCGGTGGAACAGGAGCACGACGGGCTCATCCTGAACAGCACCAAGCTCCTCTACGCGTACTGCGAGGCCACCTCGCCCAAGGTGACCGTCGTCACCAGGAAGGCCATCGGTGGGGCGTACTGCGTCATGGCCTCCAAGCACATCCGTGCCGACCTCAACCTGGCCTGGCCCTCCGCCGAGATCGCCGTGGTCGGTCCGGAGGGGGCCATCAACATCGTGTACAAGCAGGAGCTCATCATGGCCGATGAACCGCAGCTCAAGAGGGACGAGCTCATCAACGAGTACCGCAAGGCACATACCAGCGTTTATGTCGCCGCGGAACGTGGCTATATCGATGACATCATCGAACCGCACGAGACCAGACCAAGGCTGATAAGCGCCCTGCGCATGCTGCAGCGCAAACGCGAGTCCCGTCCGGCAAGGAAGCACGGGAACATACCGCTGTGAGGACCACGAAATGAGAGTCAAGATCACCGACCTGGCACTGCGCGACGCCCACCAATCGCTGTTGGCGACCCGGATGCGCACCGAGGACATGCTGCCGATAGCTCCGCTGATGGACGAGATCGGCTATTGGTCCGTGGAGATGTGGGGCGGCGCCACCTTCGACACCTGCCTCCGCTTCCTCAAGGAGGACCCGTGGGAGCGCATCACCCTGCTCAAGAAGGAGATGCCCAACACCCCCTTCCAGATGCTTCTACGCGGACAGAACATCGTCGGCTACCGCCACTATGCGGACGACATCCTGGAGAAGTTCGTGGAAAAGGCGCACGAGCGGGGCATCGACGTCTTCCGCATCTTCGACGCGCTGAACGACACCAGGAACATGCAGACGGCCATGCGCACCGCCAAGCGCTGCGGTGGCGATGGTCGAGGCCGCGATCTCCTACACCATCTCGCCAGTCCATAACATCCCCATGTTCGTGCAGTATCGCCCGACGCCTGCAGGAGATGGGCGCGGACACCTTTGCATCAAGGACATGGCCGGCCTCATCTCGCCCATGAACGCGTTCGAACTGGTCAAGCAGCTGCGCGAGGAGACCGCCTTGCCGGTACACTTCCACTCCCATGCCACCTCCGGCATGTCGCTGGCATCCCATTTCAAGGCCGTCGAGGCCGGGGCGGAGATACTGGACACGGCCATCTCGTCGCTGTCCATGGGGACCTCGCATCCCCCCACCGAGACCATGGTGGCCATGCTGAAGGGGACCGAATGGGACACCGGCCTGGACCTGAAGAAGCTGGCCGAGATCGGGGAGTACTTCGCCAAGGTGCGCAAGAAGTATGCCGCCTTCGAGAGCGAGCACACCGCCATCGATACCGACGTCCTGATATACCAGATCCCGGGGGGGATGATGTCCAACCTGGTCTCGCAGCTGCGGGAGGCCAAGAAGGGGGACAAGATGCACGAGGTGCTGGAGGAGGTCCCCCGCGTCAAGGCCGACCTAGGCCACATACCGCTGGTCACGCCCACCTCCCAGATAGTGGGAACGCAGGCCACCTTGAACATCATCGCCGGCGAGCGCTACAAGATGACCACCAAGGAGACCAAGGACCTGGTGCGCGGTCTGTACGGCAAGACCCCGGCGGAGATATCGCCGGAGATCCGTCGTAAGATCATCGGGGACGAACAGCCCATCACCGTCCGTCCGGCCGACCTGCTCGAACCGGAGTACGAGCGCCTGGCCAAGGAGGTCGAGCAGTACGCCCGCAACACCGAGGACGTGCTCTCCTACGCATTGTTCCCCCAGGTCGCCCTGGAGTTCTTCAAGGAGCGGGAGATGAACGAGAAGGGCCTGAACCTCAAGGACCTGGCCGCGGTGGCGGTGCTCTTCATGCGCTCCACCGAGAAGAAGATCGATGTCTGTCCGGTCGGCCAGATGGCGGACGCCTGGGCGGCGGCAGCGCGCAAGGAATCGGTAGGCCAAGGGGGCTGGCTGCTTTGAAGCTGAAGGTCACCGCCAACGGACACCCGCACGAGGTGGTGGTGGACAAGGTCACCGGCGAGTACAAGGTGACGATCGACGGTCAGATCTACAAGTGCGTCTTCAAGGACAACGGGCTCCACATCAACGGCGAGCACTTCCCCATCGAGGTGGAGGGCGGCTTCGACGAACTGATGACGGTCAAGACCAGTAGCCGCACCATGCAGGTCAAGGTGGAGCAGGTGCGCGAGATCGAGACGGTGGAGCTGGAGTCCAATGACGTCAAGTCGGCGGGCGGCGGCGCCGGTTCGATCATCTCCCCGATGCCGGGCAAGGTCATCAGCGTCAAGGTCAAGGTGGGGGACGAGGTCAAGGTGAACCAGGTGGTCCTAGTGCTGGAGGCCATGAAGATGGAGAACGAGATCCTCTCTGAGGCCGCTGGCAAGGTGAAGGAGATCAAGGTGCGGCCGGGCGAGGCGGTCGAGGGCGGTCAGACGTTGGTCGTGGTGGAATGAAGAGGACCTTCATCATCCATCCGCTGCCGGACACCTACGCCATCTGCCGATTGGAGGCGGAGGAGAAGGTGCCGCAGTGGGCGCTCATGTCCCGCATCATGTTCATGGCCCGCACCGACCAGGAGCTCAGCTTCATCTGCTGCCAGGAGCACGTGCCCGACGCTGTCCGAGCGGATAGGGGTTGGTCCGGATTCCGGGTCCAAGGACCGTTCCCTTTGAACGAGGTCGGCGTGCTGGCCTCAGTGCTTGAGCCGTTGGCCCAATCAGGGATCAGCATACTAGCGACATCTACCTTCGACACCGATTACTTCTTCGTGCCCATGGCCAAGGTCAAGGATGCGAAGAAGGCTCTGCTCATGGCGGGGCACCGTATCGAGTGAGCGGCCTCAGTTATTTTGCATTGAACGGGAAATCATCGATTTGGTCCTCATTTCAGGCCTAGCGCCTTCCCTTCCCTCAGCAGCTGCATGGTCTCCCTGACCCGCCTCCCCGCGTCTCTGGACGCTTGGCCATGTTGATCCATAGATGGTATCGTTTCTGGTTGCTCTTCGTCAATCGGTCATAGTTCCGCTTCGCCAGAGGATCGTTCTGCAGGCCTTCCGCCAGCTCTTGGGGAAGGATGTAGGAGTCCTCAGGGATGGTGGATTGGTCGGGCTTGTAGTTGGCAAGGTCCTTGGGGAGCTTGGCCAACCCCGCTTCGGTCATGAGCCCGGCCTCCATCATGGCCTTGGCCCGAGCGATGTTCTTGGCGGACCAGACGCTTTTAGGCCGCCTGGGGCTGAACCATTGCATGAACTGGTCCTCATCAAGGCGGTTCACCACGCTGTCTATCCAACCGAAGCAAAGCGCCTCCTGCACCGCCTCCTCGTAGCTGACGCCGCGCCGTTTGGAGCCTTTCTTGTTGATGAGCATCCAGAAGCCGTTGGATCGGTCATAGTGCTTCGACAACCACTCCCTCCAGGCCTTGCGGTCCTTGAAGTGCAACCTCTCCCCGTCCATGCTAGCTCCGCTCAGAGTAAGATATCGGCGGTCCCATTAAATCAAATGTCAGGACGTCGAGCCTTCTCTTGCTCGTCGATCGCTTCATGTGGCAGTTCCTTCTCCCACAGGCTCTCCTCGAAACGGAGCACCGGTCCGAGCGAATCGTAGAGTCGGTTCGAATGGTAGGGCGGTGGGGCGGACCCTATGTGGACGTCACGGATGCCAACTGCCGCCAAACGCCTGAAGCCCTCCCTGAGAAGCGATCTTGCCAGTCCCTGCCTCTGGGACCCAGGGACTGTGCCTATAGGGTCGATCTCGGCATAAGCCCCTTTTCTGTCGATGCGCACGTCAGCGAAGCTGACCACGCGATTTTGTGGCGATATCAGACAAAGGTTCCAATGGTGGGAGTAGCCTGGAGCTTTCACCTTGGAATCGAACCAATCCCGGTCCAACATGTCACGGCCGAAGGATGTGCGAACGGCTTCGATGTAGCTATCCTCATCCCCGAACTCGCTGAGGGTCATGATCCTGAATCCAGGTGGGATTTGAGGCTGTCCGGCGGAGAGATATGAGTCGTACTTCCTGATCACGCCGGATGGCTCCCCGCGATGGTATCCCCTTTCCGCGAGAACCGCTTGACGGCGAGCGTCCACCTCATAGACCGCGAAGGTTACCTTCTTCCGGCCCGTGGCCCATTGGCCCTCGGTCCATCGTACCATGTCGGGCTCGATGGCTCGATGATGGGGATGCACTTGCAGGAACATCAGGTCCCCATACTCGGCGACGTTGAACCCCACCACCTTGCCATCATGCTCCCAGATGTGCACATTGCGGGTGTAGAAGTTCGGGTCGGTCTTTGCCCGAACGGAATTGCCACCGAAATTCCAGTCGCCCATGCGATTGATGGACCAATTGTGCAGCCATCCGTTCAAGGGATAGGTGACGCTGAGCAGCTCCAAGAGCTCTCGGAACTCGACCTCGGAATGATGGTAGTCCCTATCAGAATAACGACCTGAGGTTGGCATGGGTTCCCTCCGATATTTGATCAGAAATCGATGCTTACCGCCTTCTCGGCCACCGGCTTGGCTGAATCCAGCGAGGCGTGCACGGCAGCGCACATGCTCTCCCGTCGAAGCAAGGTATCAGCGAACTGCATGACCTGCTCCGCCGTGACCGATTCCACGCGCTGGATTACCTCATCCACCGTTCGTACCCTGCCGGTCTCCATGTAGGCGAAGACCATGGCCTTCATGTCGTCCCGGGGCTGCCCCACGGTCCTCAATATCGCTCCCTTGATGATGCGCTTGGCCCGCTCCATCTCGCCTGGCCGCAGACCTTCCGCCTTGAACTTGCGCAGCTCCTCGGCGAACAGCTCCAGCACCCGCTCCGCCCTCTCGCTGGTGGTGGAGAAGTAAGTGTCCACCGTGCCACAGTCCACATAGGGTATCGGGGACATGCTGATCGAATAGACCAACCCCTCCTCCTCGCGTATGCGATGGTTCAACCTCGAGCTCGAACCACCGCTTAGGATGGTGCACAGCACGTCCTGCACCGACGTAAGCTCGTTGCTCGCATCCAGCCCAGGGAGGCCTATGCCGACGTAGGTGTGGTCCCCGTTGCGGGGATAGATGTCGATGGTGGAGAGGTGTTTCGGGGGGGTCCGGCCGTCCGGCCTGGAACCGACGATCTCGTTGTCGAAACAGCGTGAGGCCCAGGCCAAGATGTCGTCCCCATTCACGTTGCCAGCGACCACCACGGCCACGTTCGGAGGGCGGTAATGCTCTCGGTGATAGTGAAGGAGGGCCTCCTTGCTGAACGAGTCCACCGTCGCCTCCGAGCCGAGAATGGGCAAGGCCAGCGGGTGCTCGCCGAAGTGCGACCGCATGAGCAGGCGGCGGATGTACATGTCGGGGTCGTTGATGACGTTGTTCAGTTCCTGTTTGATCACGCCCCGCTCCAGTTCGATGTGCTCCTCCGCCATGAGCGGGTTCTTGAAAAGGTCCTCCAACAATGTCTGCCCGGTCTCCAAGGTCTCGTCCATGGTGAGCGAGTAATAGGCGGTCATCTCGTGAGTGGTGAAGGCGTTGAGGTACCCTCCCGCCTCCTCGATGGTCTCGTTCACCTCCTTGTAGCTGCGGCTGGTGGTGCCTTTGAAGAGCATGTGCTCCAGGAAATGCGATATGCCCCCGTCCTCGATCGGTTCGTCGCGAGAGCCGGTTCCCACGCAGATGGCGGTGGCTACGGAACGGGCGTGGGGGAGTACCTCGATTATCACCGGGATGCCTCCCGGGGTGCGATAGGTGTTGAGGAGCTGAACGGTCACGGGTATGTGAAAGCCGCTTCGGGTAATTTAATGTGCCTGATTACCTGACCTGGGATGACAGAAATCATGATGCATTTTCAAGGTGAACATCATCGAGGCGAGGTGAAAAATTGAGGTCACTATCAGGCTTTGTCCTTGTGCCGCACCTTGTCGAGAAGTAAAACGATCCTTGGTTCGTTGATGTCATCCAACGACCTGAACTCGAGGCTCCTGGAGGTCTTGCCCGTGCCCTTGAGTTGTTTCAGATCCTGATCGGACAACCCTTGGATGGACAGGCCTAGATTCACATGGCCCTTCAAGGAGAGGATATAGACATCGTCATCGTAGTAGGGCACACCCAGTTTCATACGCTCCTCTATGCCGGGACAAGCCCTCAAAATGATTCCCTCAATCTAGAGCAGATCTCTCTTGAGGCTCCGGTTGCCTCTCGATGTATTCTGAAACGCTCCCCTTGGTCGCCATCGGAGCGATGAATGAATCGCTAAATGTTGCATAAACCATTCGGTTGACCCCGGCGAGAAATAAATGGCCCGATCAACGCGGGTCGCAAAGGGTGGACAAGATGCGTTATTATTTCCCTAGGGACATGACTTCCTAGGGATCACAATGGTCTATCGAAGGAAAACTTGGCAGGAGAAGCTGGTGGACAAAAACGGATACCCTAAGGTGTTGGTTCTGGAGGAGGGTTTCCCCTGCTATAGGGCGTTGCACAAGATGGGCGCGGAGGCGGGGGACCGGGTGGTCCTGGTCAACGCGTCCGAGGTCTTGGCCTACATGAGGATGGTACCATACGGCCAGATCACCACGTTGAAGGAGATATGCCAGAAGATAGCACAGGACCATCAGGTCAAGGCGTGCTGCACGCTGACCTCGGGGATCCATGTCATGACAGCGGCCAATGCCGCCGCGGAGGCGGCGGAGCAAGGGAAGGACCTTGAGGTCCCTTACTGGCGCACCCTGAAGATCGGGGGTTATCTCAACGAGAAGTATCCAGGTGGCATCGAGGAGCATGGTTCCCTTCTTCAGGAGGAGGGCTTTGAGATCATAAGGAAGGGGCAAGGCATCCCGAGTGAAGGATTTCGAGGAGCACCTGTTCCAATTCTGAACCGTCCGTTCATCCAATGACCCAAGGCAAGTTGGACCTTCCTTATGGAAGCATTAAATGTTAGAAGCATTTTCTTGAGCCCGTTCATTTCAAACAGTGGCAGGAAGCATTGTCATGAAAGCCGACGACGGACCGATCGAGAACGCCACCTTGTGCGAGCTGGCCCTCAGGGGCGGAGAGATAGCGTCCAAGCTCGCCCTCCTGAGCCTTGAGGGAGCGTTGGCCAAGCATGGCGAGGCGGGAACGGTGGAATACCCGGACACCGCCTACGAGCTCCCTGTCGTCTTCGGGTGGGACGGGGCGGAGGTAAAGACCCTGTCCGACCTGGGACCGGTCCTGGCCCGAGCCAAGGGTAAGTTGGGCGGGGTGGGATTGGAGGGGGCGCTCGCCGCTGGCGATGCGCTCATGGTCTCGGCCGAGGTGATAGAGGCCTTGAAGTACGCCGAGAACCCCCGGCCCTACGAGGGCACCGATTATTGCGGATTCATCCCCGACCGTGTGCTGCGATCGTTGGGACTGGCCCTGGTGGACGACACCATCCCTGGCGTGGCGGTGCTGCTGGGGCAGGCCGTTGACGAGGACGCCTTGGTGAAACTGGTGCGGGACCTGCAGGCGAAGGGACTGCTCATCATCGCCGCTGGAGGGGTCATCGAGCAGCTCAAAGGGAAGGGCGTACGCATGGGGCTGGACCTCATGCTCTACCCAGTGGGGCATGGCACCCAGGTGGTGCACGCCCTGAACTTCGCAGTGCGCGCCGCGCTGTCCTTCGGGGCGGTGCAGAGAGGGGACCGGGACCGCTTGCAGGCCTTCCTGACCAAACGCCTCAAGGCGTTCGTGCTGCACTTCGGACCGATCGACGATATCACCGCCGGGGCGGCGTTCGCCGCTCTGCTCCATGGCATCCCGATAGTCACGGACCAGAACGTGGAGGGCGTTCCGGACAAGCTGGTCTCCCAACCTGAACCGGCCCGCATGCTGCAGACCGCCTTCGAGCTCAGGGACATCAAGGTCAAGGCGTCCAAGGTGGACATCCCGGTGGCTTTCGGCCCCGCCTTCGAAGGTGAGACGGTCCGACGCCCGGACACATACATCGAGGCGGGCGGGCGCGGCCAAGACCATGGCCTATGAGCTGTTGCGCGCAAGGAGCGAGGACGAGGTGGAGGACGGAAGGATCACTGTCGTCGGCAAGGACCTGGACCAGTTCCCTGAAGGAAGCGTGACGCCCATCGCCGTCCTGGTGGACGTCTTCGGCAAGAAGATGCTGGAGGACTTCGAGACCGTGCTGGAGAGGCGCATCCACCTCTACCTTAACTTCGCCGAGGGCCTCTGGCACACCGGGCAGCGCAACATCATCTGGATACGCATCAGCAAGAACGCCTTCCGGTCCGGCCTCAGGCTGCGCCATATAGGCGATATACTGGTCACGAAGATGAAGGAGGAGTTCGGCAACATCGTCTCCCGTGTGCAGGTCACCATCATCACCGACGCCCAGGAGATCAGGCGCCACCTCCCCGAGGCATTGGAGGTCTACGCCAAGCGAGACCACCGCATGGAGGACCTTACCGACGAGGCGGTCGACACGTTCTATTCCTGCCTCATGTGCCAGTCGTTCGCCCCCGACCACGTCTGCGTCATCACCCCGGAGCGCCTTGGCCTGTGCGGGGCCATCAACTGGCTTGACGCCAGGACCGGCAAGGAGATCGTGCCCTCGGGACCGAACCAGCCCATACCGAAGCGGGCCACCATCGATCTGACCAAGGGGCAGTGGGAGGGCGTGAACGCCACCATCTTGGAGCTCACCAGGGGTAAGATCGAGCGGTTCAACGCCTATTCGCTCATGGAGGACCCCATGACCTCCTGCGGCTGCTTCGAGTGCATCGTGGCCATGACCGCTGACGTCCAGGCGGTGATCGTGGTCAACCGCGAGCACCAGGGCATGACCCCGGTGGGAATGAAGTTCTCCACCTTGGCCGGCAGCATCGGCGGGGGTCGACAGACGCCGGGCTTCATCGGCGTGGGGCGCAAGTATCTTACCAGCAAGAAGTTCATCTCCGCCGAGGGCGGCTTCCTGCGCATAGCCTGGATGCCCAAGGAGCTCAAGGAGGCCATGCGCAAGGAGCTGGAACGCCGGGCGGAGGAGCTGGGCGAGAAGGGCTTCGTGGACAAGATCGCCGATGAGACCATCACCACGGACGCCCAAGGGCTCATGGACTGGATGGCCAAGGTGGACCATCCCGCGCTGAGGATGCCCCCGTTATTGTCATGATCCAAAGGGTTGATCGTATGGTGGAAGTACCGATTTCCAAGGACAAGTGGGCCGGAAAGGTGGGGACCGTCGAGCTGGGTGCGGATGCGGCCAGCGGAGGCACCAGGGACCCGTTGGGAGTGGGCGGGCAAGGATGCATGCCGTTCCTGGAGTTCGAGGGCTGCGCCCTGAACCGACCGCTCATCGCCGGCGAGGTGTTGGACGATGCCAGCGAACTGCCCCAGACGGTCAAGGCCCAGTTCGGCGACGCGGCCAAGGACCCTGCGCTCTGGGCCAAGGCCTGGATAGATATGGGCGCCGACCTCATCTGTCTGCGCCTGGTGTCGACCAACCCAGAGGAGAGGGACACTTCGCCTGAGGAGGCCGCGGCCACCGTCAAGAGGGTCCTGGAGGCCACCAAGGCCCCATTGATCGTCTACGGTTGCGGTCAGGAGGAGAAGGACGCCAAGGTCTTGGAGGCGGTGAGCAACATCGCAGCGAAGGAGCGCATTTTATTGGGCCAGGCGGAGGAGGGGGCCTACAAGTCCACCGCCGCCGCGGCCATGGCCAACGGGCACGCCATAATCGCCTTCTCCAACCTTGACATCAACCTGGCCAAGCAGATCGTCATCCTGCTCACCGATTACGGGGTCAGGAAGGACAACATCATCATAGACCCGCTCATGGCCCCTCTGGGGATGGGTCTGGAATATTCATATTCCGTCAACGAGCGCATCCGCCTGGCCGCTTTGGCCGGCGACTCCATGCTCCAGGTGCCCATGCTATGCGATTGCACCGAGGCCTGGAAGTGCCGGGAGGCCACTGACGAGAACCCGGCCTGGGGCGACGCGACCGTCCGGGGCACATGGTGGGAGGCGACCACGGCCATCGCCGCGCTGCTCTCCGGAGCGGACATACTGGTCTTGCGCAGCCCGGCAGCGATGGATGTGGTGCGCGAGGCCCTGGAGGGCCTGAGGGGAGGGGATTAGGATGCCCACCGCCATCGAGATCTTCAAGTACCTGCCCAAGAAGAACTGCGGGGAGTGCAAGCACCCCACCTGTCTGGCCTTCGCCATGGCGCTGGCCAACAACAAGGCCAAGGTGGAGGACTGCCCCTACATCTCGGAGGAGGGCAAGCGCACCCTGGCCGCATCCTCCGCACCGCCGATCCGCCTGGTGAAGGTCGGTTCCGGCCGTCACGCCTTCGAGATGGGCGACGAGACCGAGCTCTACCGTCACGAGAAGAAGTTCTTCCATCCCACCCGCTACTGCGTCATCCTGAACGACGATATCGCTGGACCAGGAGCTGGAGGGGCGCACCCTGGCCGTCAACCGCACCAAGTTCGAGCGGGTCGGTCAGATCATGGCCGCGGACATGGTCGCCGTGAGGCATGTGTCTGGTGACCCGCAACGATTCGCCCGCGCCGTCTCCGTGGTGGCAGAGAGCACTGACCTGCCCTTGTTGCTGATGGCGAAGGATGCCGCGGCCCTGGAGACCGCAGCGACGCCCATTGCCGCCAAGCTGCCGCTGCTCGACGCCGCCGACAAGGACAACTGGGCACCCATGGCCGCCCTGGCCAAGAGGCTGAAGTGCCCGCTGGTGGTCCGCGAGGGTCGCGGCCTGAACGAACTGGCGGACCTGGTGGCCCAGGTCAGAGGCGCCGGGGTGGAGGACATCGTGCTCGACTTCGGGGCATCGACCTTGAAGGAGCTGATGGAACGCTCCAACGTGGTCCGCAAGGTATCGGTGAAGCGCACCTTCCGCGGCCTCGGCTATCCGGTCCTGGTGCAGGCGTTAGGCCCACAGGCCATGCTCATGGCCACCCTGGCCACCATGAAGTACGGGTCCATAGTGGCCCTGGATGAGTTGCGCCCGGAGCAGGCCCTTCCCCTGTTCGTGCTCAGGCAGAACATCTACACCGACCCCCAGGTCCCGATCCAGGTCAAGCCCGACCTCTATCCGGTGAACAACCCGGGCGAGAGCGCCCCGGTCCTGTTCACCACCAACTTCTCGCTCACGTACTTCACCGTGCTGGCGGACATCGAGAAGAGCAAGGTGCCGGTCTGGCTCCAGGTGGTGGACACGGAAGGACTGTCGGTGCTGACCGCCTTCGCGGCGGGGAAGCTGAGCGCGGAGCATGTGCAGAAGGCGCTGGAGAAGAGCGGCGCCAAGTCGCGCTCCAAGGCCGGCACGCTGATCATACCGGGAATGGTGGCAAGGCTCGCCCCTAAGCTGGGTGAGGTGACGGGCATGAAGGTGCTCGTCGGTCCGAAGGAGTCCTCCGGTCTGCCCAAGTTCCTCAAAGGCCTGTGAGCTCACTTCTTGGCCTTCTCCACCTTCTTCCTCTGCTCGTGCAAGGGGTCGAGGCGCTTGAGACGGCTGGCATGCTCCATCTTGGTCAGGTAGCGAGCGCTCCAGGCCCATAGGTCCCATTTGCTGTACTTCTTCCTGATGTTGGGGGGTCGGGCGAACTTGGGCTTGATATGGAGCAGGCGCATCAGGAAAAGCTTGGTCCGGCTGAGCCTCCCGGTATACTCCGCGTATATGGATATCAGATTGAACTCGATCGCCAGCAACGAGAGGATGAGGAGCATCTGGCCCATCATATCCTGGATGAAGAACTCGCCCAACAGGATCAGTGCCATGAAGGATATGTTGACGCTGCGCACGAAGTAACGCACGCTCAGACCGGGGGCGTTGAACACCTCGACGAAACGTAGCAGGCCGTAGGTGATGGTGAGTATGGCGGTGACGCCGACCAAGACATAGGTGGTGGTGCTTGGCTCGTTGGTGAAGACCTCGATGAGGCTGCGCACGGCTATGAACGCCAGCAGTAATGCGAAGAATGTGCCGTGCCTCGATTCCTTGGTAGGAATCAACAATCTCTTTAGGTCCATCCCATCCCGACGTCATACATATGTCAGACAGACGATTTTAATCTTACGCCGCTGCCCAAATTTTGGTCGTATCATCTGAAACTGACGGTCAGGTCCCTGACCTTGACGTACAATTCCGAGCCGTGGTCCAGCCGAGTGAGCGGTGCCCCGTCCAAGGCCAGTCGTGCCACCTCGGCATCCTCGGGAAGGAACACCACGCCTGAGACCGGCAATCGCCCTGGCCATATCCTCAAGGTTGGATGGTAGAGGGGTGGGGGACCGGTTCACGACCAGGATGCGACGCCGCGTCTCTATTTCCATCTCCTCGGCCAACCTCAGGATGCGGGCGGCCGTCTCCAACCCCACCTTGGTCGCGTCCGAGACCACCACCAGGACGTCCATGCGCTTGGTCGTGCGCCTGGACAGGTGCTCCATGCCCGCCTCGTTGTCTATGACCACATAGGGGTACTTGTCGATGGCCTCGTCGATGAAGGTGCGCAACACGTTGTTGATGTAGCAGTAGCAGCCAGGGCCTTCGGAGCGTCCCATGGTGAGAAGGTCGAACCCTTCCCCCTCGGCCTTGGCAAGCTCCAGCTGGTATCGCACCATCTCATGCTTGCTCCCGGGGGGCAGCTCGTCCGCGTTCTTGAGCAGGTCCTCGCGCAGGCCGCCGATGGTGCTCTCCACCTTGACCCCGAGGCGCTCCCCCAGGTTGGAGTTGGGGTCGGCGTCGATGGCCAGCACCAGGTCCCCGCTCCTCTTGGCCAGTATGGACACGATGAGGGCGGAGATGGTGGTCTTCCCCACCCCTCCCTTGCCGGCGACCGCGACTATGTAGGTCATGTCAGGCCTCCAATCGGTGCTTGGCCCGCACCGCTTGCGAGAGCTGGTTCAGGAGATGCAAGGCCTGGGCGGCCCCTTCCTCGTCCAGGCCGCCCAAGCCGCACTGGGGCGTCAGGAGCGACTGGCTGAGGATAGTGCCCCGGTCCAAGCCCTTGGCCACGAGGTCCTCCACCCCCTTCTCGAAGCGGTCCAGGAGCGATCGGACGCTCTCCTCGGCCAACTTGGTGTCCATGTTGGGCACGATGCCCCAGGAAAGGACCCCGCCCCGATCGAGGAAGGCCTTGAGCTCCTTGGGGTACAGGGCGATTGAAAAGGCATAGGAATAGGCATCGAAGGAAAGCAGGTCGATATCGGTGGAGAGCACCATGGGCCAGTCGGTGTTGCCACAGCAGTGGATGCCCTTGACGCAGCTCAGACCGTGCAACACCTCATCGATCCACTCCACCACCTTGTCCGGTCCGATGGGGGCGAACGGTGTTCCCACCAGGGAAAGCGAGGGCTCGTCCAGGAACAGTATCACCTTATCGGCCCGCTCGCGCAGCTCCCTCTCCTGCCAGCGGGCGCACATGTTCAGGTTCTTGCGGATTATCTCCCCATAGACATCGTCATAGATGGCGGACTTGCCACCCTGGTCGAACACCTGCAGACCACAGCTGATGGGACCGGTCACCTGCCCCTTGATGGCCTTGACCGGCCCGGGAGACCGGGACATGGCCTCGTGGAAGCCGCGGAACCCCTCCTGGGGATAGGCGAAATGGTCCAGGTCGTCCGAGATGATGGCGGTGTAGAACTGTTCCGGGTCGTAATGGGAAAGGTCCACCGTGATCCGCTTCGCCTCCTGGATCGATCACGATGCCGGGCAGCCCGGTGGAGAACTGGGCGTACATGTTCTCCTGAAAGCCCAGGGCCGGCAGTTGCGGCCAGTAAGGGACCTCCTTCAGCTCGGAGAGGACCAGGTCCACCGCTTTGGCTGGGTCGATATGAGGCAGCGAGCCGATGCAGGTGGGGGCGCAGTTCCAGTCCATGTTGGTCGATTCCACCTTTTGATTAAATACCTTTTCTCATCAGGCCTTCCTTCCCTAGCCCTTCCCTTTCCCATGTACCACGCTGGGGAACCGGGACATATCGGTGTGCGGCAGGAACAGGGATGATGTGAAATGATCGAAGAAGGCCTGTTTGGTGGTCAGCTCCAGATAGGTCATGGTCTTGTAGACCTCCTTCGCCTCCTCCCTCGCCTCCCTGGACAGCAGCGCCATCCTCGCCCCGCCCAACGCCGCGTTCCCCAGGAACTCGAAGCGGTCGCGCGGCAGGTCCGGCAGCAGACCTATGTTGATGGCCTTGGCCACGTCGATATAGTTGCCGAAGCCTCCGGCGACGTATACCTTCTCCAGGTCCTCGAACCTCATATTGACGCTGTCCAGCAGCATGTCGCATGACGCGTACAGGGCGGCCTTGGTTCGTATGATGTTGGCGATGTCGTCGTCGTTTATTACGATGTCCCGGGCCGCCGCGGTCGGGGTGGCGTTCCACATTCCGGACTTGGCCTTCATGGCCAGACTGAGGGTCATGGCCTTGGTGTCCTTCGCTGGGACGACCACGAACTCCCTGCCGCCATCGTACGGCCGCACCAGCTCCGACCCGATGTCTTGGATGCGCCCTTTCTTGTCGATGATGCCTCGCCTGAACATCTCCGAGACCAGGTCGATGAGCCCTGATCCACATATGCCGCGGGGTTTGTCCCCACGTATGGTCTGGTAGCTCACCTTGTAGTCCTTGTCGATGCTTACCTTCTCGATGGCCCCGGTCATGGCCCGCATGCCCGAGGCGACCTCGCCCCCCTCGAAGGCGGGACCGGCGGAGCAGGAACAGGCCACCGTCCAGTCCCGGTTGCCGAGCACCACCTCCCCGTTGGTGCCGACATCGATGAGCAACGATGTGCCTTCGTGGTGGCGCATGCCGCTGGCCACCACATCGGCCACGATGTCCCCGCCCACGTAGCTGGCCCTTCCCGGGACGATGTAGACCGGCGCCTCCGGATGTATCTTCATGCCCAGCTCCCTCGCCCGGTAGGTGGAGGGGAAGTTGGTGACGGAGATGTATGGATCGTAACGGATCTGTTTGGGATGGAGGCCTAGAAGGATGTGGACCATCGTGGTGTTGCCGGCGATGGCCATGGCGGAGACCTCCTCCCGGCATACCTTCTTGCCGGTGGCGGTGCAGACATCGGACAGCACCACCACCTGCGAGATCAGGTAGTCGATGCTCTCCTGGATGAGCTGCTGCAGGCGCTTCAGGCCGCCGTCCTCGGCGAAGGCGATCCGGGCCAGGATGTCCTCCCCGCACATGATCTGCTTGTTATAGTCGGAGGCCTGGGCCACGATCTTGCCGGTCTTCAGGTCCACCATGGTCAGCACCACCGTGGTGGTGCCGATGTCCAAGGCGATGCCGAAGTTGCGCTCCGAGGTGTCCCAGTTGAAAACGTCGACAAGGCGAGGGCCGGCCCTCCGACCGGTCCACCACCACCGTCACCCTCCAACCGCTGTCCCTTATCACCTTTGACAGGTGTCGCAGCATGTCCAATGGCACGTAGAGGTCGCCCTCCTCGATGCCTAGCGCCACTTCCAACCGCTCCACGTCACCCAGGTTGTTGTCGAGGCTGGGCGCGGGAAGCTCCAGGTAGTGGGCCTTGGTCAACGGCTCCAGGCTCCGCACCTCCGCCTTGGAGAAGCCCTCATAGATCTGCAGGTCCTCCAGCCGGGACTCCTCGGGAACGAAGATGGCCGCGTCGCTCGCCACCATGGTCCGGCAGGCCAGCCTCCAGCCTCTTTGCCATTCGACGTCGCTGATGAGCTTGCTGTGCTCGGACTCGGTCTTGCCCTCCACCAGGACCTTGCAGCGGCCGCAGGTGCCCTTGCCCCCGCAGGCGCTGTTGATCTCCACCCCGGCCCGGAAGGCCGCCTCCAAAATGGTGACCTTGTCGTCCAGGGTGATGTCCACGTTCTTCGGGAAGAACTTGACCGAGAAGCTCATGGGCATGAATCAAGACGGCTGGTATATAACCTTCAGGCCGGTCGCGCGCCGTAGAAACGGCAAAGGGAGCGGCAGAAGGCGTAGGCCACCCATCGTCCCACCTCCCTATCCCCATCCCGGAGCAGCTCCAGGTCGAAGGAGCCGTTGGGGCGCTGTCTGGTCGAGATCCAGGTGATCGCCTTGTTTATCTGAGGGTCGTCGGCCGGAAGCCCGAGCCGGGAGAGGGTGTCCAACGAGGAGATGAGGTCGGTGAACCAGAAGGGGTAGGAGAATTTGGTCCAGTATCCCTTGGCCCTCCTATCTGTGTAGACATCGGACTGGAAGAAACGGGACTTGAGCAGGTCCGCCGCGCGCATGGTGATCTCGCTCTTCCTCCAGACAGGATGGGCGGCGAAGGCGCGCAACACCACCCCGGTGGCCCAATGCGATGAGGGCCGGGTGGGGTCCGGCGGGATCGGGTCGGAGGCAAGGGCCTGGTTCAAGGTGCGGACCCCTGCGGTGCGGAACGGTATGGCCCAACCACCGTCATCCTGACGCACGGAGATGAGCCAATCGAAAAGTTTGGCGGTCCGTGGGTCCCGGGCGTAACCGGACCGCACCAGCAGGGCGGCGATGGCCCCCGAGTAGTTGGGCGAGTACTGATTGCAATATACCCCTCTTATGTCGCCCTCCGGGTCCTGCAGCGAAAGGAGGAACTCGCAGGCCTTCTCCACCACGGCATGCTTCCGGGCCAGGCCGTACTTGTCCACCAGGATGGCCAGGTTGCGGTAGGTCTCCACATACTCGTAATCGCAGCCCTCCGACCGCCTCCCCCGGTACGTCCAGGAGCCATCGGCGGACTGCCTCTTCACCAGGCTCCGCACCTGGGGGCTGAACAGCAGTCCATCGGAGCGGAGCCCCTCGACGCCCATTAGATTCCTCTTCACGAAGAACTGCAACGCCTCGTCCTCCGTTTGGAGCAAGTGACGGCACGGGATCGTACCGGAGCCTCTCCTTCCATGGCATGCCTGACCGCTCCGTTCTATCTCTTCTTCATGCCCTTGCCGAGCTGGAAGGCCCGCCCGAGGCACTTGCCCTTGGCGTAATAGGAGCTGTTGTCCGGACTGTAGAAGATGGGTTTGACCAGCTCGATGTTCGGGTCGCCATCGGTCAGGCAGTCCTCGTCCATCCTCACGTCCAGTATCTCGCCAACGAACTGGGTGTGCAGGCCGATCTCCTTGTGGTAGATGAGCTGGCAATCCAATACCAAAGGGAACTCCTTCACGTACGGCGCGTTCACCCTCTCGCTCTTGACCGGCGTGAGGCCGGTCTCCTTGAACTTGTCCACGTCCCGACCGGAGGTGATGCCGAAATAGTCGGCCTCGGCCACATGCCCCTCGGAGGGGATGCTGATGGTGAACTCGCGCCGTTCGATCAGGTTATGATAGGTGTACGTGGCCTTGCGCAGCGAGACGCTGACGCATGGCGGGCTGGAACAGCAGATGCCGCCCCACGCGGCGGTCATGGCGTTCGGCTTGCCTTTCTCATCATATGTGCCGACCACGAACACGGGAGTGGGGTAGACCAATGTGCGGGCACCGATGGACTTCTTCATTTCCTCACCTTGACAGATATCACGGACCGCTTATCATTTATAGACTTGTCCCGAGGGCATCAAAAAGCACATAGTGCGGAGGGATGATGTCGGGGGGATGGCGGACGACCACGACCATGGGGAGGAGGGCCATGGGCACGAGCAATTGCCGGTGCAAAGGGCGGTGACCAAACCGTTGGTGCTGGCACTGGCCATAACCGCGTCGTTCGCGGTTTTCGAGCTGGTAGGTGGCTGGTTGTCCAACAGCTTGGCCCTGATATCGGACGCGGGGCACATGTTCACCGACGTGCTCGCCTTGGCGCTCAGCCTGGGAGCGGCCATCATCGCCCTGCGCGAGCCGACCGAGAAGCAGACCTTCGGGTACCTGCGCGTGGAGATCGTGGCCGCCCTGATCAACGGCATGGCCTTGGCGGTGTTGGCCGTGATCATCATCTATGAGGCGTTCGTGCGCTTCCAGGACCCTCAGGACATCGACGCCGAGCTGATGTTGATGGTGGCCTCCATCGGCCTGGTGGCCAACCTGAGCAGCGCCCTGGTCCTGCGCAAGCACTCCCACGAGAACCTGAACGTCAAGGGCGCCTTCATCCATGTGCTGGGCGATACCCTCTCCTCGGTCGGGGTCATCCTGGCCGCCGTGCTCATCATACTCTTCGATCTGGTAGAGGCGGACCCTTTGATCAGCGCCGTGATCGGGGTGGTGATATTCTACAACGCCATAGGCGTGGTGCGCCAATCGCTGAACATACTGTTGGAGTTCACGCCCGCTCACATCGACGTCGAGGAGGTTAGGGCGGAGCTGCTCAAGGTGAAAGGAGTGAACGAGGTGCATGACCTGCACTTCTGGACCATCGCCTCTGGCGTCTACTCCATGAGCGGGCACATCGTGGTCGAGGACCAGCCCATCTCCTCCTGTTCATGCATCATCTCGGCGTGCGAGGAGGTGCTCCGGGAAAAGTTCCATTTCTCCCATACCACCCTGCAGCTGGAGTCCACGGCATGCAGCATCGACGCCTGCGTCTTCCGACCCAACAACAACAGCAAGAACGGTCACTAGACCATTCACATAATACTCTTCGATTGGTTGCCGATGGTCTTCCTAGGCTCTTTCTTCTTCTGCCATGGCATCTATAGCTTCTTTCAGACGAAGGTCATGGAACAGGAGGCGGGCTTCCGGGAAAGGAAGAAGAAGCAGAAGCCCAGACCTCAATGATGGTGTTTCAGGAGCCGGTCTCGCCGCGTTGTTGCTGTAATTGGCGCTGACGCTGACCGCCGGTTCCTGGAAGCGGAACCTTCCTTCGGGATGATTATCTCGAAGCGCCTTCCCAGGCTAGGCAGGCCCCGCTCGCTTATCGACATGTTCGAGGTGTCTCAGAACCTCTCGTAGCAAGTGAAGCACCTGGCTCTGTCCCGAACGTGTGTCTAGCTCGAAAAGGTTAGCTTTCCGCTCTTCCTTGACCCCAGGCGCATCGTCGTCGATCAGTAGCGATAGGTTCCGGGACCCGATCTGGAACATGACGTCCAGGCGAGTGATGCCGGTCTGTCCCATCTCCTGCTCCAAGAACATCATCAATGCGGATTCGAGCAGGGGTCGGCCAGCACCTCCAGCCTGGAGGTCGTGCTGTCATCTCCACCTGGCTCCTTTCCAGCCTGTGCTCGCGCCCTCTCCATCAACGCCCCGAGCTCAGTCCAGCGCGGCTCGCCCACGCCGACCTCCTGGTACTCCTGCAGCAGGCTCATCTGCCTGGAGACCTCGCGCACGTTCTTGAGCGCCTTCTCCAGGTATCGGCGCCGGTGCTTCTCCGCCACGTTGTCGCGCAGCAGCTCGAGGTAGCTCTCCGCCACCATGACCCTGTGCTGCACCTCGTGCCTGGTCATGTTGCAGCACCATCTCCATCCGCCTCCAGCTGTCCTCGCCCGAACTCCTCCATACGGACCTGCTCCCCCACCTTGCGCAGTGAGAGCACCACCCCGGCCGGTCCGGAGTCGTCCACCAGATGGGACACCCCGGCCTCCATCCAAGCGCACTCCTTCGTCCGCCATTTCCACCCTGAACCGCACCGGCCCTGTGCTGAACCCTTCCAGGAAGTTCTCCATCTCCAGCGATGGTCCGGGTCCGGTCCTGGGCGTTGACCAGGTGAGCGAGCGGCTTCCCCACCAGCTCCTCACTGTCTCAAGTCCTAGGTGGCGGCACGTCACCTGGTTGACGCTCGTTATCCTGAACTGAAGGTCGGTGCATAGCACCATCTCCGCGATGTTGTCGACCCACCTCTCCAGGTCCCGACGCCTCTCCTCATGGCGGCGGCGCAGATCGGCGTTGCTCCACAAGCCCGGCCATGCGCTGCACCGCCTCGTCCAGCTCCGTCACCAGGCCCACCCCTTTGTTGAGGAAGATGTCGGCCCCGGCGTTCAGTGCCTTGATCACCAGAGCGCTCTCCGGGGCCGTGCCAAGCAGAGCCACCGGCAGGTCCCCGTATCTGGCGCGCACCTCCTCCAGCACCGCCTAAGCCGTCCAGGCCGGACATGTGCAGGTCCACCAAGACCCCGTCGTATCGCCTGGAGGACAACATTTCCAACCCCTCTCGGGAGCTGAGGACCGTGTCCATCTGGAAGTTTGGGTCCGCCTCGATGCAGAACTTCACGATCTCGAGCATGCCCGTGTTATCGTCGATGTACAGTAAGCGTATCATCCTATCCTTTCCTTCGTCTCTGATTGAACAGTGAGCCAAGGGGCAGGTAGAAAATACTGGTGCATAGAAAAACGAAATAATCAGTACTCGAAAGTATTCGACCCCTCGATTTCCGCTAGAAATACAGTAATCTATCCGTGGAAATGTATAGTCAGTTCACGGAAATGCTCTCAGTGCCGGAAGATGCGCACCCCGGTGAACACCATGGCCATGCCGTGCTCGTCCGCCGCCTGGATGACCTCGGCGTCCCGCATCGAACCCCCGGGCTGGATGACCGCTGTGACGCCTGCCTTCGCCGCCTCGTCCACCCCGTCGCGGAAGGGGAAGAAGGCGTCGGAGGCCATGACCGCGCCCTTGGCCTCGTCCTTGGCCTTGTAGGCGGCGATCATCGATGAATCGACGCGCGACATCTGCCCTGCGCCGATACCGACCACGCGCTCCCCCTTGGCCAGGATGATGGCGTTGGACCAGACGTGCTTGCACACCTTCCAGGCGAAGAGCATGGAGGCGACCTCCTCCTCCGTGGGGGACCGCTTCGTCACCACCTTGAGCATCTGCGGGGTGACATCGACGTAGCGATTGGTCTGCACCAGGATGCCGCCCTTGACCTTCTTCATCTTGTGCTCCGGTGCTGCATCGATGGTTATGGGAGCGTTGGTGCGCAGCAGCCGGATGTTCTTCTTCTTGCGCAGGTGCTCCAGCGCCTCTGGCTCATAGTCCGGGGCGATCACGCAATCGACGAAGTGGGAGCCGATCTGCTCCGCCGTGGCCAAGTCCACCGGCCGGTTCAGGCCGATGACGCATCCGAAGGCGGCCTTCGCATCCACGTTGTAGGCGGTCACGAAGGCGTCCGCCAGCTCGTCCGAGGAGGCGATGCCGCAGGGGTTGGTGTGCTTGATGACGACGGCGGTGGGGCGGTCGAACTCCCTGGTGAGCTCGAGCGCCGACTCCAGGTCCAGGATGTTGTTGTAGGATAGCTCCTTTCCATGCAACTTCTCCGACCGCGTGACAGACACGCCCTCGCTGAACGGGTCGGTGTAGAAGGCCGCGGTCTGTTCCGGGTTCTCCCCGTAGCGGAGGTCGAAGGCCTTCTCCATGCCGATGTTGAGCTTGGATGGGGAATCGATCCCCGGGGAAGGTCTTGGAGAGGTGCTGGGCGATCATGCAGTCATAGTTGGCAGTGGTGCGGAATGCCTCGAGCATCAATCGCTTTCTGGTCTCGATGGAGAGCTGGTTATCGTTCCTCTCCATCTCCTCCAGGACAGCGGAGTAGCTGCTCGGGTCGGTGACGACCGCCACCCCTTGGTAGTTCTTGGCCGCCGCCCGGATGAGGGATGGACCGCCGATATCGATGTTCTCGATTATCTCCTCCAGGTCGGAGGGGTCCTTGAGCACGGTTTCCCTGAATGGGTAGAGGTTCACCACCACCAGGTCCACCCGCTTCAAACCCATGTTCTCGAGCTGGGCCATATGGTCGGCGCGGTCCCGTCGGGCCAATATTCCGGCGAACAGGGCCGGATGCAGCGTCTTCACCCGCCCGTCCAGCATCTCCGGGAACCCGGTCAGCTCGGAGACCCCGACGGTGTCGATGCCCTCCTTGTGGAGCAACGAGGCAGTGCCCCCGGTGGACACGATCTCCACACCCAGCTGCCTCAATCCCTTGGCGAGGTCGACGACCCCGGACTTGTCAGAAACGCTGACCACAGCGCGCTCGATACGGTGCAAACCCTAGCCTCCTGGAACGTGATGGCAAAACCGCGAGGCTATGCCAGCGGTAAATGCCGCCAAGGCAGATAAAACTAATCCCGGAAGTTCAATCCTTGAGGTGCTCCAGCATGCGTTCCGCCGCTTGGGCCTTGGCCTCGCGCTTCGTCCGCCCTTGTCCGCTGGTGCTGCGCTCCGGCAAACGCAGCCAGGCCTGGAAGTACTGCTCGTTGCCGACCTTCATCTCCAGAGTGGTGTAGTTCGGGACTGGGCAGGTGGCGCTGGTCGCACCACTCCTTCACCTTGCTGATGTGGTCTATGCGCTGGAAGGCCTGCTCCATGGCGGTCGGCGGGGCCACCCGGCCATAGATGAAACCGCGCACCGCCTCCATACCGCCATCCAAATATATGGCGCCGACCAGCGCCTCCACGGCATCGGCCATCATGCCGTCCGTGACCTTGGTCACGCCCATCCCTACCTCCAGGTAGGTCTCCAGGTGCAGCTCCTTGGCCACCTCCATCAGGTAGGTGCGGTCGGTGAGCACGCTCCGCTTCCGGGTGAGCCCATGCTCCCTCTCCTGGGGGAAGCCATGGAACAGCTCGTCGGAGATGACGTACGCCAGAACAGCGTCGCCCAGGAACTCCAGGCGCTCATAGTTCGGGGTCCCGGCGGAGCGGTGTCTCAGTGCCTGCTCCAGCAGCCCGCGTTCCTGGAAATGGTGACCGATCAGCCCTTCCAGCTCCTCCCAGGTGAAATCCGTGGAAGCCCCCTCCTGCGCCGGGCAAGGTCTTTCGTCGCATAAGAACCCTTTTAACAGGTATGGACATACGTCGGGGACGGTGCTCTCATGTTGGTCATCAGCGAGCGGGTGAACGGGCTCTTCGGCGCGGTCGGCAAGGCGATAGACAAGCGCGACGGCAAGTGGATACAGGAGCACGCCCTGCACCAGCTGGAATGCGGGGCGACCGTCCTGGACGTCAACACCGGCCCGGGACGGGAGGACGGCCCGGCGGCGATGGACTGGTTGGTGCGCACCATCCAGGATGTCACCGAGGCCACGCTGTGCATCGACACCCCCGGCCTGAAGACCATGACCGCTGGCCTGAGAGCGGCCAAGAACCCGGTCATCATGAACTCCACCACCGCGGAGCGGAAACGCATGGAAGCGCTGTTCCCGCTCTGTCGCGAGCATGGCGCGGAGATCATCTGCCTCACCATGGACGAGAAGGGCATACCGAACGACGCGGAGACGCGCACCGAGCTGGCCATGACCATGGTCACCGTGGCCATGGAGCACGAGATTATGCCGGACCGGTTGCTCCTGGACCCGCTCGTCCTGCCGATCAAGGCCGCCCAGGACCAGGGCATGAAGGTCGTGAAGGCCATCGGGATGTTCCAGGCGCTGAACGAGCCGCCCATCCGCACCGTGGTCGGCCTGAGCAACGTTTCCAACGGCTGCAAGGACAGGCCGTTGGTGAACCGTACCTACCTGGCCATGTTGTTGGGGGCGGGTCTGAGCGCTGCCATCCTCGACCCGGAGGACCAATTGCTCATGGAGACGGTGAAGACCGGCCAGGTGCTTCGCAACGAGAAGTTGTACTGTGATGATTTCCTTCGGGCCTAATCCTTGATGGGCTCGATCGACCTTCAGACGAAGCGCGGACCATACCTCGTCGATCGATATGTTGGATACCGCATCGAACCCTATCGTGCGGACATAGGCCCAGATGATGTCCCGATTCAGGTCGGTCCTGATCCCGGAACCCCCTTTCGGATAAGTGACCCAAAGTACGGCGGCCCCGAGCTTCCGTACCTGATCTCCGTCCAACCTTGATCGGAGCATGGCCATGTCCCTCACGAATATCTGCACGACCGAGGCGTCGGATCGCATCACGGACTCCAGTCGGCAACCGTGCGGCAGCACCCCTAGGAGGGAGACGTAACCATCCGGAGCATCGATCACGACAAGGAGCTGTCCGGGCTTGAGGTGGAATTTCTCCGCTATGCTCTTCGTGGACACCGGACCCATGTCCCATATCTAGAGCGGGCGAGGATATCATCTTTTCGCGGCATGAAAGCGATAAATCCCCTGCAAGGGAATGGAGCATTCGGATGGAACAGAGGGTCGGAACGATGGAATATGCCCGGGGCGCGGTGCGCATGGCCCGCCCCTTCGTGCTCCTCGCCGGCGTGCTGGCCTACCTGGTCGGCCTGGCCTATGCCTGGTTCCGCATCGGCTCCATCGATGCCATCGCCGCCGGCTACGGCCTGCTGGTCCTCATGACCGCCACCATGATGGGGCATTACGCCGACGAGTACGCCGACCTGGACACCGATTCCATAACCCGACGCACCTGGTTCTCCGGAGGGTCGGGGGTGCTGCCCGAAGGGCGCCTGCCGCCCAGGTTCGCGCTGCACATGGCGTTGGCCATGCTGGTGCTCACCCTCTTGCTGGCCGGCGCTGGTTGGCTCTGGGGCATGTTCACCTTGGATTACCTGGCGTTGCTCGCGCTGTCGTTGTTCCTCGGCTGGTCCTATTCCATGCCCCCTTTGCGCCTGGAGCGCAGGGGATGGGGCGAACTGGACAACGCTTTCCTGGGGGGCTTCTCGATGGTCCTGGCCGGATACCTGCCCCAGGCGGGCAACATCGACCTTGACTCCCTGTTGTTCTGTTTGCCCATGTTCCTGGTGGTCCTGATCAACCTCATCCCGGTGCATTGGTCCGACCGGGAGGCGGACCGAACGGTGGGAAAGATCACCCTGGTGGTGAGGCTGGGCGAAAGGGCATCCGCAATTGTACCTGTTGCTCATCGGATCGCTCTATCTGGCCACGCTTCTGGCTCTGGCCGAACGTCATACCGACCGAGGCCATGGTGATGATGATGCTGACCCTCCCACTTGCCCTCTGGACCTATCTCAGGTTCAAAAGGAGGGGCGATGAGTGGACCGGGTCGCTGTTGATGGGGACGTTCTTCCTGGCCACCATCGCAGGGCTGTCGCTCGCCAGTTTATGATCTCAGAATGAGTGTAAAAAATTGAAACGGGCCGTTGGGCCCGATGCGTTGCGCGTCCTTGCAGGATCAGTATCTGTCGCGCTTCGGCTTGTGCTTCGCGTAGCAATCCCTGCAGTAGACCGGCCTTCCCTCAGTCGGTTTGAAGGGAACCTGGGTCTGACATCCGCAGTCAGAACAGGTGGTGTCATGCATCTCTTTTGGCCCGTCGTTCCTGGGGCGCCCGTAGCTGCCCCCACTGTTGTTTCCGTACATTACTAAACTACCTACGTTTGCTTATTTCCCTGGCCCTTTCGAAGCCGCGGGATGTGGTTTCAATGTTACTTCCAATATTTAATTCAATCTGGAAGATAGGCCATGGTTGACATTCGTATGGAGGTCATTGCAGGAACGCCAATTGCAATCCCAAGACGATGGTGATCAGTATCATCAGGTAGCCGGCGTTGTTGAGCATGGAGTGCCACCATCGACGGCGGTCCGGCCATTTTCGTAGGTACAGGCCGGAAACGGCGCCGGCGGTGGCCACTATGATGGTAAGGGCGGCCATGCGACCATGGAACGAATAGAGCACCGCCCCACGCAGGTCATAGGTCTGGAAAGCCCACCAGGCGAACACGATGAGGACCAGGAGGTAGTAGAGCATGCCCAGGGGTGCGTGGTATGGTCCCCGGAAGAACCTGGGCACCTTTTCGGCCCACCGACTGGTGCGGGAGGCCCCCAGCCCTCCGATGGCCACGTACCCGCCGATGATCGCTGCCGATGTCAGTAACGCCGCGTGCACGGTCCAGTCGGAGTAGGTGTTGATGCTGGCATCATCCGACCATCCCCTCTCCTCCCAATATCCTTGGTAATCGTAATCGATGACCACCATGGCCACCACCCATTTTGCCCACTTGTAGCCCCAGAAGTCAGGGACGACGAGCCGGAGGGGGAACCCGTGCTGGACCGGCAGGACCTCTCCGTTCATCTCATAGGCCAGCCAGGCCCCGGACTCCTCTATCTCGTCCAAGGTGAGGCTGGTGGTATAGCCGTCCGCGCAGACGAACACCACCTCCCTTGCCTCCGGGTCCGGTCCCGCCATCTGCAACAGCTCGGAGACCTTGACCCCGGTCCACGAGGCGGTGTCGGAGGGCCCGGTCACACACCTCTGGGTGGCCAGCGCCGTGACCTTTTCCAGGTCGAGAACGTCCTGATAGTCGAGGACCAGTTCGTCCCCTACCGTTCCGTTCACGGTCAGGGTCCAATTCTCCACATCTATGATCGGCTCCCCGTTGATGGAGGTCGTGAAGAAATCGTCGTTGGAGGTGATGTTCCCCTCCCTCGCCGTGATGCCGTAGAACGAGGCCGCGACGAGCATGGACACCAAGATGATGATGGCCATGCCGACCAGCCCCGTCCTTCTCACAGGTCCGCTCCTGGTCGGGGCAGGAGCCCGGCATCCCGCACGATCTGCGGCACCTCCTCCTCCCAGGCCACGGCCATGATGTGCACTCCATGGACGCCCTCGATGCTCTTGAGATGCTCGATCTGCTCCATGCATAGCGGAGGCCTTCCGCCTTGGGGTCGCTGGCGGAGCGTCATGCTGTCCACGACCTCGTCCGGGACGATCATCCCGGACGACCTTGTTCTTCATGTACAGCGCGACCTTGTGGCGACTTGAGCGGCATCACGCCGGCGAATGATGTGCGTCCGTTTCGTGCAGCCCGTTCGCTCGCGCACCTGCTCCATCCAACGCTCGAACCGGCCCATGTCATAGATGGACTGGGTCTGGATGAAGTCCGCTCCGGCGTTGACCTTCTTGGCCAGGCGGTGCACCCGGAACTCGAACGGGTCCGCGAAGGGGTTCGCCGCCGCCCCGAGGAACAGCTTCGGGGGGACCTCCAGCTTGTCCCCGCCCCACAGCCTGCCCTCGTCCCGCATCTTGCTTGAACACCATCAACTGCTGTATCGAGTCCAGGTCGTAGACGTTCTTGGCCTCGCTTCTGGTTGCCGAAGCATTGGTGGTCGCCGCTGATGCAGAGCACGTTGCGGATGCCCAGAGCGCTGATGCGCCCAGTATGTCCGACTGCATGGCCAGGCGGTTCCGGTCCCGACAGGTCATCTGGATGACCGGCTCCAGCCCCTCTTGCAGGCATATCACTCCCGACGCTATGCTGGAGAGCTCGGACCATGGCCGTCTGGTTGTCGGTCAGGTTGAAGGCATCGGCGTGCCCTCGCATGGTCCCGGGCGTGCTTGATGAATGGTCTCCGGACTGGACGATTTGGGAGGTCCGATCTCCGCCGTGACGGCGAAGCGTCCGGCGCGAGGACGCGCTCCAGCTCGCTGCCCGACTTCATGCTCTGTCCCCTCCAGCTGCCTGCGTTCCTCGCGTCCATGACCGTATTCCTTGCGAACGATCTTGCGAGGCCCGCCGCTGCGGCTCGGCCTCCAGTCCTTGGGCGGCAACGGCGTCTCCATCAGGTCCAGTCGGCCCAGGCGCTCCAGGCTGTGGTAGATCTGGTCCCAGGCGCAGGGCGTCTCGGCGGATATCTCGCACTTCCCGTTCTGCGAGCCTCCGCAGGGCCCGTTCATCAGCGATTTGGCGCACCGGGCCATCGGGCATATCCCCCCGGTGAGGTGCAGCACGCAGTCCCCGCATCCGCCGCACTTCTCCATGAACACGCCCATCTCCTCCGGGGCGCCCATGTTGGATGTGTCCAGTCCGGGTATGACCCTGACCTCGGGGATACATGGCCTGGATGACCTGGGCGCCCACGCCGCAGGCCAACGATACGATGCAATCGCGGTCCTGGACCGAATGGGCGAGCTGTCCACCCATTCCCTCTCGCAGTGCCCTCTCCAGCGTGACCTCGGCGATGTCCCAGCCCTTGCCCTTCAGTTCCGAGTGTATCCTCAGGGCCTCGGCCAGGACGCCGACCTCCTTCTCCCCGCCGGCCAGGCAGATGGCGACGCAGGAGCGGCAGCCCACGAGCAATATGTCCTTGTGGCCCTCCAATGCGTTCGCCACCACGGGCAACGGCCTCTGCTGTGCGATGATCATTTCCTCACCTTGTTGATGGGGCTCTCCCCGATGACCTCAAGACGCTTCATCATCCCTTCCACCGCCTCGACGAAACGCCAGGCCTGGTTGGACGAGAGGTTGACCATTTCCAGGCGCTCCGGTTCGATGCCCAGCTGGCCGAGCAGCTCTCTCGCCTGTAGCACCCGCTTCCTCGCCTCCACGTTGCCGTACTGGAAGTTGCAGTTGCCCTCCAGGCAGCCAACCACCAGCACGGCGTCCGCCCCTTCCCGGAACGCCCTCAGGACGTGCTTTGTGTCCAGCCTTCCGGTGCAGGGCAGGCGGATGATGGTGACATCGGGATCGTATCGCTTGCCCTGGACCCCGGCCAGGTCCGCGGCCGAGTACCCGCAGTAGGAGCAGGTCATGGCGATCAACTTCATCCCCTATCCCCCCTCAACGCCGCATGCAAGGCGATCTCGATCTGGTCGTCCCGGAACGAGTATTGCTGGATGGCCTTGGATGGGCACATCCCGACGCAGATGCCGCAACCCTGGCACGAAGAGATGTCGATGGTCGCCTTGCCCTCCTTGCCGATGCTTGGGGCCTGGTAGGGGCAGATGCGCACGCAGGTGAGGCAGGCGGAACATTTGTCGGGCCACACCTCGGCGACCTCCCCACCGTTGCGCCATTCCCTCCCGAGCAGGTCGGAGGCCATCATCGTCGCCGACCTTGCCTCCAGGGACGGCCCGGTGCCCGAGGCTGCGCTCCGCCGCCCCGCCGCACAGGAACACTCCCTCTCGCAGGGTGGAGCTCGGTTTGAGCTTGGCATTGGGACGGAGGAAACGGCCCTGGGCATCGATGGGGATGCCGATGGCCCGTGCCAGACGCGGAGGTATCTGGAATCGCGGTGGCATCGTCGAGCACGAGCAGGTCGAAAGGTATGGTGACCTCGCTCCCCCAGGTGGATGTCGCTGACGACCAGTTCCTTCCCCTCTTGCTTAGGGAGCCTGTCGCTGCGCAACACCCTGACCCCGTTCTCCATGGCCTTGCTATATCCAGCCTCGCACTGGCCGAAGGCGAAGACCTCCCTGGTGATGATGGTCACCGAGCATTTGGGCCTGGTGGACCTCAGGAACAAGGCGTTGTGCACCGCCTCATGGGTGGAAAGGGGATCGAAGGCGCTCTCGCCCGCTTCGTCCATGGCCAGCATGACCACGTGCCGGGGGATCGCCCTCCCCTCGCGCAACGCTCCTCCAGTTCATGCTGGGTCAGGATCTCGCCATGGTACCATTCCGCTAAGGGATTCAGGGCGTCCTGCAGGTCCAACGCCACCACCACCGCGCCGATCGACAGCTCCGTCTCCCCCAGAGGGGTGTCCAGGACCGCTTGGAATCGACCGGGATGTCCCCTCAGGCCGATGAGGCGGGTGTCGTTGAGAACCGTCACCGCGTCCCCGGCCTGGCCGAGGAACTGCTCGAAGCTGCCCTCCTCCAGGCTGATCATCTCCTCGCCATGGGCCTCGTCAACGATATGGTCGGAGGCGTTCACCATGATTACCTCGTGCCTGAGCAGGTAGGCCTCTTTCGCGGCGACGCAGGCGCTATGCCCTCCCCCCAGGACCATGATCGTCCTGGAGACCGGACCTCCCTCACTGTGCGGCGGGACCTGCAGGGAGAGGCATCTCTGAATCGATAGGTCCAGCAATCGCTCCGCCTTGCCCTGGGTCGATCCCTCCCCGTGCACCAGGGCGCACTGCTCCTTGAGGTTGCAGATCTCCACCATATAAGGATCGATACCGCCCCCTCTGGCCACTTGGAACATCCTCTCGCTCAGCAACTTGTAGGAGCAACCGGCGATCAGCGCACGGTCGACCTCGCCCGAGCGCAACGCTAGCACCATCCGGTCCGTGTCCTCATCGCGGCAGCATCCGTCCATCACATCCACGCTGCGCACGCTGGGGTGTGACAGGTAGCCGTTCCATCAACGCATCCAGGTCCACCTTCTCGGATACCGTTCCCTGGCAACGGCACAGGAACACGGCCACCCCCTTCGGTCCGGGGATGGGCGCATGGGCCGGAGGCGGGTCGTTCATTCCGACCCCTCCAGGTAGCGAGCGACCTTGGCGGCGGCCACCACGCCCTCCATGGTGCTCTCCTCGATGTCCTTGGGGCCGGTGCATGCCCCAGCGAACACCAGGCCTTTCGCCTCGAGCGCCCTCGCCTGCTTGCCCTCGCTGAAGAAGTGGCCGTGCGGGTTGAGCTTGATGCCCATGGCCTCGGCCAAGAAATGGTTGGATGGGGAAGGTCCCATGCCCACCGACAGCACCACCAGGTCGAACTCCTCCGTCATGACGTTGCCATTCGTCAGGGGAGGCGTAACGGACCTCGGGCTTGCCGCCAATGGAGACGCCGATCTCCGCCGGGCGGGAACGGATCGCCCGTACCCTATGGTCCTGCGATGCCCAGGCCAATAGGTCGTCCTGTCGGTCGTAGGGCCGCCAGTCCATGAAGAAAAATGCCAGCTCGACCCGGGGGTCTTGGGCCACCAGATAGCGCCCCAGTTTTAGGGCGTACTTGCAACATACCTTGGAGCAGAGCGGCATGCCGCGATGCGGGTCGCGGGAGCCGACGCATTGAATGAACGCCACCTTCCCTATGGCCTTGACCCCAGGGACGTTGACCTTGCCCTCGGAATTGAGCATGCTCTCCAAGGAACCTGATGTTATGACCCCAGGGACCGTTCCCAATCCCAGTCGGGCCTCTGGGGTCGGATCGTAGGGTTGGGCCCCCACCGCCACCACGATGGCGTCCGCCTCCACCGCCCATTGCTCCTCCTCGCGGTCCAGGTCGATGGCCCCTGAGGGACAGGCCGCTGAGCAGATCGAGCAACCTTGCTCTCGGTCATGGCAGACGTCCTGGTCGATGCGGTAGACGAAACCTTGTACTGTGGCCTGACGTAAGACCGCTTTGGAAGGGCAGACCGTCGCGCATTTGCCACATCGGTCGCATTTGGAGTCGTCGATGCTGCGAGGACCGATGGCGATGGTCGCCTTGTAGATGCCGTGGTCCCGCTCCAGCATGTCCAATCTGGCCTCGTTTATCACGGAGATCAGAGGGTCCTGCGACAACGGAGCGACCTTGTCCATGGAAAGGCAGACGTCGCATTTCACGCACTGGACCTTCCCTTTGCATGCGAGGTCGAGAGGCCTCCCCCCGACGCAGGGCCCCTTCTCGACCAAAGTGCAATGCACACCGCGTTGGGCCAGGGTCTGCGCTGCGCTCATCCCCGCCGGTCCGCCGCCAAGGACCAGGACGTTCCTCAGGATGGGCACCCCGCAGGGTGTGCCAGCAACGGGCGGTCGATGTTATCGGTTGTGAATGGCACCGACCCTTCTGACCTGAGCGCGCGTATAAATAGGTTGTGCGGAAGCCTTCAAACGCGCTCCAGAACGATTATCTAGAACCGGCTGGATTTGCATCATCATGCGACAATGCGCATTCACCGTGGACGTGGACCGGGACGTGAACAAACCGTGCACCGGTCAGGCCTGCGCGGTGTCGAACGCCGTCGATGGCGACCAGGGGCCGCGCTTCCGCTCCTCGGCCAAAGGGTTGGAGCGCATGGTAGACCTGCTCGACCATCTGGACATCCAGGGCACGTTCTTCTTCGAGGCGCGCACCGCCTTGGAGCTATCACGCGAGATCGACATCGTGGACCTAATGAAGGGGCACGAGGTCGCAAGCCATGCCTATGACCATGAGGACCTTACCGGCAAGGAGACCGGGGTGAAGCTGACCCGGTCGGACATGGACGACATCCTGGAGAGGAGCGTCTCCGCGTTGCACGAGATCTTTGGCACAGGGAGGATGGGGTTCCGCGCCCCCTACCTTGGCGTCCGGGACGATCTGGCCGGTCTGTTGCAGGAAAAGGGCTTCAAGTACGATTCCTCGGTCATCCTGATGCTGAAGGAAGGCGCCATCAGGCCGTTCCAGCTCTCCAACGGGCTGTGGGAGGTGCCGGTGGCATGCGCCAACGACGCGGAGGGCAAGAAGATCGTGGGCTACCTTTGGCCCATGCATGAGAACGCCCGACCACCCGAGCATTACGTGGACATGTTCGAACAGTTCCGAGAAGGTCTGTTCGTCCTGGCGGACCATTCCTGGCATGTGCAGGAGAGCTACTCCCGGGGCATGCTTTCCGGTCCCGACGCCGAGCTGGAGCTGACCAAGTTGAGGAAGGTCTTGGAGGGCGCTTTGGACAGCGGGGTGGAGTTCACCCGCATAGACGACCATATCCTGGAGCACTTTGGCGAGGGGCGATGAGCTCGGGGTACGAGGGGCGACGCAACGAATCCTATCGGGCCGCCTGGGAGCTGGCCTGGGAGAGGTTGCCTGTGAGTGCCCTGCCTGAGGTGGCCAAGGCGACCAGGTCGGAGTTCGATGGTAGGACGTTCTGTGTCAGATTGCTCGACCGCTCCGCCTCGGTGGACATCGAGGCGCAGGAGGTCCACTGCGACCTGCCCGAACATGACCGCTTCCTCAGCATAGTGATATTGCACTACCTGGCCGGCGACCACCGGGTCAAGCCCTCGGAGGAATGGGCCCTGTTCCGCCAACTTCCCGGGGGGGAGACCTTCCATGGCGCCTTCCAGAAACGGGTGGTGGACGAGCTGGCCCGTTCGTTCTCGGAAGACCCTGGGTCGCTGAACCGGGCCGGTCAGAGATTAGGTGGACGGGTCGAAGGGTTTGGCAGCGCCACCGTGGTCTTGGGCTTCCTGCCCAACCTCCCAGTCCGGGTTACCGTCTGGCAGGGCGATGACGAGGTGCCAGGGAACGCCACCATGCTGTTCCCGACCTCCGCCTCCCGCCTGTTGCCGACCGAGGATTTCGCCGAGGTCGGGGCGGTCGCTTTGGCGGCGCTGAAAAGGGCGTCCAACCTCAGTTGAGACCGGTTATCCTGCCATTGTCGTCAATGTCCATCTTGATGGACGCAGGCTCGGCCGGCAGACCGGGGATGAGCATGATCTGGCCGCAGACCGGCACGATGAAGCCCGCTCCGGCGGACACGAACACCTCTCGCACCTTGAGCACCCAGCCCTGGGGGGCGCCCTTGAGCTTGGGGTTGTCCGTGATGGAGAGCTGGGTCTTGGCCATGCATATGGGCAGGTTGCCGAAGCCCGAGGACTCGATGAGCTTGATGTTGCGCTCCGCCTCGCCCTCGAACACCACCTCCGAGGCGCCATAGATCTCGGTGGCGATGGTCTTGATCTTCTCCTTCATGGGGCGGTCGGTGTCATAGAGGAAGCGGAACTGAGGTTCTTCGTTCTCCAGGACGTCCAATACCGCCTCGGCCAGCTCCCTTCCGCCTGGACCGCCTTGCGAGAACACGTAGGAGAGGGCGCAGCGCACCCCCAGCTCCTTGCAGTGGGTGCGGACCATGGCGATGTCCTCGTCGCGGTCGGAATCGAAGTGGTTGATGGAGACGACCACGGGCAGACCGAACTTCCGAATGTTCTCTATATGCTTGTCCAGGTTGGAGAATCCCTTGCGCAGGGCGATAGGGTCGCGATTGGTCGATCTCGGCCAGCTTCGCCCCTCCATGCATCTTCAGGGCCCGGATGGAGACGACGATGACCGCGCAGTCGGGCCGGAAGCCGTTGCTGCGGCAAACGATGTCGAAGAACTTCTCCGCGCCCAGGTCCGCGCCGAAACCGGATTCCGTGACCACGATGTCCGCCAACTTGAGGGCGTACTTGGTGGCGATGATGGAGTTGTTCCCATGGGCGATGTTGGCGAACGGGAAACCGTGGATGAACACCGGCTCGCCCTCCAGGGTCTGCACCAGGTTGGGGTGGATGGCGTTCTTCAGCAGCACCGCCATGGCGCCCACGCAGTCCAGCTGGGCGGCGCTCACCGGCTTGTGGTCGTAGGTGTAGGCGACGATTATCCTGCCCAACCGCCGCTTCAGGTCCTCCATGGAGGTGGCCAGCGCCAACACGGCGCTGATCTCCGAGGCGGCGGTGATCATGAAGCCGCTCTCGTGTGGGGTGCCGCCGTCGCCGCGGCCGCCCAGACCGACCACGATGCTGCGCAGCTCGCGGCAGTTCATGTCGATGGCCTTCTTGAGCATGATCCGGGTGGGATCGATGTTGAGCTCGTTCTCCCGGTTCAGGTGGTTCTCCAGTACCGCGGAGAGGAGGTTATGGGCGGAGGCGACCGCATGCAGGTCGCCGGTGAAATGAAGGTCGATGTCCCACATGGGATAGACCTGGGAATAGCCGCCGCCGGTGGCGCCCCCCTTTATGCCGAAGATGGGCCCGAGCGAGGGTTGGCGCAAAGCCCCCATGACCTTCTTGTCCAGCTTGCCCAGTGCCTGCACCAGCCCGATGGTGGTGACGGTCTTTCCCTCCCCGGCCTGGGTGGGGGTTATGGCGGTCACGAGCACCAGCTTGCCATTGCTGCGGCCGTCGTAGCGGCGGAGGACGGACAGAGGCACCTTGGCCGCGTAGCGACCGAATGGCACCAGGTCCGCCTCTTCGATCCCGACCTTGGCGGCGATATCGCCGATTCGGCTGCCCTGCGCCTCTTGTGCGATCTCGATGTTCGTTTTCATTTCCGTCCCTCACCCTGGCAATCCCATCCGTCTATAAAATATTCATCACCGTCGGGCGATGATCGAGCATCTTGCCGAAAAAATGCCAGCAATGACCAGGTCCTGGGGCATCTGACCAGGACGATTTTGGCAAAATAATCCCAAAGGGGATCATGTCAAAGGGTGAGACACCATTTTCCCGTCGACGATCACATGTATATCGGCGCTGAAGAGCCCGGAGATGACCCTGACCTCCACCTCGTGACGTTCCGATCGACCGACGACGAACCTGGTGCTGGTCTCGTGTCGTCCCGCCCATGCCATATGGATCTCGTCCTGGCGCTCGCCGTCCACGGTCACATAGATGCGACGGTTCGTCTGGCTATAGTGCAACTGGAGCTCGTGCCTCTCCCTCTCCCCTATGGTCAGCCTGGCCTCCTTCATCGAGTGGCAATGTCATTCCAACGACTTTCAAATTTTGGGAGGCGGGGAACGACCCTTGATGGGCAAGCTTAATCTAACCGCGCTCCTTTTGTCAGGACGAGGGGTACATCTGACCGCGACCATCATAGACGGGACCGTCGTCGCCGAGTCCATCCGATCGGAACTGAGGGGGCGGATCGCCGCCCTGAAGACCAAGGGGATCGTGCCCGGACTGGCCGTGATCCTGGTCGGTGATGACCCCGCCTCTTCGACCTATGTGCGCATGAAGGGGAAGGCCTGCGAGGAGCTCGGCCTCCATTCTGAGACGATATTGAAACCAGCCAGTCCTGTCGGAGCAGGATCTGCTCCTGGAGATAGACCGTCTGAACCGCGACCCTAGGATAAATGGCATTTTGGTGCAGATGCCCTTGCCCAAGCACATCGACCCCAACAAGGTCATCGAGCGGATCGACCCCCGCAAGGACGTCGATTGTTTCCACCCCATCAATGTGGGCCGGATATTGATCGGTGAGGGCGAGGGCTTCCAGCCCGCCACGCCCAGCGGGGTGCAGGAGCTGCTCGTGCGAAGCGGGAACGACCCGGCCGGCAAGCACGTGGTCATCTGCGGGAGGAGCAACATCGTCGGCAAGCCCCTGGCGGCCATGCTGATGCAGAAGAGGCCCGGGGCCGATGCCACGGTCACATTGTGCCACTCGCGGACCAAGGACCTGGCCTCATTGACGCGCCAAGCGGACATACTGGTCTCCGCCATGGGCATCCCGCGCTTCATCAAGGCGGACATGGTCAAGGAGGGGGCGGTGGTCATCGATGTCGGCACCAGCCGCGTGGAGGACCCCACCCACCCCAAGGGCAGTCGTCTGGTGGGCGATGTCGACTTCGACGCGGTGAAGGAGAAGGCCAAGGCCATCACGCCGGTGCCCAAAGGCGTCGGGCCGATGACCATCGTCATGCTCATGCGCAACACCGTGCTGGCGGCGGAACGGTCGTTGTCCAGGTGAATCGTCGATCGCTCGATGGTTTAGAGAAAAAAGGGCGAGGCGAGCAGGACCGCCCCGCCCAGGGGTTGGGGTTCATCGTCAATCCAGGGTCAGTCCCCGGTGTCCTCCAGCTCCTGCTCGGCCTTGGTCATCGACTTCAAGGGCACGGCCTCGATCTTGCGATAGACCTCATACGGTGCGCGCCTCTCGCCATCCACGGTCAGCAGGAATCCCTCTATCGGTATCTCGAACAGCGCCTCGTTCTCCTTCAGATATGGAAGGATGAGGTTCCAATCCGCCTCGGTCATCTTGCCGAACCGCCCTCCGTTCAACTGGTCCGCGGTGACCTTGCCCTTCGGGTCGCGCACATAGATGGCGCCGCCTGAGGCCAAGGAGAACAGGTTCCCTCCTGGATAGGGGGTGGGCAGCTCGACCGGATGGCCGTTCAGGGTGAAGCCCATCCCGTTCAGGATGACGAAGCCCCCGCCATTGAGGGGGTCGCCCGCCATGAACGATTCCGCCAGGTAGTCCAGGCAGGTGCCGTTGATGACCACGCGCGGTTTCCCGACGGCATTGATCAACGGCCGACCGGCGGCATTGCCTTTGATGAAGGCCTCCCCGCCCTTCGCCCCGTACATGAAGGTCTGCCCGACATCGCCGTGCACCACCAGGCGCCCGGAGGCCATTATCTGGCATAGTTGGTCCTGGGCGTTGCCGTGGACGATGACGCTGGCACCGGCCAGTCCCGAGGCGAGATAGTCGCCCGGGGTCCCGTAGGCCTCGATGAGCATGCCATGCGAGGCCTGCCCGAGCCCGCAGCCGAAGAAGCGCTGCCCATGGGCGTCGAATAGTATGGCATGGCGCCACCCCTTCTCGAACGCCCTTCTCACGGCGAAGGACGGCCCTTCCTCCCCCTCCATGGGGAAGCCGCGGCAGTCGATGAGCAGTTTGGCGGTCTGCGAGGCCGGCGCCTCTATCCGTCCCATGTTCTCCATGTCCACCAGGCTGGCGTCCTTCGCTGAGCCGATGCGGGGCTGGGCACGGAATATGGCGTTCAACGCCTCCAGCGCCTTCTCGGTGAGGCGGCTGCGACGCAGCGTGCCCGGGTCGTATTTGCGGTCGATCACCAGGGTGAGGAAGCGCACCGTCTCGTCCAGGTCATTGCCGCCCTTGCTGCCGCGCTGCACCGCCGTGGCGAACATGGCCATGGCCTGCTCGGCGCCCATGGTGGGCAGGGCGGTCCGGAACTTGGAGAAGGCCTGCTCGCCAGAGCCTTCCGCCACGATCGCTGATGGCGACTGAGGTCTGTCCAGAGCGGTGGCCATGCGCAGGTCCTGGGACCGGTCGTATTTCAGCTTGACCTCCACCGGCGACCCGAACTTGTTCGTGACCTCCAACCTCTTCTTGCCATTCTCGGGCACGATGCTGAAGACGAAGGCGCCGCCGTCGGTGTGGCTGCCGCCGCGGGCGTTCCAGTAGACGTCCGCCTGCTTGGGCACGGAGGGGTGGTCGGCGTTGATGGAACGAAGGGCGGCGTCGATGGCCTGCTTCTCCGAGGCCACCAGCCCGATCTGCATGTCCCCCTCCACCATGGCGAAGACCTGCGGCCTCAGCATGGACGTGTCAGTGATGCCGATGAGCTGCTGCTTGCCCTCGTAATAGCAGTTGCGGGCGATGATGAAGAACCAAGGTCCGTCGGGTGAGCCATGCATGTGCGCCCTCTGGATGGCCTTGTACACCTTCTGCTTCTCCTCGGACAGCTGGTGGAAGTCGCGCTCGGTCGTGGGCGCCAGGGCCTCGATGATGTACTCCAGCGGGTAGCCGTAGGCGCGGTTCAGCACGTCGAACAGGAGCACCGATACCTCGGTATCGGTCAAGAACAATGGCTTGACGTTGCGCTGGGCCAGGTACTCGCTGACGGAGTGGTAGTTGGCGAAGTCGCCGTTGTGCACCAGTCCCTCGTCCAGCCCCATGAACGGATGCGCCCCGCCCGGATGCCACACCCGACCCTTGGTCGGGTAGCGTTGATGGCCGATCCAAGCGTGCGCGGTGAAGTCCTCCATGCGGTAGAAGCGGATGACGTCCTCGGCGTAACCGACCACCTTCATGATGATCATGTCCCTGCCTTGGGACATGACGAAGGCGGTCATCTTGCCCGAGGCGTAGTACTTCAGGTTGATGCTGAAGCTGGTCTGGTACACGAACTCGTCCTCGGCCCGCCGCTTTTCCAGGGAGCGCAGCTCGCGGTCGGCGATGAAGCGGTCCAGAACGTCGCTCCGGGCCCGGCAGAAGTAGCGCCACACCTGGGGTGGGCGCACCGGCAGGTCCTTCAGCACCGCTGGGTCGTTGCTCTCGTCCACCATGTAGCGGGCGTGTATCTCGTAGCGCGGTTCGAGGAACTCCTTCTCCAACGCCTCGCGGACATTGGCGTCCAGGTATGCCACCTGGATCAGGTAATCGTTGTCGAGCACCTCGCGGCTGACCCGCATCTGCTTGGGGTCCAGGCCGACGGCGGCGATGCCGCCGCCCTTGCCGTTGCCGCGGTTGTGCATCTGCCTGAGCGATTCGAAGAAGTGACGTCCGGGCAGGGCGACCGTGCTGGCCAGCCCGACCACGCCGCAGCCTCCCTCCGCCTCCATCTGCCTGGTGCTGTAAGGGGTCTCGCACTTCGCCATCCATCCTCTGGATCTGATAATATCTCCGGTCTGGCTCATGCCTTCACCTCCTTGCCCCCGTCGAAGCGCAACAGGTCCGTGCGTCCCCGCAGCTCCTTCAGGTCGTGCATGTCGAAGCGGGACAGCAGGTCGCCCCACTGCCCCCTCCAGGCCAAGAACAGGTTGGAGATGCGCTTGGCCCCCCATTCGGTGTCCATCTGATGGATGAGCTCCGGGTCGGTGGTGGCGATGCCCCGGGGCAGCCCCGGCCGCTCTCGCAGTTGCCGCAGCGCACGCAGCCCAACGCCACCAGCTCAGCGGTGCCGATGACCACGCCGTCGGCGCCCAGGGCGATGGCCTTGGCAACGTCCAGCGCGTTCCTGATGCCGCCGCTCGCGATGAGGGTGACGTCCTCCCGGATGCCCTCGTTGGTGAGGAAGCGGTGCACCTTGGGTATGGCGTACTCGATGGGCGTGGCGATGTTCTTCTTGGCGATCTCGGGCGCGGCGCCGGTGCCTCCGTAACCTCCGTCCAGGTGCACGATGTGCGCCCCGGCGTAGTAGGAACCGACCGCCACCATCTCCACGTCGTTCGGCGTGGAGACCTTGACCGAGAGCAGGGCTTGCGGGTTGACGGAAGATATCCAGTCCAAGTGCTTCTTGTGGTCCTCCACCGAGTAGACGCTGTGGAAGGGGAAGGGGCTGAACAGGGAGGTGTGCGGCACCGCCTCGCGCATCTTCGCCACCAGGGGGGTGTTCTTCTCCCAGAGCAGGTGGCCGCCCAATCCGGGCTTGGCGCCCTGGGCGTACTTGAACTCGATTATCGGCGCGCGTTGGATGGTCTCCTCCTTGACGCCGAACAGGCCGGTGGCGATCTGGGTGATGACATGGTCCTTGTAAGGGATGAGCTCGACCGGGTAGCCGCCCTCGCCTGTGCAGGTGAAGGTCCCCCAGGCCTGGGCCGCCTTGGCCCTCGCCACCATGGTGTACAAGCTGACCGAACCGTAGGACATGCCGCCGCCGTAGACCGGGATGTCGATCTTCACCCGGGGACCGGTCTTGCGCCGGTTCAGCTCCACCGAGGTGTCGAACTGGTAGTCCTTGGGCTTGCTGCCCCCCTTGGGGATGCGGAAGTGCAGTTGGTCGAACCCTCCGCCACAAGCGCCTAGGTTGGCCGGGTGGTCCAATGGCATCGGTTCGCCGGTCTCCGCCATGCGCCAGGTGGCCAACACCATGTCGGCCGTCCAGCGCACGTCCCCCAGGGCGGGGAAGGTCTCGCTGGCCCGTACGGACAACGAGGATGTGGGGCAGTGCTTCACGCAGTAGTACTCGTTGCTGGCGCAGCTCGGCCCGATGCAGCGCTGGTGGTAAGGCGGGAGGATGGACGCATGTCCCTCCACCCGCTTGTGCACGCCGTTCGGGCAGAGGGAGGCGCAGAGGCCGCAGGATATGCAGCCTTCCGCCCTCTCCACCACGAAGCGGTTGACGAACTTGAGGCGCTCGGCCGGGACCCAAGACGCCTCCGGGACGCACAGTTGGCCCTCAGCCACTGGCATCACCTCCGATCATGCTCGCGAAGGAGTCGCGCTCCGCGTCCTCCTGGAATATCGCCCTGCCGACCTCGCCGCGCAGGCGGCGCACCTCCTTGATGCCCATGGCGCCCAGCACCTCCAGCATCTGGTCCCTCCAGGCGTTGCACATGTTGATGGTCCTCCCTTTCACATACTCGCTCGGCGCGGTCATGACCTCGGCCGGGCAGCCCTCTCCCTTGCAGTCCGCGCAGGCCCGGCAACCTAGGGAGACCAGCAAGGCCTCCTCCATGGTCACCAGGTCAGCGCCGCAGATGATGCTCTTCGGGACATGCTCCGCCGCGGCGATGCCTCCGCCGACGATCATCGTCACCTCGTCGCGATGACCGGCCTTGACCAGGCTGCGGTGCAGCTCGCGCAATTTGTCCCGAGCGTAACGGCCTTCCACGTCCTGTCCGTTCGAATCGAGCAGGATGTGGACGGCATCAGCGCTTTGACCGGTCTGCAGCAATCTCTGCTCCAGGCCAGGTCCGGTCATCAATCTGACCCCGACTATGACGCCAGGCATCTTGGCCCGGGCTGCCTTGACCACTTCTTCCCAGCCCTCATCCCACTCGATCTCGACCATCCTTGTCCCGGGAGGGACCTGGGCCAGATCGGTGGCCTTGCGGACCACCGGAACGATGTTGGCGGCGGGAACGTCCCTTCCGACCTTGTCCAGGTCCTCCACGGGAACAATGAGCATGGTGTTCAGGTCGGCGGCGGCGCGGGCGAAGCCTTGCTGCATCGCCGGCGTGATGTTCTTGAGGCGGCATAGGTCGAAGATGAAAGGCAAAGGCAGCTCGACGAAGCTTGGCATGGGGGTGAGCAGCTCGCCCTTCGGCCCGAACTGCAGGTAGAACGGGTTGCGCCCGATGATGACGTTGGTGGAGATGTGCTCCCGACCATGTATGCCATCGCGGGTGGGCCTCACGATCTCGGACATGTCCGTCCACATGGCGTCATAGCCCGGCCCGGAGAACATGCCGCGATAACCGGCGCCGAGCACCGGGATCTTGCCCATCTCCGACTCGTTCCAGATGGTCTGGATGCGTTGTGGGGTCCAGACGCCGTTGCCGAGGGCGAGGAACTCCTGGTTTAGCGACAGGGCCAACGCACGCTGGGGGCAATCGGCCACGCAGCGGAAGCAGTTCTTGCACAGCTGGCTTATCGGTTCCGCCATCTGCCTCGGGTCGTCCTCCCGGCGCTTGTGCACGCCGTACACGCAATTGCGCTCGCACTTGCCGCAGTTGATGCAGTTGTCCGCCCGGACCATGAGGAACTTCGGCACCGGAACATAGCGTGGTGGGGCCGCCTCGACATGGATATGGTAACGCTCATACACGGTTACCACCTCCCATCCCGTTCTTGGGGGCGCCAAGCACCAGGCCCCTCTGGATCAGCTCGTCGTAGGCCGGTGTGGATTCGGTGAAGCGCACGAAGCGCTCGATCTCCTTGACATCCTTGGAGTAGAGACCTTCCAACCGCTTCTCCAGGACATCGTAGGTCGGGATCAGGTCGAGCTTGGACTGGCACACCTGCTCGCAGGCCTTGCAGCGCATGCACAGGAAGGTGCGATGGGCATGCTCGGCCGATAGCTCGGTGCCGATGGAAAGGAGCTTGACCGTCTGGAGCTTTCCCCGAGCGGTGACGCGCTCGTCGTGCAGGACCTTGTAGGCAGGACAGACGGAGACGCAGGCCCCGCACATGGCGCATTGGTCGGCGGTGCGGACCGCTTCGTCCCGTTTGCCTGGCCCCATGGTCTTCTTGGCGACCAGGGATGCGGCGCGCAGCAGCGGCCCCAAGGGCTTGGAGAACTGGGCCATGGCCCTCAGGCCGTTGCCGGCGACATCGGGAGTGAGCAGCATGGCCGGGATCCCCATGTCCCGACCCTTCAGCTCGAAGAACTTGCCAGCGTTCATGATGTTGCTGGGGTCGTTGCGCTGCTTGGCCTGGACCATCATGTCCAATTCATCCTTGGGCATCGTGTCCACGAATGAGTTGTTCCAGATGCCCCAGGAATAGGGGCGGGCGCCCTGGTCGACCAGTGCGGCGGTGACGATCATGGACTTCACGGCGTCCAAGGCGTAAGCGGCCTGGTTGCCCTGGTCGGTCAGGTAATAGCAGAGCATGAGCGACTCGTTGCCCTGCATGAAGTGCACTTCGAGCAGAGGGTCGAGAGCGAACCCGTCGCAGAGCCGGCCGGCCAGATCGAGCATTTGGGTAAGCTTCACGGTGGGTGTGAGGACCTCGGCCCCGAGCATGCCCGGTCCGAGGCGTCTCAACTTCATGGGGAAGTACCGTTCGTGCCAGAGCATCCTCGCCAGGTACTCCTCCTGTTCCTTGACGCCCTTCGTCTGGAGCAGGGACTGGATGGCCTTCTCGGACCTCTCGTCGCCGGATGTGACCAACAGGGCATGGCCCTTGGCCAACCGCTCCTGGCCCAATATGCGGTTGCTGTAAACCATCTTACCTGGGCTGAAGTAGATCAGGTCCTCGGGGAGAGGTTCCAGATATTTCAATGCCAGAGCGGTGGAGATGGCGTCTTCGAGCCTTGGGAATATCAAAAGATGGGGGCGGGACTTCGGGTCGATCGGCTTCGCCTTCAAGGTGACCTCGACGATGGCGCCGAGCTGACCCTCGCTGCCGAACATGGCTCGGAAATCCGTGTCCCTCGGGTAGAAGGATCGGATGCCCTTGGTGTTCACCGTTTTCAGACCGAGGACGCTCTCCCTCAGGTGCCCTCCTCCCAATGAGCCGATGCCTATGCCGCCACCGGCCACCCAGCCCCCGACGGTGGAGAATTTGCTGGAGGGGGACGTGATGAGCCTGAGTCCTTTCTCGTTCAGGGCGTGGTCCACATCGGCCCAGCGGGCCCCTGCCTGCACGATGACCTTCTGGCCCTTGACGTCGATCTCGAGGATGCGGTCCATGGTGCTCAGGTCGAGGACCATGCCGCCGTCGACCGGTACCGCCCCGCCGAATGGCGATGAGGCCGCACCGCGTGGTATGACCGTCAATGAATGCTCGCCCGCGAACTGCAGGGCCTGCAACACCGCCTCCGGGGTGGAGGGTTGGACCACCACGTCCGGGTCGGTAGTGCAGCAACATGTCCTTGAGGAGTTGGGGAATGTCCGATTGGTCCCTTGCATAGAGCAGGGCCTCCCCATTCCCTGACACCACCCTGAGGTCAGGTATGTGCCTTGATTCGATCTCCTTGGCAAGCCCATGCTTGGCCTCTTCCTTGGCATAGAACATCTTGGCCTCGGTAGAGGCGGAGGCATTTCCGTCGATGGATTCCATTTTTGATCCCCCTTGAGGGCGAACTGTTCGGTCAGGATCCGTCTGCTAGGACCTATCGATGCCTCCCCCTCAAGCGAATTCACAGTCCGCCTGGAGCTCCCGAAAGGCATCTGGATAAGGTCAAACGGGACCGTGTATCATCTCCGGTAATCTGTTTCTGTTCAAAACCATTGAGAATTAGACAAATGACTATTTTACTATCTCAATAAATGTTTAAAAAGTTGAAACCGAAGCATCGGTCGGAGTGAAAAATAGACAAATGAACGGTCGCTCCATGAAACGGACCTTGAATCGAACCTTAATGATTTCATTCTATGAGCCATACAATATTTATAATATAATATATATTATTCAATATATTATATTGTCCGCTCCGGACATAATGATCAGGATGATATTGGACATGATTATTCCTGAACGCTCGGTTCAGGTGTGGCTTGACGATTGAAATTACAGAGTCCAATCGGAAAAGATTTAAAAACGCCGAGCTTGTTGCGGTTCACGTCATGTTGAAGGAATGCAACGATCATGGATACTTCCGCGGCGACATATGCCCGGTATGCGGCGAGTCAGGCAAGTTCCTGATGAACGACCAGGAGCTCGAGCAGATAGGCCGCACCATGGCAGGGGTCCTTCGCCATTTCCCGGAGAAGTTCGAGCTGGAGATGGACGACCAAGGCTGGGTGGACCTGAAACTGTTCGTCAAGTCTTTGCAGAACCAGAGCCGGCGCAATCATTGGATCAGGCCGCACCACATCATCGCCATCATCGAGACCGACCCCAAGGGCCGGTACCAGGTGAGCAACAACATGATAAGGGCCACGTACGGGCACTCCATCGAGCTCAATCTGAAGCTACCCACGGACAACGTGCCGGACACGCTCTATTACCCGACCACCCCGGAGGAGGCCGACATCGTCCTCGAGACCGGACTGAAGCCGTCCGACCGGAAGATGGTGCACCTGTCCAAGACCTACCAGGACGCCATGAACGCCGGGAAGGTGCGCACCGAGTTCCCCATCATCCTCGAGATCGACGCCGCTGCCGCCAAGGCCGATGGGATCAACATCGGACAGGCCGGTCGCACCGTTTTCCTCGCCCCAGAGATCCCCGCCAATTATCTGAAGAAGGCGGAAGAGATCTGCGAGGAAGAGGTCATCAACGATTGAACGATTGGCTCAAACCCATTAATGATTTCTTAAATGAATTATCGATGACCTACTATCCCGTCGCATCTGCCTAGGCTATGGGGTGCACTATCTCCAGTACCTGGTAGGCGATGGTGAGGACGAAGACCACCAGCAATGGGATTATGGCGGCATCGAGGACCGCCAGCGTCTTTCGGGAGCGGTAGGACGACGCGGTTATCAGCTCCCTGGACGAGAGAAGCAACACCAAAAGTATGGTTATCAATGCGCCTCCAACCCCAAGCCCTACGGCTGTAGTGACCGAAATGGCACTTACGGTGGTTGTGGTGACGACACTTAGTACCATGATGCTACTTCCTCTCTATACTTCATGCCTGATATTAAGGATTTCCATCCCAATTCTCACCCAATGTTCCGCCGCAGACCCAACGCCCAGGCAAGAAAAGGAGACGGTCGGAGGCAATTTCGTCATACCTTACGCAAGGGAGATAAACATACAGGTCACCTCATAGGTCCATGTTCGTCCGTGCCGACCTCCTGCTCAAGGACACCGTTCCAGAGATGGCCGGAAGGCACGTGGTGCATTATGGCTGGGAGGACTTTGACCCGGTGCTCCTTGTCTATGACCGCCGGGCAGATAAGACCGAAAGACTGGAACTGGAACGATTGGACTGGTCCCTCTCTGAGGCCAAATGGTGCGTTGGCTCCTTCGGAGAGGATGGCTACCGTCCCTGCGCCGATGCGAGGAAGGTGAGCAAATTCGATCAGTGCTCAAAATGTGCGTCCTCTTGGATACCTGTGCAGAGCTGCATCTATGAGCCTCAATGTGACGGGTCCCGGTGCGAGTCCAGGATATGCAAGCGAGAGCACACGGTGTACTTGGCCTTCTTTGGGAGCAAGGCGAAGATAGGCATGACCACATCGCGACGTCTGCGGGAGCGAGGGATCGAGCAGGGGGCGGATGCCATCGTGCCTCTGGTCCGCAAGGAGAACCGTTTGCAGGGGCGAAGGGCGGAGAACGACATCTCCAAGGCATTGCGGCTTCCTCAAATGATGCAGAAACGCAAGGTGCTGGAGGAGCAAGGTCGAAATGTAAAGGGCGAGAGGTTGGATGAGATTTACCGTTCCTACCTTGCCACCCTATCCTCGAGGATGGATGTGCTAGAAGCGAAGCTCGAGGTCCTGGACCAGTACCCATTGAAGGACCTGGGAGGTCGCGTCCCGCAGCTGGTCGACACCGCGGGGAAGCATCGGGGTACGGTGCTTGGAAGCAAAGGCAAGTTCCTCTTCTACGAGGACCATCTGTCCAAGCTCATGGCCTTGGAACTGGCAGACCTACCCGGACGCCATCTGGGCGGGCCAGCGAAACGCTATTAAGGGCGAAAGGCATCGTTCCTCCCTTCGGACAGGGATCAAATGGCAGTCATTTTGAGGCCGGATGAGATCGAGAACAAGTTCGGCAAGCTGTTCTGTCGTGGCATCTACACCTTGGTGGACGAGGAGAACGGAGTGGCCCAGATAATCGAGGAATGCTCGGCCAAAGGACCGGTGGAATGGGATGCCGTGAACCGAAAGAGGGCGGGCGGCGCCATCACAGACATACGCGTCGAGGGGACGACGCTCATCATGGACACCATCATCGGCGAGCGGGAGGTCCGCTTCGGGCCGGCCAGCAAGAACGTCGGAGGTCAAGGGCTGAAGTCATTGCGGGTGGAGGGCGACACCGTCCGCACCACCTGGGTCGGACTGGCGGGAGCGAGCGTCGGCATCGGGGCCTGCATGCCCCAGGGCCCAGGCACCATCTGCGCCGAGTACCCTGACGATGCCAAGGTCGGAGGGGCACACCGCATCGAGGTCACGGTCACGACGCCCAAACTGGTCCGCGCCGTCATCGCCGTGGACGATACCGACACCAAGGAGAAGGGCGCCTCATGGGTGCTGTTGCTCAAGACCGCCCGCACCTGCCCCATCGGCCATTTCCTGCAGCATAAGATCGTCCAGTTGAACCCCAACGTGCCGGAGAAGACGACAAACTGCGTATCCGTCGCCGTGTCGTTCGCGATCAAGGAGGACGATATGGACGGCGTTGGTGGCATGGTTCGAGGATAGGCTGCGCGAGGGCACATACTCCAAACAGACCACCATGGCGGTCTTTCAAGGTCTCAAGGTGCCGCAAGGGCTGGTGGACTATGGCCTAAGGGCAAAGCGCGAGATACTCACCGCCGCGGAAGGTCGCGAGGCCGCCGAAGCGAATGGCGTGAGGCTGATCGCCGTCACCGGGGAACGGGGCACCATAGGTGCCGTCGCGGGCATCGGCTGCTTCGACCTGGGGCTGAAGGCGGCAGGTCTGCCCGAGGACTTCGAGGATTAGGAAATCCTTATCATTGCGGCCCATCATGGCATAGGAGCGGAGGAGCGACATGAAGGAAGAGATATCCAAGGTCATCGCCAACACCGCCTACCAGACCTACGAGAGGCGCTTGCAGCGCGAGGTCTTGGAAGAGGACGTGCCGCACCATGTGGCCATCATCATGGACGGCAACCGCCGCTTCGCCCGTGAGTTCGGACTCGCGCCCAACGAGGGCCATGTCAAGGGCAAGGAGAAGCTGGAGGAGGTCATGGAATGGTGCCTGGAACTGGGCATCAAGGTCCTGACCGTCTACGCCTTCAGCACCGAGAACCTGTTGCGCCAGGCCGAGGAGGTCAAATACCTCATGGACCTCTTCGAGGAGAACTTCCTCAAACTGGCCAAGGACGAGAGGATACACAAGCATCACATCAGGCTCACCGTCATCGGTCAGATCGACCTGCTCCCGGAGAACGTGCAGCAGGCCATCCGCACCGCCTTGGACGCCACCAAGGACTATGACAGCTATTATTACAACATCGCGCTGGCCTACGGCTCCAGGCAGGAGATCGTCCAGGCCATCCGCAACATAGCCGAGGACGTCAAGCAGGGGAAGCTGGACGATCGAGGGCATCGATGAGGACACCGTGTCCAGCTACATGTACACCGCCCAGTTCCCCGACCCGGACCTGGTGCTGCGCACGTCCGGCGAGGAGCGCGTCTCCAACTTCCTGCTCTGGCAGCTGGCCTATTCCGAGCTCTACTTCACCGACGTCTACTGGCCCGGTTTCCGCAAGGTCGACTTCCTGAGGGCCATCCGCACCTATCAACAGAGGAAGCGGCGCTTCGGCAAGTGAGGATATTATATCCTAGGGCGATAGGGGAGGGAGGCGGAACTTGGCCGAACTGGACCTCATTCTGTTGCACGCCCCGAGCGTTTACGACTTCCGCAAGGAGTTCCTATTCTACGGGCCGGTTAGCGACCTGGTGCCTTCCACGGGGGTCTTCGAGATGTACCCCTTCGGCTTCATGACCATGGCCACCGCCCTGCACGCTCAAGGCTACAAGGTGCGAATAATCAATCTGGCCAGCATGATGCTCAACGACAAGGGGCTGGATGTGGAGCGCTTGATCTCCAAGCTCCGTTCCAAGGTGTTCGGCATCGACCTGCATTGGCTGCCCCATGCCCACGGCGCCTTGGAGGTGGCGAAGCTGGTGCGCAAGCATCACCCCGAGGCCAAGATACTCTTCGGAGGGTACTCCTCCACCTATTTCCATGAGGAGCTGGTCCGCTATCCGCAGGTGGACCTGGTGCTGCGGGGCGACTCCACCGAGGTGCCGGTGGTGGAGCTCATGGCGGCGTTGAGCCAGGGCGACGACCTGGGCAAGGTGCAGAACCTGACCTGGAAGGACGAAAAAGGGGTGCATGTCAACCCCCATACCTACGTCCCCACCGACCTGGACCACCTGGACGTCGACTATGGCTGGATGGTGCGATCGGTGATCAGGCACCGCGACCTGGAGGGTTTCAAACCCTTCAAGGACTGGGACCGGTACCCGCTGACGGTGGCGTTCACGGTGCGAGGGTGCACCGTGCAGTGCGCCGTGTGCGGCGGCTCCTGCTCGGCCATGAAGGGCTTTTCTGGGCCGCAGCCGTCCCGCCTTCCGCTCGCCCGAGAAGGTGGCGCAGGACATCCGCGACATCCAGAACTACCTCAAGGCGCCGACGTTCGTCGTCGGGGACCTGCGCCAGGGAGGCAAGAGCTACCCAGAGCGCTTCTTCCGGGCCTGCCGCGAGCTAGGCGTCGACAACCCGGTCATATTGGAGCTGTTCACCCCCGCCCCGGAGGAGTTCTTCCGCATGGCCAGCTCATCGCTGCCATCTTACTCCATCGAGTTCTCTCCCGATTCCCATGACGAGGCGGTCCGCCGCGCCCTGGGCCGCAACTTCGACACCGCCAGCATGGAGCGGAGCATCCAGTCCGCGCTGAGACATCATGCCCGGCGCTTCGACCTGTTCTTCATGATCGGCCTGCCCGAGCAGACCAGGGAATCGGCCCTGGCGAGCGCGGACTATGCCCGTCGCCTCTACGACCTGGTGGACGAGGACCGCCGCCTGTTCGTCTACACCTCGCCATTGGCGCCCTTCCTGGACCCGGGGAGCGTCGCCTACGAGAACGCCGAGAGGCTCGGCTACATCGTCAAGGCCCGGACGCTGGAAGAGCACCGCTCCCGCTTGCTCAGCCCCAGCTGGAAGTACGTCCTGTCCTACGAGACGCGCTGGATGACCCGGGACGAGATAGCCGAGACCTCCTATGACGCGGCAGACGTTCTGAACCGGGCCCGCTTCGATTGCCATCAGATATCAAAGGATGAGCTGGAGGCCAACCTGTGCCGCACTAGGTCGGCAAGGGAGATGATGCGTCGCATCGATGAGATCATGGCGGTCCAGGACCTCGATGAACGCCAGAAGCGATTGGTCGGGCTCAAGGCCGAGTCGGAGGCTCTGATGGACTCCACCATCTGCAAGAAAGGCGACCTGGAATGGGACTCGAAGAGCGTGGTGAGGAGCGCCCCGCGCGCGTTCATCGGGCTGATGAAAGGAAGAAGGTCGAAGTGAGCCCGTTCATGGCAATATCGGTTTGCAGCGGATGAGCTTGTTGATCCGGCGCTGGCCCAAAGCACGCATCGCGGTCTCGGTGCGCCACCGACTTCCGAAGCATAGGTTGGCCAGGTACTTCGTGCGCACCGCGGTGTTCAAGGGACCGTAGACCTGCTCCCGGCAGGCGCGCTCGTAGTCCTCCAAAGGGGCGCCGTCTCTTGATGTTGGCCACCGCGGCCCGACCGGCGATGCGCCCGGTGATCATGGCGATCGGTATGCCGCCACCGTTCACCGCCATCACCTGGCCGGCGGCGTCACCGACGAGAAGCACCTGTCCCTTGACCGCCTTCGGGATGGGCCCGGACATGGGCACGAATTTGCCTGTCGGGGATGTTTCCGTCTTTAACTTCCTCATCTCCAGGAAGCGGTCGAAATAGACGCCTACGGTGTCCTTGGCGAAGCGCGGCGCCACGCCGAGGCCGACGTTGGCCACTCCCTTCTTCGGTATCACCCAGGCGTAGCCGCCCGGAGCGACCGTCCCGAAGTACATCTCCGGGACCGGCTCGAAATCACCCTTGACCTGGACCGTCACGGCGGGACAGAGGTCCTTGGACCTTTCCAAGCCTACCGCCTTGCCGACACGAGAAAGCGGTCCGTCCGCTCCGATTATGACCTTGGCCTCGACCTCCAGACCGTCCGCCATCACCAGGTTGCCCTTCACGCCCGTGCAGACGGTGTTGAGCATGATCCTCGCCCCGGCCTTCTCGGCGCGCCGGGCCAGGTGCTGATCGAAGCGATTACGGTCGGTCGTATAGCCTGCGAAGGGCACGTCCCAATGCCTCAGAGAAGGCGAGTAGATCCGGATGACCTCCGTCTGCAGCGAGCGCAGGTCGCCTGGGACATCGAAAAGGGGGGCGAGGTCCAGGGCATCAGGGAAGATGCGCTGCACCTCATCCAGGTGGGGCATGAACTCGCCGCATTTCACGGGCTCGCCGACCACGGGGCGCCGTTCCAAGATCACGACCTCCAACCCACCCAGGGCCGCATGCTCGGCGGCGGTGCTGCCCGCCGGGCCAGCGCCGACCACCACCACGTCCGTCCTGATCCGCTCGGTCATCTCATCTCGCCAACTGAACCTTTAGGTGTCCCGCTCCGCCAGCGCGTCAGCCAACTTGATCATGGAGGCCTTGTACTCCGAATCAGGCAATTCGCTCAGCGCTGCTTTTGCCTTGTCCGTGAACTGGCGGGCCATGCTCCTTGACCGCGCGATGGCGTCCGTCCTGACCACAAGCGCCAGTGCCTCCTCGGCGTCCTGGTGCGACTTGTCTGGCTTGAGGAACAGTCGCTTGATCTCCGGGCCGTGCTTGGCATCGGCCATGGCGAATATCAATGGCAACGTCGGCTTACCGTCCACGAAGTCCACTCCCCTGGGCTTGCCCAGGGTCTTTTCGTTGCCCACGATGTCCAAAATATCATCGATGATCTGGAAGGCCATGCCGATGGCCAGCCCGTACTCGCCCATCTGATCGATGCGGGCCTCGTCGGCCTTGGCCAGATAGGCCCCGACCCGAGCGCCTGCCTCGATGGGCTTGGCGGTCTTCCCTTCTATGATCTTGAGGTATCTGTCCACCGGGGTGTCGACGTCTCCCTCGTAAAGGCTCTGCAGCATCTCGCTCTCCGCGATGGCGGTGCAGGCATCGGCCACCATGCCCACGATGCGCTCGTCGAAGGTGCCCCCCATCTTGAAGCTCTTGACGAAGAGGAAGTCACCGGCGATGAGGGCCTTCTGCGTGCCGAACTTCTTGTAGGCGGCAACGCGCCCGCGGCGGTAGTCGCCATGGTCGTTTATGTCGTCGTGTATCAGGGTGGCGGCGTGGATCATCTCGAAGGCCGAGGCGATCTTGACCACCTTTGGCACGTCCGTGCCCCCGCACGCCTTGAAAGCGAGGATGGCTATGGCCGGCCGGATGCGCTTGCCTCCGGAGCCGATGACGTACAAGGAGATCTCGGTGAGGAGCTCTTGTTCGGAGACAACGCTCCCCCGCATCTCCTCCTCGACCAGGTCCAGCTCGTGCCGGATGGCCGAATCCCAGGTTGGAACCATCGCCGCATGATATGATAAATTCATACTTAACGCTTATTCCCAGACGGAATTTTTTCATGATGAATTTTTCGATTGGCCAGCGGGTCCGCCTCAGACATGAAAAAGATGAGGAAAAATGGTTGGATTAAGGGGTTTTCAAGGCAACGGCACGCTGTAGGACAGCAGGGTCTGCGCCGCGTTCCAGCAGGCATCGTAGAACGGCCCGGGGTAGATACCGATGACCACCGTGAGGATGAGGCATATCGCCACCGCCGCCATCATGGTCTTCGAGATCACCAGCTTGTCCTCCGACTCTCCCTTCTCCACATACATGTACTTCACGATGCGCACGTAGTAGAACAGGGAGATGGCGCTGTTGATGATACCTGCCACTGACAACCATATCAACCAATCCTGCCCCGTGTCCGTGGCCGCCTGGATGGGGGCCCAGAACAGGAAGAACTTGGAGGCGAAACCGGCCAGGGGCGGTATGCCTGCCAAGGAGAACAGGAATATGGTCATGGCCAAGGCCAGGAACGGCGAGCGCTTGCCCAGGCCCTTGTAGGAGTTGATGCTCTCCCCCACCGCCACCGTGGCCAATGTCGCCACGACGATGAACGCGCCGCCCTTCATGAAGGCGTGGGTCAGGATCTGGAATATGCCGCCTGCCAAGGCGTAGTCCGTCGCCACCGGGATGGCGATGAGGATGTAACCGGCCTGGGCGATGCTCGAGTAGGCGAGCATGCGCTTGATGTTGGTCTGGTTCAAGGCCATCAGGTTGCCCACCGTCATGGTCAGTATGGCCATGATGGCGATGAGGAATTCCCAGTCCGCCTTGATGGCGATGAGGCCGATGAAGAACAGCTTGAACAACGCCACGAAGCCCATCTTCTTCGAGCCGGCCGCCAGCATGGCGGTGATGGTGGTCGGCGCTCCCTCATAGACGTCCGGGGCCCACATGTGGAAGGGCACCATGGCGATCTTGAAGCCGAAGCCCACCACGATCATTATCATGGCCAGCCAGACCACCGGCACCAGGTCATTGGGGTAGGGGTTGGCGATCAGCCACTCGTTCATCAGGGTGAAGTCCGTGGTCCCAGTGACCCCGAATATCAGCGATATGCCGAACAGGGCGAAGCCGCTGGACAGCCCACCGATGATGAAATATTTCGTGGCCGCCTCGGCCCCCTTGACGTCCTTCTTGCGGAAGGCCACCAGGGCGTAGGAGGACAGCGAGGTCAGTTCGATGCCGACGAAGAGCACGAACAGGTCGGTGGCGGATGCCACCACCATCATACCGGCGGTCGCCAGCAGGATGAGCGAGTAGTACTCGGGCTTGTGCTTGTCGTCCTTGGTGAAGTATATCGAGGCCAGCACCACGTAGAAGGCCACGCTCAGGAATATGAGCATGAACAGGGCGGAGAACTGGTCCAGGACCAGGAGGCCGCTGTCGGCCGGGAAGAACACCGCGTTCCGGTCCTCCAGTATCTGCAGGGCCGGTCCGACCGCGGCCAGCGCTATGCCGGCCAAGGCGGTGAAGCCCAGTATCCTGGAGTCCTTGGTGCCCAGCCCGATGGCCGGAATGACGATAGCGAACATGACCAGCAGCAGCTCGGGCAGCACGGCCACCAATGATTCAGTGTCGACCATTTCAGAACACCCCCACGAGGATCTTGCCCACCGCAGGCACGATGTAATCCAATATCAACGCGGGCCAGAGACCGAAGAGCACGATGAAGCCCACGAACGCGGCCAACGGCGCCGCCTCGTACCAGCTGACGTCGTGCAAATGTTCCAGGTCGATGTCCTTGGTCACCGGGCCGAACAGCACGCGCTGCATCGCCCAGATGTAATAGGCCGCGGTCAATGCCACGCTGATTATCGGGACCAGCAGGAGCCAACCGAACGCGTTGTACGTCGCCGTGAATATGCCGAACTCGGCGATGAAACCGACCAGACCAGGAAGTCCGAGCGAGGCCATGAAGCCGATCATCATGAACACCGAGGCCTTCGGCATCTTGGCGGCCAGTCCGCCCAGCCGCGGGATCATCCTGGTGCCGGTCTTGTGCTGGATCACGCCGGCCATCATGAAGAGGACCGCCGTGATCAGACCATGGGCGAACATCATGAACACGCCCGCGGCCAGACCGATCTCGGTGAAGGTGGCGAAGGCCAGCAGGACGCCGCCCATGTGGCTGATGGAGGAATAGGCCACCATCTTCTTGATGTCCTTCTGCGCGATGCACATCACCGCGCCGTAGAGCATGGAGAGGACGCCGAGCACGATCATGACGATCTGCCAGTCGCTTAATCCCGGGAAAACGCTGTTCTCCAAGGCACCGAACTCGAGGTTCCAGGCGCCAGGCAGGGTCGGCATAGCGATCCGGATGATACCGTAAGAGCCCATCTTCAGCAGGAGTCCGGCCAGAAGGACCGACCCAGCGGTGGGGGCCTCGACGTGGGCGTCGGGCAACCAGGTATGGAACGGCACCATGGGCATCTTCACTATGAAGCCGAAGAAGAGCAGGCCGAACACCAGTGTTTGGAACATGATGGCGAAATCACCGGAGACGGTGGCGATGGCCGCCATGTCGAAGGTGTAGTAGCCCAGGTCCCCCGCCGCCTCGAAGTACAGGGCGAATATGCCCAGCAGCATGAAGAGCGACGCCACGTGCGTGTATATGAAGAACTTGATGGAGGCGTAGTCGCGCCTCGGCCCTCCCCATATGGCGATCAGGAAGAACATGGGTATGAGGACGATCTCCCAGAACACGTAGAACAGGAAGTAGTCCAGGGCCATGAACACCCCGAGGACGCCGACCTCGAGGATCAGCATCAAGGCCATGTAGGAGGCGGTGCGCTTCTCCACGTCCCAGGAGAAGATGATGGCCAGGAAGACCGACAAGGTGGTAAGCCAGACCATGGGCGCGCTTATGCCGTCGACACCGAGCGTGAAGGATATGCCCAACTGCTCGATCCAGACGTAGCTCTCCTGATAGGAGAAGGTGCTGAAGTCGTACCCCTGCTGCACCATGTCGATCATCATCAGGGACGCCAAGGCCAAGGGGATGGCGCTGAAGACCATCGCCACGATCTTGGACATCTTCGGGTTGCTGTTCAGCATGAAGGCGATCAGGGCGCCGATGAAGGGCAAGGCCAACAGGATTGACAGTATCGGTATGTTTTCGAACATCTGAATCACCTCACCACGGTTGGACCACTCCAAGCAGGACCAGTATGAAGTAGCCGAGCAGCATCATCAGCACCGCTCCGCCCACCACCACCCCTGCGTAGGTCTGCACGAACCCGGTCTGCACCCTGCGCAGACCGCGGCCCGCCTTGGCGGTGCCACGTGCCAATCCGTTCACTATGCCATCGATGACATGGAGGTCGAACCAGTCCAGGACCAGGGAGAAGCCGTACACTGCCTTCTCCCCACCCAGTCATAGCCCTTGGTGAAACCATAGCGGGCCAGGAGCATGTTGTACAAGGGTTTGACGGCCGGCCTCCTCACGAAGGCGTCGACGTCGATGCTCTTCTTGTAGAAGGCCAAGTAGGCCAGGCCGATGCCGCCCACCGCCACCGCCATGGACAGATAGGTGGTCCAGGCGGTGAACACGTTCTCCAGGATCTCCATCCCGGTCTCGTGTAATGGCCTCCTCGAAGTAGATGATGCCGTAGAAGGGCGTGCCGAAGAAGAACAGCGCCGCCATGCCGGAGAACACCGCAAGGACCGCCAGCAACATGAGCGGAACGGTCATGACCGCGGGGGTGTGCTCCTTGATCTTGCCAGGCTTGGCCTGATGCTCCTTCTCCTTGTGCCCATGGTCATCATGGGCCAGGTGGGCCGCGGCATGCTTGGTGGCCTCCCCCTCGGGACCGGTGAAGGTCTTGAACCACATGCGGAACATGTAGAAGGCGGTCATGAAGGCCGCACAGACGCCCATCGCATAGAGCAGGTAGAACACCCAGTTCTCTGAGCCGGCGCTCTCCACCACGGCCAACAGCTCGTCCTTGGACCAGAAGCCGCTCAGTGGCGGTATGCCTGCGATCGATATCGCGCCCAGCAACATCACTATCGATGTGATGGGCATGTACTTGCGCAGCCCGCCCATCTTGGACATCTCCTCCGTATGGACGATAGTGGATGACCGCTCCGGCGCTAAGGAAGAGCAGGGCTTTGAAGAAGGCGTGGTTCATGAGGTGGAACATGGCGGCAGAGTAGCCCAGGCTGCCCTCCTCATAGATGCCGACCGCGAACAGATAGGCACCGGTTCCGAGCCCGAGGAACATCAAGCCCAATTGGCTGATGGTGGAATAGGCCAGGACGCGCTTGATGTTGGGCGAGTTCAAGGCCATGGTGGCGGCCATCAGTGCGGTGACGACCCCGATGACCGCGATGAACAATGGCAGCCATTCGTAGGAGTGCACCAACAGCGGGAACATCCTGGCCACCAGGTAGACGCCGGCCTTGACCATCGTCGCGGCGTGGATCAAAGCGGAGACGGTGGTCGGACCCTCCATGGCGTCGGGCAACCAGTCGTGCAAGGGGAACTGAGCGCTCTTGCCGATGGCGCCCCCGAACATGAAGAAGCAGCCCCAGGTCAACAGGCTCTGGTCGACCTCGGTCAGCACCTCAGGGTCGAACATCTCGACGTAGTTCAGGGTTCCGAAGAGGTTGAAGAGGATGAACAGGCCGATCATGAACATGACGTCGCCCACCCTCGTGACCAAGAAGGCCTTCTTGGCCGCGGAGGCCGCCGAAGGCCTCTCGAACCAGAACCCGATCAGAAGGTAGGAGCAGAGACCGACCAGCTCCCAGAATATGAACAGCAGGGAGAAGCTGCTTGCCAACACCAGGCCGAGCATGACGCCGACGAACAGGGATATCTCGGTGAAGTAGCGGCGGCGCCTGTCGCCCTCCTCGCCCATGTAACCGACCGAGTAGATGACGACCAGCGTGGCCACGAAGGAGACCACGATCAACATCAGCGCGGTCAAGCGTATCGATGAATATGCCGATGGAGAGGGTGAACCCGCTCCCCAGCACCACCCATTCGATGGTATCGGTGTAGTAGGCGCCCTCAGCGCCGTGCGAAGGAAGCCCGCCCGTGAGCGCGGCGTAGGCGATGGCGAGGGACAGGGCCATCGCCGCACCGACCAGGGCTATGGCGATCATGCCACCCTTGTCGCTGAACTTCGCCCCCAGGAACCCGACGATCAGGAAGGATATCAGGGGCAATAATGGGATGATCCATGCCAGCTGGAACAGCCAGGTGTAATCCATCTTACCACCTCATGATATTGAGGTCGTCCACATGGACCGTGTCCTTCAAGCGGTTCAGGTTCAGCAGTATCGCCAGGCCGATGGCGGCCTCTGCCGCCGCCAGACCGATGGAGAACAACGCGAACACCTGCCCCATGGGAGGTCGTAGTAGGCGGAGAACGCCACGAAGTTGATGTTGGCGGCGTTCAGCATGAGCTCGATCGACATCAGGATGACGATGGCGTTCCTCTTGACCAGTATGCCGATGACACCGATGGTGAACAGGGTGGCCGAGACCAATAGGAACCAAGATAACGGTATGCCAGTTGTGAACTCAACGCTCATTCCTCATCCTCCTCCTGTGCGATGAAGACCCCGCCGATCATGGCGGAGAATAGTACCAGCCCCAGTATTATCACCAGGGCCCCCCACTGCTCGAATATGATGGCGGAGATGTCCTCGATGGGGATGGAGAACATCGGTATTGTGCCCTCCAGCATGCCGTCGTACCAGGCGTCGACCGCCAGGAAGACGACGACCATGAGGGCCAATAGCGACCACGGCCACGATTATGTTGGCCACGCTGCGGTCCTTCACTGAGAACCTCTCGCGGGGGTTACTCACATTGACCACCTCCCAGGAGGCGGCGTTTGGTGAGCATCACTCCGAACAGGATCAGGACGTTGATGGCACCGACATAGACCAATATCTGGATCAGTGCCACGAACTCCGCGTTCAGGAACAGATAGATTATTCCCACACCGATGAAGGCGAAGGCGAGGAAGAACGCCGCCCTCACGATCTCCTTGGTAACCAGGACGGTGATGGCCGCACCGATCGTGAGACCGGCGAAGACCATGAACAGATACGGGGAAAGGTCGAAAGCCATTTTACATCGCCTCCTTCATCTTCAAAGCGTCCTTGGGACAGACGTCCACGCACTGCTCGCAAGCGACGCACTTGTCATAGTTGAACACCGGCCTCTTGATCGGCTTGTTGTTCTTCGGGTTCACTTCCCCGGTGTCCATCAGTTTGACCGCCTCGGTGGGGCAGGTCTTCTCGCAACGGAAGCAGGAGATGCACTTCTTCGGTTCCAGGACCGGTGTGTCCTTGACCGATGGGTCCAGCATGTCCTTCATCTCAGGCTTCCCTGCCTTCAGGGCAGAGGGCGCCACCATGGGGGAGTGCACCTCGTAGCCTGGCTTGTGCTCGTGCTGCAACTTCAACGGATCGAACATCAGCTCGGTCCGATCGTAAGAGGCCAGCTCGAACTCGGGGGTGACTATCATGGCGCTGGTCGGGCAGACCTCGGCGCAATATCCGCACATCATGCAGCGGCCTACGAATATCTGGGGCCTCTCCACCTTGCCGAGGGTGGGGTGCTCGATGGGGACGAGCTCGACGCATTTGTTAGGACATATCTTGACGCACTTGCCGCAGGCGATGCACTTCTCCAGGACTATTCCTGGGCGACCGCGGAAGCAGTCGGGCATGAGGAGCTTCTCCCAGGGGTAGAGGATCGTGTTCGGCCTTCCCTTTAGGGTGGTGCGCAGGAATGTGCGCATGCATACGTACATCGGATCGGCGATGTAGGCCCGGGGTTTCAGGTCATCTCGGCGACGATAGGTAGATTTCTTCTTCTCTGCCTCGGCCAACTTACCACCACCCAATGTTGTAATATTTGATCAACACGACGATGACCAGGTTGATGAAGGCCAGGGGCATGAGGCGCCTCCAGCCGATCTTCAGTATCTGGTCGGTCCTGATACGGACCATGGCCGCGCGGACCCAGACCATGATGAAGAAGACCAAGAAGGTCTTTATCAGTGTCCAGACCTCCGGTGGCACCGGCTCCGGCCCAGCCCATCCGCCTAGGAACAGCACGGTGATGAGAAGGGCGACGATATATGCGCGAACATAGTCGCAGAGCATGATCAGACCCCAGCGGAATCCGCCGTACTCGGTCTGCCAGCCCTCTACCAGCTCGGCCTCGGCCTCCGGCAGGTCGAAGGGGACCCTCTCCACCTCGGCCAACCCGGCCACGAAGAACGTGATGCATCCCAGGATGAGCGGTGCGATGAGCCAAACATTCTCTATCTGCCAGGTGACGATGTCATTGAAGTTGAGGCTGCCCACCATGATGACGATGGACACCACCACCAATAGCAGTGGTACCTCGTATGCGATCAATTGTGCGGCGCCACGCATACCGCCGATGACGGTGTACTTGTTGTTGGAGGACCAGCCACCGATGAGGATGGCGAAGGGGGCGAGGCTGAAGACCGCCAACCCCAATAGCAGGGCAAGCGGGACATTGACCGCGTACCAGAACTCGCTCCAGGGTATAAGACCGAGGAGCATTACGGAAGTGGCCAGGATCATTACGACCGCATATGTGTACAGCTTCTTGTCCGAGTCCCTGGGTATTATGATCTCCTTAAGCAAGGTCTTGATGCCGTCGGCGAAGTTCTGGAACCCGCCGAGCCATCCGACCTGAGTACCGCGCCTGTCCATCATGCGACCCAGTACCTTCCTCTCGATCCATATGACCCACAGTCCGGCCAGGAACCCTCCGATGAAGACGGTGACGCACACTAAGAGAATGGTGAAGAACAAGACCGTCTGGTTGTCGGTGAGGAATTCGGTCACCCAATACCACCAGCTGTCCTCGTTGCCGTCGAGGACGACGCCGGCCCAGAACCAGTCACCAATCAGCCACATCAGCCAGGAGACCAGTTGTTGGAACCCCTCGTACAGTGAGTCTACTCCTAGGAAGCTCATTTTTTCACCGGTCCGTCTCGCCTAGGCACATGTCGATCGATCCCATGATGGCCGGGACATCTGCCATCTTCTCTCCGATCAGCATCACTGGCGTGGCGGAGACGCTCACGAATATGGGGCTCCGCACCTTCAGCCGATAGGGCTGGTTGGTGCCGTCCCCTATAGCGTACATGAGGCCCTCGCCCCGGGGGTCCTCCACATGGAAGAACGCGGAACCGGACGGGGCGTTGTTGGGCGCCTTGACACGAACCGGGCCGTCCCTGAGCTTCTTCAGAGCCTGGCGGATGATGTCGCAGCTGACCTCCATCTCGCGCATGCGGACCCTATACCTAGCGAACGAGTCGCAGGTGTCCTCCACGCACACCTCAAAGTCGACCTGGTCATAGGTCTCATAGGGGTCATCGCGGCGTATGTCGAAGTCGATCTTGGAACCGCGCATGTTCGGCCCGGTGACGCCGAGGTTCATGGCATCGGCTGGGGTAAGCATGCCAACATCCTCCATCCTCACGCGGAAGGAGGTCGTTCGGTCGCACAATGCCTCATACTCCTTCATGCGCTCCTCGAAGAGCTTCAGCACCCTCAGGGTGTCCCTCTCGAAGTTGGGCGGAAGGTCGTTTCGCACACCACCGATGCGCACGTAGTTGTACGTCATGCGCGCCCCGGTGAGGTTGGTCATGAGGTCCAGGAAGAGCTCCCTCTCCCTCATGCAATAAAGGAAAATGGTGTAAGAACCGAGGTCGGTCCCGACGGCGGCCAGCCACATCAGGTGGGAGGAGATGCGCTGCATCTCCAAGGTTATGACGCGGATCCATTGCGCCCTCTCCGGCACATCCACGTCCATAAGCTCCTCGATGGTGCGCACGTAAAGGTGACTCCAGGTCAGGGAAGAACCGTAGCAAAGACGATCGGCCAGGGGGATGATCTGTTTGAAGTCCCTAGCCTCCACCATCTTCTCCCAGCCCCTGTGAAGGTAGCCGATGACCGGTGTGGCGTCGGTGATTATCTCACCGTCGATCTTGACGCGCAGATTCCACAGCCCATGGGTCATGGGGTGCTGCGGCCCCATGTTCACCCACATCTCGGTCATGGCACTCTCCTCCCGACAACGTAGTCCTTCCTCATGGGGAAGAACGTGAAATCGTCCGCCAAAAGCAGACGCTCCATCTTGGGGTGGTTCAGGAATCGGATGCCGAACATGTCGTAGGTCTCCCTCTCGTGCCAGTTCGCCCCACCCCAAAGGGGCGTGATCGATTCCACTTCAGGCTGGTCGTAGGATATGTTCTCCACCACGATCTCCGCCACCACCTTGTTCTGATAGGAAGATATGTGATAGACCGTCTGGAAGGCGGTCTTTGTGTCCACCCCGCAAACGCTGGAGACGTGCTCAAAACCGAGCTCGTCCTTCATCTTCGTGCAGAGTGGCAGAAGTATGTCCTTGCTTATCGTGAGGTAAATCCGGCGCGGGGCGATCTCAATGCTCGTAATGCCCTGCGTGAACTTGCTGTTGATCGCCTCGGCGATCTGCTCCTCATTCATCCTGGTGCTTGTTTCGGTCATCTTTCTCACCTCAGTCCAGGAAAGTCCCTTTCTGCTCTGCGGTTATCTTTCGGTTAAGCTTGAGGAAACCGTCGATCATGGCCTCTGGTCGAGGCGGGCAACCGGGGATGTAGATGTCAACCGGTATGAAGGTGTCCAGGCCCTGGACCACGTTGTACGCGTCATACCACGGCCCACCGCTGATGGCGCACTCGCCCATGGCAACGACCCACTTGGGCTCGGGCATCTGCTCGTAAAGGCGGCGCAGCGACGGTCGCAGCTTCTGGGAGATCCATCCATTGACCAGTAGAACATCGGATTGACGCGGGGATGAACGATAGATCATTCCCAATCTCTCGGCGTCCCAGCGACAGGCGGAGGCGGCGGCCATCTCCAGAGCGCAGCACGCCACACCGAAGTGCAGGGGGTAGATGGCATTCCTTTGCCCCCAAGCCCATATGGGGGCGGTGAGACCGTCGATGGGCTTCTTGAGCATTGGGTTTCGGGCCATTCCCAGGACCATGTCCTTGGCCATCTCCTGGAACTCCTTGGCGGTCATGGCTATGGCATGAGGGGAAAGGCTCAGATCCATAGTATCTTCTCCTTAGCGAGAGCGTAATAGACCCCTGCCAGCATGATCGCGGTGAACACGAACGCGATGATGTAGGGTTCGCTCATGATGTCATTTTGATCGAAGTTCTCAAAACCAAGGGCCCAGAGCAATAAAAACACGGTCACGATATCAAACACCACGAAAATGATGGCGTAGACATAGAACTGGACATGGAATTGGACCTGGGCCTGTCCAATCGGCGTTTCTCCGCATTCATAGGTTGTCTCCCTCAGTGTGCTCTGCTTGGTGGGCCTGAAGAACCTAGAAATAAAGAAAGCCAGCACTGGGAAGAGAACAGCTACCAGAGCGAAGATAGCTACCGGATAATACTGTTCTACGAGCATTGCAAGGTGAATATTCTACCTATATAAAAATTGAACTCAGATTGATTGGATGATTCAGGCTTAATTATAGTTAATGTCCAGATGGTCCTTCTGATTACCATTAATGACAATCATAAGGACCGTTTTTAAATATGATAAATGGGCGAAAAAACCCGATCTACAAGGGTCCACCGCTCTATAAGTTTATAAAATGAGGGCACAAGTATGTCAGGTCGATGAGGGTGCTATGATGACGCGGAACGTGGCGATCCTAGTGGAGGACGACTATGAGGACATGGAGCTGTGGTATCCTTACTACCGTCTCAAGGAGGCGGGATGGAACCCTGTGCTCGTCGGTCCGGGCACCAAAGAGATCTACCGCAGCAAGCATGGCTACGAGGCCAAGGTGGACCAGGATGCCATCACCGCCGATGCCCGTAACTTCCAGGCCTTGATAGTGCCAGGCGGTTTCGCCCCGGACCGACTGAGACGGCACCACGCCGTGACCGAGCTGGTGAAGCGGGTGTTCGACTCTGGCAAGGTGGTGGCGGCCATCTGCCATGGTCCGTCGGTGCTCATCACCGCCAACGTGCTTCGCGGTAGAAAGACGACCTGCTTCTTCGCCATCAAGGACGATGTGGTCAATGCCGGAGCGAGATATTTCGATGAGGAGGTGGTCGTGGACGGGAACCTCATCACATCGCGCACCCCGGCCGACCTCCCCGCGTTCATGAGGGAGTTCCTCATCGCATTGGGATGATTGAGCGCATGTCATCTGCCGGGGCTATGACCATAAGGTAGCATTGCCTGTGAACCGAAGCACCTCAATGAGCATTATATAGGGTCGCGGCAATAACGCAGATTCGACCTGATGACAGGACAGAGGTGACGCAAATGAAGATCGGTTTCGTGGGAGCGGGAAACATGGCAGAGGCCTTGATGAAGGGGATTATCAGTGCGGGAATGGCACTGGCTGACGACATCACCGCCAGCGACGTCATGCCGGAGCGCCGGGACTTCATAGCCAAGACCATCGGGGTAGGCGTCACCGGGGACAACATCGAGGTGGTCCGGTCTTCGGACATCATTGTGCTGGCCGTCAAACCGAACCATGTCGGTCCAGTGCTGGAGGAGCTGAAACCATACCTGTCCAGCGATCATTTGCTCATATCCATCGCCGCAGGCGTCAAGATAGACGTCATGGAGCGCCACCTGAACTGGGGCGTGCGGGTGGTCCGAGTAATGCCAAACCAGCCTTGCCTGGTCGGCGCCTCGGCCTCAGCGTTCGCCCTGGGCCGGTCGGCACGCAAGGAGGACAAGGAGACCGTGCAGCGCGTCCTGGAGTCCGTCGGTGTGGCCTTCGCCTTGGACGAGAAGCTGCTTGATGCCGTGACCGGCCTGAGCGGGTCAGGCCCGGCCTATGTGTACATGTTCATCGAGGCGTTGGCGGACGGCGGCGTGCTGGCCGGTCTGCCCCGTGATGTCGCCACCATCCTAGCGGCACAGACCGTGTTCGGTTCCGCCAAGACGGTGCTGGAGACCAGGAAGCACCCAGGCGAGCTGAAGGACATGGTAGCATCCCCCGGCGGGACCACCATCGAAGGGATCCGCACCTTGGAGGAGAGCGGTTTCCGCGGTGCGGTCATGGACGCTATCGAGGCCGGCGCCAAGAAATCGGCCGAGCTGGGCGGTAAGTGATCATTTCTTCCTGGTGGTGCGCAGGGCGCTGCCACACACCGGGCAGTCCGGTTGCTGTTCCTTGATGACCTTCCCGCATCCGGTGCAACGGTAGCTCCATACCACCTTTTTCTGTATCGGTTTCAGCCCCACCGCCCGGTATGGCAACCCGATGTGCTTGGCCAGGTTCTGCATCGAGTAATCATCGGTGAGGAGTACCGCCTCCAGATCGATGGCCAGTGCGAGCACCTCCCGGTCGACGGTGGAGAGCCGGGACGCGTCGCCGGTCTCCTTGGCCGCCCTGGCCACCTTCTCCAATGAATTGGACGTGGGATCGGAAACCTTGACCTTGTGCTCCAGATACGCGGCGCGACCGTCGTTGTAGCGCTGCAGCTCGCGCAGCACTCCTGGTGATGTAAAGGCGTCCCAGTCGCCTGACATGTCCTCCATGGCGAAGAACGCGGAGGAGTCCAGCACCACCCTTTCCTTCATTTACGTCCTCTTTACGATACAGCTCGGTTAGGTTAAATATCCGTTACCTCTTCCTCGGGGGCGTGGTCCCGACCGAGATTTATGTCGACCCTGAGGTAGTGGAGTATGTCAAGAGCTCAGGCCAGGACTATCGCCTGTCCACCTCATGCTCCGGCCCGATCATCATACCGGTCGAGCTGAAACCGGCCAAGGCCAGCGATATCAAGGTCAAATGCGGGGACCATACGCTTTTCATATCGAGGGTGCAAGCGCGCTACATCGACCGGGTCACCATGGACATGATCTATGACCCGGAGCGGGGGCTCAATTGCTCCATGTATCCGGACCTTTGAGCTCGACGACGTTATCGGCGGCGAATCGCACCATCTCCGAAATGTCCACCTTCGCCTCCTCTGCCAGAACGTTCTCCGGCACGGCATCGGTGATGACCCTCTCGGGAAGGATCAGGCAGGATGGCCCCCCATCGCTCTGAATGGATATCTCATAGGTCTCGATGCGCTTGGCGATGCCCTCGATCTCCAGCTTGTCCAGGCCGATGAGGGGGCGTAGCACCGGGAATTCCAGGCCAGATTCCTCGGCGCGCAGGTTCAACAAGGTCTGGGATGCCACCTGGCCCAGGGACTCGCCGGTCACTATCGCCTCCGCCCCGTTACGGATGGCGATCTCCTTGGCCACCTTCAACATCAGGCGCTTGCACAGCACACATTGGTAGGGGCGCCTGCAACTATTGGCGTTGATGGCTTGGTTGCGGCCATGGGGGGCGGACATGGCGGGCATGTCCTGGCCGGAGGCCTGCCTCAAAACTGCCGCCAGGCGGGCCACCTTCTGAACGCTGCCCTCGCTGGCATAGGGACGGTTGTCCATATGCAGGAGGATCATCTCACAGCCCCTCTGAGCCATCAAGTATGCCGCCACAGGGGAGTCTATTCCGCCGGAGAGGAGGGCCACCGCTTTCATTCGGGTCTCAAAAATAGGTCATGATGAGGCCGTTGGCCTCAATTGTTCATCCTGGGCATGTCCAGACCGGTGGGAAGGACGGCGTATTCCTCATCTTCCTCGTCTCCCTCCACCTCGACGATCATGCTCAGCAAGGTCCCGACGATCTCCTTCATCTGCTTTATCTCGTCGCGGAGCTCTTTTATCTCGCGGGCCAGGTCCTCGTTGCTCTTGGTCATCTTACCGCACCCTTCCTAAATCAATTCGTCCTACTGCTATTACCATTTTCTCTTACAGGTCGCTCGCTTGATAAGCAAGCGCCAGCGAGCCTAGAACTCCACCGCCGCGTAATCGTCCGCGATCTTGCGATGGTCGGAGCGCTCGCAGTTCGGGCAGTACAGCTCTTTCTCCGCCTTTATCAGCGGATGGCGGCACTTCCGGCACAACGCCTTCACTACGCCCAGATGAGGCGAGGTGGTGGTGAGCTGGATGGAGGGTTTGACCTGGATGACCTTGGCCCGGATGATGTCGCTGGGCCTAAGCTCCCTCCCCACGTCCTGGATGTACTCGCTGGAGACCTTGGAGACATGGATGGTGCCGTTGGTGTCCCCGCCGATCTCCCTGCTCCTGCCCTCGATCGCGATCACTTCGCAGATGGCCATGGACGCACGGGCGTCGGTCACGGTGCAGAACACGAAGTCGCCGATGGCCAGCTTCGTCATTGGGTTTTTGGCGGACACGCGGGCCGTCTTGTCCTCATGATCGAGCTCAAGCTCGCCGTACAGAGCGGAATATACCTTACCCTGGTCCTCATAGGTGCCTTCAGAGGGGATGAACTCCTCTACCTCGGCCACTTCGTCACCAGGTACCACTTTTCTCTTCTCTTTCATTAGAATCACCCCGTTTTACAGAAACGGATCAAGGATACGTCGAAACTCTTCTTGACCTTTCGGTGGAACGCGAATGTATGAGGGATGTCGAATTTAAAGCTTTTCTGAAGATCGATCGAGAAGCCCTGCTGCCCACCATATCTGGCCAGGAACCCCAATGTCTCGGTGAGGTGCAGCGAGTAGATCACTGGGGCGCATCGCATGGCGGCCTCTAGGAAGGGTCGGTCCGCGTGCCGGTTCTGCGCTCCGAAAGGGGGGTTCATCACCACCGTGTCGGCTTGGACCCGGAAGGAGGAAATCTCCTCCTCGACGAGCTCCAACGATACCTCCGCTTGCTCAGCGTTCCGCCTGGCGACCGCAAGAGCCCCGGCATCCTTGTCCACCCCGATCACATTTGACGCCCCGAGAAGGGCCGCCCCTATCCCCAACATCCCTGTGCCGCAGCCCAGGTCGAGCACCGCCCTGCCATCTATGTCGCCACAGCTGTAGGCAAGGAACAGCAGGTCCGCCGCGATGTTCGCCGGCGTCATGTACTGCTCCAGCTCCGCCTTTGGTCGTTCGAAGCCGTTCACTTGCTGCAGGCGCATCTCAAGGTCCTTGCGTTTCATCGAGATCAGACCATATAGTCCACTACCGCCCTTTGGTCCCTGGTCCGTGCCACCAGTTCGGCCACCCTTTTATGCTCTGGGTGGTCCTGGTATCGTTTCAATGCTTCTAGATCGTCGAATTCAACGATGAGGCAAAGGTCCCAACTGGACCCTTCCTTGAGCACGTCCGCCCCTACCTCTAACCTTCTGATTTCCGGCACGAGGTCTGGCAGGGCCTCAAGCTGGGCCTTGATCATCTTGGCATTCTCCAACTTCGATCTGCCTTCGGCCTCCTCCTTAAGCCTCCAAAGAACCACGTGCCTGATCATTGACCCACCTCACTGGTTGAGACCGAGGTTGAGGAAGTCGGCGCTGGTGAGTATGCCCACGATGGCCCCCTTCCTGGATATGAGGATGGCCTCCTCGCGCTGGAGGTGCAGCGATGCGACGTCGATGGGAGTGTCCTCGCTGAGGATGGGGAACGGCTCCGTCATGACCTCCTCCACCTTGGTGCGCATCACCTCGTCGTATGGCTTGTTTCGGGTCACGGGTGGCCTCTATGCTATAATCACGGATGCGATCGTCGGTCAAAGCCCCGATGACCTTCTCGCCCACCATGACCGGAAGCTGGGTGAAGCGACCTCTCATCATGCGGTCGATGGCCTCCCCGATGCTCTGGTCCGGTGTGACGGATATGACCCCTTTGGTGCCAAGGTCCCCAACGGTCAGGTGGGCCCCGGCCTTCATGCCTTCCAGCTTGCGCCGGCGCAGCACCTCTTCGAAGGCCTGTAGGATCTTGCGGACATTGCTGTAGGATGGGTCTATGCTGCCCCTCTCGATCTTGGCGATGAGGGACTGGCTCACCCCGGCCATGGCTGCTAGCTCGCGCTGGGACAGATTCAAGCGCTTCCTCATCTGCCTGATCTTGTCCAGGTCAGGCAGCTGGGGTACGAAGGCCAATCTCGATGATGTCATGGGGGCACCTCTAAAAGTATGACACAATGATGAAATGTAAAAATTTAACCCTTTCCAGCCTTGAAGGGCAAATCCTGAGAGGAATCGATGAGGGACCGGAGATTCTAATTATCCTGACCGACTAGATGAATGAACTGGAAAAAATGGAAAAAACGGAGATTATTCATAATATTACTACGAATTTCATATGAATATTCATATAATGTTCGTGAAAAATGGGCTGTTACAACGTCACATCTCACGAAATAATGATAATGGATAAATACTGAGTCATATGTAACCGGCCCCTGCAGGAACCGGACATCACGCCCAATGTGCGATGGTCTGGTCGGAGGGCGTGCGGTCCGACCGATGACCAGCCATGAGGGTTCTGGTCCAACATTGTTTGGAATGTGTCCGGGAGTGCATCGGCCCAAGGGGCCTCTACCCCCTGAAGGCCGATGCAATGACCTGCGAGAAGGACGATGACCGATCGAAGGACGTCCCGTTTGGGAGTTGAGAGAGAAATGGATTTATATCGGAGGGGCAACCACCTCCACCCTTGTATGACACATGCTAACGCCTTGCAGCCGCTGCCACTGCCCTCCCAGGTCTACTTGGCCCAGAGACCTCCGGGATTGAAGTACATGATGGGCGGTTGCGGCATCGCCGGATGCATCTCGTTGGACGGCCGCCTCATCGCGGGCGATAGGATCCGCGCCATGCTCACCATAATGGAGGAGCGGGAGAACGGCCTGGGGGCGGGATACGCATGTTACGGACTTTTCCCATCCCGCAAGGACCAGTACTGCCTGCAGTTCTTCTTCGATGATGAGAAGGCAAAGGAACGCGCCGAGGACATGATGCGCTCATACCTTGACATCGTCCACGACGAGAAGGTCTACCATCATCCGGTTGCCGACCTGAGGCCGCCCTATCCTATCATCTGGCGTTACTTCGCCAACGTTCTGCCCAAGTCCATGAAGGGCGAGGGCGTGAAGAAGGGCGAGGAGGACGTGGTCATCGACCTGGTCATGCAGATCAACTCCGAGGTGGACGGGGCGATGTGCATAAGCAGCGGCAAGGACATGGCGGTCTTCAAGGGGAACGGTTTCTCCCACCAGATGGCCGATTTCTACGACCTTCCCCGCTATAAGGGCACCATGTGGATATCACATTCCCGCTTCCCGACCAACTCCCCCGCCTGGTGGGCCGGGGCGCATCCCTTGTCCATCCTGGACTGGGGGGTGTGCCATAACGGCGAGATAACCTCGTATGGCGTGAACCGCAAACTGGTGGAGATGTCCGGCTATAAGTGCACCGTGCTGACCGACACCGAGGTCGTCGCCTATATCTGGGACCTGCTGGTGCGCAAGCACGGCCTGCCGATCCAGGCGGCGGCCTTCGCCATGGCCCCTTGGACCTATGACGAGATCTCCCGGCTTGACCCCGAGAGCCGCAAGCTGGCCACATGGTTGCGGTTCACCTACCGGGAGGCGTTCCTCAACGGACCGTTCAGCATCCTGGTGGGAAGGAGCCAGCCAGAGGTGACGTTGATCGCGCTGGCGGACCGGAAGAAGCTTCGGCCTATGATCGTGGGCCGGTCGCCAGATGGCGGCATCGCCTACTGCGCCAGCGAGGAGTGCGCCATCCGTCTGGTCGAGCCCGATGCGGAGACCTGGGCCACGAACGCGGGAAGCCCCATGATCGCCAAGGTGGGCAAGGGCATCCTCCGCACTGGCACCGAACATCCGTTCCAGGGGGTGAGCCCATGAGCGGCACCGCAAAGAAGATGGACACCAAACTGCCGGAGCGCTTCAAGCCTGTCATTGATTACCAGTCATGCCGCACCTGCAAGCGCTGCGTGAACGAGTGCTCCTTCCAAGCCCTTGATTTCCGCGACAACCGCGTGGTGCCCATCGGAGGATGTGTGGCCTGCGGGCGCTGCCTGGCGGTATGCCCGGTCAGCTGCATCGAGATCCGCACAGTGCCATCCCAGTTCCCGCCCCACGGCAACTGGACCGAACGCATGCGCCGGGCCATCTATGCCCAGGCCAACAGTGGTGGCGTGCTGCTCTCCTCCTGCGGCACCGACGTCGAACATCCCGTGATATTCGACGATCTGTTGCTGGACGCGGCCCAGGTCACCAACCCGTCCATCGACCCGTTGAGGGAACCGGTGGAGACCGTGACCTTGCTCGGCGGAAGGCCAGGTAGGCTCCGGGTGAGCGAGGGGGAAATGCTGCGCATGAAAGGGTGCGGGAATCCCCTGGTGGTCATGGACATGCCCCTCATGATAGGGCATGTCTCGCTTGGCTCGGTCTCATACAATACCCAGAAGGCCTTCTTCATGGCGGCGAAGGAGCTCAACATCGTTGCTGGCAGCGGTGAGGGCGGCCTGCACCATGACTTCTATCAGTACGCGGACCACATCTGCGCCGAGGTGGCGTCTGGCCGCTTCGGGGTCGACCCAGAGTACCTCAAGGGCATGGCAGCGGTGGAGATCAAGATCGGCCAGGGCGCCAAGCCCGGACATGGCGGACACCTGCCTGGAGAGAAGGTGACGCCGCTCATCTCCGAGACCAGGATGATCCCGGTCGGAACGGACGCGCTTTCGCCCTATCCTCACCACGACATCTACAGCATCGAGGACTTGGCCCAGCTCATATCCGTCCTCAAGGAGTCGGTGGAGTACTCCATGCCGGTCGGTGTCAAGATCGCCGCGGTGCACAACGTCGCGGCCATTGCCTCTGGGGTGGTGCGGGCCGGGGCGGATTTCATCACGATCGATGGTTTCAAGGGAGGCACTGGTTCGTCCATGCGGGTCATACGCGACCATGCCGGCATGCCGGTGGAGGTGGCGGTGGCGGTGGTGGACAAGCGCCTCACCGAGGAGGGATTGCGCAACCGGGTCACCGTCTGCGCCGGCGGAGGCATCCGCTGCAGCGCCGACATGATAAAGGTCCTGGCCCTTGGGGCCGATGTGGCCATGGTCTCGACCGCGGCCATGGTGGCCGTGGGCTGCCGGGTGTGCCAACAGTGCCACCGGGGCCTCTGCTCCTGGGGCATCGCCACCCAGCGCGAGGACCTGGTGCAACGCTTGGACCCGGAGGTGGGAGCGGCGCGCATAGTGCACCTGTTCAACGCCTGGAACGAGGAACTGAGGGAGGTGCTGGGTGCGATGGGCATCGACTCGGTGGAGAGCCTGGTCGGCAATCGGGACCGTCTGCGCTACCAAGGTCCGAACCCCAAGATCGCGGAGATAATGGGCGTCAAACATGTTGGCGAGGGGTGGGGCTGATGCATGGACATGGATTCACCGCGCATGAGTGCGATTGCGGCCAGGGCTGCACCTCTTTTGAGGATGGCGCGTTCTCGATCGACGCCGGGGTCGATGGCGTGCCCATGCACTACCGTGAGCTGAACTGCGTCATCCGCCAGGCCATCGAGCGGAACGTCGACCGCATAATACTGCGCAACGTCACCGGTCAGCGCTACATAGCCGCCACAGCATCGAAGAAGGACCTTTACATCGGCATCCACGGCACGCCAGGCAACAACCTCGGCGCCTTCCTGGACGGACCTACCTTGGAAGTGTTCGGGAACGCCCAGGACATGACCGGGAACACTATGAACTCCGGCAAGATCATCGTACACGGAAATGCATGGGACGTGACCGGACTTTCCGCCCGCGGCGGGAAGATGTTCATCAAGGGCAGCTCCGGTTACCGCGTGGGCATCCATATGAAGGAGTATGGGCAGCGCTGGCCCAGCCTGGTCATCGGCGGGACCGCCAAGGACTATCTGGGCGAGTACATGGCCGGCGGCACCATGGTGGTCCTCGGCATAGGTTGCAAGACCCCGTCGCCCGTGGGCGTGAGCTTGGGTGCTGGCATCCATGGGGGCAAGATGTTCTTGCGGGGCAGGGTCGGGTCAGAGCAGCTGGGCCCAGGGGCAGGCGATCGCCGAGATGAGCGCTGATGACGAAAAGGAGCTTGAGGGACTGCTCGAGGAGTTCATCTCCCATTTCGGACCGATAGTGGACCGGGACCTCTCTTGCTTCACCAAGGTGGCGCCCTTGTCCTCCCGGCCTTTCAGCGGCAAATACGACAAGACCAACCTCTGATCACACCATTGGCTGGCTGGCCACTGACTCCAGCACGATGCGGACCTCGATGTCCTCCAGCCCCATGGGCGCGAGCTCTCGGTACACCGTGTCCTCCAGGCTACGGTTGTCCCGTGAGTTGAGACGGAGGAGCACGCGCCGATCGCCTGTGACCTGCAGTACCTCCCGCACCCCTTCCACCTGCTTCATCTTGCGCAGGTCCTCCAACCCCTTGCCCTTGGCAAGCTTGGCCAGGACGATGGCGTCGGAGTTTATGCCCATGTTCTCCAGGTTGACGATGGCGTAATAGCCGAGTATGACCTTGTCATCCTCGAGACGGCGGATGCGGTCGCGCACGGTGGAGGGGGAACGGCGAAGCTTGTTAGCTATGTCGTTATAGGTCATCTTTCCGTCCGCCATCAGGAGCTTGATGATGCGACGGTTCATCTGGTCCACATTGACCAAGGCCACCTCCCCCTTACCTTATCCGCTCTATTGACGGGTTCTCTTTAATTAATTTGCTATGATGACGATATGATCGAACGAAACATTTCGCTGGCTGAAAGTGGGTCCCTATCTGGCCGTTCATTTGTTGAGATAATGGTCGGGCACCTCTGGCTTAGGGGCGAGGGTGCTGCTGCGGTGTTCCAGGACCTTCAATCGCAGGCTTGCGCAGACCTTGCTCAATGCCTCCTCCAGGTCCTTCTTGATCTGAGCGGGCGGAGCCATGATGCGCGCGTTCAGGACCAGCCTTCCCAGTCCGTCCGAGTACCTCCCGCCTTTGATCCCGTCCACCTGGACCGAGTCGCTCACCAGGCTCATCTTCAAGGAGGCCTGTTCCGAGGTATAGATGAGCTTCACGTGGCCTATGGCCGTGGGGTCGTAGCGGTCGGAGACCTCCTTCATGATCGATTTGGACAGATCGTAGACGTCAAGATGGGGTTGGGCGGCGATAGCGCTCACCCCGCTGTACCAACCCATGGTGGCCTTCTCGGTGTTGAAGAGCCTCTGGTCCGCGCCTGAGGCGGCCTTATGCGATATCTCGTCGGAAAGGATCAACTGGACCAGTTCCCCCATGTTCAAACCGCTCCGGGCGCTGCACGCGATGGTCCTCGAGTCGGGCACCTCCTGCGCCAGCCTGTCGGCGACGAGCGCCATGGCCTTCTGGTCGAGCAGGTCGGCCTTGGAGATGACGATCACCTCGGCCTCATGCACCTGGTGGGCGGGGATGAGCTTCCCCCCTCCCAGCCCGAAGCCGGAGCTGGGGGCCAGCAGTTCCATGGCATGGGTGCCATCCACCACCACGATGAGAGGGGCCACCTCGAACTCGTCGGGGTACATGTCCCGCAAAGGGATGACCACCGTGGCCATGATATTGGTCGAGGTCCCGATGGGCTCGGCGATGATTATGTCGGGCCGTTCCATCTGGACCAGGCTGCGGGCGCTCTTGACGAACTCGTCGAAATGGGAGCAGAAGCAACCGCCCAGCACCTCACGGACGTCGATGCCAGCACTTTTCATGAACTCGGTGTCCACCAACGCGTCGCCCTGATCGTTGGTGATTATGGCGACCGAACGGCCGTGCTTGTCCCGCAACCTTCGGGCCAGCGCGGCCGCCAATGTGCTCTTGCCCGCACCTAGATACCCTCCGAGGATGACGAATCTGGTCTTGGACCCTGTTGTCGCGGTCACGCGCCCGGATTCCCTTAACGCCTATTTACACCTGCTGTCCAATGCCCATCAGCGTATCTGGATGACGCGTTTCTTGAAGGGGCATCCATCGCAAGGTATCTCGATGGAGCACATGTTGCCCTCTGGGATGCCCCGCAACGAGCAGATGATGGCCTGCTCCACCGTCCGCATGGGCATCTTCCGGGAGTTGGCTATGAGGATCGCCTGCTCGGTCTCGGTGAGACCGTTCTTACAGCACCCCTGGTTGGTGGTCGATTCCACGCAGCGGCGCGCCTCCGCGGGCGAACATTGGTCACAACGGGTGCCCACCTTGTACAATGGCCCGAAGAGATTGGCCATGGGGTCCACGATGAAGATCGCGTTGTCCTTCCCCAGGGTTATGAAGATGGTGTCGGGGTAGGCCGGTCCGATCAGTTCCATCCGAGTGCCGCGAACCTTCTGCTCCTCCACCACCTGCCAGAAATCATGCAGGTGGTTGTTCAACTGGTACACGAGCTGGTGATAGCCTACGTTCAGATGGTCGGCAAGATGCTGCTTCGTGATCGGTTCGTTATTGCACATGACGTAGAGCGAGCGCAGGATGTCCTTGCGCAGAGGGTGGTTCACGATGGACGTGTACACCTCGGGGTCGATGTACTGAATTTCGATGCGGCAGTTGTTCTTCAACGACGTAGACTTGGACCATGATTATTTAACTTTAAAGTAACAATTTTAAAGATGTAGAAAAGTTCGGCGATCGTCGAATAGGTTTCAGGTCATGCGATGGGTGGGATTGGGTCGGGATGGTGAGAAGCACTCGTCCTCGAAACCCTCCAATGAGAGGGAACTACCCTCCATGGCCTTCTGCACGCTATTCCTGACCACCGTCTGGAGGACCTCCGGCGAGGAGACTATGCGGGCGTTCACGGTCATGGTCACGTTCCCCTCGGAATATCTCGAGCCCTTCACAGAATCGACGGTGATGCTGCGCAGCACCGCGCTGATCTTCACCGCGTTGCTCTCCGAGGCGAGCATGACCTTGGCATGGGCGATGTCGTCCGGTTGGTATTGGGCGGCAATACCCCGCAGCACCCTGGTCGCCAGATCGTAGGAGTCCGCCCTGTGCGCATGGAATCGGTAGGTGCCGTTGTACCAACCGAGCTCGGCCTCAGCTTGGGCATAGATGTCATAATCGACCTGGACTGGCGTCCTTCCGCTGACCCGATCGGAGCTGATCACCTTCAGTATGTGGTCCAATCCTCGCCCAGTCATGGAGGAATGGGGCACCACCTCCGCCGTCGGGTTGATCTCCCCGATGATGTCGCGAACCTGCTCCAGCTCCTCGCCGGTGACCTTGTCCATCTTGGAGAGCACGATGAGCTCCCCTTCCTGGATCTGGTGCCGGCGCAGGTAATCGCCGATGCTGTCTGAATCGAATCCCGCCTCGATGGCGCGCTCTGCGTCCACCAGGATGATGAGCGGGGCTACGGTGAACTCCCGAGGGTAAAGGACCTTAAGAGGGGCGACGACGGTGGCCAGAAGATCGGTGCAAGAGCCGACCGGCTCGGCCAGGATGTAATCGGGGGTGTGGCGCCCCACCAACGAGCGGGCGGAGAACATGAAGTCGTCGAAGCGGCAACAGAAACAGCCTCTCTGCACCTCGGCCACCTGCATACCTTCCGCCGTGCAATACTGGGTGTCCACCAAGGCCTCGCCTTGGTCGTTGGTGATGAGGGCGACGTTCTTTCCCTCCTGATGGAGGGCTTTGGCGATGCGGTTGATTATGGTGGTCTTGCCCGCACCCAAGAACCCCCCGATGATGACTATCCTTGTGGCCATGATGTTCCACCCCGGGGCGGGAACCGCCTGAGAGGATAAATGCTTATTGCAGGGCATCAGACATGCGATGAGGCCAGCAGGTCACGCGCCCAGGCCCGGGAGGCTTCCTCGGCCCCATGGTCAAAGGTCCCTTCCTACCGATGACCGCCACCCGAAGGACCTCATCATGGACCTTGAACCCCCTCGATCGCAACAGTTCCCTCAGCCGGATGGCCGCCCCGTTCTCGGTCCATCTCATCACCTTGGCCCGACCCTCCTGATCCTGAGGGAGTTCCAGGATCGTGTCGAACACGGCCATTGGCCGGTCCTTCCAGACCTCATGGTCGATCTTCTTGGCGAACCTTGCCGCTCGCCTCGACATCTTGCCCATCCGGGTAGGCGACCCGAGCAGCAGCACGTCGCCCTCGACCTCCCGGGTTTGTCTTTTTAGGTCGACCAGCTCCGTCTCATGCCCGTGCTTGATCAGCTCGGATGCCACGTACTCCGCCACCTTGCGGGTGTTGCCGTACATGGTATCGAAGGCTATTATGAAACGCATCTCTGATCTCATGGCATGGGTAGGCCGGTAGATATTCGTTTTCGGACCATTCCCGAGCGAAACATTGATTGTGCAGGCGCTCCGATGTTCGATTCATGGCCGAAGAGGCACCGTTATGATGTGGTGGCGATCTATGATGACCTTGAGGTCCGTCGGTATCCACCCATCCTCGTCGCCACGGTGGAAGGGATGAGCGAGAACGAGGCGTTCGGCTATCTGTTCCGATACATCTCCGGTAAGAACGAGGGGAGCGATAAGATCGCCATGACCGTTCCAGTTATCTCCAACCAACCCCGCGGAAAAAGCCTGGCCATGACCGTCCCGGTCATATCCGATGAGCGGAGGATGTCCTTCGTCATGCCGAAGGAATACAGGTTGAGCGATCTGCCCAGACCCTTGGACCCAAAGGTGCGCATCGATGAGGTGGCGGGGAGGGTCTTGGCCGTGGTCCGGTTCCGCGGTTACGCCCGTGAGAAGGATGTGGAGGAGAAGAAGAAGGCGCTAATGGATGCCGTGAAGCATCACGGATTGAAGGCCATCGGCGAGACCTTCGAGATGTACTACAATGGACCTGGCACCCCTGGGTTCATGAGGCGGAACGAGGTGGCGGTAGAGGTCGAAGCCCCCGAGCCCTCCTGAACGCTCAAAGCTTTTTGAACTTGTCCACCGCCTCACCGATGCTCTGATAGTCGTTATCGCCGATCAGTTCGGATATCCCGGAGTTGTCGAAGACGGTTTTGACCGGGCCCAATACTTCTACGAACCATAACTGAAGGCCTTTCTTCTGGACCTCTACGATTAGACGTTTCAATCCGTCGCTTGCGGTGACGTCCATCGAGCTGGTCAGGCTGAGGTCCAGCAGGACGACCTTGGCATCAAGGTTCCACGATAGTAGGTAACGGATCTCGTCCAGGACCATGTCGATGTTGACGAAATAGAGGCTCCCTTCCGGCCTCAGTATCAACAATCCCTTCTCCACGATCACATCGGGGTTCCTCTGCTTGGAGTACCAGCCCCTCCTTCCTTCTAACCTTCCGAGGATGACCACCTCGGGCTTGGAACTGCGCAGCATGAGGATGACGATCGAGATGATAACGGCGATGATCAGCCCGGCCAGGATGTCCAGCATTATCACCCCGAATATGGCGATGACCGACAGGAAGAAATCGGTCGGATTGATGTGGAAGAACCGGGCCTGCTCCTTGACGTCCAGCACCGACCGCACGGCCAGTAGGATGATTATCCCCAATACGCACAGGGGCAGGTAGTAGAACAGCGGAGTGAGGAAGAGGAGGGTGAGCAACAATATCCCGGCCGCCACCAATGACGACACCTGGGATTGCGCCCCGGCGCCCTCATTTACCGCTGAGACGCTGGTGCTGCCCCCCGGAGGGGATGCCGCTGAACAATCCCCCGATGAAGTTGGTGGAGCCGACCGCGATGAACTCCTGGTCCTTGTCCACCTCGTAACCTTTTCGCTCCCCGGCCGACTTACCGATGGCCAAGGTCTGCATGTAACCGATGAAGCCCACCCCGACGGCCGCCGGTATGATCGAGGCCATGGCCGTTGACGAGACCTCCGGGATGCCGGGCATGGGCAGGCCACTGGGTATGGCACCGACATAGCTGAGGTCGACATCGAAAAAGCTCACCATGACCCAAGTGGCCACTATCCCAAATACCAGCGCCACCAGGAGCCCGGGTATCTTTTTGGCCTTCTGTTCCACCAAAATGATAATGGCCAGGGAGGCCAGCGCCAGCCCGAGGGCGGCATAATTGGTCTGGTCCAAGTTCTGTAGGATGTAATAGATCTGTTGGAAGAAATTTCCATCCCCTTTGGGTATGCCTAGGACCTTAGGGAGGTTGCTGGCCACGATGGTCAGGCCTATCCCGAACAAGAACCCTTTCAAAATGGGCTTGGAGATGAAATTGGAAATGAAACCTAGGCGCAGGACGCCGGCGGCGAGACAGGCGATCCCGGCCATGAAGGCGATCATGAAAATAAGTTGGTTGTAATCCTCCGTCCCGACCACCGCGATCGAAACGGCCGTGGCGGCGGCCATGGCCGATAGGGCCGAGGGCGTCTCACCGATCACATGCTTGGCCGAGCCGGTCAGAGCATATAGCAATGCTGCGAAAAGACCGGCGTAAAGGCCATGGGCGGGCGGTACCCCGGCGATGCTGGCGCACGCCATGGTGTCTGGGATGATCAGGCAGGCGATGGTTATACCGGCGATGGCGTCGGTCCTTAGGAATTTCTTATCGTACTTCGGACCCCAATCCAAGATGGGCAGGAAATCCTGGACCCGATTCCTTTTCTTCCTTCCCCCCATGGACACATCGTGGCCGACCTGCTTGGCGGTCACCTGGACCACGTCCTTGATGAGGGCCGCGTCCTTGACCACCGTCTTCGCCATTCTCACCGATCCATCCTTGGCTCCGATCAATTGGTCGGTCAGGTCGGGTTTACGCTCCCCCTCCTTGGTTTGCGATGCCTCGTCCCCTGGGCTCCCCTTCACACCTTCCTGAGACAACCTTCCTCAACCCCGATAGATGACCGGTTAGTGGCAATATGCCATTGGCTTTCAAATAATTGCTGGTAGGCATTTCATGGTAGATGCAGGTAATAAACACTTACCATCCCCATCATCTCGGTGTTAAAGGAGATAAACCGGCAAGGCGGTAGCGTTTCCATGAACAAGAAGGTCATTGAAAAGGGAATGCCCCCACTGGTGCTCCCGGTCTGCCTTTTGGGGTCCGTTCATGAGGGTAGGGCCAACTTCTGCACGGTGGCCTGGTTCACGATGATCGACGATGAGCCGCCCACCATCGGGCTGGTGCTGGGAAAGAAGCGCTTCACCAAGGACGGCATAGTCGCCAATAAGGCCTTCAGTGTCAACATCCCGACCGTGGAGCAGGCCCAGGTGACCGATTATTGTGGCATCCGCTCCGGATACAAGGTGGACAAGTCCTCGCTCTTCACCATACATTATGGAAAGGTGGAACATGCACCATTGATCGAGGAATGCCCCATAAGCATCGGCTGCTCCCTGTCACAGGTGCTGGAGTTCCCCGGGGTGGACATGATCGTCGGGACCGTGGAGGAGGTCCTGGTGGACGAGGACTGTCTGGTAGATGGTAAGGCGGACCAGAGCAAGGTCAGACCCTTGCTCTATGCCATGCCTGGTGGCCCGTATGTCGGTATGGGGGATGAGGTCGCCAAAGCCTTCAGCATCGGAAAGACATTGAAGAAAAGGAAATGAGGATGCTTCGACCTCACGAGAGTCGCTCCGGGTTCAAACCCTCGAGCTCCCTGAGGACGAAGCGCCCATCCTTCCTTATCAACACATCGTCGAAGTAGATCTCGCCACCGCCCCATTCGGGCGTCTGGATGAGCACCATGTCCCAGTGCACGGTGGACCGGTTCCCATTGTAGGCATCGTTGTAGGAGTTCCCTGGGGTGAAGTGTATCGAGCCGGTGATCTTCTCGTCGAAGAGCGTGTCCAGCATCGCCTTGGTCACGTAAGGGTTGACACCGATGGCGAACTCCCCAACATATCTGGCCCCCTCATCCGTGTCCAAGATGGCGTTCAATGCCTTTGTGTTCGATGAGGTGGCCTCAATGATCTTCCCTTCCTTGAACTTGAATAGAATGTTCTCGAACACCTTGCCCTGGTAAAGGGTCTTAGCATTGTACTGGATGGTCCCGTTCACCGAGTCCTTGACCGGGGCGGTGTAGACCTCGCCATCCGGTATGTTGAGCGCCCCGTCGCACTTGATGATGGGGATGCCCTTGATGGAGAACCGGAGGTCCGTCCCTGGACCGACCAATCTCACCTTGTCGGTCCTCTGCATCAATGACACCAACGGGTCCATGGCCTTGGACATCCGGTCGTAGTCGAGGGTGCAGGTCTTGAAATAGAAGTCCTCGAAGCCCTCTGTCGACATCTCAGCCTGTTGGGCCATGGCCGAGGTCGGCCAACGCAGCACCACCCAGCGGGTGTCCGAGATGCGCCGGTTGGTGTGCACCGGCCCCCACCAATGTTGGTTGTATAGCTTCATCTTCTCCGCCGGGACGTCCGAGGTCTCGGTGATGTTGTGCGACCCCCTCATCCCGATGTAGGCCTGTGACCGCTTCATCTTCTCCAGCTCGATCTCGCCAGTGAGCCGCATGGTCGCCTCGTCCGCGCCCATGAAGAACTTGCGCAGGACCTTGGCCGATCGTAATGACACCTGGGGGATCGCCCCGACCTCATAGATCTTGTCCAGGAGGACCTCCACCATCTCGGTGGGCATGTCGAAGGTCTCCACATAGACGACCTCGCCCTTCTTCAGCTTCAAGGAGTGTTCCACCAGAACGTCGGCCAATTTGCGCATGCGCGGGTCGTACATAGTGAGGGATTCGAAGACATCCTTCGATATTAATGATTGGCATCGGGGGCATTGCCATCGGACTCCATTATATAATTTCAAGTCACGTTATCTATGAGGCGAGGGGGGTAGCGGTTGGAAGGGGCCAAAGAACAGATCAGAGAACATGATGAGAAGTCTGCCGTACTACAAACTTCTCATCCTGTCCGCCGTCGTCGGTATGGTGTCGGCGTTGGTGGTCGCCACCTTCTTCTGGATCATGGACAATGGTCAGGACCTGCTTTGGGTCGAGTTGCCCAAGGCATTGGGTCAGGGGGATTATCGAGGATTCACCGGTTTTGATCATTTCCTTATGCTTGATCGGGGGGTTGCTGGTCGGCCTGATAACTCATTTTTCAAAGGTAAAACCGGTCATACTTCAGGAGGAATTGAAGGAGTTCGAAGTGGATGGAAGGATCTCACCGAAGAACGGCATCGTCGGGATGATAAGAGGGTTGGTGGCATTGCTCTTCGGAGGGTCCATCGGCCCAGAGGGCCCGTTGGTGGGAGCGACCGCGGGAATAGGGACCTGGTTGACAGAGCGGAGGAAGGCCCCGAAGCAGGCGGTCTCTGTCGCGACCTACGCGGGCATCAGCGGCATGTTCGGTGCGTTCCTGGGCTCGCCCTTCGCCTCCTCCATCTTCACCATCGAGATGGCGATGAACAACAAGAAGAACATCGGTTGGTTGATCATCATCCCGGGAATAGTGGCCTCCACCGCTGCATACGCGGTCTTCTATACTTTGACCGGATTTGTGTTCGGAAGTGAATATACCTTCCCACCTTACGATGGTCTGGAGAACATACAGCTGCTCTATGCCATTTTCCTTGGCCTTTTGGGCGGCGCCATCGGCATATTCACGATATTCCTCTATCGACGAATGAAAAACCTCGCGGAGCCTTGGACATCGAAACCGATCCCCCTGGCCCTTTTGGCTGGCCTCATCCTTGGGTTGATCGGGACGGTCTTTCCACTGGCCCTTTTCGATGGGGCCGCTGAGATCCAGACCATAATCAATGACGCCGTGGAACTGGGAATCGCCATGTTGCTGGCCCTGGCCTTGGCAAAGATAATCCTCCTCTGCGTATGCCTGAGCATGGGTTGGACCGGGGGGTACATCTTCCCTTCCTTCTTCATTGGCGCCTCTGTCGGGTTGGCGGTACACCTTGCCTTCCCCTTCATCCCGGAGGTGGTCTGCATGGTCTGCTTGATCTCGGGGGTGGCGGTGGCGTTGTTGCGCTCGCCGATGGCCCTGGCCTTGATCGTGGCCATGATGTTCCAACTGACCTTGACCCCGGTGATCGCCATTGCCATCGTGTCCAGTTTCATACTGACCTTGGGAACCAGCATGGTAGTGGAAAAGGAAGGGATCGGGCCTGGATATGGTCTCCTCGGCGATCGTCGCAAATCATGAGGGGAATTCGTTCCTTGAGGTCCCTCCGTTCATCCTTGCCTTTCAATCCAAGGGCAGGGGTCAAGGATCGTCGGGGATCATTTAACCGGTTCCACCTTTTTTGCCCGCTTCAGGACGAAATGATCAGTGTACCTGACCAGCACGTAGGTTATCAGTATGAGGGCAAGGGCGATCTCGAACCAGGCCAGGTATTCCAAGGCCGGAATGTCCGTCCCCTCGGCCTTTAGATACTTGTATGTGGCGTTGGTGGCGATGGCGCTGATGACCAAGGGGAAGGTGAAGGCCGAGCAGCTGGGGTAGAACTTCAGCTTCAGCAGCTTGGGGAGATAGAGGATGACCGCAATGTATGAGATCAAAGACAACGAAAATAGAACCCCTACCAATGCCATCTCCTTGGACTGGAACGAGCTGAGATATCCCGCCAGGCATAGACTGGCCGGAGCGGCGAATATGGCGATGGTGGGCAAGAGCGGTTCCGGGACCGTCTTCTTGATGGAGACCCGATAGAATATCAGGGGCAAGAGCACAAGGTAGGAAAGGAAACCGAACCAGAACAAAGCCTGACCCAAGGTGAATGCGTCATATATGGGAGCGACCACGCTTCCCACCGCGATCCCGACATAGACCACGAAATAGGCGGGAAGCATCTTGTGAACATCGAACTTAAGCATGAATGTCTTGGTGAAATAGATCATAAGGGCGAAATGGGTCAACAAAGCTCCGATGAAGACCACGATAGGAGAATGTGGGGAAGGAAGGTTCGGTGTATGTCGTGAGGACCATGATGCCCATGGGGATGGTGCAAGAGATCCCGGCGATGGCGGGGTTCTTCATCTCCTCCTTGAAGTTCTTGGTGTCCAAGACATATGCGCAGCATTATGATGGCCAACACCGTTAGGGAAAGCACCCCGAAAAGAGGCTTTGACGTCCGGGACCATGTTGCCTGCCGAGGCAAGGCCCAGCATCAGCCCCCCCAAAGGCACTGGTGCCTTGCATGCGACCTTTCTTATCGTGCTCTCGCTGGTCGGTTCTGCCACTGTGTTCCCCCTCTGAAAACAAGGAACTGAACGTGGAATACATAATGAAATCGGATTGCATCGATTAAATGGTAAAAAAGGCCATCTGGATGGTCAAAGAGACCGTAAGTTGCTCGCTTCTGTGAGCCACCGATCTGCCTATTTGCCTTTGGGCAGGGCGAACAGTTTGAGCATCGGATAGGAGTTGTCCATCAATGTGCTCATCGCCTTCCTTAGATGCTCGCCATAGGTCGACCTGGACATCCCTAATCTCTTAGCAACATCGTCCATTTTCGCCCTTGCCGGGATAGCATAGATTCCGCTCTCATGCGCTGAGATCAAGACCTCGATCTGTTTTTCGGTCAACCCCTCAAGGACCGGCACGGGCATTATCCCTAGGTCTTTGAACGTCTCGGCGGTCTCCCTTGGTTTCATGGAGAGGATCTCCACCTTTCCGGTCAACCTTAAGGAGGCCACGCACTCCCTCAGCTTGTTCTTGCTGGGGGCGATGAGGCGGTGCACCTCGTAACCATCCTGGTATGTGCACGGCCCAATTGACCAGCACCCGGATTTTTGAATGATTCCGGGTATGTACTCGCCGTCGCAAGCGCATTCTCGGATGATGGTCATCGCCGAGTACTTCTCCCTGAGGATCTCTTCCGTGATGGATCTCTCCTGGACCGCATCGATTATGGATGTTAGGTCGGATGAACGCTCGGCTAGTACCTGAAGAACGTCCGTGCTGCCATTGCACCAAACCGCCATCTTGGCATCTGGGAACGATTCTGAGAGGTGGCACATGCTGCACTCGTGCTTCACCCGCACCTTGGCGTCAACGACCTTCATACAACAACATTCGGTGGGGGGAGGGATTAATGCTTTGCCGCCCTAGGGCGGTCTCGAATGTTACCAGCCAATCAAACTGATCTTAGAAGTTTGGTGGTTCCATGCCGCCCTAGGGCGGGAGCAAGATGATGCTCGAGATGGCAATATTCGATATCATGATGATCAACGTGGACCCCAAATACCTGAGAACGTGCCATAGGTCGAACAATCCATGCCCTGATGATATTCTCCTGAGGAAGGAAATGGAGGGCTTCCCCCAGAATGATTTCTTGTTCGAAGACGCATCTTCGAAGGGGCGACATGTCCGTGACAAAGGATCGGGTTTCATGAAGCGCGCAAAAGAGAAGATGGTGAAAAACATCGATTGATCGGCCCGAAAACGTCTATGCGTGATGGACCGAACGAATGATACACAATATTCTGAAAAAATTCAAAGATACAGGCGGATAGGAAATGTGGTGGGCTCAGCCGGATTCGAACCGGCGACCTTCTGCGTGTGAGGCAAACGTCATAGCCGCTAGACCATGAGCCCAGTGAGACCACAAAAACGAATACCATTATTAATTCTTGACGGTGAGGCGGCGACCACACTTTCAGACCCCTTCGAGCAAAGCATTAAGGAACGGCCGAAGATAGCCCGCCAGATGGCCGGCCTCTTCTGCAAGGACTGCAACTCCATTCTTTTCCGTAGAGGCAACCGGTATCTTTGTCGAAGATGCGGCATGTCCTATCCCATCGAGGAATTGGATGGAGAGCAGGTTGAGAGGCCAAAAAAGCGGTCCGCCCAAAGAGGACAAAATCAGCATCGAAGAAGACCCGCCCCTCCAACCCGGAGGAGGGACTTTTCCCATATCTTCCGAGGGCCAACCAGCTGGAGATCGTGAGGTTCATCGCCGAGAACGTCGGTCAAGGCTCCCATATCGTGATGGAGAGCGGCACGGGCACGGGTAAGACGGTCTGCGCCCTCTCTGGTGTGCTTGAGCACTCTCTCCCCGCTAGTAAAAGGGTCCTCTATGTGACCCGGACCAACTCCCAGGCCAGGCAAGTGGTGGTGGAGATGCGCGCCATCAACGAAAGGACCGCGGTGCCCTGCATGGCCTTGCAGGGAAGGCGCTCCACCTGCCCCGCCCAGCGGGATATGGACGAGGACCTGGGACCGGCGGAGATGGCCCGGCTGTGCGAGGAGATGAAGAAGCGCACCCGCGCAGGCCAGAGCGGGGGATGCCGCCACTATGAGAACTTCCGGCGCAAGGGACCGGAATGGTGGAAGAAGTACCTCACTGGGGAGGTACCGACCGCCGAGGAGCTGATCGACCGCTGCGAGCGTATGGGTTGTTGCCCTCGCGAGGTGATGCGTTCCATTGCTCCCCCTGGCCCATCTGGTGGTCGCGCCTTACAACTACATCCTGGCCAAGGAGGTGCGGGAGAAGCTGCTGGAGCAGATGCAGGTCGAGCTCGAGGACCTCATCGTCATCGTCGATGAGGCGCACAACCTCCCGGACCGCGCGAGGGAGGAGGAGAGCTTCTCCATCGACGCCGGGCTCATCAGCGGGGTACGTCAGGAGAGGAAGTCGTTCGGCAACCCCAAGCTCGCCCCCAACCTCACCCTGGACAAGTTCCTGGAGGCTTTGTTCGCCGTTCTGGCCGATGGGGCGGGCCGATGCGAGGGCAAGGACAGCGTCGAGGTGGGGAGGGATTTCCTGATCGAATCGTTGAGGAGATCGAGCGGTTTGGACCAGGAGGGCTTGACCGCACTGGTGGCCAACCTCTTCAACCATGGGCAGACCATGATCGAGATGGCGGTCAAGGAAGGAAAGGAACCCCCGTCCAGCACTTTGCACCTGGCGGAGAGGCTCATGTCCTGGTCGTCGGTGGAGGCGACGCGGTTCCTATTCCTGGCCAGGAACGGTGAGCAGATGGGGCTGGAGGCGGTATGTCTGGACCCCTGCGTCAGCCTGGACGTGTTCCGTTCCTGCCATGCCAGCGTGCACATGTCCGGCACCTTGCGACCATTGACGCAATATGTGCAGGTGGTGGGCCTGGGGGACCGGGCGGTGAGGCGCACCTTCGAATCGCCCTTCCCCAAGGAGAATCGATTGGTCCTCTGCGCCAAGGACATCAACGCCTCATACGAATCGATGAGAGATGATGCCATGGCGGACCGGATGAAGGACCATATCGTCCGGCTATGCAACGAGGTGGGACGTAACACCATGGTGTTCTTCCCCTCCTACCGGGTCATGCGCCAGCTGTCCCTGCGCGGGCTCGAGGGCGGCCTGCGGGGGAACGTCTACAAGGAAGAGCAAGGCATGTCCCAGGACCGCCTGATGGGCATGGTGGAGCGCTTCAAGCAGGAGCGCGGGGCGGTCATGCTCACGGTGATGGGCGGCCGGGTGGCGGAGGGCCTGGACTTCCCCGAGGAGGAGCTGGAGCTCGCCATCATCGCCGGGATCCCCTACCCTTCGCCCACCCTGACGCAGCAGCGTCTGCGGGAGCTCTATGACAGAAGGTACGGCAAGGGCTGGGAGTACGCGGCGGACGCCCCCGCCGTGCGCAAGATGCTCCAGGCCATGGGCCGCCTCATCCGCAACGAGAACGATGTCGGCGCCTGCGTCATCCTGGACAGCCGGGCAAGCCGGTTCAAGTCCCAGATCGACCTGCGGCTCACCGATGACCCTGCCGGGGACGTCCTCCGTTTCTTCGAGAGTCGCCCTACTGGCTGATGACGTTGGTGGCGCGGAACATGCCGTCGCTGAACAGCAACGAGAAGTAGCCTGCCTTGTGGTTGGTGCTGCGCAGTTTCACGGCGCGGATGCGTCTTTGCACATCGGCCTCGCCGATCTCCTGTTGCTTCAGGGCGATTATGCCGTCGGCCAGATACCCTTCGTCGTATTTGGCGTTGAACATCTGTTCCGGCGTGATCTCCGATATCATGAAAGAGGTCACCCCTCCCAGACCGCGTAACCACTCGAAGAGGTAGAACAGCTCGGTGCGCCGGTCGTCGCGGATCTGCGCGGCCATCTCCAGCACGTCCAAGGAATCGAGGACGAGCAGGTCGAACCCGACGGTGTTCTTCAGGTTCTCCGCGTACATCTTGAAAACTTGCATCCATGAGCCCTTGGCGCTCAGCTCGGTCAGGCTGCGCCTGATCAGGCCGAGGTCGACTATCTGCACATACTCGTGCACCTTCGGGTCGTCCATGCCCATGAGCGTCATCTGCTCCATGAGGTTGGCCTTGGACTGCTCCAAGGTCATGTAGACGCTGCGAATGTTGTTGTGCAACGCATTGTGGTAGAGTATGCTGTAAGTGACCGACGACTTCATGGTACCAGGCGCCCCGGCCACCATGACCACCTGTCCCTTGGGTATTCCACCCTGGATATAGTCGTCGAAGTTCTGGATGTAGGTTTTGACGCGCTCGATGTGAACTGGCATCCGATTCGCTCTTACAGCACAGAGTGCCCTAATAAACCTTGTCGGTCAGTTATCATCATCAGCACTAGGAATGGACACCGCGGTCCATCTGGACGATGGGCAGGGTGAGCACGAACTTGCGGCCATCGTGGAATATGGCGTGGTAGCGCGTGTCCGCATTCATGGTCCGCATCTTCGGCACACGCACCCAGCGTTGCACCTTAAGATCGTCCAGCTCCTTCATGTTCAGCTCGATGACGCCGTCGGCCAGATATGCCTCTTGGGTCTCGATGGTCCAATTCTCCGCGATCAGGAACACCGTGATGTTGAGCTCCTTGAACCAGTCGAACAGGTCCTTCATGTCCCTACGCGTCAGGCGTCCCGATGTAAGGGAACGGAACGCTTCCAGGGAGTCGAGGACCATCATGTTGAGCTTTTTGCCGGCATTGATGTTCTGCACATACTTCAGCAGTATGCTACGCCAGTCCCCTGGCTCGTTCACCATGGCCTTGCGTAGGCCGATCATGTCCACGAGCATGAGGCGGTCCTCCACCTCCGAGGCGCGCATGTCCATGCGCTCCATCTGTTTTATGATGGCCTCCCGGCTCTGCTCCAGCGACATGTACAGACAGTGATGCCCGTCACGCTTGGCCGCGTTGAAGAGCATAGTGAACGTGAGGGTGGTCTTCATGGTGCCTGGCGCACCGGTGACCAGGACCAGGTGCCCTGAGGGGACGCCGCCCCCCAGCAAGTGGTCCAGTTTCTCGATGTGAGTGGGTTGCACCGTGGTCCCGTCATCGCAATCGCAGCCTTTCCCCAGCTGAACGTTCAGCTCCTTGGCGATATCGGCCAGGAGCTCCTTGTCCGGCAATGGCGTGGGCGGAGGCGGCACGACACCGGCCTTGCGCAGCTTGATCTCCATCTGGTCCATCTTCTCCCGGTAGGTCTTGAGCTCCTGCTCCATGACCTTGAACCTTGATTCGAGGGCCAGACCGTTGGAGTTGGCCTGCTCCTTGACCTCGTTGACATGGGCCTGCTCCTTGCGGTCCTCTTGGCGAACGGCGTTGAAGTCCACCTCCATGGTGCGCTTCTCGCTGCCGATTCGCTCCACCGTGAACGGTTTGACCTTGGTACGGTCCACTGTCTTTACGTCCTGGCGGACCATCTCCTCGCCGCATCGGTCGCACTGCTCGTCGCCGGGTTTGATGGCGGAACCGCACCTGGGGCACTCGTACTTCCATGCCATGGGCATCACTCGCTTATCACGCGCGTCACTTGGAACTTGCCATTGTTGTATAGCAATGAATAGTAGGAGGGGTCGTGGTTGGTCTCCCTCATCTTGACGCATCGGATGCGCCTCTGGGTCTCCACATCTCTGATGACCTGCATCTTCAGCGTTATGATGCCATCGGAGAGGTAGCCCTCATCGAACCGCCCGTCCATGATGCGGTCCGTGGACGATTCGGATATCAATAGCACCGTCGCCCCTAGGTCCCGGAGCCACTCGAAAAGGTAGAAGAGCTCGGTGCGGCGGTTCGTCACCTCGGCCATGGTCTCCAGGACCTCGAGGGAGTCGATCACCAACACCTTGTATGCAAGGTTGTCCTTGAGGTTGGCCATGTAGGACTTGAAGACGTGCAACCAGGACGAACCTCCCTGCACCTCCTTCAGCTTGCGACGGATGATGCCCATGTCAAGCACGTGGACCTTGTCCTTCACCTGATCGGTGTGCATGCCCATCTTCTCCATCTGCTTGAGCAGGCTGTCCCGGGACTGCTCCAGGGTGACATAGACCGAGGTCATGCCGGACTCCAGGGCGTGGTTGTAGAGCATATAATAGCAAAGCGAGGACTTCATAGTGCCTGGCGTCCCTGCCACCAATACCAGATGGCCTTCTGGCACGCCCCCTTCCATGATCCTGTCGAAGCCTTCGATGTATGTCTTTTGTCTTTGGCCGTTGGTCATTGCCCCCACTCCTGTCCAGTGCTCAGGACCTTGGGTAGATTGACACTCTTCGGAGCGGTTGCAGGGTATTAAAGCATGTCCACCACATTACCCAAAAACGGAATCAGGTCAGCTGGTCCCCCTCACGACCACCTTACGAACGTACGGTTTGGCCCGCTCCGCCATCTCCATCACCTTGGCGTCCGGATAAGGTTCCATCACGCCGAGTCGCGGGTCCAGGGTGCTCCTGTTCCCGAACTGGTGCAGGGCATACTTCTTCGCCCCGCCTATGAACGAGGCGATGGCCTCGATGTCCTTCGTATCGAGGTAGAAAGGCACCACGGTGGTCCTGAACTCGTAATCGCGCATATGGTCCATGATCAGGGCTATCGAGCGCTTGACCGCAGCCAGGTCCACATCGACCCTGGCGAGCTCGGAGTACTTCTCGTTCAAGGGGGCCTTGATGTCCATGGCCACGAAGTCCAGGGAACCCGAGCCGATCAGGTCGGAGAGCATCTCTGGTCGGGAGCCATTGGTATCCAGCTTGACCTTCATCCCCATCTTCCGGAACCTGCGGATCAGATCGGGAAGTTCCTCATGCAAGGTAGGCTCACCCCCGGTGATCACCACCCCGTCCAGGAACTCACTGTTGCTGTGCACGTATTCCTCGATGACAGGGAACGGCACCTCCTCCAGGCTGGAAGTGGGCTGCACCAGCTCGACGTTGTGACAGAAACCGCAGCGCCAGTTGCAGCCCTGGAGGTAGACGGTGGCGACCACCTTCCCATCCCAATCCAATAAGGAGGTGCGATTGAACCCGACGATTCGCAGGGGCATCGGAGAGGTAGTCTAGCAGGCGGGAAATAATACTTGCCCCCGAACGCAGCGTCCGGTCCGAGCGTCATCGAAAAGTCTATGTCAAGGCGGCCCGGTGGGGAGGTGGAGGCCCATCCAAGCGCTGGGCTGGAGGAAACGGTGATGACCTGGGAGCCGAGCGTGGTGGCCTTCTGTTGCAACTGGTGCGCCTACGCCGGGGCCGACCTGGCCGGGGTGAGCCGTTTCCAGTACCCGCCCAATGTCAAGGTGGTGCGTGTGATGTGCTCCGGGCGGGTCGAGCCCAGCTATGTCCTGCGCTGCTTCCGCAACGGGGCAGACGGCGTCATGGTCCTGGGCTGCCACATCGGCGACTGTCATTACTTCAAAGGCAACGAGCGCGCCAGGCAGCGGATCGCCGACACCGGAGACATCCTGGAACGCTTGGGCATTGGCAGGGAGAGGTTGTTGTTGCGTTGGATCTCGGCCGGCGAGGGTGCCCTCTTCGCCAGCACCTGCCGGGAGTTCGTCGAGCTCGTCCGTTCCCTAGGGCCGCTGCCGGAGGTGGGCTGTGACCAGCCTTGAGGCGGCCAGACGCTACCGGGCCTATGACTGCATCTCCTGTGGCCATTGCACCTATTCCTGTCCGGCGGCGCATGGTGCGAGGCGTTTCTCGCCGCGCAAGTTCATGGAGGAGTTCGCCGATCGAGGTGGGTCGGAGGGTCTGGACCTCTGGTCCTGCATGGGTTGCGCCGCATGCACAACGATATGCCCGCAGGGGGTGGACTTCCACCGCTTCATGCGCGAGGTGCGGGTGGAGCGCAATGGCATAGACGCGCCGATACGCACCCATGCTGGTATCGTGTCCGCCATCCGAGACCTGGACGCCGCCGGCAAAGGCCATGGGCATAGGCACAGCTGGACCGCTCCGGACCTTCAGTTCGACGAACGGTCCGAGGTGGCGTTGTTCGTAGGGTGCGTTCCTGTGCTGGACGTCGTTTTCCGTGATTTCCAACCCGACCTTCCGGACATGCCACGGTCGGCGGTGAGACTGCTCAACGCCATCGGCATCAAGCCCAGGTTGATCCCTGAGGAGCGCTGCTGTGGCCACGACGCCTATTGGCTGGGAGAGATGGAGACCTTCGATCGATTGGCCCAGCAGAACCTCTGTGCCATCCGAAAGAGCGGGGTGCGTACCATCGTCACCTATTGCCCGGAATGCCATCATACCATCGGCCGGGTGTACCAGGAAAGGTTCGGCGACCTGGGCTTCGAGGTGGTGCACCTGAGCCAATTGTTGGAGGCGGCGCTGCGGGAAGGACGCCTGGAACTTTCTAGTTCGACGGAGAGGCTCACCTACCAGGACCCATGCCGCCTGGGCAGGGGTTCAGGCATCTATTCGGCGCCGAGGACGCTCATCGAGGGCATGGGTGAGCTCGTGGAGATGGGGCGGAGCGGGGCAAGCTCCGCCTGTTGCGGCAGCACCTGCTTCGCCCAATGCGACCGCGTCACCAAGTCATGGCAGCTCACCAGGTTGGAGGAGGCGCGGTCCACCGGGGCTGAAAGGCTGGTGACCGCCTGTCCGAAATGCCTCATCCACCTGAGCTGCGCACAGAAGGAGATGGGTACGTATGTGGGCCGGCCGAGGATCGAGCTGGTGGACCTCTTCTCGCTCGCCGCCTCCCGTCTCCAGAAATGATGCTCATCCGTCTTCGTCGAACACGATGGGCTCCGGATGCGCCTTCTTCTTCATGTGGCCGCCGGGACCACCTCGCTCTTCGCGGGCCTTGTCCACGCATTCTTGGCTCTCGCAGATGAAGGCGGCGAAGCAGAACTGTTTGGCCTTCTTGCCACAGAACTGGCAGTCGTTGTCCTCGATCCTGATGCTCATGCGTTAGCGTAGGTCGGGCCCGGATATCATTCTTTTGACGAGCCACATCAGGCGGGCGAAGCACATCGGACCTACCGACGGAGGGACAATAAACGGCTTAATGTGGCAGCGCCTTACTGGGGGCGTGCGCATAGAGGCAATTGGGACAGAGTCGGAAGGACCCGATCCGTTCGGGGAGCTGGCTCGATGCCATCAATGCGGGCAGTGCGCCGGGGTATGCCCCAGTCAGAGGCATGGTGGGATCAAGCCTGCGGACACCATGGTCAAGCTGCACCTCTCACTCCTCAGGCCCGATGCCCCGGAGCTCTGGCTCTGCGCCATGTGCAACTCCTGCACGGAAAGGTGCCAACTGGGGGTCTCACCGTCCGACCGCATCCAGGAGATGAGGGGCCGGGCGACCTTGGCCGGTCACTGCCCCAAGTCGTTCCAGGAGGAGGCCAAGCTGTTCATGAGGACCGGGCTGGCCTTCCCCAACAGTGGCCTCACCAAGAAGTTGCGCAAGGAGCTGGGCCTGACAGAATTGACCTCCGACCCCAAGACCCTCGAGGAGCTGGCCGCGCTGGTCAAAGCTACCACTTTGGGGAGGGCCCCTCTTGAGCGGTAGGTACTACCTATTCAAAGGGTGCCTCATCCCCACCAGGGTGCCCCATCTGGAGAAGGCGTCCTTGATCGCGCTGGACTCGATGGGGGTCGACCACGTGCCCTTGCCGGGGGCCACCTGCTGCGTCGAACCGATAGGTCTGCGCTCCATGGCGGCGGACACCTGGCTGGTGACGGTGGCCCGCATGCTGGCCATCGCAGAGATGGAAGGAAGGGACGTGCTGACCCTGTGCAATGGGTGCTACCTCTCGTTCCAGGAGGCAAGGCACGCGCTGCAGGAGCCTGCGCTGCGCGATAAGGTGAACCTCATCCTTTCTGACCTGGGTCGGGAGTACCGGGGCGGGGTCAAGGTACGCCACCTTTTGGACCTGGCCCACGAAAAGGGGGAAGAGAGTCTAAAGAGCCATGTTAGGAGGGACCTGTCCGCCTTGAAGCTTGCCCCGCACTCAGGTTGTCATGTGCTCAGACCAAGCAAGGCGGACCTGCGCGAGAGGGCCTATGCCCCGAAGATGTTGGGGGACATCGCCCGCTGGCTAGGGTCGAAGGTAGTGAACGATGAGGTTTGGCCGGAATGCTGCGGGGGCGGAGTGGCCAGCGTGGACGATGTCGTCTCCACCGGCATATTGGAGGACGTGTGCTCGAGTTACCGCCGTTCCGGAGCGAATTGCATATTGACGCCATGTCCGTTCTGCTTCAGCCAGTTCGACCTACGACAGAAAGAGGGTCTGCCGGTCCTGCACCTCTCCGAGCTCATGGCGTTGGCCTTCGGGGCGACTCCGGAGGAGATCGGGCTGCGCTACCATCGCATCAAGCTGGGGCCGATCAGCGGCTCACCTTGACGATGTGCAGACTGAACTGGATGGCCGGGGCTGAATGGGTTATGTATCCCATGGAGATTACGTCCGCATACCTGGCATAGGAGGCGACGTTCTGCGGGGTCATCCCTCCAGATACCTCGACCACGATACGTTTGTCGATGGCCTTGATGGCCCGGTAGGCCCTTTCCGCTTCGGAAACGCCCATGTTGTCGAGCATGATGATGTCGGCACCGGAGTTGGCAGCCTCCTCGGCCCCTCCCAGCGTCTCCACCTCCACCTCGACCTTCTTCGAAAATGAGAGCGATTTGGCCCTTTGCACCGCTTGGGTGATCGAACCCACCACCGCTAAATGGTTGTCCTTGATGAGTATCCCGTCGTCCAGTCGGGACCGGTGTGGGTCACCTCCGCCCAGACGTACGGCTTTCTTCTCGTAAAGGCGGAAACCGGGGGTGGTCTTCCGGGTGGCGGCGATGCGAACCGAGGAATTGACCCTCTGGCATTGGTCCACCAAGGAGCGGGTCAAGGAGGCGATGCCGCTCATACGCATCAGGAAGTTCAATGCCACTCGTTCGGCGCGAAGGATGAGGCGCAGCGGGCCAGAGATGACCAGGACCTCTTGGCCTTTGACCAGGCGCTGTCCGTCCTTCACATCGGTCCTGGTCTCCAGGCCGAGGTGGCGGAACAGGTCCGTCGCCTCCTGCAATCCCGCTAGCACACAGTCCTCGCCAGTGGTGATGGACGCCTCCCCCCTCTCTTCGCCGATCAAGAGCTCGGTGGTGATGTCCCCATCGCCCACATCCTCCGCGAGAAGGTCGGCTAGCTTCAAGACCTCACCTCAGAGCTCTAGCTCCTCACCGGTCATGGGCATGAAGATCTCCATCTCGCCCTTCAGCTCGTCAGCGAGGAGCTGACGGTTGTCCCCATGCATGAAGATGACCTTCTCCGGGTCGCAGGCGCGGATGAAAGCGAGCAGCTCGTTATGATCGGCATGGGCGGACAGGTCGAAAACCTGGGTCTCGCACTTCACGTCCACCAGCTCCTTCTCCCCGATGACCTCCGTCTCCACGGCGATCTTGCCCTTATCGAGCAGCATCCTGCCGTTCGAACCTTCGGCCTGGTAGCCGGGAATGAGCACGGCGCTCTTCCGGTTCTCCTTCTCCTTCATTAGGTAGCGCAGCACCGGGCCCCCATCCAGCATGCCGCTGGTGGTGACGATGACCTCGCCCTTCATGGAACGCTCCCGAGTGGACGCGGTGCGGACCTCGTTGAAGACGCGCTTGGCATACTTCAGGTCCTTCTCGTTGCGAAGGTACTCTGGCATGTCCAGGTACATGCGGTTCACCGTCTTTCCCATGCCGTCCACCCACATATCGTACTTTAGGTTCCTCAGTATCAGCATGACCTCCTGCATTCGCCCCACGGCGAAGCAGGGAATGATGGCCTTTCCTCCCCGTTCCACCACTTCCTTGACCTTTTGAACGAAGCGCGCCTCTTCTTTGAGGCGGTCGCGCTGCTTCCGGCCGGCATAGGTGGACTCGATGATGAGGTTGTCGCACTTTACAGGGTGGGCGCCATATACCAATTTGGTTGTCTCGGTGTTGAGGTCACCGGTGAACAAGGTGGTCTTCTGTCCGCGTATCTCATACATCGCCGCTCCAGGCACATGCCCTGCGGAGTGGGCCTTAACCTCGAAACCGGCCAGGTCGATCGTCTGACCGAAGTGGATGGGCTCGAAGTTGCGCATGGCCACCTCGATGTCCTCCTCTTGATAGGCGGGCTCATAGCCTTCCCGTTCAGCCACCTTCAGACCATCATAGAACAGCAGCTCTGATACATTGATCGTCAGCGGAGTAGCATATAGTCTGGTGTTGTACTCACTACAAATTTTTGGCAGCATCCCACTATGGTCGATGTGACAATGAGTCAGCAGCGCGTGGTCCACTGGTGGGCAAGGCATGGGATATTCGGGTGCCTTTTTTTTCGTTGGGTCGAGGTGGTCCTTGGCATTGATCTTGAAACCGTACTCCAACAAAATGCTGGTGTCCTTGTGTTTCATTAACATGCCCAACCGGCCAACCTCCTCGGCGCCTCCTAGGAATTGGATCTTCATTTCTCTCTACCTCTTGCGAATGTGAATGCGATCAGTTCTAGTCACCTACCAGTTGTAGCACGACGTGCCTGTCCCGGCCTCGATTGTCAAGCTCCACCAGCACCACCTGCTGCCAAGTGCCAAGGTCCGGAGCCCGATTGCTGAAGGGGAACGTGACGGACTGCCCCAGGGACGTGGCCCGGATGTGCGAATGTCCGTTGCCATCCCCCCAGGCCGAATTGTGATCGTACTCGATGCCTTTGGGGAACTGTCTCTCCATGGAGTTTTTGAGGTCTTGCCTCAGCCCCGCCTCGTCCTCGATGAGGACCATGGCGGCGGTGGAGTGGGAGGCGAAGGCGCAGGCGATGCCCTCCTTGAGATTGGAGGCGCTTACACGCTCTCTCACCCAGGCTGTGAGGTCGACCATGTCGCCCTCCGCCTCGGTCCTGACCCTCTTCTCCGCTCGGAAGGTGGCCATCTTATCGAGCGGGGCTACTTAGCGGTACCTATATCTCATTTGTGGTTCGGCAACCACATGGGAATGGGGTGAGCATTGAGCTCATTTTCCCAGAACCAGGCGTTCATAATGTTCTTTAAGATGTCACTTTGGCATGTTTAAATAGTAATTACGCGAAAAGTGCTCTTATTCTACGTTATTTCCCTCATTAATGAGCGAATGCATTAAATAATATCAACGGAAAATAACAGGGATGTGTCCGAATTCGCGGCATCATTCCGCAATAAGACGCGATCACAGGCAGAGCTGGACAAGGTCTGGTTGAAATCAGCATACCGGGCCGAGATCATCAAAGAAGGGCCTGGACAAGGCAGGAAGCCTGAACGGGCTGGGAAGGGAGCTGGGTTACAGGTCCCGCATCCATCCAGGATGGAGCGTCCTGCAGATACTGCTAGGTAACCAGGCATTTCCCGCTGAGAAATTGAAGCGTTTGGCTGAGTACATCGAGTACCCGTACTCGGACATGCTTCAGAATCAGACCAACCCGCGCAGGATCACGCCGGAGAACACTAGGGACGCGTTGATAAGGGCCAACCTGTGGTGCTACGTCCCCAAGTGATGGGACGAATGTCTGACGATTTCTTTCTGATATCTGGATAGTGGAAATTTAGAATTACCAAAAGCATTAATATGCAGTATCGATATATTATGTCGGACATTCGTCCGACCTGAGGGATGGGAGTGCTCAGACGTAAGGCTGATGATGATGACATCACCAGCACCCTATTGGACAATGGGGTGTACAAGATTGGTGAATCGCACAAGAAGAAGCGAAAGCGCCACGATGCCGTCAGCCCATACAGTTTCTGGGGGGCGGTGAAGTACGCCTCCATTCTAACGTTCCTCCTCTGGTGGCTGCCCATCATCGGTCCGATGGTGAGCGGCTATGTGTGCGGCCGCGGGCCGGCCGCCCATTGATAGGCGTCGCCGCCGCCCTGGTGCCGCTAGTGGTCCTCGCGGTGGTCTCTTGGATCCTCCAATCCGAGTATGTCGGTTGGGAGATGACCACGGACAACATCTACGCCTTCGTGGTCTCGCTATCACCGTCCTTCGGACCTTACGTGATCTTTGCCGAGCAGTACTCCGAGATGTACATCGGGGCGATACAAGTGGGCACCGGTGTCCACCTGGACGTCTACATCCTCACCCTAGCCTTCGCGTACATCGGTGGCGCCCTGGCCCTCCAGGCCTGGAGGGAGATGGACTACCTGTCCGATAATGGCGGCCAGGGCATGACCGTGATGTTCAACAACGGTTCCCGAAAGACCAAGACCCGGCCCGATGGGGGGTTCTTCAAGCCCCGCCCGTCCGGCGAAGTCCGCCTCCGGTAAGAAGACAAAATCGTCCAAGGGGTTTTCCCAGATGCACTCCGTTTCCGATGATGAGGACGGGGAGGACATCACCAGCCCAGTGGACCGCGGAGTGGACCGGGCCGAGATCGACTTTGTATCCTCGCCATCGCGTGCCAAGCGCAACGTGAAGGCCATGCGCCGTGCCGCCGCCTCATCGGCCAGCCACCGCCAGTCCCACTCCCGCCCTTCCAAGGACCAGGGCAGCGAGGACGAAGGACCTGGACGAGGATGCTGGACAAGGGGATTGGCGCTTCATCTGATGCTTGCGCTCGACGATGGTGCATAGGCAATAGTATTAATAGGGAGTTCTAATTTTCGAGCGTTCACATGTTCTGCCCCGAATGCAAATCCTTGATGTTCCCCCAGAAGGTGGATGGCAAGAACCTTCTCTTTTGCAAGAAATGCCAGAAACATCTGGCCTTCGAGAAGGATGAATGCTATGTCGCCAGCAAGAAAAGAGATAAGGAGATGCTGGTGGTGGATGAGCAACGCGGCAACTTTGCCCAAGGCCAAGGTGGAGTGCCCCAAATGTCTTCATAATGAGGCGTTCTGGGTTCTGAGACAGACCCGCGCCGCCGATGAACCCGAGACCAAGATCTATCGTTGCGTCAAGTGTCAGCATTCCTGGCGCGAGTACGGCTGATCCCGTTATTTCATCGTCCATTACCCTTAAAAGAAGGATTATAATACATCATTCCATTACTGCATGGAAAGGGGAGATAGATGTTCCAAGCCAAGCTGAAGTCCGAGACGCTCAAGGGCGTCGTGGACGTCGTTTCAACTCTCATCGATGAAGCTAAGTTCAAGATCGACGCCAACGGCATCTCGTTGAAGGCGGTGGACCCGGCCCACGTGGCGATGATCGACCTGCACCTCGACAAGGCGGCCTTCGAACAATTCTCGGCCAACGATACCGAGCTGGGCATCGACCTGGACAAACTGCGTGACGTCATACGTTTGGCCAAATCGGGGGACCTCATCGAGATGCGCCAGGACGAGGAGCGCAATCGGCTGGTCATCGCCGTGGGCAACGTCACCAGGCGCATGAACCTGGTCTCGACCGAGGGTATGTCGGACCCCAAGGTGCCCAACCTCACCCTGCCCGCCAAGGTGTCAGTGAACGTCGAGGAGCTGCAGAGGGGCATAAAGGCGGCCGAATCGATATCCGACCATATCGCCTTGAACGCCAACCCGGATGGGTTCGAGCTCATCTCCGAGGGCGACACCGACCTGGTCAGCCTGAAGCTGCCCCGGGACATATTGGTGGCCTTGGACTGCAAGGAGCCCATCCGCAGCCTGTTCCCCATGGACTACTTCTCCAACATGATCCGGGCCATCCCATCTGGGACCGTGGTGCAGATCAACCTGGGAAACGACCTGCCCCTCAAACTGGACTTCGAGATAGCCGGGGGCAAGGGAAGGACCAAGTACCTCCTGGCGCCGAGGATCGAGAACGATTAGAACTGGATGCACTCCACGATCCTTTTCTCTTCCTTGGGGACACGGGTCACCACCGTGATCTTGTCCCTGATCCCCGATTTTTCTATCTTGTCCTTGAACAGCTCATCTATCTGATAGATACCAGCGGAGTTGTTCATCTCTATCTCGATGAGGATGGGCGTGGTGGTGCCCTGGGACACCCGCACCTTGTCGATGGCCAAGGCCGAGACGGAGTGTATGTTCACCCTCCCCGCCTGGAATGGGATGCGCGCCCTTCCCTTCTCCATGTCGAGGGAATCGGCCACTCTCACGATGCCTCCCTCCAGGGTGAGCGGCAGCACATCCTCGCGATGAGCGATGATGCAATGGAGGACCTCGGCCATGATGATGGTGGCCACCTCCCCCTCGTAAAGTCCATCCAGCAGGCGCTTTATAATGGGCGGGGCGAGGATGAGGGAGAACTCCTCGTGGCGGTCGCGATGGATGGCATGGCCGATGTCGTGCAGGGCGGAGGCTAGGAGGACCACCACGTACGCTTCCTCCACGGTCAGCTTGTAATCCTTGACGATGCTGGGCTGCATCCCTTCCTTGACCAGGATGTCCAGCATGCGCAGTGCCATCTTGGTGACGATGCGGATGTGCACCGGGCCGTGGTCATTGAAGCCGAGACGATCGATGGCGGTTATGTTGGATGCCTTCCAGAGCGTCCTCACCTCGACGTCGGCGTTCAATCTGTCCAGCACCTGGGACAACCTCTCGTAGCTACGGTGGGATGGATCGAGGGACAAGGCCATGGAGGGAGATATCCTCGTTGAGCCTCTTAACCATGCCCCTGGGTTCTGGGGGTTGGTCCAAAATCTTTTTAACAGCAACCCGATTATCTTGTCACCCCATCCCATCCTTTCGAGGTGTTATTTATTGGACGCTGTCAATGATGAGACCATCAGGATGTTAGAGACCAAGGCCAACCGGCTGCGGAGGCATGTCATCAAGATGACCTTCGAGGCTGGGTCGGGACATCCCGGCGGTTCCCTGTCATCGGCGGACATAGTCACCGCCCTGTTCTTCAACTTCATGCGGCACCGGCCTGAGGACCCCCAATGGCCAGACCGGGACCGTTTCGTGCTTTCCAAGGGACACTGCGCCCCGGTGCTATATGCCGCCTTGGCAGAGAGCGGATACCTCCCGCCAGAGGAGCTGCTCACCCTGCGCAAGATCAGCTGCCGCCTGCAGGGACATCCCTGTCGCACCAAGACGCCAGGGGTGGAGATGTCCACCGGCTCGCTCGGTCAGGGCCTCAGCATCGCAAACGGCATGGCCTTGGCGGCGCGCCTTGACAAACTCGATTATCATGTCTACTGCCTCTGCGGGGACGGGGAGATGCAAGAGGGGCAGATATGGGAGGCGGCCATGCTGGCGGCCCATTATAGATTGGACAACGTCACATGCATCGTGGACCGGAACGGTCTGCAGATCGACGGTCCGACCGAGAAGGTGATGTCGCTCGAACCACTGGCCGACAAATGGAGGGGGTTCGGTTGGAACGTCATCCATTGCGAAGGCAATGACATCAAGGATGTGCTCAAGGCCCTGGCCCACGCCAAGGTCCATAAGGGCGGACCTTCGGTCATAATCGCCCGCACCGTCAAGGGAAAGGGCGTCTCGTTCATGGAGAACAATGTGGCCTTCCACGGCAAGTCCACCAGTCGGGAGGAGACCGAGAAGGCCTTGAGAGAGCTGGGGGAGATAGATTGAAGCGGCCGGTCATGCAGCAAAGGAAGGAGTACGGAAGGGCCCTGGTCGACCTGGGCAAGGTGCGCGAGGACGTCGTGGTCCTGGACGCCGACCTTTCCGGTTCCACCCGAACCGCCGATTTCGCAAAGGCCTATCCGCATCGATTCTTCAATTGTGGCATCGCAGAGGCCAACATGATCGGCACCGCCGCCGGTCTGGCCGCCTCGGGAAAGGTGGCGTTCGCATCCACCTTCGCGGTCTTCGCCACTGGCCGCTGCTGGGACCAGATAAGGCAGTCGGTGGCCTACCCGGACCTGAACGTGAAGATCGTGGCCACCCACGCTGGGATAAGCGTCGGACCGGACGGTGCCTCCCACCAGACCATGGAGGACCTGGCCCTGATGCGTACCATCCCCAACATGACGGTGGTATGCCCGGCGGACGGCCCGGAGACCTACAAGGCCACCTTCGCCTTGGCAGAAACAGAGGGGCCATGCTACATGCGGATGGGTCGTTCCGACGTGCCTGTGATCACCGACAAAGATACCCCCTTCCAGATTGGCAAGGGGCAGCTGCTCCGCGACGGTGACGACGTCGCCCTGGTCGGCACCGGCCAGATGGTGGCCGCCTGCCTGGAGGCCGCCGAGGTACTCAAGGCCGAGGGGGTCTCCGCCCGGGTCATCAACATCAGTACCATCAAACCGCTGGACGAGGCCCTGCTGGTCAAGGCCGCCAAGGAGACCGGCTGCATCGTCACCGCCGAGGAGCACAACCGGCTCAGTGGGCTCGGGGCGGCCGTGGCCACCTGTCTGGTGGAGAGGGTCAATGTACCCATCCAAATAGTGGGAATGGACGATGTCTTCGGCGAGTCGGGGGAGAGCGACGAGCTGTTGATGAAATATGGGCTGACGGCGGAAAGCGTGGTTGAGTCCGCCCGTTTAGCCATTAGGAGGCGAACGAGATGAAGATCTTCATAGACACCGCGAACATCGAGCAGATCAAGGAAGTGAACAGCTGGGGCATCCTGGACGGGGTCACCACCAACCCATCGTTGGTGGCCAAGGAGAGCAAGGACTTCGCCACCCTGGTGGAAGAGATATGCCAGGTGGTCGACGGACCAATAAGCGTCGAGGCCGTCTCGTGCAAAGCGGAGGACATCGTGCCGGAGGCCCGCAAGTTGGCGCGCATCCACAAGAACATCGTGGTCAAGATCCCCATGAACGAGGACGGCCTGAAGGCCACCAAGGTCCTGGCCCAGGAAGGCGTCCGGGTCAACGTCACGCTCATTTTCAGCGCCAACCAGGCCCTGCTCGCCGCCAAGGCCGGCGCCGCCTATGTCTCGCCCTTCGTGGGTCGGCTCGATGATGTCGGCCAGAACGGCATGGACCTCATTGGCGAGATCATGGACATCTACGAGAACTATGATTTCGACACCGAGGTCATCGTGGCAAGTGTCAGGGACCCCATACATGTCACGGAAGCGGCGCGCATGGGGGCGGACGTGGCCACCATACCCTTTGACGTACTGAAGAAGATGTTCCGCCACCCGCTCACCGACGCTGGGATCGAGCGGTTCCTCAAGGACTGGGAGAAGGTCTGCAAGCGGTGAGGTCCGGTCTCGTTCTCCGGCCCAGGCAATGATTATCTAGCTTGAGGGCCCTCTTTTTTGTCCGACCATGGAGAGGCGGAAGCTGGAGAGGTCGGCATTGGTCCTGATGTTGGTCAGCGTGCTTGCCGTCGTAATTTTGGTGGCGAACCTGGATGACACCGACCTAGGAGGGAGCAATGGTCCCAACCAGGAAATGGTGGACGATATCGTCAATGGCCTCCTGCCGATCGCTCTGGTGTTGGCTAGTGTCCTGTTCGTCTACATCGTCATTACGGTGTTCAGTAAGCGTACCCGGATGAGGGGGGCTGGCCAGAAGGACCGTGGCAAGCTCCATCCTGCCCCTTATCATAATGATGGCCGGGATAGCGATCTGTGGGTTGGTGCTACTTTACGCCGGACCGCTCGGGGGGAACCTTAACATCGATACGGGGAACAACAACGACGGGACTGAAAGTCCCTCGGGTGATGGCGGGGATGGCGACGGAGGTGGCATCACGTATAACATGTTCACGATCATCGGAATACTGGCCTTCGTGATCATCATCATGATCCCCCTAATTCGTTACCTTAGGGGGCAGGGTTCGTTCATCATGGACAAAGCACCGTCCGGCCATCTTGAACAGGTCGAGGTCCTTGACCAGGCGATATTGGACATCGGCTCCGGCACAGGGGATCTCCGAGAAACGGTATTACGGGCCTATTTCGAGATGTGCCGATTGATCCCCATCGCAGTGGACCATGAGGCCCTTACCCCCAGAGAATTCGCCGAGCTTTCCATTAGAGATCTGGGATGGCCCGAAAAGGCCGTTCAAGGCTTGACAGAGGTCTTCGAGGTGGCCCGTTATAGCCACCACGACCTGGGAGACGAGGACAGGGCCAAGGCGTTGCGTTGCCTGGCCGAGATAAAGGATGAAAGTTGCGTCGGAGGTGACGAACCCTGTCGGAGCTGCCGAACCCATCGACGGATGAGGAGGGCGCATTGGCCGGCCTTGGAAGGACCTTGGGGCCCTTGCTTTTGGTCATTACCCTAGTCGTACTAGCTATCGTCCTCTTCCTCCCGTTGGTTTCGGATAGCTGGTCCGACCCCTGGGGTCGCTACCTGATGTTCCTAGTGGTCCTTGGGGCATTGCTACTTGTGCTGGTGCGCCTCGCCATGCCTAGGAAGGATGAGATGGCGATCAGCGAGGCGAACGAAATCGAGACCCGAGCGGAGGAGGTGGAGACGTTCATGGAGCTAGCAATCTTAGGACAGCCATACAGCCAATTGAACGTTTACATTGAACTGAAGCACGCCCTCATGAACCGTGTGCGGGTGCGCAGGAACCTGAGCGAGGATAGGTGGGTCTATGTCCTGTCCAATCCCAACGTGCTGCAGAGAGTTGGTCAACGACCACGACCTCTACCGCCTGACGATGTTGGAAGACAGAGGCACTGTCAACCTGGCCCAGTACCAGAGGATTGGGTGTGGTCATAGGGGATGGTTTTTGTGAACGCTATGAGGAGCTATTGAGGAAGGTGGAACAATGGTCATGAGCATCAGCGAGGTCAGCAAGGTCTGCGCCGCAGTCATCGATGAGGTGGGGAAGACCATCGTGGGAAAGCGTGAGGTCATGGAACGGGTGATGCTGTGCGTGCTCGCCGATGGTCACGTGCTCTTCGAGGACTACCCAGGACTGGCCAAGACGATGATGGCCAACTGCTTCGCCCAGGCCTTGGGTTGCGAGTTCAAGCGTGTGCAGTTCACTCCGGACCTATTGCCAGCCGACATCACTGGAGGCTACATAATGGACCGCAGGGACTCAAGCTTCGCCCTGCGCAAGGGGCCTGTGTTCACCAATGTACTTTTGGCGGATGAGATCAACCGTGCCCCTCCGAAGACGCAGGCGGCTCTGTTGGAGGCGATGCAGGAGCGCCAGGTCACACTGGAGGGAGAGACGCATCGACTTACGAAGCCATTCCTGGTCTTGGCCACCCAGAACCCTATAGAATATGAGGGGACGTACCCTCTGCCCGAGGCCCAGATCGACCGTTTCCTCATCCGCACCGCCGTTGGCTATCCGACCAAGGAGGAGGAGTCGTTGATCCTGATGAGGAGGAAGGCACGGGGCAGGGAGGAGCCGACCGTGCAACGGGTCATCGGGACGGAGATGGTACTGGAGTTGCAGAAGGCGGTGGAGTCCGTCCATATGGAGGATGTCGTCAACGATTACATCGTGGGGATCGTGAGCGCCACCCGCTCCCATTCCCAGGTTGAGGTGGGGGCAAGTCCCCGCGGTTCGCTGGCCTTGATGAAATTGGCCTCAGCCAACGCTGCCATGGCTGGAAGGGACTTCGTGATTCCGGACGACGTGAAGCGCGTGGCGGTGCCGGCCCTGGCGCACCGTCTGGTGCTGGCCGCGGACCCATGGGTCCGCGGGGTCAGGCCAGAACAGGTGGTGGAGTCGGTCCTGAAAGAGACCCCGGTCCCAAAGGTAGGATGAGTTGCGCTCCCTGGCAAGCGTGGGCCTGCTTGGACTGGCCTGCTGCATTCTGATGATCGGGGCGGCCTTGCGCGACGGTGCGTTGCTGAGCTTGCTCCTCCCTCTCCTTCTCCTCCTGATCCTGGAGAGGGCCATAGTGATCGGCCCCAAGGGTTCGGTGGAGGTGGAATGGGTGCCCCTGGAGGAGGGGAAGTTCATGGAAGGGGACGAAGTGGACCTTTTCCTCAAGATCGCTAGCCAGGGTTTCAACGGTTCAGTGTTGGTCGATGTTTCGCTGCCGCTCAGATGTAGTGGCGGAGGAGGGGAGAGGCAGCTTTTCGCTATGGTTGCGTCCAGGTGAGGAGAGGATGCTCAAATACCGTCTCTCCCTTCCCCGCCGGGGCAACTATCGCATCGGCCCTGTGCATGTCCGGCGTCTGGACCTTCTCCACCTGAGGATGGAAGAGATGACCCTGGACAAGGTCATCAGCCTGAAGGTCATGCCCATCATTTACGATCTGAGGCGATGCGACCTGATGCCATCGAAGGTCCGGCAGCATTCTGGGAACGTACGCTCCCGCATGCTCGGTGCCGGTTCCGAGTTCTTCGGCCTGAGGGACTATTTCTCCGGAGACCCATGGCGGACCATCAACTGGAAGGCCTCGGCCCGCTCCGGTCCATTGATCGTCAATGAGCATGAGAGCGAACGCAGCGGGGATGTGGTGGTGGTGCTCGACGCTCGGAAGGAATCGAGCGGAAGGGTAAGGAGCATGGACTTGGTGGACCATGAGGTGAGCGCCGCTGCTAGCTTCTCGGAGTTCTATCTCCGGCAACGCGACCGGGTCGGGCTCATGGTCCTATCCGACCATGTTGAATTGATCAAACCATCCTTCGGTCGCCGCCAGTTCTACCGCATCGTCGAGACCTTGACCGAAGTGAGGCCGGCCGGGGAGCGGTCGAGCATAAGCATCAGATTGGCCATGCAACGCTTCTTCTCCCCTCAGTCCTTGATCCTATACATCACACCATTGGACGACGAGTCGACCATCCAGGTCATCAAGGAGCTATCGGTGAGGGGCTTCCAGGTCGTGGTGGTCTCGCCCGACTCATCGACGAAGGGTGATGATCTGGCGGACGAACTGGATTTCCGCCTTAGGCGTTTGAACCGGGAGGACAGGGTCTTCGACCTTCGCCGCTTCTGCCATGTGGTGGATTGGGATACCTCGCAGCCATTGTCACGATATGTAGTGAGGGTTAGGGGGTGGCACCTACGCAGGATGACCCCTAAGGACAGCCTACCATGGCATTGATCGGACTGAGCTTGGCCATGCTCCTTGTGCCTGCCAGCATCGTCCTTATGGTGACCATCGAGGAGGATGGTTACCGGTGGGCCCTGCAGGTCGCCCTGGCGGGGTCCCTCGTGTTGGCAGGCATCGGGGTCATCGGGTCGCGGCATCGCTTCTTCCTCCTCGGGGCAGGGATGGTGACGGTGCTCACGGTGGTGGTGCTGGCCATAGATGGTGGCTTCGGGTTGATGGCCCTCCAGTTGGTTTTCCTGAGCTGCATCCTCGGCACATTGCTGGGAGCTCGCTTGGTCCGCACAAAACGGTACCTGGTGCCGGAGGGGGATGTTTGGCCAGAGGTGGATGGGGAGGTGGTTGACGGCATGTGGCGCATGGCCCTGGACCACGGTCTGCGGGTGGGTGCGGCGTTCCTTATGGCTTTGATGTTGATAGCGATCTCCCTGCTGTTCAGCCTAGGCAGCGCCCCGTTGCTGCTGGTGGTAGTTCTGATAGTGATCGTCGTCATTTCACTGTTCATCGCATTGCGGGCGTTGGACCGGTCAGAAAGTTAGATTATCGGGAGCGTATCTCCCTGGGCCGATGGATTGCGATGTGGCCATTGTGGGCGGTGGCCCGGCCGGATGCCTGACCGCCGCGAACCTGCCCCGCTCCCTTCGGACCCTGATATTCGAGGAGCATGAGCAGACGGGGGTGCCCACCCAGTGCGCTGGACTGGTGACGGAGCGGGTGGTCCGTTCGGTCGGGGCGGAAGGCACTGTGCTCAACCGGATCGATGGGGCATGCATCCATTTCCCTGACGGGAGGGTGCTCCGTCTCAAGGCGGACGCCACCAAGGCGGTGGTGGTGGACCGCAGGCTTTTCGACGAGCGATGCCGGGACCTGGCGGTGAAGGCGGGGGCGGAATATCTAAACAACCATCATTTCACCGGACTGGAAAGGGGAACGAACGGTATCGCGGTTGAAGGTGGGGCACGGGCATCTGGAACTGACCTGCCGATCCAAGCTTGTGGTCGGCGCGGACGGCTTTCGCTCCGATGTGGGGAGGGCGTGCGGACTGCCGGGGCCCAAGGAATTGCTGCGCGGCATCCAGGTGGACCTGGAGGGCGAATGGGAGGAGGCGAGCTCAGTCGGCGTGCATCTCGGCCATGGAACGGCCCCGGGCTTCTTCGCTTGGACCATACCCTGCGGGGACTTCGTCCGGGTGGGGCTTTGCGTTCCGGACAGGGGCGAGAACCCGAACCATTACCTGCAAGCGTTCTTGAGCAAAATGAAACTGGACACGAGAAAAAGAAGGGCCATCTATTCCGGGGCCGTGCCCTTGGGCCCTCCGAGGACGCTTCGTCGAGGACGGAGTGCTTCTGGTCGGCGATGCGGCCGGCCAGGTGAAACCGTTGAGCGGTGGGGGGCTTTTCACCGGCCTTGAGGGGGCACGATTGGCGGCGAAGACCATATCATCCGCGTTCGCCACCGCGGAGCTGGACCTGAGGTCGCTGAGACGTTACGAGAGGGAATGGCGTTCCGGATTGGGCCGGGAGATCGAGAGGGGCTACCGGGTGCGCAAGGCCTTCCTCAAGCTCGACGATGACGACCTGAACGAGGTGGGAAGGCTGCTCGACAAGGAGGAGGTGCGGGCGATCCTGAGCACTGGCGACATCGACCACCCGACAGAGCTGGCCCCATCCGTGCTGCGTCGGGCGCCTGGCCTGCTGCGCTTCTCGCCCCAGGTGCTCAGCTCCTTGCTGTTGGGGTGATGCCGTGGACCCGGATCGCGCAAGGGTAAGGGCGGTCAAGGTCCGCAAGGACCGGGCGGAGGAGGTGCGCTACCAGTTGAACCGGAAGGGACTGGTGGTTAAGGAGGTCAGGATCGAGGTGACCCAGGGCATGGTGCTCATACCGGTCCGGGACGCCCTCACCGACGACATGGCCTTGGGTCTGGGGTTAGAGGTGGTGCAGATGACCGGGAGAGGCCGTTCCTGCTTCCGGGACCATTGGAGGGAGATCGCACGCTCTGTGGCGGTGCCGGACCGATTGAAAAGCTCGCTGCCACGCAAATGGGAGCTGCTGGGGGACGTGCTGGTCCTGAGATTGCCCCATGACCTGCTGCCTTACCGCACCGAGTTGGCCCGAGCTTACGCGCAGGAACTGGGCGCCAAGGCGGTGCTGAACGAGGTCGGCCGTGTCCAAGGTCAGACGCGCCGGCCACAGATGGAGCTGCTCTATGGCTCGGACACGGAGACGGTGCACCGGGAGGGTGGGGTGCTCTATAAGCTGGACCCATTGAAGGTCATGTTCTCCTCCGGCAATGTGGACGAGAAACAACGGATGGCCCACCTCGATTGCCGGGGAGAGACGGTAGTGGACATGTTCGCTGGCATCGGTTACTTCACCATGCCTTTGGCGGTGAGGGCGAGGGCGACGAAGGTGATCGCCTGCGAGATCAACCCTGACGCTTACCACTACCTGAAGGAGAACATCGCGTTGAACCGGGTGGAGGGGGTGGTGGAACCAGTGCTTGGCGACAACCGGGACCTGGAGGGGGAGAGTTTCGCGGACCGGGTGGTCATGGGCTATTTTGACACTGAGCCATATCTGCCCACGGCATTGCGCATCGTAAAGCCCGGTGGAGTGGTGCACTATCACGACCTTGCCCGGGTGGACGAAACCCCAGGCAAGTTGATCCAGGCCATAGATGAGGCCTGCGATGGACGAAGGTACGAGGTCCTCCTAGTGCGCGAGGCGAAATCCTATGGGCCATGCAAGTCCCATATGGTGGTCGATTTCCGTCTGATGGAGTGATCAGGCCGCGTCCTCGTTCGAGCCGGAGGCGGTGAGCAGGTTCCGCAACGCCTCGTCATACTCCTGGCCAGTGGCGCTGAGCATGGTCTTGGCGAACGGGAGCAGATAGTGCCCGAACTCGGTCTCCTCCTTGTTGAACTGCCATGACTTGGAGCTCTCCCCCGTGGCCATGAGGAAGGCGTAGCATACGGCCTTGACCCGATGGTTGGACTTTTTTGCCTTGTCCACCGAGCGGGCCATGGCCTCCTTGCCCTCGGTCTTGTAGGTCCGGGCCAGGGAATCCGCCATTTTACCGATCTCTCCCAGCTTGGTATAGCAGGGCAATGCGCTGCTCACGCACTTGCACAGCTCCGTGCGGCTGGCCTCCGCGATGAGCGCCGGAGGGGTCAGGTCAGTGCGCTCGGCGAACTGGGCCGCCACCTCGGGACAGGATACCTGGGTCAATATGTCGGTCTTGTGCTGGTCCCAAAGGTCGGTCAGGATCTTGCCTGCCTGGTTGCTCTCCGAGACCACCACCAGTCCCTTCTTGCGCACTATGCCGGCCAAGGCCGATCGCTCCAGGTCGCTCCCCTTGATGTTGTCCAAGAACCCTTCCATGTCCTTTCCGAAGCATTCCTGGCCCGCCACGTACACCCGCCCGGCCGCCTTAAGGTTGGCCAGGTGCTCCTCCACGGCCTGGACCAGGAACTCTTGGTCGCTCAGCTCCCCTTTCATATAACGGGAGGTCAGGTCCTTGCTCAACGTGATGTCCTTCTCCGATTGACAGTTGCCAGGGTCCGGCTCGTTGCAATGGAAGCGCACCTGGACGGAGACGTTGAAATCGTCAGTGTGGTCCGGCGCGGCGATGCGGGCGGAGAGGTCCGTGATGATGTTCCCTTTCCCAGCGCACTCGCGGCATACCCTCACCTGTCTCTTGGGGGAGACCCATCCGATGACCAGCATAGTGTTGTTCGGGTGCGGGCAGGAACCCTCCTTGAGGTCGTAATCCAGGTTGGACATGAGCTCGTTAACATACTCTTCCGGGGCGTTGGGCCCGGTGGCCGAGCAGTACAGTCCCTTCTCGGTGGAATAGATGTGAAGGTCCTTGTCCCGGGCCATCTCCCAGTAGGCCAATAGGCGCAGGTCCGGGTCATCGAAGTGCTGCAGGGCGATGAGCTTCTCTTTGTCCACCACGCCCCTTGTCGCATAGGACACCTCGCCCACGGGCAATTGCGCTGAGGATAGGTAGGGGACCTTGCCGGCCGCGGCCAGGGATATGGTGGCGGCATAGGCGCGCACCAGTTGGTCGCCCTTCGATGCCAGCTTGACCAGCTTGTCCTGGTCGTCCTTGAAGCGCTGCACCTTGGCCAATTTCTTCTCCAGCTTGGGCCATTTGCAACGGCGGCACTCCTCGCCCACCTGCTTGGGGATGAGCTGGGAGGGATTCTCGGCCAACCTCCTCGCGTTGTCCAGAAGGTCCTTCTCCAGGGTCTTGGGGGTGGACTTTACCCCCCGCAATCGGAAGCGTTTGCCCATATGTCCGGCATGATGGGCCCAAAGCTAGATAACCTTTAAGGGGCCGAGACCGCAGGCAAATAGATTGATGATGGGCCTGGCCCATACGGGGACAGGGAAAATGACCGACGAGGAGACGTACGCCAAAGGTTACATCAAGGGGTACGAGGACGGCATGAGACAGACCTATGACGAGGTCGTATCGCTCGCCACCAAACGCGGCTACTCGGTGGCGGAACTGATGCTCCTGGTGCGCAGCGAGCGGGGGAATGTCCCGGACAAGGTGCGGGCCAAGAAGAAGGCCATCTTGAAGAGCACTGGGATCGACCTGATGGAGGAGGACGTGGCCCAGTGCGCTGAGTCGACGGTGGGCGTCTCCCCCTCCATGACCGTGGTCATCAAGGAACGTGGCGCCACCAAGGGTTACATGGCCTTCAAGCAGGTCATGGACTGCGGCGCGCCGGGCCTTTGCGTCAGTCGCAGTCCCCCGGAACAGACCGCCCGCAAGGTGCCCCAGGGCTGCAATATTTTCTGGCTCACCAAGTTGGACAATCTCCCCGAGGCGGACAAGGAGCGCTGCTTCGCGCCCAATGACACCAGCCCATTGTACACCGGGATCAAGAGGTTCCTCATGGCCAACAACGGCAAGGGGGCGGTGGTGCTGCTGGACGGTTTCAACTACCTTGTCACCAACAGCGACTTCCTCACCGTGCTCAAATGGCTGCAGAAGCTCAAGGACGACGTCTACATGTTCCGGGCCGTCCTCATCATCCCGGTGGACCCTGCCAGCCTACAGTCGAACGAGATGAGGCAGCTGGAGAGCGAGCTGCAGGTCATGGAATGATCTAAGGGAAGAGCCCCCTCAGTTCGATGGCGCGGGCCACCTCTTTTATCGCCAGCATGTTGGCGCCGGTGCGCATGTCCACCTTCGCCTTCTGTGCCGCCGTATGCACCCTCTCGAACGAATCGTCCATGATCGTCTTGAGGCGCTGCTTGACCTCCTCCGTGGTCCAGAAGAAGTATTGGAGGTCCTGCACCCACTCGAAGTAGGAGGCGGTGACGCCACCAGCGTTGGCGAGGATGTCCGGCACCAGCATGACCCCCCTCTGCCAAAGGACCTCGTCGGCCTCGGGGGTCGTCGGCCCGTTGGCCCCCTCCACCACGATGGAGGCCTTGATCCTTTCGACGTTGGCCTTGGTTATCTGACTCTCCAGGGCCGCCGGGACCAGGATGTCGCACTCCAGCTCCAGAAGCCCCTCGTTGCTGATGCTCTCCGAGCGGCCATAACCCTCCACCGAGCCTGTGCGCTTCTTGTGCTCCATCACCAGGACCGGGTCCAAACCTTGCGGGTCATGGATCCCGCCGTTGGAATCGCTCACCGCCACGACCTTACAGCCAGCCTCGGTGGCGAGCAGGCGAGCCGCGTTCCATCCCACGTTCCCGAAGCCTTGCACCACCACCTTGGCCCCCTTGATGTCCAGGCCGCGCTTTCGGGCCGCCTGATGGGCCACATACATGATGCCTCGGGAGGTGGCCTCGTCCCGACCTCGGGAACCGCCGATCTCGATGGGTTTCCCCGTCACCACCCCTGGTACGGAGTATCCTACGTTGGTGCTATAGGTGTCCATCATCCAGGCCATGGTCTGCGCGTCCGTGTAGACGTCGGGGGCGGGTATGTCCGCCTTCGGCCCGATGATGATCTGTATCTCCGAGGCGAAACGGCGCGTCAACCGTTCCAGCTCGGATCGGCTCATCTCCTTGGGGTTGCAGATAACGCCCCCTTTCGAGCCACCGAAGGGTATCCCGACCACCGCGCACTTCCAGGTCATCCACATGGCCAAGGCCCGCATCTCGTCCAAGCTGACGTTGGGATGGTAGCGGATCCCTCCCTTGCAAGGCCCGCGCGCCGAGTTGTGCTGCACCCGGTAGCCCACATAGTTCTTCACCCGGCCATCGTCCATGCGTACAGGGAAATTCACGGTCAGCTCGCGCTTGGGCCTCTTGAGGATCTCGATCATGCACTCGTTGAGGCCCAGCATGTGGCCCACCCGGTCCACGTGTTTGACCGCATTATCGTAAGGGTTCTGCTCGCTCATTGCCTCTCCCAGGAAGAAATTGCAGCTGCCCAGATATAAAGCCTAGATATGGCTCAGAGCTCGACCTGCAGGCGGTCGTAGGCCACGATGAGGCCGGGGAACCCGTCCTTGAGCGATTCTATCTCCTTCCTCTCCTCCAGGGTCTGGTAGCGCTGGGCGTCGAAATGGGTCAGCGCCAGGCGTTGGCACCCCGCCTTCCGCGCCAGGGAGATGGCGAGGTCAGGGTTGAGGTGGGGCCACCTGGGATTGGTCTGGCCCCGCTTGAAGGCGCATTCTGAGATGAGCAGGTCCACATCCTGGGCCAACCTCACGATGTTCTCCGTCTCCCCGGTGTCGGTGCAATAGGCTATCTTCCTTCCGTCCACCTCGATGCGATAACCGAAGCAGGGTGAGACGTGGTCCAGCAGACGGCATTCCACCTTGTACCCGATGTCGTGCCAGCCCTCTTCCAGCTCCATCACCTCCACGGGGAAGGGCATCTGGTCCAAGGCCACCGTGAACGGCTGCCCCATGACCCGGTCCAAGATGGCCCTGGTCCCAGGTTGGCCGATGATGCGCATCTTGGGCAGGAATACGAACTTCATGATGCAATGAAGCCCCGCGATGTGGTCCAGGTGGAAGTGGCTCAGGAAGAGGTCCACCGGCTTGCATCCCATCATGTACTGGTCCAGACGATGGATGCCCATGCCCGCGTCCAACACGATGTACCGCTCCTTGGTCTCTATCATGGCGCATACGGTGTTGCCAGTATCGGAATCGAACCACCCGTTGGTCCCCAGGAAGGTGAGTTTCATGATCGGTTCTCCCTCGACCCGGGGATTGGGAGGCGCTGGAACAAGTAACTTTGCCCGAAACCGATATGATGATGTCGGGCCAATGATAGCAATGCGATGATGAACGAGAAGGTGGCGGGCATCCTTTACGAGATAGCGGACCTTCTAGAGCTGAAGGAAGAGCGCTTCAAGCCCCAGGCCTACCGCAAGGCCGCTCGCAACATCGAGTCCCTCACAAGAGGACATAGTGGAAGTCTACAAAAGGGGCCAGCTCAAGGACATTCCGGGCGTCGGCGAGGCCATAGAGGCCAAGGTGAAGGAGATCATAGAGACCGGGGAGCTGCGTTATCTGAAGGAGCTGCACGACGAGTTCCCTGCCGGCCTGATGCAGGTCATGGATGTCCCGGAGATCGGCCCGAAGACCGCCATGCGCCTGTACACCGAGCTGCGGGTGACCAATGTCCAGGACCTCAAGGTGGCGGCGGAGCAGCATCGCATCCGCCGACTGAAGGGCTTCGGGGACCGGACCGAGGAGAACATCCTCAAGGGGGTCGAGTTCTTGGAGCGGAACCAGGGGCGGATGTTGCTGGGCTACGCCCACCCTGTGGCGGCGGGCATCGTTTCCTACTTGAGGGAGAAGGGGGGCCTGGACATGGTGAGCGTGGCGGGCAGCCTGCGTCGCATGAAGGAGACCATCGGCGACATCGACATCCTGGTGGGGACGGACAGGCCGGAGCGGGCCAGTGATGTCTTCGTATCCTATCCCGAGGTAGAAGAGGTGTTGGCCAAGGGACCGACGAAATCGGCGGTGAGGCTCGCCAACGGCACCCAGGTGGACCTTCGGGTGGTCGAGGCGGGCAGCTATGGGGCCGCGCTCCTCTACTTCACCGGCTCCAAGGAGCACAACGTCAAGCTCCGCTCCCGCGCCATCGATCGAGGTTACAAGCTGAACGAGTACGGGCTCTTCCTCAAGGACACGGACCAGTTGGTGGCGTCGGCGACCGAGGAGGAGGTCTACCTGGCCTTAGGCATGGACATCATGCCCCCGGAGATGCGGGAGGACCAGGGAGAGATAGAGCTGTCCGAGCGGCACGCCCTGCCCGAACTGGTCTCGATGAGCGATATCAAGGGCGACCTGCACATGCACACCGAGGCATCCGACGGGGCCATGTCCATGGAGGATATGGCCAGGGCGGCGATGGCGAAGGGCTATCATTACGTAGGCATCACCGACCATTCGGAATCGCTGCGCATCGCCAACGGTTTGGATGTGGGGCGTCTGCGGCAGAATGTGGAGAAGGCCCGCGCCCTGACCGCCTCCTTGGGAGGGATCCATGTCCTCATAGGGGCGGAGGTGGAGATCGACGAACGGGGCAAGCTGGACTACCCCTCTCAGGTCCTGGCGGAGCTGGACTATGTCATCGGCGCGGTGCATACCCGTTTCAAGATGAGCGAGACGGAGATGACGGCACGCTTGCTGACCGCGCTCTCCAATGACCATCTCAACATCCTGGCCCATCCCACCGGCCGGGCCATCGGCCAACGGGAGGCCTACCCGGTGGACATGGAGAAGCTGCTGGACGAGGCCAAGGCCAAGCAGGTCTTCCTCGAGGTCAACTCGTTCCCGGAGCGCCTGGACCTGAACGACAGGCATTGTCGTATGGCCCGGGACAACGGCAACATGCTGGTGGTGAACACCGATTCCCATCACCCCTCCCATCTGGACAACATGGTGTATGGCGTGGCGCAGGCGAGGCGGGGGTGGGTCGGTCCGGACCAGGTATTGAACACGCTCCCATTGGCAGGGCTGGAAAGGGCGTTGCGGCGACTGAACCATGGTTATCCAAGGCAACATCTGGCAAGGTAATGTTTATGACTCCCTCCCTCCAATAGGGCGGCGAGGAAATGAACGCCAAGGAGACGGCCGAAAGGATCAGGTCCATGGAGGTGCGCGGAGCCGCGGAGATAGCGCGCCAGGCGGCCCGGGCCCTGTGCGAGGAGGCGAGAGGACTATGATGGTGATGATGCCGAAGGCATGCGCCAAAGTCTATTGGCCGCCCGCGAGGTGCTCCTGGCCTCCAGACCGACCGCCATATCCCTGTGGAACGGCGTTCAGTTCGTCCTCAAGGGCATGAACCACCAGAAGGATGGCGAAGAACTGCGCCAGATGGTGGTCAGGAACGCCACGGTCTTCATCAAGCGCTCCGAGGAGGCGGTCGCCCTCATCGGGAGGAACGGCGCCAACCGATTGAAGGAAGGGGACCGTGTGATGACGCACTGCAACAGCCAGGCGGCCCTCAGCGTCATCACCACCGCCCAGCGGCAGGGAAAGCACATCAAGGCCTTCGCCACCGAGTCCAGGCCGTGGAGGCAGGGCATACTGACCGCCAACCAGTTGAGCAAGGCCGGGGTGGACGTGACCCTCATCATCGATTCGGCGGTGCGGCACGTCATGAAGGACATGGACGCGGTCGTGGTCGGGGCCGACACCATCGCCTCCAACGGTGCGGTCATCAACAAGATCGGCACCTCCCAGCTGGCGCTGGCGGCCCATGAGGCCCGCGTCCCGTTCTATGTCTGCGCCGAGACGTTCAAGTTCTCGCCGCGCACCATGATGGGGGAGATGGTGGAGATAGAGGAGCGCGATTCGCTGGAGGTGGTCAAGCCTGGCGAGGTGCCGTCCTCAGTGCGCGTCTTCAACCCGGTGTTCGACGCCACCCCGCCGGAGTACATCGACTCCATCATAACCGAGATAGGCGTGGTGCCCCCATACGCCGCCTACGAGATCATCGTGCGTGAGTTCGGTCAGGAATCCATTTTCACAGAGTGAACGAAATGACAACGCCTCAGAGCTATTCGGACAAGTACTTGCACCTCGGCGAGAAGATCGACCTGGACGCGCATGTCGTGTGCGTCTATAAGATCAAGAGCACCCAGATGACCATGAGGGAGGCGGCGGCGGCCATCGCCACCGAACAATCCACCGGGACCTGGACCGAGATCAGCACGCTCAAGGAGGAGAACTTCCTCAAGCGCAGCGGCAAGGTCATCGAGATCGAGGGCAACGTCGCCAAGATCGCGTTCCCGGAGGAGGATTTCAGCCTGGACATCGGAGGCGTCCCGCAAGTGCTGAGCATAGTGGCCGGCAACCTCTTCGGCCTGGATTCCATCGAGGGCGTCCGTTTGGAGGACGTCATCTTCCCGAGATCGATGCTGAGGGAGTTCAAAGGGCCCAAGTTCGGGGTGGAAGGCCTACGGAAGATATTGAAGCGGCCGGAGAGGCCGTTGGTGGGGACCATAGTCAAACCGAAGATCGGCCTGAGCCCGGAGGAGACCGCGGCCTATGTGTACGAGGCGGGGATGGGCGGGCTGACCAACGGCAAGGACGATGAGACGCTCTCCAACCAGAGGTTCTGCCCGCTGGAGGAGCGGGTGGTGGCCATCGCCGACGCCCTGGACCGGGTGAGGAGCGAGTCCGGCCATATCATGATCCATGCCATCAACGTCAGCACCAACGGCCACCAGATCCTGGAGGTGGCGGAGCGGGCCCAGGAATTGGGCGCCTCGCAGATCATGGTGGACGTCCTAACCTGCGGCTTCGGGGCGGTGCAGGTCCTGGCGGAGGACCCGTCCATCAAGCTGCCCATCCACGTGCACCGCACCATGCATGGGGCCATGACCCGGAACAAGGACCACGGCATCTCCATGAAGGTCTTCGCCAAGCTGACCCGCATGTGCGGTGGTGACGCTTTGCACATCGGCACCTTCGGAGTGGGCAAGATGAAGGGCGAGGCCAGCCACGACCTCGTGTACCGCGACATGTGCCTTAACTCGGAGGTTCCTTACAGGCCGATGATGCCAGTGGCCTCGGGAGGGCTGCAGCCGGGCATGATCCCTGCCCTCATCAGGATCGCCGGCAAGGACCTGCAATGCCAGGCCGGCGGTGGCGTCTCCGGTCATCCTCTGGGCGTGCGGGGCGGGGCCATGGCCATGGCCCAAGCGGTGGAGGCGGGCTACCTCGGCCTGACGGCGGAGGAGTACGCCAAGGACCATCGGGAGCTCCGCATGGCGTTGGAAAGGTGGGGTTCGGCATGAAGCTGAAGGCCAAGTATGTGGACGTCGACACTGGCGAGCTGACCGCCCTGTTGAACGACGATGATGCGGCGGAGCTCGGCCTCAGGGAGATGGACCGGGTGCGCATAACCCATGAGGGGAATAGCGCAGTGGCCATCGTGAACACCTCGGACACCGTCATCCAGAGAGGGGAGATCGGCCTCATGGGGGCGACGTTCAAGAACTTCGGGCCGGAGCACATGGAGCCATTGGAGGTGGTGGCGGCGTCCAAGCCAGAGAGCGTGGACATCATCCGCCGCAAGATGGACGGCCTGGAGCTGTCCAAGGACGAGATCTATACGTTGGTGGGGGACATAGCCCAGCACATCCTCTCCCCGGTGGAGCTCTCCGCTTACGTGACCTCGCTGCACATCCGAGGGATGAACATCCGGGAGACCGCTGACCTCACCCGTGCCATGGTGGAGACCGGGGACGTCATCAAGTTCGACCGAGGCCCCATCTTCGACCACCACAGCATCGGTGGTTGCCCAGGGAACAAGGTGAGCCTCATCATAGTACCGATCATCGCCGCGGGGGGCTATCTGATCCCCAAGACCTCCTCCCGGGCCATCAGCAGCGCCGCTGGCACGGCGGACATCGTGGAGACCTTCTGTGACGTGGACCTGAGCGCCACGCAGCTGAAGAACATCACCGAGAGCGTGGGAGGCGTACTGGCCTGGGGGGGTTCGCTGAACCTCGCACCGGCCGACGACGTCATCATCCGCGCCGAATACCCGTTGGGCATCGACCCGCACGCCCAGCTCCTGGCCTCGGTCATGTCGAAGAAGAAGGCCGTGGGGGCGGACTACCTGCTCATGGACATACCGATGGGAGAGGGGACCAAGGTACCGGACATGGAGAAGGCCAAGACCTATGCCAAGGACTTCATCGAGCTCGGCGAATTGCTGGGCATCCGGGTGGAGTGCGCCATCACCTATGGCGGTCAGCCGGTGGGCCGGGCCATAGGGGCGGCCCTGGAGGCCCGCGAGGCCATCTCCATATTGGAAGGGGCGAAGGAACCCAACAGCGTCATCGAGAAAGCGGTGGCATTGGCAGGCATGCTCTTCGACATGGGCCAAGGCTACAACCATGGGGAGGTCAGGGCCAGGGAGCTGCTGGAGAACGGAAAGGCCCTGGCCAAGTTCCGTGAGATCGTGGCCGCCCAAGGCGGGAACGCGGACATCAAGGCCGATGACATCCCGGTGGGAAAGTATTCCGTGGATGTCCTGGCCACCAAATCTGGCTATGTGAACAAGGTGAAGAACAGGGACATAGTGAAGGTGGCCAGGGCAGCGGGCTCGCCCCGGGACAAGGGAGCGGGACTGGAGATCCACAAGAAGGTGGGCCACAAGGTCGACGCCGGGGAAAAGATCCTGACGCTCTATGCCGATAACGATGCCAAGCTGCAGCAGGCCCTGACGGTGGCCCAGAAGATCAACCCGATGATCATCGAGGGGATGGTCCTGGCCAAGGTGCCGGCTTTCACCCGGGTGGCGTTCTAGGCCCTGGCATCACTTATTACGTCGGTCCTTCCGAGAGGCATGCCAGGCCAGGGCCTCGTCCATGGTCAGCTCGCCCTTGGCCACTCGCCTTGCCAGCTCGGTGGTTATGGTGAAGGAGCCATCGCTTGCCAGCCGGGACTGTCTCTTCACCTCGCGGACCTCTCCGGGCGTCGGGTCGATGGCGGGGGCGGATTCCAGCTCCTCCCCCATGGTCCGGGATATGAGGATGGCGGCATCGATGTCGGGGACCAGGGTGCGTCGGGTGGTGTTCGTCTCGTCCACTATCTCCACTCGGTCCGCCAGGCCCCATAGCGACTGGATGATGCGGTTGCGCACCGTGCGGTCGCCATGCCCGATCCGCACCAGCAGCTCCTCGTATTCCAGACCGGCGATCATCCGCTCCACCGCCGCCACCGCCTTTTCCGGCCATCCTACCGTATCGGTCAAAAGCACCTTTCCGTTGCCCACCACCGCGATGCCCGTGGTCCGACCCGGGTCGATGCCGACCACCAAGACCTTGAAGCTTCTCCCCTGCATCATCACCTTGGCCTGGTTTATGGCCGCCTCCGGGTCTTCGGAGGCGACCACCAGGATGGGGGGCGCCCGGGCCACCTCGTTGGGCGTGGTGATTATCGCCCCGATGTTGTAGGGCAGGGCGTCCTCGAAGCCCAGCGAAACGAACGGCTCGTCCCTCTCCTTGAGCCTGCGGACCAAGCGATAGTAGAACTGGAAGTCCTCGGTCATGACGCCGATGATGCGCATCTGCTCTTAACTGGCCCCCGATCCCACTTAATTCTTTGCCGACATGCGCTTGGCCCTCAAAGCCAATGGCAGCAGGCCCACCGCCGTCACCACCCCGAGGAAGGCCACGACCCCCCACAGCACCCAGCCCGAGGAGATGTTGTCATACATGATGCCGCCCACCAGCGAGGAGGCGAACCAGCCCACCGAAGCGAACAGGCCGAAGATGCCCAGGTACTTGCCCCTTTGGTCCTCCGGGGACATCTCCACCGTGAGGTTGGTGGCGACCGGGACCACCACCATCTCCCCGAAGGTGATGATGACCATGGTGAGGGCCAGGCCCAGACCGTTGGAGATGGGGGCTATGGCCAGGTAGCCGACCGCGTAGAGCAGCGACCCGCCGGCCATGGCCAGATAGTAGTTACGCCCCTCCAGCCAGCGTGCGATCGGGAACTGCAGCAGCACCACCATCAGGCCGTTCAAGGCGAAGATCGCCCCGATGGTGACGGTGTCGATGCCCACCCTCTCGTTGGCGAAGACCACGTAGATCACTCCGAACTGGCCGGACATGATGAACATGGGCATGAGCACGAAGCAGAAGACCAGGAAGAGCTTGTTCACCGAACCGATGCTCTTCAGCAGTCCCGGTCCTTTCTCCCTCGGTTTGGGCACGTAGGTCTCGCTCAGGAAGAAAGCCACCACTAAGGCGGCGAGCAGGGATATCACGGCGCTGATGACGAAGGTCCATAGGAACGACCAGGCCACCAATATGCCGCCGATCATGGGACCGATGGCAAAGCCCAGGTTCCAGGCCACTCGCATCAGGCCGTACGCCTCCAGCCGTTTCGCCGGCTCCACCAGGTCCGCCACCATGGCATTGTTCGCCGGGTCGAAGACGCCACCGAAGAAGTAGCTCAACGTGAGGGTGATCGATACCCCCAGCACGTCGGGCCAGAGGGACACCTGGAACGCCAGCACCAGGAAGGTGACGCAGCGCAACAGCATGGACCAGGTCATGACCCCCCATCGACCGTAACGATCGGCCATCAGGCCGCCGACGAGGCTTCCGCCTGCACCGGCCAGACCGGCCATCAGCAGCACCAGGCCCACCATGGCCATGGAGACCCCCAGGCTCTGGTACATGAACAGGGCCAGGAACGGCCCGATGATGCTGAAGCCCACCCCGTCGATGAGGCGGGAATAGAACAGTATCCAGATGCGCCGGTCATAGCCCTTGGGGAACAATTTGGTCATTTCCCCACCTCACGCACCGACGGCGGAGTTCTTCTGGGCGCTGAGGCGCCGCCCCAGGAACAAATAGCCCAGCGCGGCGAGGACGCCGAAGGAACCGATGGCGGCCCACATCAGGACATCGTTCTGCGTCACCGTGTCCATGATCACGCCCCCGGCGAAGGGGCCCATGCTGAAGCCGATGGAGGAGAAGAGGCCGAACACCCCCATATAGCGACCGCGCTCGTTCTCCGGGGACATGTTGGCGGTGAGGTTCATCGCCGCCGGCGACACCACCATCTCCCCGAAGGTGATGATGGACATGTTCATGAGCAGGAACAGGAAGCCAGTGGCGAAGCCCGTGATGCCATAGCCCACGGCATAGAGCAGCGCCCCCAGCGCCATCACGCTGGACATCTTGTAGGGCGACACCCAACGGGCGATGGGGAACTGCAGGACGATCACCAACAGGCCGTTCCAGGCCCAGAGGTAGCCCACCTCTGGCGTGCTCAGGCCCAGCGTGTCCGTGCTGAACACCGCATAGGTGGACGACATCTGCCCGAACATGATGAACAGCAGGATCGAGACCATGCAATAGGTCATGAAGGTGCGGTCCGAGGTCACGTGCCCGATGTCCCTCAGACTGAAGCGCTGCGTGGCCTGTCCAGGGCGCAGCGATTCCTCGATGTACAGGTAAAGGAAGACCGTCACGCACATGGTGGCGATGGAACCGAGGAGGAAGAGCGTGCTGAACGACACCCATATGGTCAGAATGCCGCCGATCATCGGGCCCAGGGCCCAGCCGATGTTCTGGGCGATGCGCAGGAAGCTGTACGCCTCCAACCGCTTGGAGGGCTCCACCACGTCCGCTATCATCGCGTTCGAGGCGGGGTCGAACATGGAACCACCGAAGGAGCTGAGAGTTATCAGTCCGGCCAGGAGCAGATAGTCCGCCCCGGCACCGATGGCGAAGCTGATGAGCAGGAACGCCACCGCCCGCCATGCCAGACCGAGCAGCATGACCTTTCGCCGCCCGTAGCGGTCAGCGAGCTCGCCACCGACTATCTGGCCCATGGAACCGATCAACGTCGCCACCAACAGCACCAGGCCCACCACCGACATGGTGATGCCCAGCTCGTTGTGCAGGTAGAGCGACAGGAAGGGGATGGCCAGGCAGAAGCCCGCCGCTGTCGCTATCCTGCCGTAGAACAGGATCCAGATGCGGCGGTCGAAGCCTTGTAGCGACCCTTTGGTCCCAGGAAAACCTACCGTGGACTGACACCTCGAAGCAGAGAGCCCCAGGTTTCAGCGATTCATAATCCTTTTCGATGCCGTGCTAAGACATGGTCAGCCTACTTGCTGTGGGCGAAACGGGAGAAGAATCCCTTCTTCGTCTCGTCGAGCTCGGCGAACTTGCGCAACAGCTCCTTCTGCTCCGTCGTGAGCTTCTTGGGCACCTGGACCTTGACCTGGACGAACTGATCGCCCTTGCCCCGGCCCCCGAAGACCTCCAGCCCGGAGCCCTTGAGACGGAACACCGTGTCGGTCTGGGTGCCGGCCGGAACGGAGAGCTCGGCCTGGCCATGGAGGGTGGGCACCTCGAGCTTGGCACCGAGGGCTGCTTCGGCGAAACCTATGGGCCAGTTCATGTAGATGTTGGCCCCGTCCCGCTTGAAGAGCTCGTGCTCCTTCACATGCACCACGACCAACAGGTCGCCGGGCGGGCCGCCGTTCTGACTGGGCTCGCCTGCGCCTGGCACGCGGAAGGTCATGCCCGTGTCGACCCCTTTGGGGACGGTGAGGGATATGGTCCTGCTTTTTCGGACATACCCGATGGCATTGCACTTGGGACAGGGGTCCGACACCACCTTCCCCAGTCCCCGGCAGGTCGGGCAGGTGACGATGTTGGCATACTGCACCGGCCCGCGACGCTCCACGCGTTGCACCTGGCCTTGACCGCCGCAAGCTTGGCATCGAGTGGAGCGCTTGCTCTTGGACCCGGTGCCGTCGCAATCCTCGCACTTGGAGGAGATGGGCACCGTGACCTCTTTCTCCATCCCTAACGAGGCCTCCTCCAGCGTGATCTCGATATCGTAACGGAGATTGTTGCCCTGCCTCGGACCCCGGCGCCTTCCCCCGCCGAAGAACATGTCGAACAGGTCCCCGCCGAAGCCGAAGCCCATGTCCCCAAATATGTCCCCTAGGTCGGAGGCGTGGCTGAAATCGTTCCAGGTGAAGTTCCCCTCGCGGAACTGGGGCTGCACCCCGGCATGGCCGTACTTGTCGTACAAAGGCGCGCTTCTCCGTGTCCACCAGCACCTCGTAGGCCTCGGAGATCTCCTTGAAGCGCTCCTCCGCCATCTTGGGGTCCTCCTTGGTCACGTCCGGGTGGTACTGGCGGGCCAACTGGCGGTAGGCCTTCTTTATGTCCTCCGCGTTGGCGTCCTTGGGGACCCCCAGGACCTCATAGTAATCGCGCTTGTCGGCCATCAGGTCTCAGCTTTCCTACTTCTTGTCATCGTCGTCGATGATCTTGTACTCGGCGTCCACCGAGCCGTCCGGGTTCTGCTGGCCGCCCGGGGCCTGCTGCTGTTGCTGTTGTTGCTGCTGCTGGTGCTGCACGTTCTGATAGATGCGGGTGGAGATGGCATAGAACTCCTTGGAGAGGGCGTCCATCTTCGCTTTGATGGATGCGGTGTCGCCCTTCTTTATCTCGTCCTTGAGAGCGCTGACCGCCTGTTCCACCTTGACCCGCTCCTCGTTGGTGACCTGGGCGCCCAGTTCCTGCAAGCGCCTTCTCGGTGGTGTAGACGAGCTGCTCCGCCTGGTTGGTGGTCTCCACCTTCTCCCTCTGCGTCTTGTCCTGATCGGCGAACTGCTCCGCGTTCTTGACCATGCGCTCGATCTCCTCCTTGGAGAGCTTGGTGCTGGCGGTGATGGTGATGGCGGCCTGCTTCCCCGTGCCTAGGTCCTTGGCGGTGACGTTGATTATGCCGTTGGCGTCGATGTCGAAGGTGACCTCTATCTGAGGCATGCCCCGCGGCGCGGGAGGGATGCCGGAGAGAATGAAACGGCCCAGCGAGGTGTTGTCATGGGACATGGGCCTCTCCCCCTGCATGACGTGGATCTCCACGCTGGACTGCCCGTCCGCCGCGGTGCTGAAGACCTGCGACTTGCGGGTAGGGATGGTGGTGTTGCGCTCGATGAGCCTCGTCGCCACGCCGCCCAAGGTCTCGATGCTCAGCGAGAGGGGCGTCACATCGAGCAGGAGGACGTCCTTCACCTCGCCAGATAGGACGGCGGCCTGGATGGCCGCGCCCATGGCCACGCACTCCATCGGGTCCACGCCGCGCTGGATCTTGCTGCCCACTAAACCTTCCACGAACTTCTGCACCATGGGCATGCGGGTCGGACCGCCCACGAGGATGACCGAGTCCACCTTGTCCGCGGTGAGCTTGGCGTCGTTCAGGGCGTTCATCATTGGACCCCGGCAGCGTTCCACAATGGGGCGGATGAGCTCCTCCAGGGTGGCTCGGCTCAGGTTCATGGAGAGGTGCTTCGGCCCTGTGGCGTCGGCGGAGATGAACGGCAGGTTGATCTCGGTCTGCATGGTGGTGCTGAGCTCGATCTTGGCCTTCTCGCAGGCCTCGCGCACGCGCCACATGGCCATCTTGTCGGCGGTGAGGTCGATGCCGCTCTCCTTGCGGAAGGTGGATGCTACGTAACGGATGAGCGTCTCGTCCATGTCCGTCCCGCCCAGCTGCGTGTCGCCGCTGGTGGAGATGACCTCGAAGACGCCCTCGCTGAAGTCCATGATGGTCACGTCCAACGTACCGCCGCCAAGGTCGAAGACCATGATCTTCTGGGCCTTGCCCGTCTTGTCCAGACCGTATGCCAAGGCCGCCGCGGTGGGTTCGTTGATGATGCGCACCACTTCCAGTCCGGCGATGGCGCCGGCGTCCTTGGTGGCGGTGCGCTGGTTGTCGTTGAAGTAGGCCGGCACGGTGATGACCGCTTTGGTGACGGTCTCGCCCAGATAGGCCTCGGCATCGCGCTTTATCTTCTGCAGGATGAAGGCCGATATCTGCTGGGGGGTGTACTCTTTGCCGACCGCGGAGACCTTGTAGTCGGTCCCCATCTTGCGTTTGATCGCGGCGATGGTCCCCTCCGGGTTGGAGACGGCCTGACGGCGGGCCGGTTCGCCCACCAACAACTGACCGTCCTTCGTGAACGCCACGTAGGACGGGAAAGCCTTGCCACCGATGCTGGTGCCCTCGGCGCTGGGGATGATGCTCGGTCGACCGCCCTCCATGACGGCTGCGGCTGAGTTGCTCGTGCCCAGATCTATTCCGATGATCTTAGCCATTTTACTCACCTTTCTCCTTGCTCTTTCCCACTTTGACTTTAGAATGCCTCAATACCCTCGGGCCGAGGCAATAGCCCTTCTGATAGACCTCTATGACGGCCCCGTCCTCTCCCTCGCCCACCGAGAATGCCTCGTGGTACTGGGGGTCGAACATTTCGTTGGGGATCTCCCTGAGGCCATGTCCTTTCAGTAATGATAGGAAGTTGCTTCTTATCTGCCCGATGCCGGCGCGCAGCTCGGCCTCGTCCCAATCGGTCTCGGTGGCCCGGTCCAGGTCGTCGAGCGTGCTGAGGAGCTCCAGGACGAGCTTGTCGTTGGCCGCCCGGACGATGTCCTCCCTCTCCCGGACCGACCCTCTTCTTGTAATTGTCGAAGTCGGCCTGGATGCGCTTGGCCATGTCCAGCACCTCCCGGCTCCTGGCGTTCTCTGTCGCCAGAGACCTGTCGGGTGTCGTCCAGCTCCTTGCGCAACTCCTCCAGCTCGTTCCCCTCGCTGGTGATGGCCTCTTCGCCGCTCTCGTCAGCGTCCTCGACCATTTTATTGCCCATCCTGACCATTTTTTTAAAATCTTATTGGGGAATCCTGGGTTAATAGGTTTGTGATGGGAGGGGCCTTTGCCCCTCCCTATGGAATGTGTTTAGTCGTCTTCGCCCGCGCCAGGCATTCCGCCGCCCATTCCGCCCATTCCGCCCATGCCAGGACCGCCCTTGGAGGCGATCACGTCATCGATCCTGAGGATCATGACGGCAGCGTCGGTGGCGGACATGATGGCCTGCCTTCCGACGCAGATGGGCTCAAGGACGTTCAGCTTGAGCATGTCCTCCACCTTTCCGGAGTACACGTTCAGGCCGAAGTGGGTCTTGCCGGTCTTGTGGGCCTTGCGCAGCTCGATGAGGATGTCGATCGGGTCGAGGCCAGCGTTCTCGGCCAGGGCGGTCGGGATGACCTCCATGGCGGATGCGAAGGCGTCGATGGCGATCTGCTCGCGCCCGCCGACGGTGGCGGAGTACTCGCGAAGCCTCATGGCCAGCTCGACAGCGGTGGAACCGCCGCCGGTCAGCATGCGGCCTTCCTCGATGGCCACGGCGACCACGGACATGGCGTCGTCAAGGGAGCGCTCGATCTCATCGACCACGTGCTGGGTCCCGGCCCGGATCAGGATGCTCAGGGCCTTGGGGTTCTTGCAACCGGTGACGAAGGTCATCTCCTCGTCCTGGATCTTCTTGACCTCCAACAGGGCGGCCTTGCCCAGGTCGTCGGCGTTGAGCTCGTCGATCTTGGTGATCAGTTGGGCTCCGGTGGCCTTGGCCAGCTTCTCCATGTCGCTCTTCTTGACGCGGCGAGCGGCATAGATCTTCTCCTTGGCGAGGAAGTGCTGCACCAGGTCGTCGATGCCCTTCTGGCAGAAGACGGCGTTGGCGCCCGAGGCCTTGATGGTCTCCACGATCTTGCGCAGATACTTCTCCTCCTCGTCGAGGAATGCCTGCATCTGCATGGGGTCGGTTATCTCGATCTTGGCGTCGGTCTCGGTCTTCTTGATCTCCAGAGCGGCGTCGAGCAGGGCGATCTTGGCCTTCTCGATGCGGCGGGGCATGGCCGGGTGTACCGGTTCCTTGTCGACGATGATGCCCTCGATGAGGGTGGTGTCGTCCATGGAACCGCCGGTCTTCTTGACCACCTGGATGTTGTCCATGTCAACGACGTACTTGCCGCTGACCTTCTCGGCGACGCGGCGGACCGCGTCGACGGATATGTCGCCCATCAGCTCCTTGGAGCCGACCACCTGCTTGCTCATCATGGCGGTCTGGGCGATCTTGACCAGGGTCTCCCTGTCGTTGGGCCCGACGTCCATGGCCACAGAGTCCATTACCTCCAGGGCCTTGATGGCGGCCAATCTGTAACCGTTGGTGATTATGGTGGGGTGTACGTTGGCGTCGACCAGGTCGACGGACTTCTTCAACAGCTCGCCGGCCAGAACGACGGCGGTGGTGGTCCCATCTCCGCACTGCTCATCCTGGGTCTTGGCGACCTCCACCAGCATCTTGGCGGCGGGGTGGTCGACATCGATCTCCTTCAGGATGGTTACCCCATCGTTGGTGATCGTTACGTCCCCCATGGAATCCACGAGCATTTTGTCCATGCCCCGGGGTCCGAGGGTGCTGCGAACCGCGTCAGCGATGGCCCTGGCCGCCTGGATGTTGTTGAACTGGGCGTCCTTGCCCCTGTCGCGCTTTGTGCCCTCCCTGAGGATCAGTATCGGTGTGTTTCCCATTGCCATTTCACTTACCTCCTAAATCATATCTAACAGACAAATCCTAGCCTGAACGCTAGATGCGGCCTTGGAATGTTTGTTCTTCTATATAATAATATCCCGTCGGCCCACGATTATATCATGATGGAGCTGGGCTATCAGATGACCCTCTGGCTACCGTCCTTTTCCACCGGTCAAATTTTGGGTGCTTGTCCAAAGGAGGCCCGGAAGAGGTGACGAGGGCAATCAATAAATTGCGTGGCGACATCACTGAGCCTGACTTGTCGGAGGGTTTTCCATGGGTGAGCTAGAGAGGACGGTCGCCATCGTCTATAAGCGCAAGGGCAAGAACCTGGTCTCCGAGAAGGAGTTCCTGAACACCTTGCTCTTCAATATGCGCTGGAGCGACCCCGGGAAGGCCCCGAAGATCGAGGCCAAGGATGCCCAGAGGATCCTGGACGCGGCCAAGTCCAGCGGACTGCTCATCACCAAGGAGGGGATGCTCCAGCCCGCTTTCGATTACCGCTCCATCGACATACCTCTGAACTACCAGCCCTCCAGCGAAGTGCTCAAGGAGATCGGGGCCGCTCCGACCTCGAAGAACGAGGGGGTCAAGGAGCCCCAGCCCTTGACCGACTCAAGAGACGCGTACCGCCCCCGTCGCTGACGTACCACTTTTTACCGTTCTCATCGAGGACATCTCACAGAAGACCCAGATCAAGAAGAAGGACGTGGTCTCCCGCATCAACAAGCTGCAGGAGCGCTTTGGGGTGGTGCCCGAAGTGGCCGCGCTGATCGTGGCGAGGGACCTGGGGATGGACGTCTCCAAGTATTATGACATCACTAGAGAGGAAATTCTCAAGAAGTGAGGGGCATCACTTCTTGCTGGTCTTGATGAAGTCCTCCAGCGTCATGCCCTTTCCCGCCACCGCCTTCTTCTCCGGCTTGACGAGGGAGACCTTCTCCATCAGGCTGACCCCCAAGGTCTTCTCGAACTTCTTCACCAGGACGTCGTCGGGCTTGATGTCGCCCCGCTCCACCTTCTGCACCAGGCTGTGCTTCTCGCTCATCTTCTGGGCCAGCTCTTCCTGGTTCCACCCATGTTGCTCCCTGGCGTGGCGGATGCGCTCAGGATAGTCGTCGGCCAGTTCGTTCACCGTCTCCGACTCGTACACGTCCTTCGACTTCATACGCCGCTCCCGGTTCTCCAGGCGCGACTGGATGATGATCTTGCTCGGTTGCTCCTTCGCCCCTTGCTTGGCCTGGTCCCCGAACTTGGAGCAATCCTTGCAAACGCGCAAGGTCGTTCCCTCGATTTGCACTGGGTCGGTCCTGGTCGTTTCCTTTCCACAGAGCTCGCAGATCAAGTCGTTCACCCGGTCGCATCTAACGGGCCCGACTTTAATAATCTTTTTCAATTTCTAGCCGGGCCGGGACGCAGGGAGGGCTTGTGAACGTTAATTTTCCATTCGGAGAAATGAACGAGCGATGCGGCTGGACCTGACCCGGGTCCAGAAAGGATGCTATCGTTTGTGAAATAACACGAAAGGATAAAATAGCAAACCCTTTAATAAAGTGGAATTGACGAGGTGTGATAGTGACCGATGAGCAGCTCGACGATTATCTTTACAAAGAGATGAAACAGAAACTGGAGCATCTGGAAAGACAGAACGCCGAGCTATTGGAAGAGGTAAGGCGGGTGGAAGGCGAGAAGCGCTATGTCGAGAGCGAGCTATTCCGCCTGCAGAAGGAGATCAAGAGGATGCGCTCGGAGATGGAGCGCCTCAAGTCCCCGCCGCTCATCATCGGTTCCATAAAGGACGTCCTTGTGGATGGCCGGGTCATCGTCAAGAGCTCGACCGGCCCGGACTTCATCGTTTCCACCTCGGAGTACGTGCCTACAGAGGACATAACCGTCGGCGCGCGCGTCGCTCTCAACAAGCAGACCTTGGCAGTGATGTCGGTGCTGCCGGCCTCCTTGGACCCCATCGTCATCGGGGCGGAGATCGTGGAGAAGCCCGCCATCAGCTATAACGACATCGGCGGCCTGGAGGAGCAGATACGAGAGATCCGGGAGGCGGTGGAGGACCCACTGCTCCGGCCTGAGCTGTACAAGCGCGTGGGGATCGAGCCTCCGAAAGGGGTGCTGCTGGTCGGACCCCCGGGAACGGGGAAGACCCTGCTCGCCAAAGCGGTGGCCCACCAGACCAACGCCACCTTCATCCGCATGGTCGGGTCCGAGCTGGTGCAGAAGTACATCGGAGAGGGTGCCCGCCTGGTGCGCGAGCTGTTCGAGATGGCCAAGGATAAGTCCCCCAGCATCGATCATCCCTCGATACTCGCAATCGTGACAGTGGTAGACCAGGGAACGACCGATGATGATGTATCCGGTCAGGGCCACCTCCTGTTCGATGTTCGTGGAGTTGCATTTGGGGCAGTGGTATGTCCCCACCTTCCTCCTCTCCACCTTACCCTCCTTCTTCCAAGGCCACATATGCTCACCTGTTGACGAACGGTCATATCGCTCGTTGGCGCCTCAATCCCTGCTGAGGTCCTCTCCTCCCTCATATGACTGTTGGATGATGTTGTACAATTCCTCCAGACCAAAGGGGATCTCGCTCGATACCGGGGTCAACTCCCGGTACACCCCGATGTTCTGCAGGGCATAGAAAAGCTCGTTGGAGAGCACGCTCCGGCTGGATGCCTGCTCCTGCATCAGGCCATCGTATAATGCGTCAGGCTCCTGCGACCAGTCGAGCACGCGGAGCAGGTCCTTCTCGGCCAAGGTGTCGGACTTGGAGAGCAGGTTGATGAAGGGGATGTTGAAACGGAAGTGCACGGTGGCGCAGAGCATGAGCATCGAGACATATCCCGAAGCGGTCCTGGCCAATGCTGGGTCGGAGAGGAATGCCAAGAAGGATTGGTCCCTGCCCAAGGCGTCTATGATCACCTGGCTGGACTGCCTGAAGGCGAAGAGCTCGATCTGGCCCGGGGTATCGATGAGAACGTAGTTGGTGCGGAACTTCTCCACTGTCTCGACCAGCTCCTTGGAGTTCAAGGCCATGAGGTCCGCGCACACGATCTGCGCCCCGTTCGGGCCCAGCCCGTAATCCCTCATGACCTCCTCGACCTTGACCCAGTCCCTGATATCGACGTCTGGCTCGTATGGTATCTGCTCCGCCCCGGGGTCGAGGTTCACCGTTATCGTGTCCAGGCCCTGCAGCGTCATCCACTGTTGGAACGCGTATACCAGGGTGCTCTTCCCGCTTCCCGCTGTGCCGACGAAATAGACGTTGATCATGGGCCTGCCTTCGTTATGATGGCAATAGTAACGCCTGATATATAGGTTGGAGCGGTCGGACCAAAGACCGTTTGATGTTCGCAGGAAATTGGGACCGTCCGAACATCTTATCGTGACCTAATCAGATGCTGTCGCGATGAGTGGACCGAGATCGGGTGAGGGTCGCGTTCAGGTCACCGGAGGGAGCGTTTGGTACAAGGTGGTCGGAAATGGACCGGGCGCTCCCCTGCTGGTCGTTCATGGCGGCCCCGGTTTCCCCCACGATTACCTTGAGCCGATGCAGGTGCTCGGCGAGGAGAGGCCGATCATCTTCTACGACCAGCTCGGTTGCGGCAACTCGGACCGGTCAAGCGACCTATCCCTATGGACGCTGGAGAGATTCGTGGAAGAGGTGGTGTTGATCCGGGAACACCTCGGCCTGGAAGAGGTCCATCTGTTCGGACATTCCTGGGGGAGCATCCTGGTGGTGAACTATTATGCGTCCTTGAGGCCTCAAGGGGTAAAGAGCATGGTCCTTTCCAGCCCTTCCATGAGCATACCGCGCTCCTACGATGACATGCGAAGATATCTGGAACAGATGCCTTTAGAGCTCAGGGAGGCGGTACGCATGGGCGAGGTGTCAGGCGATACCTCCAGGCCTGAGTTCAAACGCGCGGTCCGAGCGTACAACCGACGGCACCTTTGCCGGGTGGAGCCGCCTCCTGAGTGCATGAAAAGAGCGCATTCGAAGAGCTCTCGGGAGATCGCGGACCATTTCCTGGGTTGGAGGGACTTCAAGATAACCGGTTATATGCAAAACTTCGATTGCACCGATCAGTTGGCTCAGGATCGACGTTCCCACCCTTTTCATCTGCGGCGAGTATGACGATGCCTGCCCGGAGAGCACCAGGTACTATCACCGGCTCGTGCCTGGCTCTGAGCTGGAGATTGTGAAGGATGCGTCGCACAATCCTCAATTGGAGAACCCCAGCGATTATCTGGACATCATTCGTTCGTTCCTCGCCAAGATAGAAGATCCTAATGTCGATAGGTCCGTGTAAAAATGGATAGAAGGGGCCTTGCGCCCCTTAAAGGGTTTAAGCGCACTGGATCTGGCCGTACTTCTTCACGGTGTCGACGCAGGCCTTGATGTTCTCGATCTTGGTGCTGACGGCGGGCGGGACCTCGCAACCGGAAGCGATCACGTACCGGGAGTGCAGGCCGCGCTGGCACAGCGCCGTCTTCACTTCCTGGATCAGCTTCATGGTGGTGGCCTCCATCTTCTCCACGGTGCCGCGCACGAAGAGCTGGGGGTCGATCTGCCCGGCGAGCAGGCAGCTGTCCGCGTAGCCCTTGCCGATGGCCTCCTTGGGCGATGGGCTTCCGGGGATGAGCGGGTAGTAGGCCATGCTGTAGATCACTGGCTTGAAGGCCTTGATCTGGCTGTCCAGGTGGGGCAGGTCGGCGCAGTTGTGTATGCAGAAGGCCTTGCCTACCTTGGTGGTCAGCTCGTTCAGCTTGCCGGCGTACTTGTGCTGGCCCTCGAACTCGTCGTACTCCTTGTCGCCCAGGCAGGAGTAGTTGCCCCACAGGTAGTCCCAGCACAGGCCGGGGGCGGTGGTGGTGGCGAAGGCGTTGGTGAAGTCGACGTCGAACTGGGTCATGGTCTCCAGGCCCTTGTGCACGGCGGACCGGTTGTTGATCATGTCCATGAACACCTTCTCCGCGCCGGCGGTCTGCGTCAGCGCGAGCAGCGGGCCCTCGATGAAGCCGGAGGTGATGATGTCGTTCTTCAGCTTCTCCGAGAAGATCTTGGTGCCCTCGATGATGACGCCGCAGCGGCCCTTGTGCACGTCCGGGACGTGCAGCTTCTCATAGTCCTCCGGGTTGTGGATGATGGTCTTGTCCACGAACGGGGTGTTCTGGTCGTCCATGCGCACGTGGCAACCGATGTCGCCGGCCATGACGGACAGGTCCATGAGGCCGAAGTACCAGTCCCAGTCGAAGTACCTGTAGCCGGCGATGGCGGCCTCGGCGAACTTCTTAGGGTCGTTGGCCCAGTCGGGATAGGACATCTTGCCGTCGCCCACCAGCCTGCGGTTGACGCCGCAGGCGATGGGGTAGGTGGACAGCCTGTCGACCGGCTGGTTCATGATCGAGGCCATTGCCCTCTCGATGTGGTTCATTGTGTCTGCCATTGTCCTCACCTTGTATTGGGGATGAATATGCTCCTTAGGCTCTTAGCGACGGGTCAAAAATATATAATTGGCCGTCAGGATTGTGTAGCAGCTACAACTATTATAACTCGCCCAGAGGGACATAGGTATGGCCGTCAGGAAGAAGGAGAGGGATCGAGGTCGAACGAAGAGCTGCTCAGAGCGATCCAGGACCTCGGGATAGGAAGATGGACCAGCTCCTATCCTCAAGAAATATGTCATCCAGAAGCTCGGACATCGACCCTTCCATGGTGACGGGCAGGCTTGCTGCGGAGATCGACCGAGGAACTGGACCGATGCATGGTGAGGAACTGCGAGGGCTATGTCAAAAGCAGGGGGTTCTTCACGGACTTCCTCGATAGGAGCGCGGCTCTGGCGGGGGAGGAGAAGGTGGAGGAAAGCCACATCGCGGAGATGAGGAGGGAGCTGGATAAGGCTCGGGCCAATTCCCCCTACAAGAAGTGCTCCATATGCTTCGACGGCGTCGGGACGCTTTTCGAACGCCACATCCGTTTGGCCAGGACTCAGAACTCGTATGTCTCGGAGGCGAACCTCCGAGCTCTCATCGATAAGATGGACGAGGAATCGGTGGTCCGAAATGTGGTTGACCCTTTGTCGAACCCTCAGCGTCTTGGAGATGATGAAATTGCTCAACTCCCAGCCGATGACCTATTCGATGTTGTCGCAGAGGACCGGACTGAAGGGTGGGAACCTGCTGTTCCATATCCAAAAATTACTGGCGGCTGGGTTCATTGCGCAGAACCAGGACCGAGGGGATTACAGCCTGACGGAGAGGGGTAGCAAGGCGCTCCGTTACCTCACCATGATGACCTTGGAGCTAGGAAGCGTCAAGTGGGCTTGAACCGTTGATGCTCAATCGCCATCCATATGGCAGACGAACTGCGCAAAGCGTCCGGCGGTGCTCCTCCATTCCATGAGCTTCGCATGCATCCGTTCCCCCTTGCTATAATGCACCTTATTGGCTTGGATGAGGTCGATGAGGTGGTCATAGAAATTTACCAGGTCGAATATTCGAGCATAGGTGTCGTTAAAGGTATTGAGGCAACGCTCGTGGAGACACTTCTCCAGCTCCTCCAGCTCCGGCATCATCCTCTCGAACCCCAATCCGCTCCTGGCCACGTTCCCTATCTCATATCCGATGTCGAAGAAAGCCCTGCCCCTGATCGCATCGAACAGCTCATCGAGATCGCCCCTCACCTTGCGGCAGAGGCTGATGGCCTCGTCGAAATCGATTTCCAATGTCCACACCTATGTTAACATTGTAGCTTATGGGATTAAATGTTTTGAGGGGGCCTTTGAAACGCCAGATGCTAAAACCTCAAAAAGATGACCCGTGTCGGGAGTTCCCGCTATCGCCCGTAAGGACTAATGGATGACCCAGGGCGCTCATGGCCTTCGCCCATCGGAGATCGTTCTAAGCATCGTTCATTGTCATAATATCAGAGGGTGGTCGACCCTGATTCAACAGATCCGCACATCACTTTCATCGGTCGGTCGATGTGGTGATAGAAGGATTTGTATCCAGAGCAAAGGAAGTTCAGTCCCGTCTCCCCATGCGGGGAGCGGATGAAACGGTCCTTGGGACAACCACCATGACAAGCAAATCGTACATCACATTCCAGGCAATAGCGTGGTAGTGCCGCTTTGCTCGCTCCGAACCTTGATTGTCTCTCACTGCCCACCAATTCGACCATCGGTGTTTCCAGGATATTCCCCAGGAGATGGTCCTCATCGACGAAGTGGTCGCAGGAATACAGGTCTCCATTATGCTCCAGGGCGAGGGCTGTGCCACAAGTTATGGCGTTGGTGCAAACGCTGGGAGGCTCACCATACCAATTCGCCAAGGCCACATCGAAGGACTGTACGAAGATGTGGCCGACGTCCCTCTTCACCCATTCGTCGAACACCCCTATCATGAACCGACCATATTTGCCGGGGCTGACCGACTCCCTCGTGACCTTAAGGCCAGACCCGGCATCTTTATCCTGAACCTTTTCGACGATGGGGATGAACTGGATATATTGTAGGCCGGCCTCGTCCCGAAGGAATCGGTAGACATCTCGGGGTCTGTCCGAGTTGATGGCGTTGATCGTGACCAGGGCGTTATGTTCCACCTTGAACCTCTGCAACAATCGAAGGCCGTTCATCACCTTGTCGAATGTCGGCCTTCCACCTTTGTCCACACGATAATGGTCGTGCATGTCCTTTGGACCATCGATGGATATCCCCACCAGAAAACCATGCTCGTGGAAGAACGAGCACCAATCATCATCAAGAAGGGTCCCATTGGTCTGGATGGTGTTAAGGACCCTCTGGCCTGGTCTAAGATATTTCCTCTCGAGCTCGATCGCCCTTTTAAAGAAATCAAGACCCATCAAGGTCGGTTCCCCTCCTTGCCAGGCGATGGTGACCTCGGGGGACCGATGGCCTTGGATGACCTGTCGAACATAGCTTTCCAGCACCTCATCCGTCATCCGGAACGTTCCCTCTGGATAAAGGTCGGACTTGCAGGTGTAGAAACAATATGTACAGGCCAGGTTGCAGACCGCCCCTCTTGGTTTGGCGAGGATGTGGAACGCGTCAGGGCAATTCGCATCTTGTTCCTTTCGGGCCATGATGCCTGTATGCCCTGGACCATAATCAGGATTGCTGCTTAGATCGAGAGCATATTTGGTCTCAATGAATCTCTTAACCATCATTTTCATGCGTCGTCCTTCATCATCAGTTGGACTTCTGGTTGTATCATGGGATGGCGAGCGAGGGCTGGTCCATCAACCTCTTGAAAGCGGTTTCGTTGGTCCTAAACCTGATTGACCATCCTCAAGGTCGGGTCAGAAGAAAAGGATGCCCGGGTTCGGACGGTTAAAAGACCGCCCCCGGGGGGAGAAGAGATTTTGGGAAATGGTTTGACAGATCGGCTCACTTCTTCTTCCTCATGAGGAAGTAGGCCGCCCCTCCGATGACCGCCACGGCGGCAATGCCAGCACCTACGTAGAGCCAGGTGTTGTCGGTTCCGTTACCGCCATCCGACGATTCCGGGACAGCGCTAACCGGTGTCGGTTGGGCGCTGTTCCCATTGGCGTTCACCGCCACGACACTGTAGAAATAGGTCGTCCCTGCCTCGACGTCCTCATCGGTGAAGCTGCGGATGCTCGCGGTGGTGTTGCCGATCACTACCAACGTTGAAGCGCTGGACCCACGCAACACATTGTAACCAGTTATGGCTGACCCTCCGTCAGATGTCGGCGCGCCCCAGGTGATGATGACCTTGCCCTTATCTGGCGTCGCCGTGAGGCTGGTCGGGTTCGAAGGTAGCCCAGTGGCTGCAGCGGTGGCATTTACCTCGGCTGAGGACGCACCATCACCATATGAGTTCCATGCCATCACCTTATAGAAGTAGGGCGTACCCGGAACGGCTGAGGTATCGTTGTACTGGAGCAAGCTCCCGGTCAAGTTGGCGAGCGCTGTGCTCCCCTGACCGCCCGATGTGGTGGCGCGGAACACCAGGTAGTTGCTCACTCCTGAGCCGACATTCGATGGTGCCGCCCAGGAGACCAATATGTAGCCTGGACCGCCGACGGCGGTGACCGAGGTGGGAGCACCAGGCACCGTCCCGGTGGCGCTCGGGACCGCATGGGCCGGGTCAGAGGCAAGGCCAGAACCCTGGGTGTTGACCGCCTTCACCGCGTACCAGTATTCTTGTCCATTTATGAGGGAACTATCGGTGTATGTCAAGGCCGAGGCGGCGTTGACGCTTCCCAGTACGGTCGTGCTTATGTTCGCCGAGCTGTTCCCACGGAATATGTCATACCTGGTGATGGCTGAACTGCCACTACTGCTCGGCGCGTTCCATCCCAACACCACCAGGGCGTTGCCTGGGGTCGCCACCAGTCCTTCGGGCTTGCCTGGTGGTCCGGATGGGGCCGCAGGTACCGCCGAGGTCGCGTCAGAGGCTGGTCCTGTGCCCTGAGCGTTGGTGGCCTTGACCGCGTACCAGTATGTTTGACCGTTCAATGCGGTCGTATCATCAAAGGTCGTACCTGCCCCGGTAGTGGTTGTGATCACAGTGGTTATGGATCCGGAGGAGTACCCCTGAGCACCGTGTAACTGGTTACTGCTGAACCACCATTGTTCGCTGGAGGGTCCCAGCTAAGCTGCACATGATTGTTACCTGGCTCGGCATGGAGGTTCAATGGTTTGCTTGGTTCCACCGCAGACCCAGAGATTGAGGCGGTGGCCACATTGGAACCTTTCACAGCATCGCCATAATTATTCCCAACAATGACCATGTAATGATAAGTCACACCAGATGTGACATATGTGTCCACCCATGTCTGAGTTCCTGCCGGGGCAAACATGAAGTTGACATAGTTCCAGCCTGACCCGTTATCCCGCATAATGGTATAATCCAGCAGGTTGGCCGTACCCATGTACGATGGGTTGCTCCAGGACAACGTTACGTTGGCAGTACCTGCCGTGGCGCTCAGGGTGATATCGCCCAAAGGTACATCCCCGGTGGGACTGGCGAAGGAAGAGACCTCGTTCGAGAACCCGCTAGTCCCGAATAGATTGACGGAGCTTCACAGTATAATGGTATGTGACACTATCCACACCATTGTAATGTCCTTGATACTGATACCGTATAATAAGGAGACATGTACCAGTATAACGAGTTGTAGAATGTCACGTTCTCGATGAGAACTTCGGATCCTGAGCTGTCACCGCGGTATATCTCATATCCTATCAAGATGTTGGTATCGTTGCTTTTTGGGATATTCATTTCTACACTAGAACCATCCGGCGTGGCGATCATGTTCGTTGGTGCCGTTGGAGGGCTTCCAACATAAGGGGTGGCGGTCGCCTCATTTGAAAATGGTCCATCTGTTGCGTCAAATTTAGCCTTTACTTTATAGAAGTAAGGCGACGCCATTGGTCGTCAAATTATCGAGCCAGTAATTGACATATTTTCCAGTTGTTTCCTTTAAAGTTTCTGTACCCGGCGTCTCATATCTTAAAAATGTCGTAACCTGTGGCATTCTGGACCGGACTCCACATGATGAGAACCCGAGAATTCCCTGGGTAGGCAAAAACGTGGGGTGCCTGCAGATTTGGTGTCGCAGATGCCTCGTTCGAAAAAGAGCTTTCGCCTTTCGTGTTGACTGCTTTCACCTTGTAATAGTAGGTCTGACCATTGATCAGGTTGAAATCGGTATAGAATGGTATTAACATTCCGAAATAGGTCGACGAATTACCGATAAGAACAAAACCTGAACTAGAGGTCAAGGAACGGTAGATGTCATATCGGGAGATTCCAGATTCAGATGGATTTGATGGATCGTCCCAATTCAACTCCACGGAGCAATTACCGCCTGATGCAGTCAGGTTCTCTGGTACCTCGGGATAGAGCCCGGTCCCAGCCACACGGACAGTGACGTTCGTTGAGCCGGCCCCAAAGCTGTTGATGGCTCTTACCGTATAGTTGTATTCTTCACCTGGAAGGACATAGGAATCCTCATACCCAGTGACCCATCCCCCGGATGTGACCTCATCGGTCAGGGGCATACCTGGTGGATACGGATTACGATAGATATCAAACATCCTAACCGGTGTGGTCCCAGCATTTGATGGGGCTGACCAGTTCAGTTGAGCGGAATAATACAGGTTCGTGGCGACAAGGTTCAGAGGTCCACTAGGCGGTGATCCCGAGTCGTTCGGGGTCGCAGAGACCTCGGCAGAGGATATGCTGACGCCTGCATCGCTCTGGGCCTTCAATATGTAATAATAGGGGGCATCGTTCGTGACATCCGTGTCGTTGTAATAGTTGACACCTACTGTTACTTCAGCGATCGGTGTCACCATATCTTCGCCGCCCTGACGTCGTGCCTCTAAAGATGGTGTAATTCTTGATCAGGTCGCTCCCCTGACTGAGGGGGTGGTCCCACCACAACCAGATGAACCCGTTCCCTGGATCGGCCGACACGTTGAGTGGCTCCGTCGGAGCGTTGATTACCCAACTAAGGCTTGCGCCTATCTTTGTTTTCTCGATCGTAGAAGTACTCGGTTCGACCGTTATGGTGGCCAAACCCGGTATGATCATCATGACCGCGACAGCCACGATCATGATCACTGTTAGCATCTTTTTTTCAAATATTCAAGTTCTCCACCCCTATATCCCCCTAATAGGATCCGTCATTGGTAACATCGAATGGAACCTGGTGTAAGAAGAGGGTCTGTTGGTATTACAACTTGTAAGGGAACGATTTAATGATTTCCATCTTGTAACATTCGGGTCCTGCTCTCACATTGCATGGATAAAATCGTGTCACTAATGATAATGCTCAAGAAGCCATTACTCTCCATTATTATTGTCAATTTTGATATTATAATTAAATCCCCCGAGAATATATTTGTAGGATTGGACCTCTGAGCATTGATCTTTGTAACGGATAATGACTAGAGGGCTATGCCCATCGGTTTTTGAGTATCGTTCAAAGGATTTAAGCTCGGAAGAATCCGATGGAAGATGATAGCCTCGACAAAGTACAGGTTAGAGATTGGGATAGTATCTACGATGCCTCCATCGATCCATTGACTATGGTGGTCTATCTCGACAAGGATGTACTCAGATATTGATCGAAATTAAGATAAGAACCGGGGTTGCAGTCGCCATGATTAATAGAAACTTTTTCGGATGCCTTTGATCGGCCATGAAATAAAGACGTATCCTTCATATCCAGGGTAATATCCATACCATTTTATAATTCGTTCATTCATTGTTCATACATCCGACCAATGGGATTCCGATCTCACTGATCGAATAAAGGACTGGAGGAAATAAAATGGTAGGAACAGTCGGTAAGGTCGCTGCAATAAAGAAACATGGAGAAAAGAAGGAAGAGAAGAAGAAAGGCTAGAGATTCTTTTCCTCTATTTTTCTTATGATCGCCAACGCCTTGGGCCCCATCTCTGGGCGGGCGATTTTTTTTACTTTTGAAATGTGATTGGCAACTTCTTTGAAACCTATAAATTGAAATGTTTATCTAAAAATAATAATATATAATTATGCATCCTGGTAAGGCTGACATATGATAAGAGAGTCGCCATGAAAGGTTTATTAGATGCGACATTCCAATAATGCTCAATTCAGAGGATTAGGATCGACATGTCCAATGAAGACAAAAAACACCGTACCCATCTCCCGATGCTGAACACCGTTCAGCCAAAACTGATCACATACGATGCGAAGGATCCAGACACCAGTTTCCCGCCGATCGAGCAGCTGCGTCCCCCCAAGGGCGCGCCCAATGTCTCTGATTGTGCTTGATCGATGACGCCGGGTTCGGGTCTGCGAGCGTGTTCGGAGGCCCTTGCCATACGCCGAGGATGGAGAAGCTGGCCTCGAATGGTCTCAAGTATAACCGCTTCCACACCACCGCCCTCTGCTCCCCGACCCGCCAGGCCCTGCTGACGGGACGCAACCATCACTCCTGCGGCATGGGTGGGATCACCGAGACCGCCACCGGTGCGCCAGGCTACAGTTCGGTCCTTCCGAACACCATGTCCCCCTTGGCCCGGACCCTGAAGCTCAATGGCTATAACACGGCACAGTTCGGTAAATGCCATGAGGTGCCGGTGTGGGAGGCTAGCCCGGTCGGACCGTTCGATGCATGGCCAACTGGTGGGGGCGGCTTCGAATATTTCTATGGATTCATTGGCGGTGAGGCGAACCAGTGGTATCCGACCTTGTATGAGGGGACCAATTCGGTGGAACCGCCGAAGACGCCGGAAGAAGGCTATCACTTGATCGAGGACATGACCGACAAGGCCATCGCCTGGATCGGTCAGCAGAAGGCATTGGCACCCGATAAGCCCTTTTTCGTCTACTTCGCGCCTGGGGCGACACATGCCCCCCACCATGTACCGAAAGAGTGGGCCGACAAATACAAAGGTCAGTTCGACCAGGGGTGGGACAAGCTGCGCGAGGAGACCCTGGCACGTCAGAAACGGCTCGGTGTCGTCCCGCAGGACTGTCAGCTCACCGCCCGCCACAAGGAGATCCCCGCCTGGGATGACATGCCGGAGGACCTCAAGCCCATCTTGCGCCGACAGATGGAGGTCTACGCTGGCTTCATGGAATATACCGACCATCATGTCGGAAGGTTGTTCGATTCGTTGGAGAAGATGCAGATCCTCAATGATACTCTCATCTTCTACATCATCGGTGACAATGGGGCATCAGCGGAGGGGACGATCAACGGTGCCTACAACGAGATGGCCAACTTCAACGGTCTGGCAGGCCTTGAGACCCCCGAGTTCCTGATGCAGCATATCGATAAGCTCGGAGGACCGGAGTCGTATAACCATTATGCCGTTGGTTGGGCGCATGCCATGAACACCCCTTACCAGTGGACCAAGCAGGTCGCATCACACTGGGGCGGGACCCGTAATGGAACCATCGTCCATTGGCCGAACGGGATAAAGGCCAAGGGGGAGATACGCTCGCAGTTCAGTCATATCATTGACATCGCGCCGACCGTTCTTGAGGCCGCAAGTTTGCCCGAGCCCGTGTCTGTGAACGGGATACAGCAAGACCCGATCGAGGGCGTCAGCATGCTCTACTCCTTCAACGACGCCAAGGCGGCGGAACGGCATGAGACCCAATACTTCGAGATTTTCGGAAACCGTGGCATATACCACAAAGGATGGGCGGCGGTGACCAAGCACGGAACCCCGTGGATCCTGGTGGGCCGGAAGACCGTTGCCCTCGATGACGACGTATGGGAGCTCTACGACTGTTCCAAGGACTGGAGCCAAGCGAACGACCTCTCCAAACAGATGCCAGAGAAGCTCCACGAGCTTCAGCGCCTCTGGCTGATCGAGGCTACGCGATACAAGGTCTTGCCCATCGACGACCGTGTCGTCGAAAAGCTGAACCCGGACACTGCCGGTCGTCCCACCCTCGTCAAGGGGAACACGCAGCTCCTTTTCGGAGGCATGGGGCGCCTAGCGGAGAACTGTGTCATCAGCCTCAAGAACAAGTCCCACTCGGTCACCGCGCAGATAATCGTGCCAGAAGGTGGGGCCGAAGGTGTGATCATCGCTCAGGGGGCCAACATCGGAGGTTGGAGCCTCTATGCCATGAATGGCAAGCTCAAGTACTGCTACAATGTGGCAGGCGTGCATCACTTCTTCGTCGAGTCCGAGGAGCCTTTGCCATCGGGCGAGCATCAGGTGCGAATGGAGTTCGCCTACGCGGGCGGTGGCCTGGGCAAGGGCGGCAAGGTGACCTTGTTCGTCGACGGTAAGAAGACCGGCGAAGGGACCATCCCCATGACGCACGCCATGATCTTCTCTGCTGACGACGGTTGCGACGTTGGCGAGGATAGCGGCGCACCGGTCTCCCCTGACTATGGCCCAAAGGGGAACGCCTTCAACGGGAAGGTCAAGGGTGTCCAACTAGCGATCATCGAATCTGCAGAGAACTCTGACCATATGGTCAATCCGGAGGATGCCATCCGCATCGCGATGGCGAGGCAATAGGCCTCGATCCCCTATCCGTAATAACGACTGAGGGTGTGCTCGAGAAGAGGATCGAGGTGTGACACCACATCCATTGGGTTGATGGTCAGTGATAACTATGTTATGGCGAAATAGCTGAATGAAGTGTTTTTTCGATCATTTGGCTCGGTTCATAAAAACCCCGAATGAATTTAAAAACGGACGACTAGCTATGGATAGTGGCGGGCCCGGTGGGATTCGAACCCACGGCCTATCGGTTAAGAGCCGATCGCTCAACCTAGCTGAGCTACGGGCCCGGCCAGGTCGCCATATTAAATAATGATAGATAAAGGTTTTGCAACCAGGATTATCAAATGACTATCGACGAGAGAATGCTGGATTGAACGAAAATTATGTCAGGATGGGACGCTTATCTCCACTGCTTTGCCATTCTTAACGAGGACGCAAGCAAACGTTGCCGGCATATAAACGACATCCTCCCTCAAGAGACGATATTGACGCTTTCCGCTAGTGAAAGGGGGGATGTCCTCGAGCACTCGGATCAAGTACCAGATGGCGCCCCCGCTCTCCTCGCCCCCACAGGACCTTGCATTGAACGGGTGTGGCAGCCTTCCATCTTTTCCCTCACCGGTACCGAACAGGGCGATGTAGGCACCGACCTGCCTCGTCGCCACCTTCTCCCCCTCCAAGCGAAAAGATCTGCACGCCACCACCTCCTCCACCACGGCATCGAAGAAGTCCCTCTCCTCCGGAGTGAGCCTGGTCGTGTCCACCTTGCTGCCCATGCCCGCCCTCAGGGCCATGCTCATTATCTTCGACATGCGGTACTGGAATATCGATGAGCCCTTCTGCGTGACCTTCTTGATCTCGCTCATCATGCTCGAGGCCTTCATGGAGGTGGGGTCCTTGCGCACCTCGTCCTCGCTCTCCGTCTTGAGCCTCTTAGATACTCCCTGAAGGCCGGATAGAAGTCCCTCCTCACCTCGGTGGGCTCTCCTCCCTTGCTCTCGTTCCGATAGATGAGGGTGATCTCATTGAACTCGAGCTTACCGGGGGGCGGCGCCATCATCGCACAGATTCGGTTGACGATATAAGAGACTTATGCGTAGACTTTATGTGTCCAGCCGTGGTGATTAATGTTATATAAATCAGGGCCCTGAGGCTGAGCCGTGGAATAGCTCCAAGGCGCTCAGAGCAAGGGCCAGGGGACGGAGTTGGACGTCCATGTGGTGCCGGGGGCTAGCCGCAGCGAGTTGGGGCATACGACCAATGGAGGAGGCGTTTCCAGGTCAAGGTAAAGGAACCGCCAGAGGACGGCAAGGGCCAATCGAGAGGTGGAGAGGCTCGTTGGGCGACGCTGTTCCGTTGCAGGGCGGCGATAGTGCGTGGTCAGACCGTCAGGGACAAGACGATGTCCACTCGATTGTCGACCTTGATCAATGTCATGGGATATTGGAGGCATGGCGATGAGCGATCGCTGGGATGCCAGAGGAACGGTTGCGGCAGCTCGGCCTGCTCCTTTGGACGAGCTGGCCGAACGGCCTCCTGACCATGTGTCATCCTGGTCGAAGGGCGTCGGGACGTGGGCGGCCTGAACCTGCTGGCGTGCATGGGGAGATGATCCAGGTGCAGAGCCGGGACGGCATCCTGCATGTGGCGGAGCAGTTGGCCCGAGAAGGCAAGACCGCGATCATCCTCACCGATTGGGACCGGAAGGGTGGCCAACTCGTGTCGTCTCCTCAAACATTACCTTTCATGCAACGGCGTGCCAATATGATGCGGAGAAACGGGTCAGGCTGGCGACGCATCGTCAAAGGCGAGATCAAGGACGTGGAATCGCTCCCTCCTACTTCTCCCGGTTGGTCAGGGAGGCCGGTGTTGACCGGCCCCGAAGGATTTCGCAGTCTGAACCTCGAACTCACTGGCCTCTCTTCGATCACCTGGCCGATCGGTGCCTCGAAAAGGTATATATCCCGCCGATGGTCAATCCAGGCAGATATACATGGCCTTGGACCGCAGGATGCTGGACTACCTCGGATTACAGGATGTGGAGCAACTTTTCGACGACATCCCGGAGGATGTGAGGATGGGAGGACTGGACCTCCCAGACGGTCTGAGCGAGATCGGAGGTGGTCAGGACGATCAGGGAGATGCTACGCCCCAATGTCACGACCGAGGACATGCCAGCTTCCTTGGCGCGGGGGTCTACAATCATTTCGTTCCGGCCGCGGTCCGCAACATCGTCTCCAGGTCCGAGCTCCTCACCTCCTACACGCCCTACCAGTCGGAGATCTCCCAGGGCATGCTCCAGACCATGTTCGAGTACCAGAGCATGATGTCCCGGAGCTCACCGGGATGGATGTGGTCAACTCCTCCAACTACGATGCCTCCACCGCCTTGGGCGAGGCGGCCACCATGTCCTTCCGCATCCGGCCGCGAAGGCAAGTTCCTGGTGCCAGAGGCCATTAGCTGGGAGAAACGGAGCGTCCTCCGCAATTACACGGCGGCTTGGGCATGGAGATCGTCGAATACGCTTATGACCCGTTCACTGAGGGACGGACCTGGACGACCTGCGCGCCAAATACGACGATGCGGTCTGTGGGATCTACTTGGAGGTGCCCAACCTGTTCGGCGTCATAGACCCGGTCGCACCCAAGCTCAAGCTCGCATGTTCCCAGATACGGTGCTGATGGTCGGGGTCAATCCCATATCCCTGGGATCCTGACACCTCCGGCGAGTACGGGGCTGACATCGTCATCGGGGAGGGTCAGATGCTTGGTTCCCCGATGAACTTCGGGGGGCCGCTGCTGGGCATATTCGCCATCCGGATGGAGCATGTGCGGAAGATGCCGGGACGCCTCATCGGCATGACCAAGGACGTCTCGGGCCGTCGCGCCTTCTGCATGACCCTGCAGACCCGGGAACAACACATCCGTCGTGGCAAGGCCACGTCCAACATCTGTACGAACGAGGCTTTGATGGCGGCGGCAGCGTGGTCTATCTTGCCCCTGTAGGCGGAAGGGGCTCAGGGAGATCGCCGCCATCAATATCCAGAACGCCAAGGAGTTGATGGAGCGCATCGACGATATCCACGGATTCGATCTCCCCTTTTCGAGGCCTCCCATTTCAATGAGTTCGTCATCAGCTCCCCGGTCCGCCCCGAGAAACTGAACAAGGTCCTGCTCAAGCACGGGGTGATCGGCGGGGATGCAGATGCAGAGCCCACGTGCCACGCATGGTGGACCAGATGCTGCTTTGCACCACCGAGATGCACACCCCCTCGGACCATGACCGGCTGATCGCCGCGCTGCAGGAGGTGACATGATGTACCGCCAGGCCCGCTATGATGACCAGTTGGTCTTCGAACTGAACGGGGAGAACGACCTCTACCTCACCGGAAGCACCGGACCACGAACATGGACCTTCCAGAAGGGATGTCCCGCACAGGGCCTGCCTGCCCAACCTGCCCGAAAGGGCGGTGGTGAAGCACTACGCAAACCTGTCCCAGATGAACTTCGGCGTGGACAACGGCCTCTACCCCCTGGGCTCGTGCACCATGAAGTACAATCCCAAAGTACTGCGACCAAGTTGGCCGCCCTACCTTCGGTCACGTCGGTGCACCCGTACCAGGAGGAGGAACCGTGCAAGGCTCCCTGCGCCTGATGTACGAGCTGGAACAGGGCGTTGTGCAAGATCTCCGGCATGGATGCGGTCACGTTGCAACCGGCCGCCGGGGCTCAAGGCGAGTTCACGGGATGCTGATCATCAAGGCCTACCACGCCAAACGGGGGGACAAGCGCATCGAGGTCATCGTCCCGGACGCGGCCCATGGCACCAATCCCGCCAGCGCGGCCATGGCTGGCTACAATGTCATTGAGATACCCTCGGACGCGGACGGATGCGTCGACCTTGGGGCGCTCAGGTCCGCCCTTTCGGCGCGCACCGCCGCCTTCATGATCACCAACCCCAACACCCTAGGGATATTCGAGGGCCGCATCCGAGAGGTGGCCAAGCTGGTCCATGGCGCAGGTGCCCTCCTCTACTATGATGGCGCCAACTTCAACGCCATCCTGGGGCACACCTCGCCGGGCCTGATGGACTTCGACATCGTGCACTTCAACCTGCACAAGACGTTCGCCACGCCGCATGGCGGCGGAGGGCCAGGCGCGGGACCGGTGGGGGTCAAGGCCCACCTGGAGCCGTTCCTGCCCGTGCCGAGGGTGGTCAAGACGGGAGACCGATACGCGCTCGAATTCGATCGCCAGGACAGTATAGGGAAGGTGCGCTCCTTCTATGGCAACTTCGCCGTTCTGGTGCGGGCCTACGCCTACATCCTCCGCAACGGAGGGGACGGTCTGAGGGAGGTGTCCCAACGCGCCGTGCTCAACTCCAACTACCTGAGGCAGAGGTTGCAAGGTGTCTACGATCTGCCCTATGGCGAGCTGCGAAAGCATGAGTTCGTGGTGAGCGCGAAACGTCTGACGATGGAGAAGGACGTACGCGCCCTGGACGTGGCCAAGCGTCTTTTGGACTACGGCTTCATGTCGCCTACCATCTACTTCCCTGCCCTGGTCCCGGAGGCGTTGATGATCGAGCCCACCGAGACGGAGACCAAGTTCGAGCTTGACCTCTTCGCTGACGCCATGATCGCCATCGCCGAGGAGGACCCAGAGCTGGTAAAGGGCGCCCCGCACTCCACCTCGAGGCAGAGGGTGGACGAGCTGTTCGCCGCCAAGGAACTGATCCTCAGCTATGATGCCTACCTGGCGAAAAAGGATAAGTTCAGCTGAAGAGATTGAGGCGCATGAAACGCGGAGCGTTCTTCGTCCTTGAGGGAATAGACGGCTCGGGGAAGAGCACCATGGCCAATCGATTGGCTGAACTGGTGCGGGAGGAGCTAGGACGGGAATGCATGGTCACGGCCGAGCCTTCCACCCTCTGGACCGGGGATGCGGTGCGGCGGGCCAACCAAGAGGGCATAGACGATGCGGCGGAGGCACTGCTCTTCGTGGCGGACCGAGCCCTACATACCGGCCAGATCAAAGGTTGGATGGCAGAGGGCAAGGTGGTCGTTTGCGACCGCTACTATGCCTCCACCATAGCCTATCAGAGCGCGGCGCTGCAGGACCGCATGGCCGACCCAGTGGGATGGCTCTGGGAGCTGAACCGGCCTGTCGTCATCGAACCTGATGCCATTTTCCTTCTTACGATATCCCCTGAGAAAGCCCTGGACCGATTGAGCTCCAGGTCCGGAAGGAGCAAGTTCGAGAAGCTGGACTACCTGCGAAAGGTGGACCGAGCTTATCGGGGATGGGCGGAGAGGGATCGCGACATCATATTGGTGGACGCTGACCGGCCCATCGAAGATGTGACCGCGGAGATTTTCAACGTGTTCCGGAAGAAGCTATAAAACCGGAACGAGGTATCGAGGGACATGCACCCCTCGGAGAGCATACGCGGCATGAAGAGCGCTCGGCTGAAGGACAAGAGGATCGTCCTGGCCATCACAGGTTCCATCGCCGCGGTGGAATGCCTGGAACTGGCTCGGGAGCTCATCCGCCATGGCGCAGACGTACATGCCGTGCTTTCCAAGGAGGGGGCCAAGCTCATCACCCCCTGGGCCATGGAGTTCGCCACCGGTCATCCGGCCATCGTCGAGCTGGACGGGAGGGTGCAGCACGTGGACCTGCTGGGCGATTCACCGGACAGGGCCGACCTCCTATTGATCGCGCCCTGCACCGCCAACACGCTGTCCAAGGTCGCGGTCGGAATCGATGACACGCCGGTGACGACGATGGCCACCATCGCCCTGGGCACGGGCGTTCCGATGCTCATCGCTCCGGCCATGCATGCGTCCATGCTCCAGAATCCCTTCGTGCAGGAGAACATCGGGAGATTGAGGGACGTGGGGGTCGGGTTCATCGGCCCGAGGATGGAAGGGAAGAAGGCCAAGATCGCCGACAACGAGGAGATCGTGGCCCAGGCCATACGGGCTTTGAGCGGGCGCGCATACGAGGGCAAGAAGGTGCTGATCATAGGAGGCTCCTCCGAGGAGCCCATCGACGACATGCGGGTCATCACCAATCGTGGGACCGGTGAGACGGCCGTCGAGCTGGCCAAGGCCGCGTTCTACCAAGGGGCGGAGGTGGAGCTGTGGATGGGGCGCTGCCAGATGCCTCTGCCCAACTATGTCCCGACCAAACGATTCGTCACGGTAGAAGACCTTTTGGGCCTGGCCGAGGAATTGGACCATGACCTGGTGCTGGTCCCGGCCGCCCTGTCCGATTTTGCACCGATGAGGAAAAAAGGCAAGGTATCCTCTGACGAGGGAGGGATGACACTGGAGCTGAGGGCCGTTCCGAAGGTCCTGCCCAAGATCGTGGGCAAGGCCAAGGTGGTCGGGTTCAAGGCAGAGTCTGGGGTCCGAGATGATGTGCTGGTCTCCAAGGCGATGGAAAGATTGGAGAGGCACGGCCTGGACGCCATGGTCGCCAACGACCTGCGCAATGTGCAGAAGGGGTCCACCGAGGTCTATCTGGTGGAGAGGAGCTCCAACCCTATCAAGCTCAAGGGCAATAAGGCAGAGGTGGCCTGGAGCTTGATGGCCGAGCTGAGAGGTCTGCTATGAGGCAGGCCACCGCCTTCTGCCCCGGACACATCACTGGGTTCTTCCAGATCTGTCGCCACGAGAATGTGCTGGAGACGGGCTCGCGCGGAGCGGGATTCTGTGTCAGGTTGGGGGCCCAGTCTCGCGTCGTCCTCAAGGAGGGTGTGGGCAAGGTCGAGGTCAAGATAAACGGCGCCAGGGCGAAGGCCCATGTCACCGAAAGGGCGATTCGGCATCTGCTAGGGGAGGAAAAGCTGGACGTCGACGTGTTCACCACCCTGCAACTGCCAGTGTCCCAAGGCTTCGGCATGAGCGCGGCAGGGGCGTTGTCATCAGCGATGGCGTTAACTGAATTGCTCGGCCTGGGCGAGGAGGAGGCCTACACCGCCGCCCATATCGCGGAGGTGGAGAGCGGCACTGGCCTTGGCGACGTCGCAGCGCTGCAGTGCACCGGTGTCACCTATCGGAGGAAGGAGGGCCTACCGCCTTTCGGCGAGGTGCAGCGCATCCCCGGCGACTTCGATATGGTCCTGGCCCGGGTCGGCCCAAGCATCGACACCTCATCGGTGATCCTGGACCCCGATAAGGCGGCGGCCATCAACCGAGCGGGGGAGGAATGCCTGGAAAGATTTGCCAAGAAGAGGGACCTCTACAACCTATTGGACCTCGCGGTCGATTTCACGGCCAGCTCTGGCTTGTTGACCGAACGGGTAAGGAAGGCGCTGGTGAGCATCGACGGGTTGGGCCTGGGGTCGATGTGCATGGTGGGGAACTCGGTCTTCGCAGCGGGACCGGACCTGGACGGTCTGGAACGCCAGCTGCGCCGTTTCGGAATGACCTTCAGGACGAGCGTGGACCTGGAAGGGGCGAGGTTGCTCTGATCACTCGTACAACGTGAAAAGCTGGTCGTCCTGGCCCACGTCAAAGAGCCCGATGCGGGCGCCACAGTCCAACCATCCATGGGAGTAGTTGACGCAGGCGAAGGCGTTCACCAGGTCGCCTTGGTCCCGGAAATGCATCGCGTCGTGGTAATAGGTGTTGGCCATCTCTAGGAAGCTTTCGGCGAGCTTTTTGTTGAAGGACCGTTCCGGAGCGGCCACCTTGACCTTGTCCAGGGCCCTTCTGGTAATGTCCAGGTACCTCTGCACATGCTCGGGGGTGAGATGGTCCCGCATCTCTACCTCGTGGGGATGATCTCCACGCTCTCCCCGCCATGCCTCGACTCCCTGGGCCTGACCTCGATGAAGAGGGGGTTCTGGATATTGCCTCCGACTATCAAGGCCACGCCGATGGGAAGGCGTTGGATCTCATCGTCCATGCCCTCGGCGATGCCCTCGAGCGAGTTGGTTATGGCCTTGAGGTCGTTGGGATTGGTGACCTTCAATATCATCTGGGTGTTGCACTGGCTGAGCACGTTCTTGTCTATCTTCGCCGCTCTCTGGCTGATGATGGTGAGACCGAGGCCGAACTTGCGCCCCTCGGCGGCGATGGTACGCAGGATCTTGCTCGAGGCGGAAAGGCCCTGTTGAGGGCACCAGTTGTGTGCCTCCTCGCAGACGAGCATCATCGGCGGGACCTTGCCTAGCTTGCGCAGTTCGAACAGCGCGGAGGCTATGCGGTTGACTATGAGCTCGGCGATGTCCGGGGGCGTGCCGCGAAGGTTGATTATGGTCATCTTGCCCTTGACCACCAGCTCGTCGATCTTGGTGCCCTGTGGGGCGAATATCTTCACCTCGTCCAGATATTCCAGTTCAGCGATGAGGGAGTTGTTGTTGCTGTCCTCCTCGGACTCCAGCATGGCAATTATGTCCCTCAGCCCGTAGTCCTTCTTGACCGACTTCACGCTGTCGATGGCCTTGCGCAAAGAGGTGAGGAAGGTCTTTCCGTTCTTGATCTGGGTGAGGGCCAACAGGTCCCTGGCCTCTATGTTCCCGAGGGTGAACTTGAGCGGTTTCGCCTTCGGGTTGGCGGTGGTGTCGGTGGCGAACTCCAATATCTGGTCGGCGAAGCCGCGAGGCTCGATCTTGAAATCCCTCGCCCCTTTGGGCTTGGAGCCGGTCTCGCGCATGGCGCCATACTCGCCATGAGGGTCGATGACCAGCACCGTTACCTCATGCTTCATGAGCTCCTCGATGAGGTCGCCGCAGAGGAAGCTCTTGCCGCCGCCGGTCTTGGCGAGGATGCAGACGTGCTTCTGCACCATGGAGTTGATGTCCACCTCGACGCGGATGTTGTGACCGAAGAGGAGTCCCAGGTAGGCGCCGGTGGGGCTGCCTTCCTTGAGGCCGATGACGTTCTTGATGAGCTCGTCCTTGGCACGGAATATCGTATCTCCGGCCTTGAATGGAGTGCGATTGACCTGGAGCAGGTTACGGTCATCGCGGTAGCCGAGGATATCGACCTTGGCGATGACTATCTCTTCGATGTCGACGGAACCTCCGTCGGAGATGCGCTTGGCCTTTTCCAAGGTGAGGTCGGTCTTGCGCTCCACATCGACGATCTGGCCCAGGGTCCATCCGTCGTGCTGATGCTTGACCATGACATATTCCATCTTATCGATGTCGCCGATGAGACGGGAGTGGAAGTTGGTAGTGCCGACATTGCCGAAGATCACCCCGACGCCGTCCAGGTCCCCGTATTGCGGGTCCTTGACGATATGTGTGGGCGGGCCGCGCGGTTTGGGCTTGGCCAGTTCTGAGGGGTGAACCGTTGGCTCAGGCTCGCTCGGGTCGTCCTCCCCGGCATCCTCGTACAAGGGCTCGTTCTCCGCGACCTCTTCCCTATCCGACCGTTCATCGGCTAGGCTGGCCGAAATCTCTGATTCGCTCTGCTGCATCCCAATCCCGGGCACTATATAATACGGAGGACATAAAAATGTTTCCGGACCGACCCCAGGCCATGTTCGATAATTATCATGGACCGAAGAGATCGGGAAAGGGGGCATGGGAATCGAATCCCTTAATAGCAACCAGCGTGATGCCCGGACGATGTTGGTCATCGGTGGTTCCTCCTCGACCAAGCTGGCCCAGGACCTGGCCGTCACCTTGAACGCTGAATACCTGCCCTCGGGCACGAAGCGGTTCCCTGACGGGGAATGCTTTTTGCGCCTGGAGAAGGAGAGCATCGACGACGATGTGGTCATCGTGCAGAACTCCTCGCCCGACGGCAACCTGGTGGAACTATTCCTGCTCCAGGATGCGGCTTATGCCTTGGGGGCCAAGCGCATCATAAACGTCATCCCTTACTTCGGTTACGCCCGCCAGGACGAGCGCTTCAACAAAGGGGAGCCGTTGAGCGCCCAGGTGATGGTGGACCATATAATGCTTGAACTGCGACAAGGTCGTCCTGGTCGACATCCATAACATCGACATAATGGACTGGTTCGATGAGGTGGAGGTGGTCAACACCTTCGCAGCACCGGCGATAGGGCGTTACTTCAAGGACTCGGCCATCGACCTGGTGCTGGCCCCGGACCAGGGCGCCTTGCAACGCGCCCATCTGGTCTCCGAGGCGCTGAATTGCGAGTCCGACTACATGATAAAGACCAGGCTGAGCAGCACCCAGGTGCACATGGCGCCCAAGAGCATCGATTGCAACAACAAGAAGGTGCTCATCGTCGACGACATCATCTCCACCGGAGGCACCATCGTGGCGGCCACCGAGGAGCTGAAGCGGGCCGGGGCCAGGAGCGTCTACGCCGCCTGCACCCATGGTCTTTTCATCGGCAACGCCTTGGACCGCCTGAAGAAGCATTGCGACAAGATGGTTTGCGCCAACACCTTGGAGAGCGAGGTCTCGGTGGTCTCGGTGGCCCCTGAGGTCGCCAAGGCCATCTGAACCATCACCTTTTCCAGCTGCATTGACTGCGGGGGGCCTCACCCAGGTCCAACCTGTTGTCGCAAGTGTCACTGATGCGTTCAGGTAGCTGGTCTGTCCTACGTCCATCTACATCTGCTTTTAAGGGTTGGGCCTCAATCCGGCATAACCTTCCCCTTCAACAGCAATGACCATACAGGACCTAAAAAACCTGGGCCATTCATTTTGCCATCATCTTATCAATTGTTTCAGGTCTTTCTAATATGAGGCGATCCCCCAATAGCAGGGTCTGTGGCCCCTTCGAGCTAAAGATTATTAGGGGGTTTGTTCATCGACGAAATGGTCTGAGGACCAGGAGGTAACCGGAAATGATGTCGCCAATATTTCTCAAGAACACGCCGGGGACCCCTGTCCATTCGATGTGGACCTTGGCGTGAAACCATAATCAGCGTCACGAACGCCATGATCCGAATCGAAAAGAAACATGCCAAACGATCCATACCTGGACGCCAGCGTCGCGTGGCGCATCCGCACGGGTAACATTGATTTCCGCGACGCAGACTATCGAACGACGGTGCAGGCCATCCTCGACTCGGGATTGGCCACCGAGGTCAGGGCAAGATCAGCTCCGGCAAAGAGGCGGACGTCCTCCTATGTTCGTACCATGATGCACCGGTGGCGGTCAAGGTCTACCGCCTATACCGCACCTCCCATCGCGGTGGCGGTCCAATAAAGCTGGACCGCACCGGATGGTTGGCGGCCCACGAATTCGACATGCTCCTCCAGTGCTGGAGGGGTGGGGCCCGGGTCCCGACCCCGGCCCGCAGGGTAGAGAACATGCTGTCCATGCGCTACCTCGGCGATGAGAACGGGCATGCCCCCAGGCTGCAGGACGTGGAACTTGATGACCCCCAGGCCTTCCTGGACAAGGTCCTCCTCGGCGTCAAGGCATTGGCCCGCGCCGGCGTGGTGCACACCGATCTGAGCGCCTTCAACATCCTGGTGTTCGAAGGGGAGCCTTGGTTCATCGACCTCTCCGAGGCGGTCAGGGTCGACCGCACCGGTTATTCGGCCTGGGTGAGGCTCACTCAGGCCTCGGCGGCCATGCACCAGGGGTTGGCCTCCCTGCAGACCTACTTCCGTCGATATGGTCTGGAGATCGACCCCGGACCTTTCGTGGCCGAGGCCCTGAGACCACTCGACCGGTCCGAGGTGATGGGGATGTGACCCATTGGCCACGATGAGCGCATGATGAACGAAGGCCAGTCCTGCCCAGAAAAAACTTAAGGATTGGGACTATATTGGGGCTCACTTCGACCGTAGGTGCCTAAAATGAAGAAAGAGGAAGACTTCAGCGAGTGGTATAACGACCTGGTCGAGCTGGCCAAGCTCACCGACAAGCGATACCCCATCAAAGGCATGAACGTCTGGACGCCCTACGGCTGGAAGATCATGCGGCACATCGACACCTTCATCCGGGAGGGCTGCGACGCCACCGGGCACGATGAGGTGTGCTTCCCCCTCCTCATCCCCGAGACCGAGTTCCAGAAGGAGAAGGACCATATCAAGGGATTCGATGCCGAGGTGTACTGGGTCACCCATGCGGGCTTGAACGAGCTCGACATCCGTCTTCTGCTCCGGCCCACCTCGGAGACGGCCATGTACCCCATCTTCTCCCTGTGGGTCAGGGCGCACTCCGACCTTCCCCTCAAGACCTACCAGATCGTCAACACCTTCCGTTATGAGACCAAGATGACGAGGGCCTTCATCCGCGTCCGTGAGATCCACTTCTTCGAATCGCACACCTGCCACGTCGACTATGACGACGCGCAGCGCCAAGTGGAGGAGGACTTCGTCATCCTGGAGGGATTGATGAGAAGCTTGTGCCTTCCGTACCTATTGCTGAAACGCACCGACTGGGACAAGTTCCCTGGCGCATTCTATACCGTTGGCGTGGACACCCTAATGCCCGAGGGCAAGGGCCTGCAGCTCGGTTCCATCCACCACTACAAGGAGAACTTCTCCCGACCTTACGAGATCAAGTACGAGGACAAGGACGGGACCATGAAGTATGTGCACCAGACCACCTTCGGCATGAGCGAGCGCCTCCTTGGCGCGGTGGTGGGCGTGCACGGCGACGACAAGGGCCTGGTCCTTCCCCCGGACATCGCACCCTTCCAGGTGGTCATCATACCCATCCTGGCCAAGGGAAAGGTGGAGGAAGTGACCGCTAACGCCCAGGCACTGAAACAAGAACTGGCCTATGCCGGGATCAGGGTGCACCTGGACGACAAGGACGAGCGGCCCGGAAGCAAGTTCTATAATTGGGAGATCAAAGGCGTCCCGCTCCGTCTGGAGCTAGGCATGCGAGACATCGAGGCTGGCAAGGTGAGCTACGCCGTCCGCCTGGACGGGCGCAAGGGCATCTTCGAGCGCAAGGCGGTGGCCGACCAGGTCAGGTCCTTGCTGGCCCAGCTGCGGGAGGAGATGGACAAAGGCGCAAAGGAGCGCATGTTCTCCCGCATCCAGACCATCGATTCCATTGAGCCTTTGCCCAGCAAGGTGGTGCGCTTCGGATGGTGCGGCGAGGCCGAGTGTGGCCACGCCTTCGAGCAACGCACCGAGCTGAAATTGCTCGGCACGCCTTACACCTCGGAGAAGTTCCAAGGTAAGTGCATCATCTGCGGCAAGGCAGCGGACCAGGCGGCGTACGCGGCCCGGGCCATGTGAGCCCGGGTAAAACACCTTCCTTTCGCCTCATTGAGGTTTTCAGATCGCTGACCAAGATCATTTCTTGGCGACGGGCTCTGCCTTGTACTTCAACTTGTACAAAGCCAGCCCGAGCAGGCCGAAGGCCAGCATGACGATGACGATGGCATAAACGCCCATGTATGTTGAGCTGAATATGTTCCAGCCATCATAGGTCACGCCCCAGGCGACCCAGAAAGCGATTGCTCCCACTATCAAAAGCAGTGAAAGGATGAGCGTAAAGCGCTTAGGCAGGTTCGACTCGGCCATCTAAGCCGCAAAATGTAGTCACCGTATTAATAGGTTGTGCGATAGCGGGCGCAGGGGAAATATATCCCCAGCCACCCTAACCTCCTGGTGAGGGTAACGTGGTCGAGGAAAGAGCGACGTTGAACTTCGGGAGGTACTATTGGCGCATCCTCCTTCCCTTTACGCTGCTCATCATCTTCACCTTCATCCCGCTGCCGGTGGAACAGGAGATACAGTACACCCTGGCCATCTTCCTTTGCGTGGCCGCCCTCTGGACCCTGGAGCCGATACCGCTGATCGCCACCGCCCTGCTCATCCCGGTGCTGCTGGTGGCTTATGGGATATTCAAGCCCGGGGAGGCGCTGGTGCCTTATGCCGACCCGATCATCTTCCTGTTGCTCGGCGGCCTGATCCTGGCCGAGTCGATGCACGTTTGTGGCCTGGATCGGCGTCTGGCCTTGTACATGACCCTGCGATCGGACGGTCACCGCTTCAAGGTGCTCGCCTATACCATGCTGGTGGCGGCGTTCCTGGCCATGTGGATATCCAACACCGCCACCGTGGCGTTGCTCATACCCGTCGCCTTGCGCATCGCCAGAGAGGGAGGGGAGGAGGGCAAGCTCTACCTCCCGTTGTTGATGGGCATCGGGGTGGGGGCGGGCGCCGGAGGCATGGCCACCTTCATCGGTACCCCCACCAATGCCATCACCTTCGGGTTGCTGGAGAACGTCGACCCCCTGACCTTGCTGGAATGGATGATGGTGGGCGTGCCTGCCTTCCTGGTCACTTTCATATGTGGCCTATTCATCCTATATTGGCTCTACCCGGGCAAGGCCTCGGTGCCATTGGACGCCATAAAGGAGGAATGGGCCGAGCTGGGGCCTTTGAGCGGGAAGGAGAAGAGGACGCTGTCGGTATTCCTGGTGACGGTCGCCCTATGGATCGGCGGCTCGCTGGTCGTCACCTACACCGACTTCAGCTCCGGCGTGCTCTCCATCGCCATGGTGGCGCTGCTCTCGGCGGTGGTGCTGTTCTCCATGCGCAGCATAACCTGGGAGCAGGCGCGCCAGGTGCAATGGGACGTGCTGTTCGTGGTGGGCTCCGGACTGGCCATGGGGGCGGCGTTGATCTCATCCGGCACATCGGAATGGCTGGCCGAGGTCATGGGGCAGTATTTGGACGGGCTCCCTCTCATTCTCATAATCATGGTGGTGGGCTTCATCTCCCTGGTCCTCACCAACTTCCTCAGCAACACCGCCACCGTGGCGGTGATGGTGCCCCTGCTCATCACCGTCTCCGCCAACCTGGATGCCTCGCCTTACTACCTGGTGCTCACCGCGACGTTCGTGGCCTCGATATCCTTCGCCACCACCATCGGCACGCCTCCTTTCACGCTGATCTATGGCACCGGCAAGGTGCCACGACGGGAGATGGCCCGGTCCGGCATCCTGGTCTCCATCCCCGCCACCATCGCGGTCTGTCTGGTCGTGTACGGGATCGTCTCCCTGGGCGTTTTCTGAGCATATTCATTGCTTCGGGGTGCGGCGTGAGGGCAGCAAGGCCCCGATGATGGCCATCAGCGGTCCGATGATGTACCCGGCCCAGGCGAAGATGGATATGGCCCCGAAGAGCGCCATCTTCACCCTGGTCCAGATGTTGACCTCGGCCCGGACGCGAAGGCCGGTGCGTAACATGGACTGCCCGAGGGCTGCCTGGACGGCGATTATTAAGATGGTCACTATGGCCGCCACGTCCAACGGGGTGGTCCACCAGGTCATGAGGAACTGGGTGGCAGTGATCAGGGCGGAACCGAGCACGAGCACGCCGGCGACATAGACGGCGAGATGGAACGGCGCCATGCGTTCCAGGACATCATCCCGGCGCTTGACCAGGATGGCCGCCCCGATGAGCATCATGACGGCCATGGGGGCGAAGATGGTCCAATAGTCCTGCCCCTCCCAAAGGTAGACCCCCACCAAGGAGAACGGTATGGACACCATCTCCCCCAATGTGAACGACTCCCTGTAACCCACCGGGAACCCGTAATTTCCGCCCTCTCCCGCGCTCGTCCCCGACTCGTAGACCGCCACATAATATATCCCGGTCTCCGGGGCGGGGGCGTCGTACCAGGAGACGTTGTAGAAGCTGCCTGGCGAGAACGCCTCATAGGTCGGCTCATCGTCCAGCTCGCCCTCCACCACCACATGGCCGTAGCCCGCCGGGACCTCGACCTCGCTGGGGAGGTACGCCGACGTCGCCCAGACCAGGCCCCATGAGCGCCATCACTGGCAGGAAGTCCTTGTCCCCTTCCATGACCGGGACGATCAGATTGAGAAGGATGCGATCCCCTTGGTCGAGCTCCAAGTAATAATAGTCCACCTGTCCCGCCTCAAGCTCCGCATAGATGGCCCAGGACTTGGCCGGGTCATGGATCTCCCAGGCATTGGCGAGCGAGGTGTTGTCGGAAGGGAACTCGGGGGAGTGGGCGGCCGCCTGGCCAGAGAGGAAGGGCGTAATAAGGAACGCGCCGAGCAGAACCGCCATAGCTAGTGCCATCTTGCGGGACATCGGTCTAAAAAGCGCAGCTCGCCATATTAATATCCTCTAGGTGGGCATTAAATTATATCGTATCAATCAGATATAATATAAATACCCCGTAGGCCATGTAGGGCCAGGGATAGGGATGTCGCTAGATTGGATATTTTGGGCCATCGGCATCTGGTTTTTGATCGGTGCAGTTTGCGCGGGACTGGTCTACCAAGACCAGGCGGACCGGAAGGTCAAGGGTTGGAAATGGCCTTTGCTATGCATTCCGCTCAGTGTCATCGGCTATTATCTGTACCATTCCGAAAAGAGGCAGGTTCGGCCCACCGGACGGGAACTGCCCCCTCGCCAACATTACCCTGCCCCAGAGTACCAATTCAAGGAGCCGCCCCAAGAACCGGAGGAGGCCAAGACCGAGACCGATCCATTGAACCCAAAGGAGGCCGCGTGTGACCGCCGCCGCATCCTCCTCCTGTGCAGGAGGAGCCGGTCGTGGAACCTCTGGCACCGCCGCCGGTGGAGAAGGACGTCAGGACGGCCGAGGAGAGGGTGGACCCATCCAGACCGAAGGTGCAGCAGATCGAGGGCATCCCTCGCTGCGGGAGCTGCGGTGCCGCCGTCTCGTCCTATGACGTGGCGTGCAATAACTGCGGAGCGCCGCTGAGACAATAAATGGCACAGAATGCTTTTTGAGCGGCCGCGCGTATGCACCACCCATGTTGAAGGAAGGCCAGCTGGTGTTCCTGCTCGATGATAAAGGTAGGAAGCACTGGCTCCGCCTGGAGCGGGGCATGGTGAAGGTACAGTCGCTGGGCGTGGTGGACGGGGAGCGACTGCTCCAGGCCGGGGACGGAGCGAGGCTGGTGCTGGCCGGAAAGCCTTTCGTTCTCTTCACCCCGGGCACGGTCGACCTCATGGGGTCCTTGGAACGGGGCGCCCAGGTGATCACGCCCAAGGACGCGGCCACCATCGCTTTGGAGCTGGACCTCAAGGATGGCGATGTGGTCATCGAGGCCGGCCTGGGTTCGGCATCGCTTACCGTCGCCCTCCTGGCATCGGTGGCCCCGAACGGCAAGGTGGTCTCGGTCGAGCTCCGTCCGGAGTTCCTGGAGAAAGGTCGCCGCAACATCAATCGAACGCCTGCACGCACATCTATGGACCGGTCATCTCGGTGACGTCAAGGACATCTCTTTGGAGCTGGTGGCGGACGCGGTCGTCCTGGACATGCCGGACCCGTGGGAGGCTGTTGCCGAATGTTTGTCGCCTCCTCCGTCCCGGGGGGAGGCTTTGCATCTACGTGCCCAACACCAACCAGCTGGAGCGCGCCGTCAAGGACATGCGGGCCCATGGCTTCGTGGAGGTACGGGCCCTGGAGAACATCCAAAGGGAGATGGAGGTGCACGAGATGGGGGTGCGCCCCTCCTATGAGACGTTGGGCCACACCGGTTACCTTGCCTTCGGGCGCCTGGTCAGGTCGACGGAAGTTAATTAAGAGCAAGGAGGCGATTCGGCACCATGGGCCTGGAGTTCACCATCGCCGTCATCGGTGGTCTGTTCGCCATCGTCAACCCCCTAGGCAACATCCCTGTCTATGTGGCGATAACCGAAGGCTACACCCCGGAACAGAAGGCCAGGGTGCGCAACAAGGTGTGCGTGGTCATGGCCGTGGTGCTGGTGGTCTTCGCCCTGGTGGGGCGGTTCATCTTTGAGCTCTATGGCATCACCATCCCTGCGTTCAAGATCGCCGGGGGCATACTGCTCTTCAGCATCGCCCTGTCGATGGTCCGGGGCCAGATGTCCCGCACGAAGATAACCAACGAGGAGCACGAGGAGGCCTCGGAGAAGGAGGAGGTGGGCGTGGTGCCGCTGGGCGTGCCGCTGTTCGTCGGACCGGGGGCCATAACCACCACCATGATCTACGTCTCGTTGGCCATGGAGTCGGAGGAGGTGCTCTTCGACATGGCCTCGGTCTTCCTGGCCATCGCCATCACGGTGGTCCTTTCCTATCTCATGCTCTACTACGCCGACCCCATCTTCGGGCGCATGGGCAAGAGCGGTTCCTCCGCCTTCACCCGCATCATGGGTCTGCTGTTGGCCGCGCTGGCCATCGAGTTCATCATCTCCGGTTCGTTCACCGCCATCGAGGAGTACTGGAACATCCACCCCATCCCCTAGTGGCGAGGAACAAATTATTTAACGGTCAGGCGATTCCCGCCTTGGTGCTTTATGGTCGTGGCGGAGATCCGTATCGAGCTTAAGCCGGGCGTGGCCGACCCCGAGGGAAAGAACACCAAGAAGACCCTGGAACTACTGGGCTTCGAGGGAGTGAAGGACGTCCGTTCCATCAAGGTCTTCGAGGTGGACATGGACATGCCCCCTGACCGAGGCCAAGGCCGCCTGCGAGGACATGTGCCGCCGCCTGCTCGCCAACCCCGTGATCCAAAAGTTCTCAGTGCAGATCAAGTGATGGCCCATGGCGATCGACCGATTGATGAGGCGGCGCCAGGTGCCTTTCGACCTGTTCGACATCGACATCTTCTCGGCCAGCGAGAACGAGCTTAGGGAGATGAGCTCGGAGCTGGGACTGAACCTCAGCCTGGACGAGATGCACCATGTCAGATCCTACTTCAAGAAACTGGACCGTTCCCCCACCGATGTGGAGGTACAGTCCATCGCCCAGGCCTGGAGCGAGCATTGCTGCTACAAGAGCTCCAAGGTGTTCCTGCGGGAGCATGTCTTCAACATCAAGCACGACGACGTGCTGTCCAAGGGCGACGCCGGCGTGATGGTGTTCGATGATGAATATGGCTACGCGCTGCGCATCGAATCGCACAACCACCCTTCCGCCATCGAGCCTTACGGTGGCGCCGCCACCGGCATCGGCGGCATCGTCCGCGACGTGCTGTGCATGGGGGCGCAGCCCATCGCTCTGGTCGACCCGCTTGTTCTTCGGTCCCTTGGACCACAAAGGGGACCTTCCCAGCGGGGTCAAGTCGCCCGTGTATCTCATGGGCGGCGTGGTGGCCGGGATCCGCGACTACGGCAACCGGATCGGCATCCCCACCGTGGCCGGGGGCATCTGGTTCGACCCCTCCTACATGGGCAACTGCCTGGTGAACGTCGGCTGCGTGGGCATAGTGAAGCGCAGCGAGCTGGTGCGCAACGCCGTGCGCGGGACCGGGGATGTCATGATCCTTTGCGGCGGACGTACCGGGCCGCGATGGCATACACGGCGTCACCTTCGCGTCCGCCGAACTGCACGAGGCCTCCGAGGAGGAGTCCCGGGGCGCGGTGCAATTGGGCGACCCGATCACCAAGGAGCCTTTGATACATGCCTGTCTGGAGGTCAACTCCCGCGGCCTGGTCCACGGCATGAAGGACCTGGGCGGGGGCGGCCTGAGCTGCGTGGTGGGCGAGATGGCCCTCTCCGGCGGCTGCGGCGCCATCGTGCACCTGGAACGCGTGCCGTTGAAGGAGGAAGGCCTCGCCCCCTGGGAGATATGGGTCTCCGAGTCCCAGGAGAGGATGATGATCGCGGCCGCCAAGGAGGACGTGAAGGCGCATCCTCGAGGTGTTCGCTCTCTGGGACGTCGACGCCACCGTGATCGGCGAGGTGGTCCCGGGCAACGAGGTCACGATCTATAACCATGGCGAGAAGGTGTTCCAGGTGGACCTGGACTTCCTCACCAAGGGCCCGGAGTACTGCCGTCCCTGTCTGGTGCGCAGCCCCTCCTCCCGCCATCATGAGTCCCTTCCCTCCCTTCCGAACGATCTGGGCGAGGTGCTGCTGCGCCTGCTCTCCGACCCGAACATCGCCTCCAAGGAATGGGTGGTGCGCCAGTACGATCACGAGGTCCGCGGCAGCACGGTCATCAAGCCCTTGAGCGGAAAGATGAACCTGCGCGGGCCCTCCGATGCCACGGTCATCAAGCCCCTGGCGCACTCCTATCCGGGGCTTGGCCATCTCGGTGGGCGTGAACCCTTGGTTCACATCGCACGACCCCTACCGGGGCGGGGCCACCTCGGTGGACGAGGCCTGCCGCAACATCGTGGCGGTGGGCGGACGCCCGCATTCGCTGTCCAACTGCCTGAACTTCGGCAATCCGGAGAAACCGGACCGGCTGGGCGAGCTCAAGGAGGCGGTGGCCGGCCTGGGGGAGGTCTCCACGGCCATGAACCTGGCCATCCCTTCAGGCAACGTGTCGCTTTACAACGAGACCGCCGCCGGACCCTGCCTGCCCACCGTCACCGTGATGGGATTGGGCATCGTGGAGGACGTGCGTCGCTGCGTCACCACCGACCTGAAGCGGGAGGGCGACCCGATCTACCTGGTCGGCCGCACCGCCAGGCATTTCGGTGGCTCGGCCCTGTTCCGGATGTTCGGTGGCAAGGGAGGCGAGGTCCCCGATGTGGACACCGCCCTCCTGCGCGGTTCCAGCGATGGGCTGAACGCGTGCATGGCCGACGGCATGGTCAAGGCCTGCCACGACCTGTCCGATGGTGGGTTGGCGGTGGCCATGGCCGAGATGTGCATCGGCGGCGATGTCGGCGCCGAGCTGGACCTGAGCGAGATGAGGCTGACCGACCTCACCGCGCTGTTCAGCGAATCGAACACCCGCTGGCTGGTCGAGGTCGACAAGGGCCGGGAGGAGGAGTTCGCGCAGAGACTGGGCGTCCCCGCCTTGCGCATCGGTGAGGTGGGAGGCGATGAACTGAAGGATCATGAACGACGGCCTGGTGCTGCGTTCCAACGTGACCGAGCTGAGGCAGAGATGGTCCTCGCCTCTATGGGACCTGCTGGGGTGATATGATGCGGAAGGAGGATATCAAGGTCTGCGTGCTGCGCATCGAGGGCACGAACTGCGAGGAGGAGATGTTCCAGGCGTTCAAGGAACTGGAGACCTCGCCGGAGAAGGTGCACCTGAAGCAGCTCATCGGCCAATGCCCCGAGGGCATGAGGCGGGACCTGGAGGACTACGATATCCTGGCGCTCCCGGGGGGTTTCTCCGCTGGCGACTATGTGCGCGCCGGTGCCATCTTCGCCGCCCGCATGCGCTCCGCCCTGAGCGCCGAACTGCGCCGCTTCGTATCGAGCGAGAGACCGGTGCTGGGGGTCTGCAACGGCTTCCAGATCCTGGTGGAGCTGGGCCTTCTGCCCGCCTTCGAGGACGTCATGACGGAACGGCCCGAGGCCGCGCTTGTACAGGAACTCGTCCGCCCGCTTCGAGTGCCTCCCCACGCTGATCAAGCACGAGTCCAAGGGCAAGTGCGCCTTCACCCATCACATCGGCAGGGGCAGCGTCCTCATGATACCCTGCGCCCACGCCGAGGGCAAGCTCATGTTCGACCATGACGCAGGAGGACCGCCTGCTGCGACGCTTGGAGGAGAACGACCAGGTGGTGTTCCGCTACGTGGACCCTGACGGCAACTACGCCGGGTATCCGTGGTGCCCCAACGGCTCGCTCTCGAACATAGCGGGCATATGCAATCCCTGCCGGCAACGTGCTGGGCATGATGCCCCACCCGGAGAGGGTGGTGCACCGTTACACCCATCCCGACTTCACCCGTACCGAGGACAACCCATTGGGAGCGGGCGATGGCCGGGCCATCTTCGAATCGGTGGTCGAGCACGTCAGAAAGAAGGGCTGATCAGAGCAGGCTGACCCGGATCTCCACCTCGTCGCCGTCGCTGATCCCGAGGGTGCGGCGCAGGTGGTACTTGCACAGAGTATCTCCAAAACGTCGTCGTAATGCGAGCGGGAGGGCATGACCACGGCGCACTCTATGTTCTGGATGGTGGCCTTGTGGCATTCCACGTCCCCGAAGGTGCGTCCATTGCGTTCGAACCCCTTGACCATGATCGGCTTGGCCTTGCGCACGGTCTGCACCTTGTGCAGCTCCGAGGCCGCCACCTTGACGTTCAGGGTGCCCTCGTAGGGGGTGAACCCGAGCTTCTCGGTGAACTGCTCGACATAACCGGCCTGAGTGACGTAGTACTGGCCCTCCCCCATGCCAGTGATGACCGCGCCCTTGATGACCACTTCGTCGCGCATCTCGAAGATGCGCTGATACTCGTTGTACTCCTTGCGCAGCATCTCCACGCCCTATGGGGGTCAGCTTGATGCGCTGACGTCGGGCGCCCAGGTCCCGCGAGATCAGCCCGGCGTCCAAGAGCTCCAAGATGCGTTTGGAGGCGGACTGCTGGCTCATGGTCAGGAGGTCGCCCAGCTCGCGCGAGGAGATGACCACGTAATCGTGCATCCCCCCGAGGAGGGCGATGCGCCGCAGTGCGGTGATGAACTTCTCATCTCCCTCCAACGGTGCCTCCTCCTTCATGTTACGCCTCGCTTGGTTGCTACCGAATTTCAGTATGCGGACGCTCTATCAAAAAGGCTCGATTTAAGCGTTTGCCGATGTGCTTCGGAAGTGCCAAGAGGATCTGACTAGCTTTATATCGGCAAATAGGGGCATAGCCTGGACGATATCATGGCAAGGCATGTGCTCGAGGCCTTGGGCAAGACCAGGGTCGTCGTGGAGGATGGCAAGGTGGTCGAGGTGGGCGAGCCCCTGGTGCGCTATTGTCCCTCTGTTCGCCAAGCACCGGGGGATCGAGGAGATCACCCCGGAGGTGGTCAGGGACAACATCGAGTTCCGCATCAAGGATTTCGGGATGTGCACCGCGCATCGCCGCATGCGTATGCGCGACTTCCTCTCCTTCGGGGTCTCCGAGCTGCTGGGCATGGCCTTGTCGAAGAAGATGCTGGACTGCGCCGTGTTGGTGTGCGAGGGAGCTGGGACGGTGGTGGTGGACGACCCGGAGCTGGTGCAGGGCATCGGGGGCAGGGTGTCGGGAATCCTGGAGACCGACCCCATACCCGGAGGTCATGGACGCCATCGGCAGGGAGAGGGTCCTCGACCCATTGTCAGCTAGGATCGACCAATATGAAGGGGTGCAGCTGGCGAGGGAACTGGGGTACATCAGGGTCGGTGTCAGCGTGGCCACCGCCCGGGACGCGGAACGCATCCGCCATGAGCTTGGTTCCTCCGCCCTCATCTTCGCCGTGCATACCACGTTGGTGAGCGAAGAGGAGGCCCGCTCGTTCTTCGATCATTGCGATATCGTGACCGCCTGCGCCTCCAGGAACGTCAGGGCGGAGGCGTCCAAGCGGGAAGTGATGAAGGTGGGCAACAAGGTGCCCATCTATGCGGTCACGGAGGCGGGCAAGGCCCTGCTGAGGACCAGGCTGGAGCAGATAGGCGCCACGGACCGTTCGGAAGGCAGGGAGGACCCGCCCGCCCCGTTGGTCTAGAAATCGTCGAAGTAGAGATGGCTGCGCGAACGCAGGTATATGGTCTTTATTCCCGACTGGCGCAGTTTCTTGCGCATCAGTGCGTCGTTGGACACCACCATGGCATTTAGGTCCTTGGCGGCCTGGATGACCCCGGCGTCCCCCTGCACCGAGGTCTCGTGAATGGGATATTTGCTGGCCAAGGCCAGGGCCGCCCGGGCATGCTTGTTCTTGGAGCGTTTGAGCTCCCCGATGACCGGACCAGGGACAAATATCTCGCAATCGCCCAGGAGCGACCTCAGCTCCAGGTCGAGGTTCAAGGAGAATTCGAAGGGCATCAGGAGGGCGTTGGTGTCCAGAAGCACGCGCTGCATGCCGCTCACTGCACTATGCCATAACCGATGAGGCGCCACTTACCCGAGATCTTGCGCGACACCGCCACCCTCTGGCCCTTCTCGGCGCAGACCGGGAGCTTCAAGGTCACCTCCGCCTCAGAGCCACGGGCGGATGTCACCACACCGACGGTGGTGGCCGTTCCGACCGAGAGCATGAGCGGCTCATTGGTCTTGATGTTCTCCACCACCATGTCCTCGGCCGTGCCCACCACCCTCTCGAGGAGGTGGGTGCCCATGGTGAACTTGGAGACCACTGGCGGCAACGTGCCGGGCTTGCCGACGACGCGTCCGATCAGACCGTCCGATTTGGTCAGCGAGGGGTCGAGCTTGGTGCCGATGGCGATCAGGCCGCCGGAGTCGCACCTTCTGCAGCTCCTGGTTGCCCGCATGGAGCGAGACTATCTCGGTGGTGATCTTCTCCCAGGCGGTCTTGCCGCCGGTCAGCTCGACCTTACGGCCGGGCTGCACCTCGATCTGGTCCCCGACCTCCAGGTGACCCTGGGTGAGGGACCCGCCGAGCACGCCTCCCTTGAGGTCCTTTGGCTCGGTGCCGGGAGTATTGATATCGAATGAACGGGCCACGAACATCCTGGCCGACTTCTTCTCCTCGTGCTTGGGAGTGGGGATGTACTTCTGTATGGCCTCGATGAGCTTATCGATGTTGACGTCGTGATGCGCGGAGACCGGGATGATCGGGGCGTTCTCAGCTATGGTGCCTTTGACGAACTCCTTGATCTCCTTGTAGTTCGACAGCGCCTCCTCCTTGGTGACGATGTCGATCTTGTTCTGCACGATGATGATCTTCTCGACCCCGATGATGGTGAGCGCCATGAGGTGCTCCTTGGTCTGGGGCTGGGGGCACTTCTCGTTCGCCGCCACCAGCAGCAACGCGCCGTTCATCATGGCGGCGCCGGAGAGCATGGTGGCCATCAGGGTCTCGTGACCGGGTGCGTCCACGAAGGAGACTGACCGCAGCATCTCCGCCTTGCCCGCCGCAGAGGCAGGTCGGCTCGGGGTGAGAAGTGTTGCAGTCGGGGCATTTGTAGAAGTTGACGTCCGCGTATCCCAGACGGATGGAGATGCCCCGCTTCACTTCCTCGGAGTGGCGGTCGGTCCACACGCCGCTGAGCGCCTTGGTCAACGTGGTCTTGCCGTGGTCGACGTGACCGATCATGCCGATGTTGACCTCAGGCTGGTGGGCGGTGGATCTCATTTCAAAGGCCTCATTGCTTCGGCGCTTCTTCTTTCTTCATTATGTCCTCGAGGGGTTTGGCACCGTGGGCAGTGACCTTCATGTTCAACTGCACAGTGTCCGGGGCGATGGCGTTGCCGCGGAAGGACTTCTTCTTCCTGAGGCCGACCTCGGGGGTACGGAAGCCGTGACCTGAGGTCACCAATAGCTTCTTGCGGCGGGGTCCGGGCAGGTCCTTCCTCATTGGGAAGCCATCCTTGTCGCTACCTCCAGTGATCATGAGCTTGTAGCCGGGAAGACCTACGAATATGCCATCCACTACGTCCCCGATCTTCTTTCCGATGAGGGAGTTGGCATGGTGACCGGTTACATTGGCCTGGTAGGACTTGCCGGTCTTGACGTCGCTGATAACAGCTCTGAACTCTACCATAGTAACACCTATAGCGTATCTCGCCCTAATGCCGTCGCGCTTAAATAATTATTGGTGGCGGCAGACCCTATGGAAGGGTCATGGCCAACGATGAAAAAGCACCATGGATGGCGGGTTCGACCTCTAGACCCGAGGTGGGATCATTAATATATGGATATGTCGCAGAAGAACGTCCCGTCCTGGCGCATCTGAATGGTCCCTTCGTAGGTGTTGTAGATGGAACCTCCCTCGTACCTTATGACCAACACCTCGAAGGCTTGGCTACCTCCTGAGAACGGATCGAAAGGGAATGTGTTCTGATATATTGCACCAGGGGCTAAAGTGAAACTGTCCTTCAGAACCCCCTCGATCTTCAGTTCCAGCTCCATCGTCACCTCGACATTTGATGTTATGGTGATGGTGACGTCACTGTCGGAGAGGTCCTCCACCTCATGGAAGACCAGCCAGCTTATGTAGGCCCCGCCAATGACCAAGATGGCGACCAGGATCACCACCATGATGATGAGGATGGTGTTGTCCTTCTTGGGGGGAGCATAAGGTGCGTATGACGGGGGTGGGGACTGATATTGCGGTTGCGGGGGTGGTTGCGGGGTGGTTGCGGCGTCAGTGGATTGGCGCACCGAGTGCAGAACTTGCTGTCATCCAAGTTCTGTTGACCGCAACGACCGCAATAGACCATGGTTCCCTTCCCCTTTCCATACAGCGATTTCCATCCGCAGATATCAATCTTTTCCAATAGGATGAATAGGTAAGTGCCCCGGTCAATGTCCTTTCAGATGACTAGTGCGAAACTCTCAGCTTATTAAGGCCCCACATCTCGAGCGCCAAAGCGTCCCCTACAAGCAAGCCCAGGAGGTCCATGCAATGGCCATGTGCGAGCTTCCATAAAGCAATCCGAAACTGACAAAGAAATCTGCCCCACCTACATCAGGTGGATTGGTGATGAGGAAGTAGTCTCCGACACCTAATTTTGAGTCCATCGCCAGGTCCATGTATTCCACGAGATAGCCTGAGCTTTGACCTGTCCCGATGAAGATGACCCCGGGATGGACGGGAGCTAGGTTGTCCGATCCATTGATGGTCAGGGTTACTAAGAGGTCCTCATACCTCATCGGTGAGCTGACGTCCATGAAAATCACCTTTTCCTGGTCGGTGAACCTGATTCGGAAGTCATGATGCTGCTATATGGGACGTCCTCAGGTTCATCGCCGAAACCCATGACCATCATATATAGCACATACGGGACTGCGATGTTAATCGCGATGAACAGGATCACGATGACAAGGATGGCCCACAGCTCCTTGTCCTTCTTTCTAGGGCTCGGCTGCCAAGCTGGACATTGGGCTATGACTGGGCTGGAGATTGCCCATCCCAAAGCTTCATTCCGCATCTGGAGCAAAAAACGTCCTCCGTTCCGTTGACCTTACCGCAATTGGTACAATAGGCCAATTCCCCCACCTCTATGTCAAAGATTTATGTCAGTCGTTATATCAAAGTATACGGTTCGGACGATCTTGAGTGCCCAAGAAAGGACCAGAGGATTACCGGATATCCTGATTAGGATAACATCCCCAAAAAAGGTTCATCGAATGGATGGTGTGGGTCACATGCCCCAGAACGGGTCGTTCCTGCGCTTGATGGCGCTGACCTCGTCCAAGACCATCTTCTCATCCTCGTTCAGATTGTAATCGGCCAGGTTCTTGAACTCCATCTCCAGGATGTCGATGTAGAGGATCGTGTCGACATCGATCTGGCGCCCGACCGTGGGACCATCGATGGCGATGGCCACCTCCTGGCCGGCGATGGCCTCCTTTAACGTCTCCTCCCCGGACCGAAGGCTCTTGATCTTACCGATGTCCTTGCCCTCCTTGTCCAGCACCGATTGGCCATTGCGGACCCTGCCAGCGAGGACCCTCACGCCCACGATGGCCGGCTTGCTCACGCGGAAGATGCAATTGGGAAGGATGCGCATCTTCCCTGGGAACGATGTCAGGCCGCGCTTGGTCTCCTCCGCCTTGCGCTTGGTCTCCAGGTCCCACTTCTGATAGTCCTCGATGAGGCCGTACACCACGTTGTTGTTGAAGACCTTGGCGTCGGCGTTCACGATGGCGTCCTTGGCATCTGGCAGCATGTCCACGTTGAAGCCGAGGATCACCCTGTGGATCGTGTCGCCGTAAGCTGAGACCTCGATTATGTCCCGGCGCGATATCGGCCCGACCTCGTACTTGCGGATGGCGATCCCCGCCTTCTCCGCTTCGAAGGCCAGCGCCTCCAATGAACCGATGGCGTCGGCCTTGATCATGACCCCGGAGTCCTCGGTCTTGATATGCACCTGGAGCTCCTTGGCTATCTCCTCCATGACCTCCTTCTGGTTGGAGGCGGTGAGCACTCTCAAAGGGGCCCCGGCCACCGCGCCCTCCAGGTTCTGGCAGCTGACCTTGATCCCGGCAGCGGCGCCAATCTCCTTCACCGAATCGAATCGGTCCCTGGGGTCCCTGATCTCATCCAAGGGCTTGGGCTTGAGGACCGCCTTGACCTTCGTGACCAACGGTTTCCCGCTCTTCGTCCCCAAGGCCACCATGTCCCCACGGTGGAGGGTGCCAGAGTAGAGAATGACGTCCAGTGTCTGTCCCAGTCCCTTTTCCTCCTTGACCTCGAGGATGGTGCCCTTCCCCGGCCCCTCCTCGGTGTTAAGCTCCGTCTCGAGGAACCTCTGGGCCAGACCGATGAGCACCAGGAGCAGGTCCGGTATCCCTTCGCCGGTCTTTGCGCTGACTGGTATGAGCGCGATGTTCCTGGTGAAGTCCTCGATGCGGTCGTAACGGTCGGCGGACAGGCCTTCCACGGAGAGCCTGCCGATGATCTCGTACAGGCGCATGTTGAGCCGTTCCCTGGCCTCATCGTTCTGCTTCCGCTCCGAGAGGATGAAGGGCGTCTTGGGACTGGAGATCCACCCGTCCACCAGGTCGATCTTGTTAAGGGCGATGACGAACGGCGTCTTGAAACGACGCAGTATGTTTATCGACTCGATGGTCTGGGGCTTCAGGCCCTCGTTTATGTCGATGACCAGTACGGCGATGTCGGCCAGGGAGCCGCCCCTCGCCCTCAATGAGATGAACGATTGGTGTCCGGGAGTGTCGATGAACAGAAGCCCAGGCACCGAGAACTGGCGTTTGCCTATCAGCTGGGCGCACACCTTGTAGATGTGCTCCAACGGGACCTCGGTGGCGCCGATGTGCTGCGTGATGAAGCCGGCCTCTCTAGAGGAGACGGTGGTCCCCCGGACATAATCGAGGAGGCTGGTCTTGCCGTGGTCAACGTGACCCAACACGCTGACTATCGGCTGCCTGATGGTCATGGTTGTCGGATTATGGAGAGTCTATTTGTATGTTTCTCAAATTCTCGAAGGCCAGATTATTCGATAAAAAAATGAAGGAAAATGATAGAAAGGAAGGGGTTTCACTCGTACAACCAGGGGTCTGCGGAGCGCTTCCAGTCCTGAAGCTCGTAGCCGTTGAAGAACAGGTCTATCTCACGGTTCGCCGACTCGACCGAGTCGGACCCGTGCACGATGTTCCTGCCCGTCTGCTGAGCATAATCGCCGCGGATCGTGCCAGGCATAGCGTCCTTTGGGTTGGTCTTGCCCATCATGACGCGCATGTCCGCCACGATGTTCTCGCCTTCCCACACCATCACCAGCACTGGGCCGGAGGTGATGTAGTCGATCAGCCCGTTGAAGAAGCCTTTGCCCCTGTGCTCCCCGTAGTGGCGCTCGGCCAGCTCGCGGGGGATGCGCATGAGCTTCATGGCCAATGGCTTGTAGCCCTTGGCCTCCAGGCGGGAAACGATCGGCCCCATGAGGCCGCGTTGCACCGCGTCAGGCTTCAACATCACGAAGGTGCGCTCGATCATGCCTTCCCCTCAGGTGCCTTACCCTCGCCCTTGTGCTTCTCGGAGTTGAGAAGCAACTTCTTCTGAGCGTAGGCCTTGGTCCACTCCACGTTACGGGGCACCCGGCGCAAGTCGATCATGTTCTTGTCGCACTTGTTGGAACAGAATAGGAACACGGTCCCGTCCTTCTTGACATACATCTTGCCAGTTCCAGGCTCGATGTCCTTGCCGCAGAAGGAGCATAGCTTTTGTTCGACCATTTTAGATTCCCCCTCAAGCGGTTTACCGGATGGAGAGCTTGCGCGCTTCTCTCGACGTTTCCCTGAGCATCAGGATGTCGCCCATGCGGACAGGGCCCATGATGTTCCTGGTGATGATGCGACCCTTGTCGCGCCCATCCAGGACACGGACCTTGACCTGCGTGGCCTCACCGGTCATGCCAGTCCGACCGATGATCTCCACGACCTCCGATGGGATGCTGCTTCCCTCATCGTCTGCCATGATTTACACCCTTACTTCTTCAGCTTCTTTACCTGGTCGACCAGGTTGTCCAGCACTGGCTTGCCCTTTCCTGCGTCCAGTATAGCGAGGGACGCGGTGGGCTTCTCCAGACCGCAGGCGTTGCCTAGCTCGGCCTTGCTCGGCACGTAGACATAGGGAATGTTCCTCTCTTCGGCCAGCATGGGCATGTGGGCCAGGATCTCTGGGGGCTGCACGTCCTCGGCCATGACGACCAGGACCGCCTCGCCCCTCTCGACCAGCTTGGTGACCTCGTTGGTCCCCTTCCTGATCTTTCCAGTGTCACGCGCGAGCTCGACGACCTCGTAGGCCTTGTCCTGCAGCTCCTTCGGCATCTCGAACTTGACGAATATCGCTTTTGCCATTTTCATTACCTCTTTCCGATGTCCTTGAACATCCTCATTAATCACAGGCTCCAAAGAGCATTTCGACACAAAGGGATGGTCATATAAAAGCGTTTCTCGCCCTCGCCGAGGGTCTGAACGTATCCTGGCCAGATGGTCGATTTCGGCCCCATTGCTTGTTGCCTATGAACAACGCGGCACCTTGATGTTGCCCCAACGGTCGTAGCAGAACAGCAGGGGGCGGGGGGGCGGAAACCTTGCCAGGTCGGTCATGGTATGCAGGTAGCTCTCCTCCGGCACCGAGACGATGACGTAGTTGCCCGCGGCGATGGTGCTGCTGTACATCGCCAGCCTTTCGTGGTCCCTTGCGCTCCGCGCCGTCTCCACGAACTCGAAGCCCATCACCTCGCCGTCCTTGCTTACCTCGATGATGCCCCAATCGCCATGCACCAGCTCCCAGCGCGTCTCCAGCTCGGCGTCGGCTGCCTTGATCATGCCTAGACGCCTCATGATGACGTTCTCGACCGCGCCGCTCATGACTAGCCCGCTGTGCTCCAGCTATATCTATCATGCGTTGGGAGCATCGACCTCGGGCTACGTTTTTTCCGCTACACCCCATGCAACGGGTCCCCGTCGAAGTGCATCTCCGGCTCGCCCTTGAACATGGCGCACGCCGGCTGCTCGGCCTCGTGGCCGAAGTGCCAATAGTACTTATTGCACACCCAGCGCTGCAAAACCTTGATGTCCTCGGAGGGCATGTGGCGGAAACGCCCTTGCAGTTGGAGGTAATCGGTCACGGGCAGGAGCTGCTTGGGGCGATAGGTGGCCCGGGCCTCCCCGTCCTCGTACTCGAACAACGTCCACATGCCCGTCTCCACGGCCAACTTGGCGATCTCCACGCTCTTGGAGGATTCGGTCTTCCAACCGGGCACGCAAGGCGTGAGCACGTGAAGGAAGCGGAACCCGCTCTTGCGCTTGGCCTTGTCCACTTTCTTGACGAAGTCGTTATAATGGGCGATGGACAGGGTGGCGGCGTACTCCACGTTATGCCCGATGACCAGGTCCATCATGTCCTTCTTCATCTGACGCTTCCCTTTGGTCTTCTTGCCCACGGGCGTGGTGGTGGTCCAGGCCCCGAATGGGGTGGACCCGGAACGCTGTATGCCAGTGTTCATGTAGGCCTCGTTGTCGACGCAGACATAAAGGACGTCCTCGCCCCTCTCGGCCGCCCCGGACAAGGCCTGGAGGCCTATGTCGAATGTGCCCCCGTCCCCGGCGATACCGACGACGGTGGCGTCCTTGCCCAGACGACGGTAGGCGGCCTTGATTCCCGTCGTGACCGCCCCGGTGTTCTCGAAGGCGGTGAAGAAGAGAGGCGTCCTGAAGCTGGAAGTGGGATAAAGGGCGCTCACCACTATCAGGCACGAGGCGGGCACATAGACCGTGCTGTTGTTGCCGATGATGCGCATGATGTTCTTGACCGCGATCGTCATGCCGCAGCCTGGGCACGCCCCATGGCCGCTCACGAACCAGTCGTTGTTGGGGATGTCCCTGATGATGGCCAGTTCCTTCTCGCTCATTCTTGCTCACCCCTCAGTCCGTACCAGGAGCAGGTCCTGACCCTCTCTCCCTTGGCGCTCCTCTCGATGTTCGCGAATATCTCCCTCATATGACCGAGCGTCAGGTCCCTGCCCCCCAGGCCTCCCACGTGGTCGGTTATGGGCAGCGAGAGCTCATGGAGGGAGTTGCGCACCTCCGTGAACACCGGACCATAGCGGTTGAAGCTCAGGGAGCGATCGAAGACCCCGAGGGCCTTGAGGTCCTTGCAGGCGGCCAACAGCTCGTCGTGCGGGAACGGCCGCATGAAGCGCAGCTTGATGAGCCCGGCCCTCTTCCCTTCCTCCCGGAGCTCGTCCACGGCCGCCCTGGCGGTGCTGGTCGCCGTCCCCAAAGCGAGCAGGGCGTACTCGGCATCGTCCATCCGATATGCCTCGAACAGGCCGCCGTAGCCGCGGCCGAAGCGCTTGGCGAAAGCGGAATCGACCTCCTTGATCGACCTGCCTGGATGAGTCCATGACCCGGTCCAGCTGGTAGCGCATCTCCATGGCATAGTCCGGGGGCACGATGGGGTTGATGACCTTCGGGTCGGCCGGATCGAGGCTGTACAAGGGTTTGAAGCGGGGCAGGAAATCGTCCACCTTCGCCTGCTCCGGCACGTCCACGCCATCCACGGTATGGGAGAGCACGAATCCGTCCAGACAGATCATGAGGGGCAGCATCACCCGCGGGTCCTCGGCCACCTTGTAGGCCTGGAGCGTCATGTCCAGCGCCTCCTGGTTGTCCTCGACGTAGCACTGCATCCAACCGCTGTCCCGCGCCGCCATGGAATCGTTGTGCTCCAACCATATCCCGGCTGCCGCTCCTAGGCTGCGGTTCACGTTGGCCATGACCACCGGCAAGCGGTTCTGCGGGCTGGCATAGAGCATCTCGTGCATGAGGGCCAGGCCCTGCGATGACGTGGCTGTGAATGTCCTCACCCCGCCTGCGCTCGCTCCCACGGCGATGCTCATGGCGCTATGCTCGCTATCGGCGGGGATGAACTCGGCGTCCAGGTCGCCGTCGAAGATGAACTCGGACAACAGCTCGATGATCAGCGTCTGCGGGGTTATGGGGAAGGCTGGGATGACCTCGGCCTTGGCCAGTCGCACCCCCCAGGCCACCGCGTGGTCGGCGGAGAGGACCTTCATCATGGTTCCATCGCCCCCTTCACCATTTGGATGGCGTCGGCCGGGCAGATGTTGGCGCATATGCCGCAGCCCTTGCAATAACGATAGTCCCACTTGACATGATCGTCCTCCAGGCGCTTGATGCAGCCCTCCGGGCAACAGAACCAGCAGCGGAGGCAGCGCACGCACTTCTCCCGATCGTACTTGGGGGTGATGGTCCTCCAGGTCCCAGTGTAATTGCCCAATGAACCCCCGGGGCCGACGGTGACGCCAGAGAGGGTGTCCTCCCCCAGGGCGGTGCCTTGAGGGAGCTCCTGCCAAGTGGGCAGCCATGCCTTCGGGCGCACGATGGTCCTCTCGCCCTTGCAAATGCCGACCACGGTCCTGGCATAGGCCATCTCCGCGGCCAGCGAGTTCATGCGGGCCGCCTGCTCCCCCAGCTTCTCACCGAAACGGTCGTTTATGGACGTCTTGATCGAGTCGAGGGTGACCAGGTCGCATATCTTCGCCACCGACCCAAGTATGGCCGTGTTGACGATGGGCGCCTTGATCGTCTCCAACGCGATCGGGATGGCGTCGACCGTGGCACATTTTACCACCACTCCGATGTCCACATCCTGCGGCGCCTTGGCCGTGTTCATGACTACTGAGCCGGTCGACTTCAGCCCATCGGCCACGGGGTCGATGTCGAGGAGCGACTCGTCCATGATGACCAGCATATCGGGCTCGTATATCTGGGACTTGATGGTGATGCGCTTATCGTCCACTCTGGCGAACGCCCGGACCGGCGCCCCTCTGCGCTCCGCCCCGAAGTAGGGGAACGCTTGGGCATGGTGCCCTTCCAGCACTGCCGCCTCGGCGAACGTCTGGGCGGCCATGACCGCTCCCTGTCCGCCCCGGCCATGGAACCTGACCTCGAACATTGTCTCCCTGCTCGATAATAAGTAGTCAAGCTCGGACTATTTAATCACTGGTCGAGAAGAAAACGGGAAAATGGTTTTGGGAAAAGGTTTGTCCTGTTAAACGATGTCCAACCAGTGCTCGTACTTGGGCAGGTTGCCTGCGACCGCGGCGGCGAAGGTCTGCTGGATGCTCTTGGTCTTGGTCCCGGCCCGACCCTCACCGATGATGTGGTCATCGATGCTGCGGATGGGTGTGACCTCGGCCGCCGTGCCGGTCATGAAGACCTCGTCGGCGACGTAGAGCTCGGATCGTGTGATGTCCCGCTCCACCACCTCGAAGCCTTTGTCCCGGACATGGTGATGATGCAATCCCTGGTTATCCCTTCCAAGATGCCAGCGGTCATGGGCGGAGTGTATATCTGGCCCGCCTTGACCATGAAGAGGTTCTCCCCGGTGCCTTCGGCCACGTTGCCTTCGGCATTGAGCATTAGCGCTTCGTCCGCGCCTCGTTTGACCGCCTCGATGCGGGCCACCACGGAATTGATGTAGTTCCCGCAGACCTTGGCGTTGAGCAGCGCCGCCCGGTTGGAGGGCTTCTCCCATGAGGACGTGATTATCGTCGCCCCCCTCTCCAACTGCTCCGCCCCCATGTATGCCCCCATGTGCGTGCAGGCGATGACCGTGTTCACCGGGCACTTCAGCGGATTGACGCCGATGTTGCCCGTGGGGCTCAGCCCCCAGAAGGAGATCGGCCTTAGATAATCGCCCTCTGGACCAGCGGCCCGCACCACCTCCCGACAGGCCTCGCAGAGGTCTTCGAGAGAGTACGGCACGGGCATGGAGATGCACTTGGCCGAGTTGAGGAAACGCTGCATATGGTCCCTCAGGCGGAATATCGCCCTTCCGTTCTCGTTGTTATAGATCGCGAATGCCCTCGAAGACGCCCGAACCGTAATGAAGTCCGTGGGTGAGCACGTGCACGTTGGCATCATCGAAGTTGACCAACTTTCCGTCCATCCAGACCTTGGACCTGTTCGCCATCGTCTCACCTCCTCAGATGGCGTTGATCGCCTTGATGAACTTGTCCGGTTTGGAGGACTCGATCATGCTGTCCACCTCTTTGGTGGAACCGATCAGCCGGGCCTTGCCGAAACCATTGCTGATGAGCGCATAGGCCTCGTGCCTGGTCTCATCTAGGATCTCGATCTGGATGACGTCGTGCACCCTTTGCTTCAGAGCGTTCACCGCCGCCTCGGCCATGGCTCGCTCGTTCACGCCGAGCACCACCCTGGCCTTTCCGGGTATCTCGCACTTACCGACGACGATGGTCTCGATGTTGATCTTGCGGCGAGTGAACTCGCCCACGATCCTCTGCATCACACCGAACTCGTCGTTCACGACCATTGACACGACTTCCATCTTCGCTCCTCCGATCACTTCTTCTTTTTCTTGCTCGACTCCTCATAGTTCTTCATGGAGTGGAGCTTCTTGATTGGTGCATGGTAGCCCTCGTCGTCCCTGCCGTTGTCCGAACCCTTGGGATACTTGGGCGTGGACAACCAGGGTTGCTGGAACTGATCGCCGGTGCTGTCCCCCTCGATGCGCTTGGGCTTCCCTTTCCCGTTCATCACCATCGAGACCAACAGGACCGCGCAGGCAGACCACATAGCTATCAGCTGACCCTCAGACATTTCCGCAAAGAGATGACCGTGCTAGCCACCTCCCTTTCAGATGACGACGTACCGCTCGCTGACCAGAAGAACAATGATCTTACAGGCGGCGGTGCTCCTCATAGCGGGCGATTTATTAAAGCCAGGATATTTAATGATTGCCATTTTTTCTTGAGGCAGCGCCAGATGACTCACATTATTTCCTTTTCTTACCGAAACTGAACCCGAGCCAGCGTTTTGTGTCCGATTCTATTGTATCGCCAAGGCTCTTTGAGGATACGAGTCTTGTTCAGTCTCACTTCGGTTCTGAATGGACCGATTCCGTCCAGTTCGGCGTGATGGTCGTCCCCTCATATTTTGGTTTAAGGGGGTCCATGTCCTCAATCTCCTTCAAAATCCGCTTCAAGAAAATCCGAGTCCTTTCGTTCTTCGGGTTCACGAATATCTCCTTCGGGCGGACCTTGCTCGGCGATCAGGCCTTCGTCCATGAAGAAGACGACGTCGGCCATGTCTCTGGCGAAACCCATCTCGTGGGTCACCACCACCATGGTCATGCCTTCCTCGGCCAGCTTCTTCATTACCTCCAGGACCTCGCCTATCAGCTCTGGGTCCAAGGCGGAGGTGGGCTCATCGAATAGAATGACCTTCGGGTCCATGGCTAAGGCCCTGGCGATGGCCACCCTCTGTTGCTGACCACCGGATAACTCCCCAGGATATGCGTCCGCCTTCTCGGCCAGCCCTACCTTGGTAGCGCGGCCATCGCCTTGGCGTCGGCCTCCTCCGGGTCCATCTTCTTCACCTTCTTCAGTGCCAAGGACACGTTCTTCCTGGCCGTGAGGTGCATGAAGAGGTTGAAGTTCTGGAACACCATGTTCATCTGGGACCGGACCACATTGATGTCGATGTCTGGGTTCGTGATCTCATAGCCCTCGAAGAATATTTGGCCGCTGGTCGGTTGGTTGAATAGGTTCAGACATCGGAGCAAGGTGCTCTTGCCACTCCCGCTAGGCCCGATGATGACCGCCACTTGTTTTTGGTATATTTCAAGGGATATGCCCCTTAGAACCTTGTGATCACCGAAGGCCTTGTGAAGGTCGACGACGCGGATTATCGGTGTGGCCATTTCACTCACCCCCCATCATTCCTGGGATAGCGTATTTCCTTTCAATGATATCGCATGGTCTTGGAGGTGATGAAGGTCATGACGAAATACAACAAGCGCGATGAATATGTAGATGACGAAGGGTTGGAAGGTCACTGAGAACACGTCCTTGACCGGTCTGGGTCAGTTCCATCACACCGATGACGCTGCATAGGGATGAATCCTTGATCATGGTGCAGAACTCGTTAGTGTAGGTTGGTAAGGCATTCCTTAGACCCTGTGGGATCAGGACGTTCTTCATGGTCTGACCCTTTGGTCAGACCCATGGATCTGAGCAGCCTCCATCTGTCCCTTGGGGATGGATTGTATCCCGCCCCTGAATATTTCTCCCTGATAAGCGGCGCTGTTGAGGGACAGGGCTGTGATCCCCGCATACACTGGGTCGAACTGCACCCCCAAGGCATATGGTAGTCCAAGATATATCAAGAATATCTGGATTAGAACGGGGTGCCCCTGAAGCTTCCACATAGACCGTGCTGGCATAGTAGGCGATCGGGTTCTTCGACAGCCGCCCCATCCCTATCATTATCCCGCCAAAGAAACCCAATGAAATCGAGACCACCGCGATGATGATCGTCAGCTGGGCTCCGGCCATGAACGATGACCAGTATTCCGGGATAATGCTCCAATCCAATTCCATCTATGCACATCCGAGATCAAAGGAAATATAAGGTAAGGGGTTTGGGTTCAATGCCGTGTTCAAGCGTTGTACTTGTCCTTTATCGCCTGAAGGCTGCCGTCCTCGTCCATTTCCGCAAGGATGTCGTTGATCTCGCTCTCGAGCTCGGTCTCGCCCAATGCCATTGCTATTCCGTACTCTTCATTGGTGTCGATGGTCATTGAGATCTTTACATCAGTAGGCGGTGTTGGAGGCGTACTGATAATCCCTGCCACGGGGAAATCGATGACAGCAGCGTCCTGCTCTCCGCTGTTGGACATTGGCACGACGGCAAGGTCGACGGTCTGAACTTAGAGAACTGGGAAAGAGGTTATGAAGTGGTTCAAGGATATGCCGATGGCACGGTCAACCATATGGTAGCGAGGGAGATGTTGATCCGGAGCAAGGCTCCGCTACGCATCAGTTTTGCAGGAGGAGGCACCGATGTCTCTCCATATTGCGATGAGAGGGGAGGGGCGGTCCTGTCCGCTACCATCGACAGACATGCCTATTGCACCATCTCCCCCCGAGAGGACACCGAGATATCCATACGTTCCCTGGACTTCGGCCGGGAGGAAAGATGGAAGGTCGACGGGAACCAGTTCCAGTACGATGGGAACCTTGGACCTGATCAAGGCGGTCCTGAACCATTTCGAGGTCAGGAAGGGCTTCGATATGTTCCTCCACTGCGAGGCCCCGCCCGGATCGGGCCTCGGGGGTTCCTCGACCGTCATCGTGGCCATCCTCGGGGCGTTCTCGGAATGGTTGAACAAACCCATGTCACAATATGACATGGCGCGTTTGGCCTATCAGCTGGAAAGGGAGGAGCTGGGGTTCAAGGGCGGTCGCCAGGACCAATATGCCGCCGTCTTCGGTGGTTTCAACTACATCGAGTTCAAGGGCCAGGAGACCATCGTCACTCCCTTGCGCATCAAGACCGACGTGCTCAACGAGCTGCACTATTGCATGCTCCTCTGCTATACTGGACGCACCCGGGACAGCGCCAACATCATCCAGGAGCAGACCCGCGGTTATGTGCAGGGGCAAGGCGAGGTGATCGATGCGCTGGACAACGCCAAGCGTCTGGCCAAGGAGACCAAGGACGCGCTCATGGTGGGGGACATCCGACGCATGGGTGAGCTCCTCAATGAGAGCTGGCAATTCAAGAAGAGGTTCACATCGAGCGTGAGCAACCGACGCGTGGACGAGATCTATGAGACGGCGATGCGGAACGGCGCCATCGGTGGCAAGATCTCTGGCGCTGGGGGAGGGGGGTTCATGTTCTTCATCTGCGAGTACGACCAGCAAGCACCTGGTGGGGGATGAGCTGGTCAAGATGGGCGTGGAGATCGTCCCCTTCAACTTCGATAAGCATGGTCTGCAGACCTGGAGGTATCGTTCATGAGGACCAGGGTGAGAAGGGAATTGGAGCGTTCCGCTTCAACGGTCGCGGCGATTGATGAAGAGCAGGTGTTGGCCATCGCTGAGGCGCTGGTGCAGGGTCTTCCGTTCCGGTAACAAGGTGGTCATCTTCGGTAACGGTGGGAGCGCCGCGGACGCCCAGCACCTTGCGGCTGAGTTCTCTGGTCGGTTCATGTGGGACCGCCCTGCGCTCAGTGCCATCGCCATCAACAACGTTTCGGCCATCACCGCCATCGGAAACGACTACTCGTTCGATGACATCTTCGAGAGACATGTGGATGGTCTGGTGCAGAAAGGCGATGCCGTCATCGCCATCAGCACCTCTGGCAATTCCAACAATGTGCTCCGCGCGGTGCGCCGGGCCAAGGAGCAGGCAGGCCGTGACCATCGGTTTCACAGGCAGCAAGGGCGCGTTGAGGCACGAGGTGGACCTGGCACTCACCATACCTTCCGAGCGCACCCCGCACATCCAGGAAGGCTACATGACGGCCGGGCACATCATCTGCGGACTGGTGGAAAGGATGATGTTCAGCCGTCCTGCGGTGTTCGTGGACCGGGACGACACCCTGGTCAAGGACGTCCCCTATTGCTCCTGCCCCGACGACCTCCACCTGTTCCCTGGAGTGGGCTCAGCGGTGCGAAGGCTGAACGAGGCCGGGTTCCTGGTGATCGTCATCACCAACCAGTCCGGCGTGGGTCGAGGGTACTTCTCCGAGGAGGTCCTGGCCGATGTGCACAAGAAATTGAGGGAGGAGATCGCAAAGGATGGTGGGAAGTTGGACGCCATCTACCATTGTCCTCATGTCCCGGAGGCAAGGTGCGGTTGCCGCAAGCCCGAGGTCGGTCTGATCGAGATGGCCCTAGACGATTTCCCCGTCGATATGGAGCGGTCCTACCTCATCGGGGACAGCGACAAGCACGACATGGAGCTGGCCAGGCGACTGGGGCTGCGGTCGCTTCCAGGTCACCGAGGAGAAAGGATTCGCCTCATGTGGTCGATGAGCTGCTTAGGCGCTGAAAAGATGATTATGATTCAAGGACCGATTTCCTTGGTCGTCTCCACCATGTTCCATACTGGACGGTCGCCCTTGTCCATCATGACGTGTACTGTGGCATAGGCCCGGGCCAAGAGCTCCATGCCCATGGCGATGGCGATCTTCCAGAAATCCTTGCCGTTGTCCTTGAGGAAGCCCCTCCAGGACTCGAAGAGGTAACGCTTGTCCCAGGTAGGGATATCGAAGTCGAACCAGCGTTTCATGTATCTCTCGCCGATGTTGACGCGGGTGCGCTGTTTGAAGTAATCCCGCACGGTCTCTGGCCCCTTGTTCAATACGATGGCGTCCGGCGCGTATACCGAGCGGAATCCCTTGCGCTCCAGGTCCATGCGGATCAGGTCCTCGTCCGATTGCATGCCTGTGGGTATTTGGATGTGAAGGTTGCGGAAGGCCATCACCTCCCCCACCTTGGGATAGATGAGTGAGAGGCGATGGTGCATGTCCCACAGCATGAACACCGCGAAACCGACCACCGTCCTTCTATCGTTCACTGGTTGTGGATGGCCTCCTGCCACCCCCACCTTCTCATCCTCGAATGGGCCGACCAAGGCCTGCAAGCAGCCCTCTTTGAGGATGTTGTCGGCGTTCACGAGCACCAGCACATCGCCCGTGGCCTTCTCCATGAAGAGATTTACCGCGGAGTTCTTGCCCTCACGATTCTGTTGACGGTGCAAAACGACCCTGCGGTCCCGCGCCGATGAACGACCTTGACCACATCGTCGGTGTCGTCCGTACTGCCGCTCGATATCACCAGTACCTCGATCAGCTCCAGCGCTCGCCATTCGTTGCGCCAGGACCGATTCGAGACATCTGCCGATGTTACGGCCTTCGTTGTACGCACATACCCCGACCGATACCTTCATCCGGGCATCATCGAACATTCAGGCAATTAAATACCTTTTGGGGGGTCGAAAAGCCTCCTGTAAGAATATTATTTGAGGCCAGGAGGGATCTCATCTTATCTGGCATGGGGTCGGTTAATATTTCATGACGGCAAAGTTATAAATAATCAGGTTAATTCTGTTAATGGGAACTATGGAATCCAGAGGGGGATCGGGAGAGCCCTTCAGCATTATTCTCCCTACTTTGAACGAAGGGGACAACATAGTCCCAATGATCGAGACCTTGTCCCGATTATATCCTGGTTCCAGCATCATCGTCGTCGATGACAACTCCCAGGACGGCACCCCTCAAAAGGCCAAAGAACTGGCGGCCCGCGGTCTGCATGTCACAGTCATAGACCGGGACCCGAAGGACCGAGGTTTGAGCGCATCCATTTTCGATGGCATACTTGCCTCCAAGACCGCCTCGTTCGTGGTCATGGATTCTGATTTCCAACATCCGCCCGAACGCGCGGGCGACCTGGTGGCCCAATTGGACCAGGGATTTGATATGGCGGTAGGGGTGAGGGAGGACTTTTCCAAGCTCTCCTCCGGGAGGAAGATGGCCTCCTGGGGCGCCAACACCATGGCCGCCACCTACCTGCGTTACAAGAAGCAGCCTAGTACCAGCGACAACATGAGCGGCTTCTTCGCCGGGCGAACGGAGATGTGCCAGTCCATCATCGGAGAGAACATGAAACGGTTCGAGCGGCGCGGTTTCAAGGCGCTCTTCGACATCCTCAAGTTCCTTCCCGATGGAGCTAAGGTGGCGGAGGTGGAGTTCCGCTTCAGCGAGAGGCGCTCAGGGACCTCCAAGCTCAGCTCCACCATCGTCATCTCGATCATGAAGCAGTGCGGTATCTGGGGCAAGACCCTGGCCGCCATCACCTCGTTCTTCCTCACCAACATGTTCGGCCGCTATATGGCCGCACTGATCCTGGGCCTGATCATCACCTATGGCGTGCTTAACCTCACCGATACCGTCTGGACCGAGGAGCTGACGTTCACCATATTGTTGGCCATGCTCATATCCCTAGGCTACCTGGTGGTTGCCAACCGCCTCCTCTTCACCGTGGGAAGGAAGGACGGGATCATCCGCGGCCTGAAGCTGGTGTTCTCTGGGCTTTCCGGATTCCTTGTGTCGCTCTATGTGTTCTATTACGTGTTCGACGACATCTCGGAGGCGCAGATGTTCGCCCTGTTCACCGGGTTCCTCATCGGTTTCGCTTGGGATTCCTTCGGATTGAACCTTAAGAATTGATTTATTCGTAGATTTCTTTCTATTTTCGTTCACTTAACGCATCTATTGCTTTAGAACTCGTACAACATCTTTGTAAATTGGAAACAAGGTTTTAAGTGCAATGGGCGCAAATAGTTGGGGTCTGGAGGATGAAATGACCCTGAAGCAGTTCGATATTTTGGTCGAGAACAAGCCTGGGGAAGTGGCGAGGATCGCGGAGTTGCTCGGCAAGCGGTCGGTCAACATACGCGGCATCGCCACGGATTTCGGAAAGGGCCAACCGATGATCCACGTGATCACGGACGACGATACCACCACCCGGAGCGCATTGACGGCGTCCGGCGCGGAGTTCATGGAGAAGGACATCATCGTCGTGGCCATGGCAGACAAGCCCGGGGAACTGCACAAGTTGACGAAGAAGCTGGCGCGCAACGGCGTCAACATCGAGTCCCTCTTCATCTTGGGGGCCAAGACGGCCATCGAGGAGGTCGCCATATCGGTGGACCGGATGGACCAGGCCAAGGACGTGCTCGATTACTCCTGAGCCGTCCCCCTTCCCTTATCCTTTTTTGATCTTCCTTTTCTCCAACGAACGATATCACCACCACCGCCAGGAATATGAACGCCCCGCCGATGGCCGTGATCTCGGTGGGCATCTCGTCGAGCAGGATTATGGCGAAGAGCATGCCGAACACGATCTCCAGGAGCAGGATGACCGAGGTGATGGTCGCCCCGAGGCCGCGCAGTCCGTAGCTGTAGAGCATGAAGGCCAATGTGGTGCAGAATATGCCAGTGTAGGCGGCCATCTCCAAACCGGTGGTGTTCACGGACCAGTCCTGCGTGAACACGAGCGCGAAAGGAACGAGCAAGATGGTGGTGATGAGGATGATGGCGAAGGTGGCGGATACCATGGACGTACCCGATTTGAGCGTCTTGGTAAGGTAGACCACATAGACCGACCATAGAAGGCCTGCCACCAATACCGCCATGTTGCCCGTGAAGGTGCCCCCTCCCACCGCTCCCACGTCGCCGTTGGTGGCGATTGATGACCACGCCCACTATGCCGAGGATGAGCCCGACCAGGATCTTGGGGGTGAGCTTTTCCTTGAGCACGAAGGAAGCGAGGACGGCGATGTACACCACATTGATGTCGATCAGCAGCACCGCGTTGGTGACGGTGGTCATGGTCATGCCGATGTTCTGCAGGTTCATGGCCACGGCGTTGATGAGGGATATGCCCCAGATCAGAGGGCTGCGCATCACCGTCCAGTCGAACTCCTTGAACAGGAATATGATGGGGAGCGCGCTCATCGCGGCGAACCCATAGCGCAGAAGGGAGAACAGCACGGGGTCTACGTTCTCCACGCCCACCTTGCCGGCGACGAAGGAAGTGCCCCAGATGATGCATGCCGCCAGCAGCGGCAAGGCATAGCCGTACTCCCTCTTCTCCACCCTGGGCGAATCGACTCCGGATATTTAACTGCCACCGCCCCGTCGTTGCAAGCCTCAACGGAGCGAATCTGGACCTTCCACCTGGGCCCTGTCGCCCAGGACCGAACCCTCGAGCAGTACCCCCGGTCCTACGATGCAACCCTCGCCCAGGACGCAGTTCACGACCCTGGCGCTGGCATGGACCAGGCATCCGTCCAATAGCAGGGAGTGTTCGATGGATGCCCCCTTGCCAATCCTGCTGCCCTTCGCCCAATGCTGAGGCGCGCACGGTGCTACCTCTCTCCAGCGTGACGTTCTCTCCCAGGTAGGTAGGCCCGATTATGTCCGCTCCCTCCCCCAGGACCTCTGTGGCCACGATCGGCCCTTCCGTGGTCATTCCCGGCAGGAAGGTCGGCTCACCGTGCCGCTCCGCCATGGCCAGGTTGGCCTGGAACAGGTCGGCCGGGTTGCCGATGTCCTTCCAGTAACCGTCAAGCCTGCCAGCATATATCGGCCTCCCTTTGGACAGAAGGTCGGGGAAGAGGTTCTTGGAGAAATCGTACTTGGTGCCCGCGGGAATGTAGGACAGCGCCTCCTTCTGCAGGACATAGGTGCCGGCGTTGATCACGTTGGAGAAGACCTCCTCGGTCCTGGGCTTCTCCTTGAAGCGTTCGATCCGACCCGCCTGGTCCATGCCGACGATGCCGAACTGCTCTGGCCTCTCCACCTCGGTGAGGCCCATGGTGGCCACGGCCCCGGAACGGAAATGCAGGTCCGTCAGCTTGGATAGGTCCGCGTCGGTCAAGGTGTCCCCGCTCCCGACCAGGAAGGTGTCGTCCAGCCTGTCCTCGAGCAATTTGACCGCCCCAGCCGTGCCCATGGGCTGGTCCTCATAGGCGTAAATGACCCTGGCGCCAAAGCCTTCCCCGTCCCCCAAGGCCTTGACCACGTCCTCGGACCGATAGCCCAAGGCCAGGAACACCTCCTCCACCCCAGCCCGCACCATGCTGCGCACGGTGTGCTCGATGCATGGGCGCCCCAGGACGGGCAGCATGGGTTTCGGCCTGGTGTTGGTCAAAGGCCTCAACCTCGTTCCCTCTCCACCGGCCATGATCACCGCTTGTCTGACCTTTCCGCTCATGTCCTCACTCCACCACCTTGACGACGTTGTCGTCCTTCCTGGCCCCGATGGCCTCTGCCACGGGGCGGCATTTCGCCCGCAATATGTAAACCACTGGCCTTAGGCTCTCTTCCGAGAGCGACTCGAAGTTCGCCATGCCTTTGGCGATGATGAGGTCCGCCCGCTTCAGCACCTGCCCCAGCTCTTTAGGGATGCGGTCCAGGTCGATGCCTACCGCGAACTGACCGGTGGTGGACCAGGAATCGAACACCTTGTCCATGCCGGTTTCCTTCAGGTCATCGGCGGTGGCGTCGGTGAGGATGGGTTCCCCCTTCACCACGCCATGCACTTGCACCCCCATGTATTGGATCTGTTCCACCAGCAACCGGTCCAACACTATCTCCCCAGCGTTATCGGTGAGGTAGACAACGTTATTGGCTCCCTCCAGCAGCGTCCTGAATCGGTCCACTTGGTCCAACCCTATGCCTTGCGAGACCACCTGGTCGAACTTGCGTCCGAACTGCTCCGGGCCGTCGATGCCGATGTCGATGCCGAAGTCCAGGACGTTGCCAGCTATGGAGACGAGACAGGCTGCCCTCAACGAATCCACATGGGCCCCAACGAACTCCCGGGCCTTGGGAAGCATCAGTTCCGCTGCCGAGTTACTTCGCCTTTTCAGGTCCAGATAAGGGTCCTTGCTACCGATGACGTCATAGACGCGGGCGTGGACCCGGGTGGCCAGTTTCGCAGAGTTCTCCTCCACCCGGAAACCTGGCCCGACCAGCTCCAGTCCAACGTTGATCGCCTCGGATCGCTTTGACGGGGCCACCAGGTCCGTCTCGTAGATCACCCTTCCCAGAAGACAAGGGACGCAGTCGGCGCTGAAACGCATGGGACAGGGTATCAATGGCAGGCGGATTAAGCCTTCGCCGCCACATGGCCAGGACAACCTTATCTAGTGTCAGGGCCATTCCCGGCCGAGGGTGCAGATGCCCGAATCGGTAGTACTCAGGGTGGCGAAGGCCCAGCATCAGTCCGAGGTGGGCCTGGGCAGGGCTCGTATCGACACGCAGACGAGAAAGGCGTTGGGCGTGGAGAACGGGGACATCATCGAGATCATCGGCAAGAGGTCCACCGCCGCCAAGGTCTTCCGCGCCACCCAGGAGGACGAGTCCAAGGGCATCATCCGCATCGACGGCATGGTGCGTTCCAACGCTAACGTCTCCATGGGCGAGAAGGTCACCGTGCAGAAGGCCGACACCCAGCCAGCCACCAAAGTGGTGGTGGCCCCTAAGATACCGGAGGGGAAACAGGTCCGCTTCGGCACCGGTGTGGAGGAGCTGTTCCGCAAGGGACTGTTGTCCCGCCCCCTGGTCAAAGGCGATGAGATCGTCATACCCAACATCGCCCTCATGGGAGGCTGGCTGCCGTTCGTCGTCATCGGGACGACCCCTGTCGGCATCGTCGTGGTGGGCGACCACACCGAGCTGGTGGTGAAGACCGAGCCGACCGAGAGCAAGGAATCCAGCACCACCTCCATCAACTATGATGACGTGGGAGGGTTGGAAGGGGAGCTGACCCGGGTGCGAGAGATGATAGAGCTGCCGCTGAAGCATCCGGAGCTCTTCGACCGGCTGGGCATCGACGCCCCCAAGGGCGTCCTGCTGTACGGGCCACCGGGCACCGGCAAGACCTTGCTTGCCAAGGCGGTGGCCAACGAGGCCGGTGCCAGCTTCTTCTCCATCCAAGGCCCGGAGATAATATCCAAGTACTATGGCCAGAGCGAGGAGAAGCTGAGGGAGAAGTTCGAGGAGGCGGAGAAGGCCGCGCCCTCCATCATATTCATCGACGAGATCGATTCCATCGCCCCCAAGCGAGAGGACGTGACCGGGGAGCTGGAACGACGCGTGGTGGCGCAGTTGCTATCCCTCATGGACGGTCTGTCCGGAAGAGGGCAGGTCATCGTCATCGCGGCCACCAACCGGGAGGACGCCATTGACCCGGCCCTGCGCCGGCCTGGCCGTTTCGACCGGGAGATCGAGATAGGGGTGCCGAGCCGGGTGGGGAGGAAGGAGATCCTGGAGATCCACACCCGAGGCATGCCGTTGCAGAGCGGATTCGACCTGGAGAAGTTCGCCGCGGCCACCCATGGCTTCGTCGGGGCGGACCTGGCGGCGCTCGCGCGGGAGGCGGCGATGAAGTGCCTGGCCCGTTACGTCCCGGAACTGGAGCTGGACAAGCCCATACCCCCGGAGGTGCTGGAGAGGATGCGCGTCACCGAGGACGACTTCCAGGAGGCGCTGCGGGAGATGGAGCCATCGGCCATGCGCGAGGTGTTGGTCGAGATCCCCCACACCACCTGGAAGGACGTGGGCGGACTGGATGAGGTGAAGCGCCAGCTGCGCGAGGTGGTGGAGATGCCCCTCGACAACCCCGAATCGTACAAGCGATTGGGAGTGCGACCGGCCAAGGGGGTCCTCCTCTATGGGCCACCGGGCACTGGCAAGACCTTGCTGGCCAAGGCGGTGGCCACGGAATCCAAGGCCAATTTCATATCCATCAAAGGCCCGGAGATCATGAGCAAGTGGTTGGGCGAATCGGAGAAGGCGGTGCGACAGGCCTTCAAGAAGGCCAAGCAGGTGGCCCCTTCCGTGGTGTTCCTGGACGAGATCGACGCCATCGCCCCCAAACGGGGCTCCAGCTCGGACACCAACGTCACCGAGCGCATCGTCAACCAGCTGCTCACGTCCATCGATGGCCTGGAGTCCTTGGAAGGGGTGACGGTCATCGCCGCCACCAACCGCCCGGACATCGTGGACCCGGCCCTGCTCCGGCCTGGCCGCTTCGATCGGCTCATGCTCATACCCCCACCGGACCAGGAGGGTCGTTTGAGCATCCTGAGGGTGCATACCAGGAACATGCCGCTCCTCGATGTGGACCTGGAGAGCATCGCCGCCCGCACCGATGGTTACGTGGGGGCGGACCTGGAGAACCTTTGCCGTGAGGCGGCCATGGTGGCCCTGCGCCTGAACCGCAACGCCGACGTGGTGGAGGGGAAGCACTTCGAGGCGGCCTTGAAGAACATCAAGCCCTCGCTCAGCAAGGACATCCTGAAGGAGTACGAGAACATGGGCAAGGTTTTGGAGAAGGCCCGCATGGGCGGCACGGACGTTGGCATCTACCGTTGAAGCGAGTGATACCATGGCGGAAAAGAACAAGGAAGGGAAGACGAAGGCCACCGGGAGCCCCAAGTCCTCCGCACCGGTGAAGGTGAGCAAGAGCGCGCCGATCATCGTCAAGAAACGCGACCTGAGCCCCCGCGCCATCGGCCTGGAGATCCTGGCAAGGTCCTATCTCGGGGAGATGGACCTGGAGATGGCCAAGCGTCGCGCCCTGCGCTACGAGAACCGGAACATCTCCGACGAGGAGGCGGTCCTGGCCCTGCTCACCGAACTGCTGCGCAACTCCGAGGATATGCAGCAGAAGGCCAAGATCATGGAGAACATCGCCGAGTACCAGTCGTCCATCGGCGAGGACCCCCGCCCTGTGCTCAGGGAGATGCACAAGCTTGAGCTCAACATCTTCAAGGAGATCGGATTCGAAAGGGTGAGCATCTCCAGCCGCAAGGACGCCTGCGCCCATTGCAAGAAACAGGATGGGAAGGTGCTCTCTTTGGAGGAGGCGCTTGGGCGCCATGCCCCTGCCCCATCCAGAATGCACCAAGCTATCGCACAGCCGGGCCCGGCCTTTCTGCCGCTGCCGTTACTACGGCGAGTACATAGGTTGACATCTGGCCCAAGTTGCAAAAATCATATATACGCACTAGGCCATTCATTGGCCCGAGTATTATATAAGGAAGGGGTGCACGATGAGGAAGTTCATCACTGAATTGAAGGGGAAGACGGTCATGACCAACGACGGTCAGATCCTGGGCATGATCGACAATTTTGTTCTCAACACGCAGACCGGCGACATACACCATGTCCTGGTCATCCCGGCGGAGGAGATCGATGCGCGCCTGTTCAAGAGCGACAGCCAAGGCCGCCTCATCCTGCCGTTCAGCGAGATGCGCGACGTCCGTGACGTCGTGGTCATGAACATCTCCCGCGCGTAAACCCCTTCAGAACCATACTTTTCTTATTCTCTCGACGGTCAGGTCACTTGCTGTACTTCAGCTGCAGCTTCACCCTCTGCAAGTTGAACACCGCGTCACGGAAGTCCGGTTTGAGGGCGATGGCGTCTGAATACAATGAGGCGGCCCAGCGCAGGTCGCCCTCCTTTTCCGCGATCACCGCGAGCATGAAGAGCACCTCCGGGGTCTCCTCCAGCTGCAAGGCCGAGGTGAGCGATTGCTTGGCCCCGGCCACCTCGCCGATGGCCATCTGGGCACTGCTCAGGTTGAGGTAATAGTCCGGGTTGCGATCGATGGCGATGGCGGAACGGAAGGCCTTCAATGCCTCATCGTAGGCGCCAGCGGCGAAGTAGACGCAACCGATGTTGTTCCAAGCCTCAGAGAAGTCCTGGTCGATCAGGGTGGCCAGCATCATGTAGCGCAATGGCTCCTCGTAACCGTACTCGCCCATGAACCGCATGCACACCCCCAGGTTGTTGAGCGCCTCGGCCCAGCCGGGGAACTGTGTCAGCAGTTCCTGCCATACCTTGGAGGCCTCCCGGTAGCGACGGCGCTCCATGAGGGCAAGGGCCAGACATTGCCTGGACAGGGCGGACGATCGGTCCCCGGCCTGTGCAGATTTGGTAATGGCCTGCTCGAACTCCCGACGCTCGAGATGCCCAGCGAGCTCCCGGGCGAACGCCTCCTGCGAAGATGGGAGCATCCCCAACAACCTCTGCGACTCCGCCTTGAGGCCGAAACGGTGGCTCAGGGCCTCGATGTCGTAGATCACCTCCGGGTCCCGGTCGATCTGGTAGCTTGCCCCGAGGGCGGTGAGCGCCTCGTCCTGCCTTCCGAGGGCCATGAGGGCCTCCGAGCGAAGCACCATCAGTTCGGGGGACTCCGGTTCTTCCTGCAGGGCACGGTCCACCTCGACCAGGGCTCGGTCGGCCTCGCCCACCATGAGCAGCATCTTCGCTGCCAGGCGCCTCCGGGTCGGAAGGTCTATCATATGCTCGGTCTCAAGGGCCCGGGCATCCGTCCGGTCCTCCTCGACCTTTGGATCCGGTAATGGTTCCGCCTCGACCATTATTGCGGCCAGGGTGGCAGCCACCATGTCAGGGGTCTCACAGACCACTGGCGGGGGGGCCACCTCCATGTCAGGGACCGGTTCGCACCTCTGGGCCTCCTCCCTCACAAGTTCTTCGCTCTCTGACGGCGAGGCGACGATGGGTATGGCCTCCGGTCGGTAGCTCATGTTCCTGGAGCATCGGCTTGGACCGGCCCCTCCTCGATCTCGACCATGGCCCGCTCCGGTTCCGCAACGATCTCCAGATGTTCCTCGGGGGGCACCTCCAAGGACATGTCAGGCTCGCATACCAACGACCTCTCCAGGGGGACCGGGGCATCATCGACGACCTCGACCTTCTCTTCAATTTGAGGCACGGCCTGGCATTGTTCGACGACAGGGGCAGGCTCCTCGGCGACGTCCTTGCAAGCTTCGGTGGGGGGTGGAGAGGTCGATGTTTGCTCCGATACGATCGCTTCAGCCACCAAGGCCGTTGGCGCCAATGGCGCTGAGCGCTTCATCGATGATCGGCTCGGCCTCGGGCGGCGCCTCCTCCGGGGGTGGGTTGAGGACGATGTCGATCTCTTCGATGCGCTTCCTCGCCTCCTCCATGGTGGGGTCGTACTGCAAGGCGCTCTCGTAGGCCACCCTCGCATCATCCAACTCGCCCATGGCCGAGAGGGCCTCTCCCAGGCTGAACCATATCTCCGGGCGGCGCCGCTGCAGCTGCAGCACCATCTTCCAGTCCTGGGCGGCCTTCTCTGGCTGGGCGTCCTCGGTATGCATTATCCCGAGGTTGATGAGCGGGTTGGCGTAATCGCGGTCCAGGGCGGCGGCGCGGGTGAACGCGTCCATGGCGTCCCGCCTACGGCCCATCGTTTTGAGGACGATGCCCCGGTTGTTCCAGGCCATGGCGTCCTCGTTGTTGGCCTTGATCAGCTGGTCGAAGCTCTTCAGGGCCTGGTCCAGCTTTTTGGCGCGGTACAGTGCGGTGCCCCGGTTGAGCAGGGCGGAGCGGTTACCGGGGTCGAGGCGCAGCACATTGTCGTAGGACCGCAGCTCACCCTCCAGGTCCTCCGCTTGACCTCTTATCAACCCCAGCAATAAGCCAGGCATTGTGGTCGGTGGGGCGCAGCTCAATGGCTTTTTGACAGGACTCCGTCGCTTCATCCAGGTGACCGAGATGGTAAAGGGCGGAGGCACGCAAGCGCCACACATCATCGTGGTTGGGCTTCAGTTCCAAGGCACGGTCCAGGTCGAAGAGCGCCTCGTCGTAATGACCGGCGTCCATAAGCTCGATCGCTTTGTCCATGTGCTTGTCGAAGCGTCCCGCCGAGGGGAGCCCTCGGCTTCCTTGCGACTCGAGGATGCGCTGGTCCAATTTCTCCACGATGGGGTCGGCCAGCTCATATTTGCGCAACAACAGCAACAGCTTTTGCTTGTCGGCATAGGAGACCCCTTCTGAATCGGCGAACCTTTTCGCCTCAGGCTCGAGGTCGTTGGTGATCATGAGCACGGGGTTGCGGCCCTCGGCCTTGGCCATCGTGCGTAAACGCTTCACGCTGCTCAGGGAGGCGTGGTCGAAGAGACGGGAGGCGAGTATGAGGTAACGCCCTTCCTCGCTCTCACCACGGAACTGCACCGCATCCCCTTCGGTCTTGCGGTCGGTTAGGGTGAGACCGATCTTGCCCAGAAGGTTCGACATCAACGTCTGGAACTCCACGAAGTCCAATTCGTTCAACGCGCTGACGATGCGATCGTTCATCCGTTGGTCGAGGATGCCGCTCAGGTCGGTCATTGTCGACCCTCCGCCCGCTCCCTCAACCGTTCCGCCCTGGCCCCAGCCTTCTCTGGAGAGATGGACCGCAACGCCTCCAAGGCCTTGGCCCCTTCCCCTCGGTCAACGTGGATCTGTGACATCTTCAGCAATATCTCCGCCTTGATGTCGTCCGGGGCCCCGAGCAGCTCCACCTCCAGCCGCTCCATGGCCTCCTCGCTTCGCCCTTGCCAGTGCAACATCAGCGCCTCGTTGCCCCTGGCCACGACGGCAAGTTCCGGGAAGGGCACCGCCTGGGCGTAGAACCTTTGGGCCATGGTGTGGAGCTCCGAAATGGTACGCGCCGCGTCCTCGGCCTCCACCTCCAGGCCGTTCACCTTGCGGAGGGCCAAGGAGACGATGTTCCCCAGGCGTATGGACGCTTTGGCCCAGGTCTCGGTGGCGAACTCCAGGTCCTTCGTCTCCCTCACCATGCGGACGATGAGGTCGCGATGCGGCAACCTCTCCTCCCCGGTCAACGTCAGCCCCATGCCGGCGTGGTCGAGATAAAGATCTATGAATGAAGCGAGGTGGGGGCGCTCCGGTATGGCCATCATCCGATCGAAGGTCATGCCAGGTTCCAGTCCCTTGCTGGTCTTGACCTCGCTAAGGAACGAGGGGCCTAGCCTGAGCATCATGCTGTCCTGATTGGCGATGCGGCGGTCGGCGCAGGGGTCCATGCGGGTCAGGGCCAGCAACAAAGGGTCCTCTGATCTCTTATAACAACGACCGCACAGATACGAGCCAGCGCTGGTCCTGGAACCGCAAACCAGGCATCCCATTTTCCATCCCTGGCCAGGAATGGCGGTCTGGGCATATATCATTTGTCATGAGCTAATAAAAATCCATGCCGCTCTGGCCTAGAGCCGCTTGACCATATAGGGCCCTTGACGCGAGTACCCGAGCGTGGCATAGTAGGATCGGACCCCGACGCCGCTGGTCACGGCCATCTCCGCATAGCCCTGGTCCTTGGCCAGCGATTCGGCGTGGGCCATGAGCCCCCGTCCGAAGCCACGGTGCTGGGCGTCCTTCCCCTCTTGACCGATGCGGGCCATCTGACCGAAGACCTTCAGCTCCCGCACCTGAGCCCTGTCGCCTGGTCCAAGGCGGAGACGTAGGTAGGCCACCAGTGCATCGGGTCCGGGCAGGTCGAAGGACAAGAACCGTTCCACCGCCTGGGAGGCCTGGTACTGGACATCGCTGAACTGGACCTCCTCCCGCTCGAAGCGGCGTATCCCTTTGAGCCCGACCTCGCGGCATCGGATGCATTGGCAGGATATGCCCCTCGATCTAAGCTCGTCCCTGGCCAGCTCACGGAGGTGGCTCTTGTCCACCCCCGCCTCTATCAATTGCACGGGGATGTCCCTCTGGATGCGCTGTATCCGGGCCCATCGGGGGACGAGGCGCTTCATCTCCGCCACGACGTGAGCGGCCTTCTCCGTGCTGTAAGGTTCGTACTCGCCCCGACACCACATGTCATAGAGCGGAGTGCCCTTCACCACCAAGGTCGGGTATATCTTCAGCATGTCTGGCATGAAGCGTTCGTCCTGGAACATGAGGGCGAAGCGCTCCAGGTCCAGCTCCGGGGAGGAACCGGGCAGACCGGGCATCACATGGTAGCAGACCTTGAGCCCGTGACCCTTGGCCACCTGGGTGGCCCGGACCACCTCCTCCACCCCATGCCCCCTCCCCACCGCTCTGAGGATGTCCTCGTCCAGTATCTGCACCCCGAACTCCATCCGGGTCGTGCCCAGTGACATCACGTGGTCGGCCATGGCCTGGTCGAAGGAGTCCGGTCTGGTCTCCACGGTCATTCCGATGCAGCGATGGGGGGCCGATTCATTGTGATGATGTGCTTGCTGCAGATCATCGGAGGGCCGCTCGTTCATCGCGTCGAAGCAGCCTTGGACGAATCCCCGCTGGTAATCCACCGGCCGGGAGGTGAAGGTCCCGCCCATGACGATGAGGTCGATCTTGTCGGTATCATGACCGATGGCCTCCAGCTGTTCGATGCGGGCTCGGGTCTGCCGAAAGGGGTCGAACTCATTGAAGGATGCCCGTCGAGCCGCTGGCTCTTTGCCGGTGTAGGATTGAGGGGAGCCATTGTCCACTCCGCCTGGGCAATAGATGCAGCGACCATGGGGGCAGGGTGCGGGCGAGGTCATCACCGCGACCACCGCCACCCCGCTCAAGGTGCGGACGGGCTTGCGTTTCAGGATGTCCTCCACCTTGCGGAAGGACGCCTCGTCCAGGCGTTCTATCACCTCGGAGTTGGCCGGTAGTCGGGACAGATGAAGCTCCCGAGCCAGTTGGACCTTGGCCTTCTGCAGGGCGGCCTTGTCCTCTATCTCCCCGGAAAGGATGGCCTGGATCAGACGCCTGTGGAACTCCTCCTCGCTCATTGGAAGGGACCGCCTTGCACCAATGCGGGTAGTGTGGGCCCCATTATAGGCTTAACCATAGGACACGAGGGGGGCGTCCTTCTTCTTTGCCTCCTCCTCTTCCTTGGTCACCAGGATATCGATGTACAATATGTTGACCATGGGAATGATGCGCAGCTGCAATCTCTCCTCCTTGGGGTCGAGGTCCAGGAGCAGCCCGGAGTCCTGCCCGAACTGGACATAGCCGAGGAACTCGCCCTCGGACAGTATGGCAGAGGTGCTCTCCCCTTTGCTCAGGACGCGATAACGGGAGCCTTTGGTCAGTTTGTTGGGGACTTTGTTCGGTTGGTCCATGTTTTCATTCCTCCGCTAATTTCTGCATATGCTCTATTGTCTGTCGGTACGATTGCATGGCCATCTCCACGTTGGCCTCGGTGAACGACCAGGCCTTTTTCAGGTCGCCGTAACGGATGCGATAGCCTTTCTTGCGCTTGCCATCGCGGTCGACGTCCACCTCCTCCAGTATGTCCATGCCTTTGAGCTTGTTGAGATGCCGGTAGATGGTGGGCTTGGTGGTGTCGAACTTGACGCTCATCTCCTCCACCAGCCAGACCCGCTTCATGTTGCGCAGGAAGCAATCCGTGAACATCAGTAGGGCACGGAGTCCTCGACGTTACGGGCGCTGGTCTTCGGGTCGTAGCCCTTCGGCAGGTAACCGACCTGCTGGAGGAATATCAGTGCCACCTCGTCCATGTCCTTCAGGGGGGTGAGGGGCGTGTTGCTGATGACGCTCAGTTCGAACATTATATCATTCCATGATAGATAATTCATTATTAAATAATTAAGATAAAATCAATATTATTATCTGGTTTAATGAGAGGACTACATCATCCAATTTTAAATAAAATAAATTTATAATAATATCTTAATGTAATATTAACGCCTTTAATTGTACAAATAGGATTATTTAAACCCCATTAGGAGTAAATATTTAATATTGGATAATTGACTCAAAAGTTAAGGTGTACAAATGAACAGGAATGTTCTGATCGTTATCATTGTGGCTGTCCTTCTGATCGCTTCTGGTGGGGCCTACATGCTCCTGACCCAGGACGACGGAGGGGAGGAGAAAACATACGATGTTAGGGTTGGTTACCTTGCCGGGGATTTGCACCAATTGGCAAGAGTGGTGGCCATGGATGACAATGTCTCTGGGAGGGGAGAACCTCTACAAGCAATATGGTCTGAACATATCCTCTCCAAGCCCCTATGCCAACGGGGGTTTCGTGATGGACGGTTTCGCTGCTGGTGAGATAGACATTGGTTTCTTAGGAGCCCCGCCAGCGATACTAAAGAGGCTGAATGTTGGTACGGATATTATCGTGATTTCAAAGGTGAACAGTGAAGGTTCCTCGATAGTGGTGAAACCTGGCATTGATAATATCACCGATCTTGTGGGCAAGACTGTCGCTACCCCAGGAGTATCTTCGATCCAGCACCTCTTGTTCCTTAGAGGTTTTGGAGGAGAATGGGCTTGTGGCCGTTCAATCGGGCAACCCAGGAGGCGAAAATGTAGTGTTCTGGACTCAGATAGCCCCTAAGGACATGAAGGCCGCCCTGCAGACCGATACGGTGCAAGCGGCAATCGGTTGGGAACCCTACGGATCCGATTCCCTGTTAGATGGGACCGCAGTCCTGCTAGATTGGTCCAGCGAGATATGGCCGGACCACCCGTGTTGTGTCGTTGCTGTAAGGAAGGCATTCGCCGAGGCCAACCCCCAAACTGTTACACAGTTCCTGAAGGCCCATATCGCAGCGAACAAGCTGATAGCTGATTCGGTGGCGCAAGGCAGCGGGGAAGAGTACGACCGAATTTTAGAGCTGGCCATGCAGTTCAGCAACCGAAATGAGTCTGTGGTCCTAAGTTCGTTAGAGCACATGAAGCTGTCTTATGACATGGGTGGAAATTTCAATGACTATCTGGAAGATTTCACCCAGTCGTATATTGATCTAGGGTTGATCTCTGATGATAAGCTGGCCGCTGCCGGATACACTAATGTGACCACCTTCATCGCGGCATTCGTGGACGACCAATATCTTGATAAAGGCGCAGGAGTGAAGTAATAAACACTTTGGGGCTTCATGCCCCCTCCTATTTCCATTATTTCGACAAATGAAGTGAACCTAAAATGAAATCGATCACATAGACAAAATATTATTATTGAATCCCTGATAATGGAGGTGTGGCCATGAAGATCGTTGACCAGGTTAAAAGAAACATAAAGTCCTGGATAAAGAACGATTCGATCAAGATTGTCTTCGCCATAATTGCCATTGTTGCATTCATATTCCTTTGGCATATCGCATCCCTTTGGTTGGATACGCCTTATCTACCTTCGCCACTCTCGGTCTGGGAAGCTTTGATCAATTCGTTCCAGGAGCCCGATCCCACCACGGGGGTGGATATGTGGCAAAATATCGAGGCTAGCCTATATCGTTTCCTGACTGGGTTCATCTTCGCCTTGGCGATCGCCGTACCATTGGGATTGGTGCTCGGGTACTCCAAGTACGCAGGATACCTTGGAAACCCAATTGTGGAGATATTCCGTCCGATACCCCCAATCGCCTGGGTCCCGTTCTTCTTTGTGGTCCTTGGAATCGTCTGGGGACCAATAATGGCCATTTTCATGGGGGTTTTCTTCCCGGTTCTTTCCAATGTCATTTTCGGGGTCAAGAGCGTTGAACCGCCTCTGATCGATGCCGCCCGTACCTTAGGGTCCTCTCGAAGCGATATTTTCGCTAAAGTGGTCTTTCCCTATTCCGTCCCATTCATGATGACCGGCATCCGAATCGGTGTCGGCATAGGTTGGATGTGTATCGTGGCAGCAGAGATGATCGGCGCCAAAGGCGGCGGTGTAGGTCTCTACATCTTGAACCAAGCGAACATTGGACGATATGACTACATGTTCGCTGGCATGGTTGTGATTGCCATACTCGGGCTATTATCTGTCGAGGTCGCAGGGTATATTGAACGATTTACTGCAAAGAAGATGGGGGCTAGGAAATGATCCTAGAGATCAAGGCCCTGGTCAAAGAGTTCCAAAGGGAGGAGGGTTCGCCGTTAGTAGCACTGAGCTATCTGGACCTCGAGGTGGAAGAGGGTGAGTTCGTATGTATACTCGGGCCCTCCGGTTGTGGAAAGACCACCATCCTCAGGATGATTGCCGGTTTGGACATGCCCACCTCAGGCGTCATCAAATTGAATGGGAAAAAGATCGAGAAGCCTGGTTCTGACCGAGGGATGGTGTTTCAAGATTTCGCGTTGTTCCCTTGGCGGACGGTGAGGAAGAACATCGAATTCGGATTGGAACTCAAGAACATGCCTGCCAAGGAGAAGCAGGTCGATCTCCAACAAGTACATCGACCTGGTAGGACTGAATGGCTTTGAGAAATCCCATCCATATGAGCTCTCGGGGGGAATGAAACAGCGGGTCGGTATCGCCAGGGCCTTGGCGAACAACCCATCCATCCTGCTTATGGACGAACCATTCGGGGCGTTGGACGCCCAGACCAGGAACCAGATGCAGAAGGAGCTGCTCCGCATCTGGAGCGAGACCAAGAAGACCGTAGTGTTCGTGACCCACTCCGTCGATGAGGCCGTCTACCTTAGCTGACCGGGTGGTGGTCTTACCGCCCGCCCAAGCCAGATCAAGGAGATATTTAACGATAGAGCAGCAGAGGCCAAGGGACCGTGCCAACCCCGAATTCCTCGCCCTGCGCAAGCGGATTCTGGCAGAGCTCGAGGAAGAGTCCGCCCAGGCCCCGAAGCTCGTCTAGAGCACCTTTTGGGCGGCCAGGTCGATGGCCCGGGTCACGCTGTCCTTGGGTATGACCACTTGGACCGGGATCCTCAAGATCTTCTCGATGGTCGGGGCAATTATCGGAGCGCAGACGATGGCCAACGCCCCATCTCGCTCCGCCTTCACCGCCGCGATGATCGCCTCCTCCATGGTCGAGGCGGGGTACTCCTTGACGCGGACCACCTTCGTACCGACCTGGAGCAAGCGCTCCTCCATCTTGACCAGGACCGGTTTGGCGGCGATTATGGCGATGAACTCCCCTCCGGGGTAGGTGTCCATCTTCCTGACCGCCTTTATGACCGCCCTCACGGTCCTCAGGTTCGGCTCCCTCTGGTCTTGAAGGATCTTATAGACCGTGCTCTGGGACAGATCCGTCTTCTGGCAGAACTCCGGGACCGATATCTTGAGGTCGTCGTCCAGGATCTTCCTCAGCGCCTCCGCGAAGCCTTCCTCGCTCCTCAATATGCCTGAAACCAGCTCATCCACGAACGTCATGATGCTCTACTCCTTTTCCCTGCGAACGTAACTGGCGGCTGAGAGCCCGGCCACGCATCCTTCGCCCACCGCCTTGGCGAGCTGCCACGGCAGCCCGGTGATGTCCCCGCAGGCGAATACGCCCTCCGCCTCGGTCCGGAACATCCTTGTCCACTGGAATGTTGCCTGAATCATCGGGCAGGATGCCGAGGTCCATGGCGAGCTCGGCCGCGCCCTTCGCGCCCATCTCGATGAAGACACCATCTGCCTCGAGGACCCTGCCATCGGTGAGCTCCACCGCTTTGACCGTCTTCTCCCCAATGATCCTCTTAGGCCTCGCCCCTTCCACCACCTCGATCGGGATGGCCTTCACCTTGTCCATGAGCTCGGGGCTGGCTTTGTTACGTTCCATCACCCAATATACCTTGCTTGCATAATCTTTGAGCAAAGGGCCGACACCGCCGCCGCGCTCCCATCGCCGACCACCACCACAGGCTTCTTCTTGAAGAAACCAGCATCGCAGTTGGCACAATAGGATACGCCCAGTCCGTGGTACTCCTTCTCCCCTTCCACGTTGAGCTTGTTACGCGTTATGCCCATGGCCAGTATGACCGCCTTTCCACGAACCTCCTTCATGGCGTCCGTTCGGGCGAGGAAGTTCTGGTCCTCCTTCTCCAGTGCCAATGACCTCCTCGTTGAGGAAGACCGCCCCGAAGGTCTTCGCGCTCTCGATGCTGGTCCGGAGGATGTCCGCCCCCGACACCTTTCCGAGCCCAAAATAGTTCTCGATGTGGGCCTTCATCAGGGCCGAGCCCTCTGGTCGTCCGATTACCACGACACCGACCTTCTTCCTGGCGGCATGGATGGCCGCCTGGACGCCCGCTGCCCCGCTCCCAATTATGATGACTTCCGTCTCCATAGGCATGATCAGGTAATCAATCCCGTTCCGCCTAGATATTGTTTGGCCTGATGATGTAAAACGAGTACGAAAGGATAAAAAAGGCGCTGGTGCGCCCCACCTCGGGTCAGAGGTGCTTCTCGAACTTGGTCTTCATGAACTCTTTGGTCCCAGCACCGACGACGCGGTCCACGAACTCCCCGTTCTTGAAGACCAGCAACGTGGGGATGGCGGAAATGTTGAAGCGCATGGGAACGCCCTCATTCTCATCGGTGTTCAACTTGCCGAAGGCAACCTTTCCCGCCATCTCCTTGGCGAGCTCCTCGATCTTCGGGGCCACGGCACGGCAAGGGCCACACCAGGGGGCCCAGCAGTCGATTACCACCAACATGTTCTGTTTTACGAACTGGTCAAAGGTCTTGTCCGTGATCTCCTGAACGCTTCCTGCCAATTTGCTCACATCCTTTTTTTGAGTCTCTACGCTCAACGCCTCGAGCTTCTTCCTACGTATCAAAGCCAGCTCTTCATCCTCACCCATCGGCTCACCAATCGGTTGTGCGTTGCAATATCAAAACCGTTAGCCTCCTCGGTTTTATATAATTTTCCTAAGGATTCTCCCGGTATTGCGATGGGAAGGTGGAAACGGCCTTCCGATAAGGATGGACCTCACAACCTCCCCCCATTCAGAACCGTGTTGGGTCGCCAGCCATATAAGAAGGTTTTTTAATATTGTTCGAGCATATCCTGCTCGAGGGGACAGGATGCTCGAGGAAGCCACTGAGCTTATCGGATTGCAAGTCTACACGCCCAACGGCATATTTCTGGGCAGCGTGAACAACCTAGTGATCGACCTAGAGAACAAGAAGGTGGACGGCATGTTCATCAACGAGACCAACCCGTTGCTGGTCGAGGGTTCCAAGGCCGTTAACGTGCCATATCGCTGGATCCAGGCGGTCGGGGACGTCATCGTCCTGAAGTACTTCCCTAAGCGGGTCACCGCCGTCAAGAAGACCAAGGCGCCCGCCAAGATCGAGGACTCGGCCGAGTGAGGCCGCACCTCGTACTTTTTTCATCTAACGGACCTGGTGGATGCCGATGGCCTCGAGGAAGATCTTCGTAGACCCATCGGCGGTGGTGTTGGGAGAGGTCGTCCTTGCCGATGGCGTAAGCATTTGGCCTTGCGCCGTCGTCCGAGGCGACACGAACCGCATCGAGATAGGCGAGAACAGCAACGTCCAGGACACCGCGGTCATCCACGTCAGCCCGGACTACCCGACATTGATCGGCAAGGACACCACGGTCGGCCATGGGGCGGTCATCAATGGCGCCACCATCGGGAACAACTGCATCATTGGCATCAACAGCACGGTGCTGGACGGGTCGGTGATCGGGGACGAATGTCTGGTGGCCGCTAACGCCGTGGTGACGCCAAGGACGGTGGTCCCCCCGCGCTCGGTGGTGATGGGCGTCCCAGGCAAGGTGGTGCGGACCAACGACAGCACGGTGCTGGAGTACGCGCAACGCTCCTCGGTCAGCTATCAGGCCTTGAGGGACGAGCACATCAGCGGGAAACATAAGAGGCACACTTTTTGATGGCCTTCTTCCGGACGTCCAGGTCCTCTAGGAGAATGTCCAGGTCCTTGCCGCACTTCTCGGATAGCTCGCGATGCATCGCGGCCATCCGTCCTGCCGTGATCAGATAACCACGCGCCTCAAGTTCTTCCAGCGCCTCCTGGAGGGTCATGATGTCGGAATCGCCCACTAGGTTGTCGCTGTGACAGACGATCTTCTCCTCCAGGCTCGATGGCATGTACTCTCCCGGAGGCAGTCCGAGGTCCTTCGCCTCCTCGTTCGTCAGCCCAGCGGCGACATGGCGGGAGATGATGCGGACCACCTCCTCAGGCAAGCCTCGGGCCCTGGCGATGGCCACCCCTTCGGAGACGTGCCTGATGCCATGGGTGGAGGACCGCCCGATGTCATGGAGCCAGGAGCCGGCATTCACTAGCTCCTAGGTCGGCGCTGCAGCATCGGGCGATGGCCATGGCCACTTGGTTGACGGTGCAGCAATGGCGCACCACCTTGTCCGAGCACCCCTCGTCCCGGAGCATCTCCAAGCATGCCTTCTCATCGGGGAGTCTCGACGACATTCTTACCCCTCGCGCACGGGACGACCTTGATCTTCCCGCCTTGGAAATCGGCCTGCCCTAGGGCGTTCCCCCTCCCCAATCGGTCCAGCAATATGGCCAGGGCCGCGACCTCCGAATGGGGCTGGTTGCCCACCGCCACATTGAAGTCCGCCGCCTGATAGACCTCGGGGGGACCTTCTCCGCCCCCACCACGATGAGCAGGTCCGATGTGATAGGAATCCGGGGCACAACCTCGTCCACCGGCAGCCCGTACATGGTCAGATGGACTATCTTTCCCTTCTCGGCGAACTCTTTCAACAGCTTGTGCCATTGCACGCCGCTCTTGATCTGGAAGTCCCCACCGAAACGCTGCACCACGTCGTTGACGCTCTCCTCCAGACCGGTGTCCTTGGTGGAGACGAAAATGCCCTTGGCGCCGAAGGCCCGGGCCGTCAACGCCACATGGGTGGTGATGCGCTTGTCCCGTTCCGGACGATGGCCCAATCTTAGGATCCATATCTCAGGCATCGGGACCACTGGAGATCATTCTTTTACCCGCTCAAGGCGGTGACCGCGATAATCCAAGCGCACCGAGCGCTTCACCAAGCTCTTGAGCATGGTCGAGGTCAGCCCCAGGCTCTCCGCCACGTCGCCGGCGAACTTCCCCTCCTTGCCCACCTGGTCCAGGATCTTCATCTCTATGTCCTCGAAGTCCTCCTCAGGCATCATGGCCACAGACAGGACATCGCTGATCTCGTACACTGGCCATGAGGCGTTTATGTGGAATGAGTTGTAATAGGTATGATAGGCCTTCACCGGTCGGTTGTCCCCCGAAGGTTGCCAACGGGTCTCCACCAGCTTCATCTTCTCGAAGAACTTCAAGGCCTCGCGGCCTTCTGGCCCGTACTTGTCCTCGATCTCCTTCAGGGTCTTCCACTCCACGGTGACCTCCTTGAGGACGTCCCTTTTTACGGGCGTATCAACGGCCCTGAGCATAGGTACTAACTCAGACGGCTCGTTGATCACCTTTATCTTGTTCATTATCTTAGTTAATTGGTATTTTGAATATAAATAAATGAGTTATTACCAAACCACTGGTATAATATTCTTGTCCAGGGAGGAGGGCGCAATCTTTTTTCATATTGATAATGTTAGTTTTTTGTCGTGGAGACCGCAATAAGTTCCATTAAAATTAAATTCCTGTTCCCTGTTCCGGAGGCGATGAAGATCGCCTATCAGTGCTTGACCTGCGGAAAGAAGCACGACTCTCAGGACCAGGCGGAGAAGTGCCACGATGGTCCCACCCAGGCCTTTGAGCAGGGTGTCACCAGGTTCAGCAAGAAGAAGGGACTGATCGGCAACTGAGCTTTGCCCGTTCCATTTTTTTATCGCTCAGGCTAGGTCAAACCTTTCAGATCAGGTCCACCAGTGTGAACCAGGCCGCGATGGTGACGCAGGGCAGCACCATCATGGTAAGATCGTCGTCCAAGCGCCACAGCCGCACCCCCTCTATGAATATCGCCATCAGCGTGGCCGCCACGGCCGCCATCAGGACCGTGCCGGTGAGGCCCATGAATATGGTTAGGATGACCAGCACTATGGCGAAGTAGATGGTCAAGGGAACGACTGGATAAAGTGTGCTGCCATTGCGGCGCAGCTCACCGATGAGCGGGTCCACCCAGGCCATGCCGCACAAGGCTGGCGCGGTGTACTCGATTGGGAAGGCGAGGAAGCAAATGAAGATCCCGGTCAACGCCCAGGTCATGGCGCTGATGCGGTGGTACTCGTACTCCCGGAAACCGACGATCTTGGGTTGGTCCTGCGGCCTGAGCATGCGGATCAGCTCATAGGACCAAAAGAGGATGAGCAGCCCGATGAGGGCGGTGCTCTTCTCCGGCCCCCAGGACCAAAGCTTCTCTGGCAACCAATAGTAGATGAGGAAGACCGGCGAACTCATGTGCACTATCCTCCTCAACCAATGGTCGTCTATCATGCGGAACAGGAACGCCATGACCCGTTCTTAGCCTTTATCTCAGGTGAAGGTGTAACCGCGACCATTTCCTATTGATGCCATCATAGAGGACCTTGGCCGTCCCAAGCAGCAGAAGGCACATGATGGCTATCCCTGCTAGTGCGATATAGGGTGTCGACGTCAGACTGAAGGAAAGGATGGTTATGCCGAGGTCTGGGAGCACCGCCGCTATGGCGAACTTGCCCATGATCGCTGGGTCGAAGAGGAAAGAGCTGGTGCGCAAACCGGTCAGATAGGCGGTGGCCACCACCATATAGACGGTGGTTATGTAAAGCACGGGCAAGGCCACCCAGAGCAGCTCCGTCTCACCCTGGGCCAAGGCGATGCCTATGACGAAGGCGGTCGATACCAAGCTCGTGAGCAGGAAATAGGCCAGCAGTTTGACGCGGATGATCATGGGGACGTCGACCGGGAGCGTCTCATAGTAATCGTTGAGATCGGTGTTGGTGAGCCAGTTGTACATCAGCACCCCGAAGAAGCCCACCATTCCGGCGTAGAAGACCACGTTGAAGCCGACTGGGATGTCCAATCCCGTATTGATGTACCAGGTCGAGAGGCTGAGGAAGAGCAGCGGGGCCACGTAGGCGAACAACATCTTGCTCACCATGCCGGACCTTACCACGTCCACCATCTCCTTGGCGAGCAAGGAGTCGTAATGGCGGAAGAAGCGCAATCTCTGTTTGTAATTGACGTACCGCTCCACATAGTTGGTCCGTTTCGACGTGAACTCGCTGGGCACCAACCACAGAGCGAAGGCGGTGAACAACGCGAACCAGGCGACGCAGGCTACCAGATACAGCGCGCTGCCGGATAGACCGTCCTGGAAGGGTGGGAAGCTGAGCTGGAGCCCCAGGCTGGGAAGCACCGTTCCCAAAGGAAAGAGGTCGAGAAGCCCTGCCCCTGCCAAGACCACCATAAGGGCGGCGACGGCGATCGCGAATGCCGCCACGCTTTTAGTGTAAAGCACCGAGATGGCGAAACTGAGCGAAATGCCCAGCAGGAAGCTTAAGAACAGGGCGAAGAACATCAGCGCCACTGATAGCATGCTGTAGGGCACGATAAGTGCAGCCAGTGCCAACCCTAGGAAGGCCGGCAGCAGGATGAGGACGCTGTAAAAGGCGATGTCCCGGAGGTACATCCCTAGGAACGTCTGCTTGAAAGTTATTGGTAGAAGGAAGGGCAGGGTCACGATGAAGTTGACCCGACCGTAGCGTCTCTCCACATAGGTGCGGCCCAAGAAACCAAAGGCGCCGACGCTTACCCCGTAAAGGAATATGCCTAGTTGCGTCAGGACGACAAGGTCGGTCAGTCCGATTGAATCGGACAACAGAGGGAAGGTGGAGGCGAAGAAGGCGGTGATGAGGGCGATGAAGATGGGCAGGGTGAGGAACATCTGCCGCGACGAGTAGGAGACATGTAGGCGGTACTCCTCCTGCATCATCAACTTAAACAGCAGTAGCATGGTCTCCCACCAATCGGAGGAACACCGTCTCCAGGTCCTCCCCCCTGGCCAGGACCGCTTTGGCCTCGTCGCGCATGACCACCTTGCCATGGTCTAAGATGATGAACTTGTCGCAAAGGCGCTGGGCGATGTCCAGTATATGTGAGTTAAGGAAGACGGTCCTGCCCTCGCCCTTCAACCCTAGGAGATAGTCCCGCAACTTTCGCTGGTATATCGGGTCCAGATTGATGAACGGTTCATCAAGGAAGAGCAGCTTGGGCTCGTGAAGGAACGCTGCGGACAGCATGAGCTTCTGCCGCATGCCCTTGGAGAGGTCGCGGCACAAGGTGCCCGTGGCGCCCTGCAGGTCAAAGAACTCGAGCCAGTGGCGTACGCGACCATCAACGTCGTCCACCTTTCGTACGTCTCCCACGAAGTGCAGGAACTCGTACGACGTGAGGTATGAGGGCGGCGATTCCACCTCTGGCACTATCCCTATGGCACGCTTCACACCCAGGGGGTCGGTGGTGGGGTCGAGGCCGAGGACGCGCACCTGCCCCTCGGAGGGGGGGGTCTGGCCGGTCATCACCTTCAACAACGTGCTCTTACCAGCGCCGTTCGGTCCGAAACAGCCGAAGAAGGCGCCCTCCTCCACCTCGAAGGAGACGTCGTCGAGGGCCATGAGGTCCCCGTAGCTCTTGGTGATACCCTGAACGGACAGCGCTGACATCCTCCTTCGATTCCAGATGTGCGTATATAAGGGCTCTGAGCTGGTTCCCAATAGCTTCAACTGAGGTGGGTAGTTTTCAAATATGTACGAGTGTTATCATGGGACTACCCCAGTGATAGCATTTATCATGGTAGGAGGCAAGGACATGAAAGGCAGGAGCGCCCTCACCAACAAGATCGACGCGGAGATACATTTGCTGGAAAGGCACGTCACCATGCTCAACACGATCGTCGCCCATGAGCCCATAGGCATCATTCGCCTGTCCGAGCTTCTGGGCATACCCCAGCACAAGGTACGCTATTCCTTACGCATTTTGGAGCAGGAAGGCCTCATCCTTCCCTCGCCGGAGGGGGCCATCACCACAGACCGGGTGCAGAGCTTCTATCAAGAGCTGACCGAGATCCTGCAGAAGATGGACCAGACGGTCAACATCTTGCGCGACTCGCTGGAGGCGCAGAGCGCCAAGAGCGTTAAAGATAAATAAGCGGGGTATGTTGTCGCAAACCTAAGCCGTCGTAGCTCAGTCGGTAGAGCGTGTGACTGTTAATCACAAGGTCAGCGGTTCGATCCCGCTCGACGGCGCCACGCTCATTTTTCTCATTTCTGCGAAATAGGCATAAGATTAATCCCGTATTGTGAAATATTTCTTCCCCATCACCCTTCGTGATATCATGCTGCCCTTTGACCGTGAGCGAGAGCGGAAAGTCTCTGGCCGAGCCGCCAAGACGATTTCCATCGTTGTCATCATGCTAATGATCATTTCTTCAATTACAATCCTAATGACCGGCACGGTGAAAGCTGGCTCCACCCTTGAGGTGGGTCCGACCCAGACCCTATGAAACCATCTCTGCTGCCTATGGCAGCTGCAAATGATGGAGACACCATCCTCGTTCACACCGGTGTCTATGACGAGGCGGTCGTTGTCAATAAAAAGGTGTCCATCATAGGTGTCCCCAGCGAGGTTGGGGCCAAGCTGGTCCAGAAATCAGGTGCTCAACGTGTTCACTGTGACCGTTCCCATGGGTGAACATAACTGGCCTGACGATCGAGGACGGCATAGCAGGCATAGCGATCACGGAGACCGGCGACAACAGTCGCATCGTCGGATGCAACGTGACCAAAAACCAGCGCGGGGTTTCCGCGATGGGATCAGCCATTAATCTGGTTAAGGTCTCCATCATCGATAATACCATTACCAACAACTCCGAGACCGGTGTCTATGCCTACCAAACCAATGGCCTGAGGGTAGGCGGCAACGAGATCACGGACAACGGAGCCTCCTCGAATATGGACCTGCGCGATATGGGGGGATCTGGTTCGATAATTGTCTTTTGGGGCGCATCGAGAACAACACTGTCGCTAACAACAGCAAGACTGGCATCTACATCATGAGTTGCATTAACGGTATGAGGTTAGAGAATAACACCGTCTCTGGGAATGGCCTAGAGGGCGTACTGCTGCAGAACACCCAACCGGTGTCCATGAGAGACAACGACATGTTGAACAACATGTACGACCTGAGCGTGGAAATAAAATATGACCACTCTATCGCGGAAAGCAACCTGGTGAGCGGTAAGAAGGTCTGTTACTACGTAGAGATGGACAATCTGACCGTGCCGACTGACGCGGGGTATGTCGGGGTCTACCATGGTCGCAACATCGTGATCAAGGACCTTAACATCTCCAAGGTCGGCCAGGGAGTGCTTGTCGCGGAAAGCGAAGGTGTGGTGGTGGACCATGTGTCCATACGCGATTGTCTGGTCGGGATCGACGTTGTCCGCAGCAATAATAACACTGTGAAATGGAGCAACATATCCCATTGCTACAACTATGGCATCAGTATCATCCAACGCAGACGTTGGCACCTATGGCGGCAACCGCATCGAGAATAGCACCGTCTCCGGAAGCTTCAGCCCCGGGAATTTCGGGAACAATATCTTCATCGCCTATTCCAAGTACGACATGATCGCTGACTGCAACATAAGCCAGAGCACCGGGGCTGCCGTATTTGTCTCCCAATCGGATGGGTGCGAGATTGTGAGGAACACCGTAACTGGTTCCCAAGGTGGCGCCGCCATCTCATTCGATGCCTCGAAGGACGGGTCTGTCCTTAACAACTCGATCAAGAACAATTATGGTGGCATCCAGGTCCTGTCTGGTTCCAACGGGACCACTATTAGAGGCAACCAGGTGATAGACAACGACCTCGGTTCCGGACCCGGGGAAGGCATCGCTGTGAGGAGCTCAGGTACGAGCACCGTCCTGAACAACCTGGTCGCGGGCAACAAGCTTGGAATTGTCATCGAGTCCTCCATCGACTGTGATGTGGAGAACAACACCGTCTCTGGGCATGTGGATGGGGCGGGGGTCGGCATCAAGAGCTCGTCCTTGGCCAAGGTGATGAACAACCGGATATTGGACAATGAGATCGGCATAGAGGTCGGAGGCTCCCCCAACCTTGACATCGTCCTGGCCGACAATATGGTCCAGGATTGCGCGCAGAATGGTGTGTCCATCATCGGGACCGTCAGCAAAGCGCTGGTCCAAGGCAACCTTGTTTCTGGAATCGGTACTGGGTTCTATTGTATCTATCTGGGTCCAACCGCCAGTCAGAACCTGATATACGACAACAGCTTCACGGGCAAGGACAACGCCTATGATGGAGGTTCGCAGAATCGTTGGAACGTCACCCTGACCTCGGGAAAGAACGTGGTGGGTGGGAATTGGATAGGTGGCAACTACTACTCCAACAACACAGCCTCAGATGCTAACCTGGACGGTATCTGTGATTCCAACTACACGGTGGGACCTGGAGTGTATGATGACCATCCGTTGTTCCTGGTGGACCAGCCATCCTCCCCTCGCAACCTAACGGTCGATCGCTGGGGACGTGATGGTCAAGCTCGCCTGGGAAATTCCCGAGTCCAATGGTGGATGGCCACTGACGGGATATAACATCTACCGCGGGACCATACAAACGAACCCGGAGCTCTATATTTCTCTAGGATTGGTCATGCAATATACGGATACCAATGTGACCAACGGAATCGTATACCATTATCAGGTGGCAGCGAAAAATTCTGAGAAGGTTGGGGTCATGTCAAACATGGTGGTAGCCATACCCGTTGACAACGAGGCGCCTCAGGTCGTTTCCACCTATCCCTACGGGGACGCAGCCCCGGTCACCCAGAACATCACCATCGAGTTCAATGAGGATATGAAGGAGGCGAGAGCATCCATCGACGGCGAGAACATGACCGTCTCCATCGTGGGCAAGGAGGTCCGCTGTGCCATACCGTTCGACATCGACCTCGACACCACTTACATGGTAATGGTGAACGGTTCAGACCTTGCGGGGAATCAGATGGATGAGCCCGTACTTCTTCAACTTCACCACCACTGACAAGGTCAAGGTGACGGGAAGGGTGATCGATTCGGACGGAAAGCCGGTGGGAGGGGCCTATGTGACCATAGGCATCATTTCCACCATCTCCGATCCAGAAGGGAACTTCACCATGTACGTCCCGCCTGGGACATATCCCATTACCATCGAGGCTGATGGTCTCGACCCATACATCGACAATGTCACGGTATCCTCCAACGGGGGGAACCTAGGCCCTTCCAGATCGCAGGGTCCCAGGACAAGGAGGACGACACCAACTGGTTGGTGTTGATCGGCGGGGTCGCTGGTTTGGCAGCAGGAATCGTGCTCTTGGTGTTGGTCTTCCGCATGATGAAGAAATCCAAGAAGGAGGAAGGAAGGCCACCGGTCCAGTGATCGAGTGGGCCCTCCCTGGCCTTCATGCCCGTATCATGACCAACAACATCTTGAACGCGGTCAAGGCCCGGAGGGCGTGCGGTTGGTCAGCGGGCATGATGACCATCTCCCCGGCCCTGGCCCGTATCGGCATGCCCGAGATGGTTATCTCCACCTCTCCATCCAGGATCAGGACGGTGGCATCATAGGGGGCGGTGTGCTCGCTCAGACCCTCGCCTTGGTCGAAGGAGAAGACCGTGATGGTACCCGCCTTCTTGTCCAGTACCGTCCGGGAAACTACCGCTCCAGGCTGGTAGGAGATCAGGTCCTGCGCAGGCAAGGCCCTTCCTTTGAGGTCCTCCTTCTCTGACCCATCCATCTTCACCATCGATCTGTTCATGATGTTAGATTGTCGACGGTGTGTGATTATGATTGTCCCGAACAGGGTATGGTGCCATCACTGCGCAGATACCTTACCCACTAGCTCCCGGACCGCCCCCAGGGCCTTCCTTCCCTTCGGTGTCAGGGAGTAGATGCGGCTCCGCCGGTCCGAGCCCACATAGTCCGCCTCCTTAAGCGCCCTCATGTGGAACTGGAGATGGCCTGTGGGCATCTCAAGACATTTCCCGATCTCGGAAAGGGGCCTTCCACCACTGGACAGAAGGTCCATTATGGTCAGGCGATGCGCGTTCGCCAAAGGGCCCAGGGCCCGTTCTGCTTCCGAAGGGTCGAAACCCTCACCTTGATTCATCGCAGGATCTGTCGGCAATGAGGAGGTGGCGAACTTGTTCAGTAGGCCTGAATAAAGGTCCAGCATGAGGCGGGCCCTATTGATCGTCCCCGAAGCGGACCGTGAGCATTCCTCGTCCATGCAAGGCGATGTCTCGCCACAGATGAGGTCGTCCGTACTGTCCAGCAGCTCATGGGCCGTCTGCAGGTCATCGCGCTCCATGGCTTTGGTCACAGCGTCCACCAGGACACGCAATTTGTCCATGCAACCTGAGCGCAAGGAACAGGAAGAGACCACCTGGACGTTGTCGAGGTCGGAGCGAATTGCCCGATTTCCCTCCACGCTCAGAGCTTCGCGCATCTCCATCACGAAGACGCCCTTCAGGTCCTCGTAGCGCATCGAGACCACTCGTTCGTTCAATGAACCCAGGTCTCGGCGCAGACCGCGCAGCTCGCTCAATAGTACCTCGTCGCTCATGGTTAGTATAGAAAAGTATACAAAAAGAATATTTATGTATTGTGAAAAGAGTCGGGGAGGCGGTGAACAAAATGGTGAAGCTACCGGATGAGGTCTTCAGTGCGATAAATGCTAAGTCAGCTAAGGTCCTAGCCACAGTGGACGCGGTCGGGAACCCACATGTGATACAGGTGGGTAGCATCATAGCCCCCAGCGCAGAGATGATAGCCTTCGGAGCGATCCTCATGAAGGAGACGGGTAAGAACCTTGAGGCCATGAAGAAAAAAGGTCAGGAGGTCGCTATCCTGGTGACGGTGGAGATGAAGTCCTACCTGGTAATGGCCAAGATAAAGGAGCACTTCAGCTCCGGACCGCTCTATGACAAGATGAACGAGGAGCTCAAGAAGATGGGGATGAAGGCCAACGTGGTCTGGACCGTTGAGCCGGTCGCGGTCTTCAACCAGAGCGCCTCCTATGAGGCCGGGAAGAAGATGGTCTGAAGGACCTGCGTCCTTCCCCACCAAACCGTTTCCTTACTTTTTCAACCGAATGTGTAGGCATAGATGTGGAACCGGTCGCTGCCGACCATTATCTTGAGCTCGTGCTCCTCGAGCTCCTTGACCTTGATGATGTAGAACATGTCGTTGCGGTCTATGCGCAGCCAGGATCGGTCGTCATGGAAATATATGTCCTGACCTGCCTCCTCCGGTCTCAAAGGCCTGTCGTCCAGGCGAACCTCCACCTCTATGACCTCGTCGGATGACATCACCACGTTGACCTCTTTGGCCCTATATCGGAGCAGGACGTGACCTGGTTCCACGGCGGCATATTGCAGGTACTGGGTGTCGTGATACCATTGCCCATGCAGGTAGATGACCCCAAGGTCATGGACGGTGTTGTCCTGGTATTGACATACGGACATGGCCTGGCAGTCGATATCGTTGCCAATGCCCTTGTTCCGCAGTGCCCCGGTATACGTTTCGGGTGTGGTACGAGGGTCGAACGCGCTCGACGTCTCCCGGACCTCGGCCAGCTCCACTTCCACGCCCATCTCCTTGAGCAATCGCACTATCCAGGCCTCGATCTCCAGCTCTCCGCCCTCCCCGACGTGGATGTGCCTGATGGTCCCATCCTTGTCAATGAAATACTGGGCCGGCCAGTAGCGATTGTCGTAGGCCTGCCAGGTGGCCATGTCGTTGTCGACGGCGATGGGGTATTCCAATCGATGTCTCTTTATGGCCTTCCGCAAGTTCTCCGGTTCCTTCTCGAAGTCGAACTCTGGGCTGTGCACGCCGATCATCACGAACGGATAGTCCTTGAAGGTGGACCAGACCTTGCGCATGTGCGGGAGCGTCCGCAAGCAGTTGATGCAGGAGTAGGTCCAAAAGTCGATCAGGACCACCTTCCCGCGGAGCTGCGACATGCTCAGGGGCGGGGAGTTGTACCATTCGATAGCCTCCAAGGCCGGGGCGGGTCGGCGCTCGAACATGACCGGAACGACGGTGCGCGATGTAGTTAATGATTATCCTTGGCCCGCATCGCCAGCTCCTTGGCCTGGTCCAGGTCGACCACCTTCAGACGGTCGCTGAGCCCGACCACCTTGGACAGTGTGCGCGCCTCGGGGCGACTGGTGATGTAGAGGTCGACCGACCATAATGCGGCCAGTGACATGTGGGCCAGCTCCGAGGAGGGCAGGGCGATCCCGCCGCTTTGCATCATGCCCTCCAGTTTGGCCATCTCCTCTCGCCACCCTTTCTTCGGCTGGAGCAGTACCAGACCAAGGTCGCGCATCAGGTCCACCAACATGTACTGGGCCTCTTTCTCCCCTTCACCGAGGACGGCGAGGGCTTCGCCCGCCACGGTGGTCGATGTCAGCAGATGGTGGTTCTGCCGTAGGAAGCGCAACCTCGCCAAAACGGTGGCGTCGCGCAAGGCGTCGTTGAGGACGCAGTAGTCCAGGAATATCCGCACCCGAATTCACCTCAGTCCACTAATAGCAGGCCGGTCCAGATGGCCTTGCCCTCGGCAGGGTACTTGATGGGCACGCCGGCCTTATCGGCGGTGGCTATGACGTCGATGCCGACGGCCTCCATGCTCGGCCGGGCGGAGAAGGGATTCCGACAGGGCCCGGAGGGGCCAGCACAGATGTCGCATAGGGTGCAAGGGCCGGCGGCCAAGGCGGCAGCGAAACGATAGCCCATGCGACCTGCCTCCTGCTCCAATTGACTTAGGGCCTCCATCATCCTCTTGGACGGCCCGGTCATGACCTCCTTATAAGCTACGTGGTCCTCCAGTTCGGTCAATGGCATGCCCTTGATCTTCTCCAGCATGACGGCGTCCAATTCGACGTCGAACTGCACGATGATGGCAGCATCGTACTTGGCCAGTGCCTCCGCGAACTCCGCCGGGCTGATGGTATTTGGAGGGCACATCATATTCCTCCCGTAGTTGGGGCAGATAGGTACCTGGCATTTCAATCTGACCCGGGGGTCGGTGAAGATGAGATCGACCGACAATGGCACCGCCCGGGACGCCCCTAGCGACTTGGCCTTGGCGCACAAAGTTGTAAGGTCCTCGAATTTGGTGGTCATGACATTGAAGACCAAGGTGTTGCTTGATAATTAGCTTTGGCGATGGGTCAACCTGGGGGGGCGGATATGGGAGCATCGTCCTCGTAGGGCCTGACGTTCCTGAAGTTGATGAAGAACGCCGTAATGGCGATGATGTAGATCGTCGCAGCGAGATAGAACGGAAGGGAGAGGAAGCCCGCTGCCAACATGGACCCTCCGATGAAGGTCGTCACCGAGTTCGGCACCCTCCATACGATGGAGTTGATGGCGCTCGCCAACCCCCGGTCGTCCTTGTCGATTATCCCCATCAGATATGAGTCGAATATCGGACCGGCCATGTTCATCAGCGCCGAACGGATGAGGAACATCGCGCCGGCGAGCGCCGCCCCGGGCATCAGAGGTATCGCCACCATGAAGATGGTGGACAGTCCTTGAGTGAGTACTATGCCCTTCACCTGCCCGAAGCGCTGGGCCAATCTGGAGCTGAAAATCGCCGCGAACGCGATGGAAAGGCTGGACAGGGCAAGTAGCGGCCCGGTGGTGGAGTCGGGGATGCCATAGCGCAGGAAGAACCATGTCGGCACCAGGGGGATGATCAGGCCGGCGCCCAGACCGATCAACGTGTTGTTGATGGAGAACCTCACCAAGGTCTTCTTGCTCCTCTCCTTCAACCAGGACCCCCGACGGACCTTCGGTGCCTGGGGCCCTGTCCCGATAATCCTTCAGAAGCCAGACCAACGATATGGGCGAGATGGCGGTGATGAACCCAAGCACCAGGAACGCCCCGGAATGCACCTGGGCCGAGGTCATCCCTGTCGCATCCTGGATATGCGGGAAGAGGAAGGGGAGCGCCAGACCGATGCCGTAGAATGAGCCGTTGACGATGAAAGACAGGGAGAAGGCCAGGTCCCTATTGTCCACGGTGGTCTGATCGGCGATCATGGCGTTCCATGTGGATAGCAAAGCCCCCTCAGCTATGCCGGCGATGATGCTTGCCGCCAAGAAGTACGTCGGGTCCAGCGAGAAGGTGCAGAGGAACATCGCCACCGGCACGCCCACCAACCCGAGGATGAGGATCCATTTCCGGCCGATGCGGTCGGAGAGGATGCCGAATGGTATGGCGCAGAGTATCATGGCCAGGCCGGAGGCGCCGATGATCAGGCCGACATCGCTGGAGCTGACCCCCCTCTCTGGGAGGTAGGCGGTGATGGCCGTCACCAGGTACCCGTACCCGATGGCACTGAACGAAGTGAGCAGTATGAGCCATTTTACCGTATTGGGGACCTTGAGCTGGGAAAGGCCTCCGCTCTTCAGCATGTCAGGGCTGCGAAAATCGTAAGGATATTTATGGGCTTGGTCGGCCCTGACCAGTTGGATAATATGGCCAGGCACCCTAATGGATGCGGTGGGTCGCCTGGACCATGGCCCTGATGTTCTTCAAAGGGGTGCGTGGGGCCAGCCCGCAACCAGGAGCGATGATGTCAACGCCATCGGCCAGACAATTTATGACCGCCCTGTCCACCTCCTCCGGCCCTTCGAGCCACAAAGTTCCGACTGGGTCTATGTTGCCTATGAGGGCGGTTCCCCCGCCCAGTTTGCCCTTGGCCATTCTCATGTCCATGCATTGGTCCAGGCTGATCCCGTTCGCCCCGGTCCTGACCATTCCCGCCTAAATTCTCTCTCGTGTCGCCACATATGTGCAGGACCGCCCTTGCACCGCATTTCCCAATCCTCCTGACCACCTTCGGTCTGGAAAGGCTGTGCGTGCTCGGCATATTGCGACCGGTCCGAGGATGGACCCGGTACTGGTGGCATCGACGATGGTGATGATGTCGGCGCCGGCCTCGATGGCCCGTCTTGAGAAGGCATTGTCCCAGGCGGTCGTGGTCTCCAACAGGTCTCGCATCCTGGAAGGTTCAAGGACGATATCGAACAGCGCGGCCTCGAGCCCGCGCAGCTGGCAGGCGAGCATGAACGGGCCGACCAAACCGCAGATGACCGGGGCGATTGCCACGCTTCGCCAGCATTTCCACGGACGACAATAGCACTGGCGCCCTTCCGTCCAGCACCGGGTCTGGGAGCGCCTCGATCCGGTCATCGGGCCCTTTCAACAAGGGACCGAGGACGGCGGGCTGTCGGTCCGATGCACCCCGGTCCGTCACCGCCCCGAAGGCGCTCGCGTCCACCGTCACATCGAAGGGGACCCTCACCGCTTCGAGTCCGGCATAACGGTGGGCGGCCAGGGCCAGCTCTGTCATGAGCAGCGGGTCATCATTTGCGGCAGGCCAATGGGCGCCGCAAAGCCTCATCAAATCGACGATGCCGGTCTGCAGAGGCGAGGCGCAAGGTGCCCTATCTACCTCCTCGCGGTCCAATGTCCGCAGCAAACGCTCCCGCTGGTCCATCCTATCATCGACCAAAACGTCTTGCCTTACTCTTTCTTCGGCATGATCTGGTCCAGGGCGTCCAAGCTAAGGGTGTCGAAAATTTCCTGGGCCAGGCGCACGAGGTCCTCGCTGCTTCCGGCCACACCGTCCCGCAACAGATAAGGATGGAGGTCCCGGTCCATGGCCCCAATATAGGTGGCCATGACGCATCCCATGGCGCTCAGGCCGGCGAGGATGACCGTGTCGCAACCGTCCATGGCCAATATCTCCTGCAGCTCTGTCTTGTTGAAGGCGTTGGGATAGGACTTGACCAACATCAGGTCGGTGACCTCGATCCTCACGCCCTGATGGAACTCGAAGCCGTCGGTGTCAGGAACCACGCCGTCCTTTGGGTCGGTATGGTAGACCACGATCAATGGCATGCCCCGTTCACGGAACAAGGCTATGGCTGCATTGATGGTGCCAAGGCGTCTCTCCAGGCTCTGCCTTAGTCCTTCGCTAGTCTCAAGCCATGCCCTTTGGATATCGATCACCAACAACGCCGGTCTCATTATATCGCTCCCTTGACGACGGCGACGATGTGCCGTCGTGGTTTAACATTGACGGACCAAGGTCATTTCGCTTTCGGCCTAAGAGCCTCAAAGGGACCAAAGGCGTTGATGCCCCCTCCCTCGGTACCACAGGTAGATTTATATTCGCATCAATTGAATATAATCTTCGGGATGCACAATGACCGGTCCATCGACCAACGTAGCGTTAAACAATGCTAGCACGTCGAGCGTCCCACTGCAGTCGCCCATCGCGACGACCCCAGCGGGAGGTTCGCAGACGGATGATGAGATAAGAAGGATCGCCGAACAGCTCTCGGTCTGCATAAAGATCGTCGGCTGCGGAGGCGCTGGTTGCAACACGATAAACAGGTGCGTTGCGGCCGGTATCACTGGAGCGCAGTTCTACGCCCTGAACACGGACGCCAAGCACCTCCTTTCCATTCAGGTACCGGTCAAGGTCCTCATCGGAAAGGCGACGACGAGGGGACTCGGCGCCGGGGCCATACCCAGAGTGGGGGAGCAGGCAGCGATGGAGAGCGCCCGGGAGATCAGGGACGTGCTGACCGGGGCGAACATGGTGTTCGTCACCGCCGGGATGGGCGGGGGCACTGGGACTGGGTCGGCCCAATATGTGGCCGAGATGTCGAAGAAGCAGATGAACGCCCTCACCATCGGTGTGGTCACTTTGCCATTCCGGGCCGAGGGAAATGTGCGCATGGAGAACGCGTTGGCCGGGCTGAACCGCCTGACGACGATGTGCGACACCACCATCGTGATCATGAACGACAAGCTTTTGGAGCTGGTCCCCAGGATGCCTGTGGAGGCGGCCTTCAAGGTGGCGGACGAGGTGCTGATGCAGACGATCAAGGGCCTCACCGAGATCATCACCAAGCCTGGGCTGGTCAACCTCGACTACGCTGACATCCAGACCATAATGGACGAGGGCGGCATGGCCTTTGTGGGCATCGGGGAATCAGATGAACCGGGTGAACGAGTGGAGAGGGCGGTGAAGGAGGCTTTGAACTCGCCATTGCTCGGCAACGTGGACCTCAAAGGAAGCAGGGGGGCCATGATACGCGTCATCGGCGGTCCGGACATGACCGTGGACGAGGCGCAGAGGGCGGCTGAGATAGTGACCAAGAGCGTCAGCCCGGGAGCGAGGATAATATGGGGATGCACCATAGAGCCAGAGTTGGAGAGGACCATCAAGGTCCTGCTCATAGTGACAGGAGCTCGTTCCCCGCAGCTCCTGGGGAAAGGGATGGAATCCAAGCTGGACGATATCAGCATCGAAAGTGGTGGTGCCCGGAAAGCAGCACGGACATAGACGTCAGGGTCTAGCCTGGTCGAACGGGAAAGGCTTACCCTCGGTACCCTTTACCTATGTTCCAGGCCCTGCCCACGTTGTCCCCTACGGTCCAATAGCCCTTCGAGCCCATGTCGAACAGAAGCGGGTCCAGCTTCTTGATGTCGATGGCACCATCGCTCAAGACGGAAGGGTCGGCATGGGTCTGGACCACCTCTCCCACGAAGATCTCATGGGAGCCGATCTCCAAGGTCTGGTACAACCGGCATTCCATGTTGACCGGGCATTCCGTGATCAAGGGGGCGTTCTGCAATGTCCCGAAGGTGGTCCGAAAAACCGCGCTCTTGTCCTCCTTGCCCCCGGATACAAGGCCCAGGTGGTCAGTGGCCACCACCATGTCGGAACTAGGCAGGTTGACGCTGAACTCCTTGTTCTCCCTTATGCCGAGGTTGGTATGATGGGAGCGATGTAGCCCAACGGAGATGTATTGAGGTTTTCCGAAGTTCATTATCCCCACGTGAGCGATGGGGCAGTAGTTCGGTTTTCCCGAGACCATCGACCCGACCAAGGTCACGGGCATGGGGTAAAGGGCAAGCAAAGGGCCCATCTCTTGTTTCATATTTAGACCATGGACGGACGACCGATAAGACACTGACGGTCGTTGCTGATGGGTGCGAGGTGTATTTACCAAGGAGTGCCAGCGACAGCCAGGGTGGAAAAGAAATATAATTAATATGGTTTGATCACGAAGCGTTCCTTTGCTTCTTGGGTTGTTGCATTCTTCTTAAGGGACCTACCCGTGATGAGGGGGGCGAGGAGTGTGAACATTAGGACCAGTACCCAAAGCCTTCCCTTCAGTATGTCATAGTCGACCAGCAGCTCGTCCCATGACCTTCCGATTACGAAATGGCCCCAGCCGAACTCGAAGAGCAGGGTGAGCGCTAACCACATCGTCCCGATGACCAGGAGCTCTTGGTCACTGAACCTCAATTTGGTCCGGTTCAAGGAATAATGAGAGATCAAGAGAAGGATGGTGATCAGCATGAAGCAGCTTATCATCCTCGCTACCGTCTCACCGAACACCGGTTGCAGCACGAAGGCCCGGAAGGCCCCGTTGGTAATGGCGCAGAGGGCGATGATCGCCCAGGTCATCAATGCGAACTTAACCTGTTTGGATCCCATCATGGTCCCACCTCGATCTTACCGTCTGTTATTTCGATGGCGGTACATCCTTGCGCCTCGTCCGCCACAGTCCCAGCCCAGACCCGGATCGCATCCCAATCCCGATAGTCATACGGTTTCGAGAGGTCGACGCCTCCGCTTTCGATGTGCCTGCGGTCGTCCTTGAGGACCGCCTTGATGAGGAACCCATATTTGTTGAAGTCCAGCTCGCCACCGAACAAAGCTGTCTTCATTGGGCTCAGATCGTACTCCGTCAACGACCTGGTCAAGATAACGGGCCTTGGCGCCATCCCGGCGTTCCTTGGCCTCGGCGAGGACATCGCCGCAGCAGGCGAACATGGCCAGCCTTTTACCTCTCAATGCAACCTGGTTCTGTTCCAGGAACGTCCGGGTCCCCTTGGTCCACTTGCCGATGATGACGGCGCTGCCCACAACTACCAGGTCATAAGGTGCGAGGTCCTTGACCCTGCGCTCATCAAGGTTCACCAACTCCACCTCGAGGCCTTTTTCCCTGAGCACCCGGCCGATCTCCTCTCCCACCTTGACCGTGGATCCGTACTTAGTTCCGAACGCCACCAATGCTCGCATCGCAGCTCACCCCCACTGTCCCGAAGTCGGTCCTCTTCCATAGCAGATAAACGATGAATACCGATGGCAGCACTATGCCCAGGATGGCGGTGGGCTGGATGGCGATAATGGCCCATACATCGTAGATGATGGTCACGGAGCTGACGGTGATGGTCCCGTACCAGGCCCATGATGCGTGGCCGAGCAGGCCCATCGCGAAGATGGCACCGAGAACCCCTAATGTCAGGAACATGAGGGCGTTGAAACCGAGCACCCAATCGTCGACCTGACCTTCGATGGCACCGTTCATTGTGTTCTGGGCGCCCTCACCGAGCGCACCGGTCATCATCAAGCCCAACACGATGCGCAGACCGGCCTGAAGTAAGGACAGCGCCACGACCGCTATGAGCCCGAGTTCGTATCTTTGCATGATCTTCAAAGGAATTCACCTTGAACCACCGAGCGCAGCCGTGGTTATCTTTTCTGTTTCGACCAAAGCGAGAAGAAAGGTAAGGGGAGACGCCTGAAGATGAGAGAATATCTCGAAGGCATGGGAAGAAATGGACATCTTTACTTCGGCCAGCTATTTCTTCAAGTTGTCATCCGCATAACGGAACAGCCAAGAGTGGCAATAGCTCGCATCGAGCAGGATGTTCGGGTCCACGGAACGGAACACCCTCTCCGAACCCAAGTTCTGGCACATCTCCCTCAGCTCTTTCACGTTACGGGTCCAGACGATGCACAGCACTAGATCAGGGATGTTTCCGAAGGAGTAGCTGATGATGCTTCTCGATCCCATGTGCTTGACCATGGCCAAGGCCACCTTCGCCTTTTCCACGCTATCCTTGACCTTGAGGTGTACCATGGCGAACGTGTCGCCGGTGGCCTCTGGCCGGAATGGCAGCCCGAAGTGCACCAAGGTCTCCTTCCTCATCCTCTCGATGTGCCGTGTGATGGTACGAGGGGCCACGCCTAGCTCCTCGGCCAGCTCCGCAGTGGGACGGCGGGCATCGTCCTTCAGTGCCGAGACTATCCTGAGGTCCAGTGGATAGAGCACCGGGCGCTCCAGGCTGAGGGGGACCTGGGGCACCTCCCCGACGATCCCGATCTGAGCATCTGGCATCAAACCGGACTTCTGGACGAATCGGACATAACCATCTAGGTCGGTGATGCGCCTCAAGGCCCCATGCACATAGAGCATCTTTCCACTAGCAATGAAGACCATGTCCGTGCGCTCATCCTTGGCCAGAGCTGCCACCGTTGTCTCGACCGAATCCGCCTTGGATACCCCGAAGACCGTTACCCATACTCCATTGACCGCTGGGAGGGAAACGGACGCCTCGTATCTTTCGATGACCCCTTGCTCGGTCAATGTCTTAATGCGCCGATGCGCAGTCTGGACGCTGACGCCCACCGCCTCCGCAAGCTCTGAATAGGTGAGCCTGGAATCCCACATGAGCATACGGCAAAGGGCAATGTCGATCTCGTCCACGGTCGGGCAGCTGTTTCAATCGTTTAAAAAGTATCGCGCTTCGTCCGATCCTATTCAAAGGGGACCTCGTAACGAGCGATCAATAGGATCGAACCATGGTTCTTTCCCTAGAGCATCAAATGTAGAATTGAGGATTCGTCTTGTATAAATGAAAGATCTGGACGGCGAACCCGGTGAGTTGTTCCATTTGTCGCTCTTTCCCTTCGATGTTGGTCAGATAGACCGTGGCCTGGGCCGTCTTAAAACCACTATCATCTTTTATTACAACTATCGGTTTGGTGTTTTCCACTGCTGTACCTCGGAAAAGAATGACGCTGACATCACGAAAGTCGGCCCTCAGGATGTTTGTGCCTTGCGGAGAGGCCCTTAAACTAGCACCACTTACGAATCGATAGCTGTCACCACCACCATACTGTATCACTCCGGAGTCAGCCTTGAAATGACATGACCGATCGTTCACGTCGATGCAATCAAAGCCTATGGAGTTGAGTGCGCCCTTCGCTCTCCTTGAACGGTACTGGAACATCCCATTTTCTGTGGTGTAGACCCGGGTGCCCATGGTACGATATGCGAAGAGGAGAATGACGGCACATACCACCGGCAGGAAAAATAGTTGGAACGGAATCCCGCCCGAGGACGAGGATTCGAGGAAAAAAATCAACGTGAACAATCCAATGACGATCGTGGCGGTGATAAGAAGCGGACGATTGAGCCCGGTCCCTTTACGGGGAGCGAATGTGGCGATCGTACGACCATCCTCGTTCGAGGTCAATGTCCAGGATGGGTTGAGAGTGCCTGTCATCGATAAGTGGGCCTTGGTCATGGATGATAGGTCCTGATCTTTCAAATCGATCTGCTTCAAAGCCCGGTCGGTCACCGATTCGATGCACTCCCCCTCGACCCTCTTATCGCAGATGTGTAATGTCGATTCGATGATGCTTTCTAAATGGCGGGCAGAGTCGATGGACTCGATGTTGCGGACAAGTTTGATCTTTTTTCCGTCACGTAACTTCATCATCAAGGTGCGAAGTTCTACTATGTTTCCTGAGCTAGTTCGCTCGCTGATCTGATCCCGGACGTATACCTGCTCCACATCGACAGTGCTGAATTCTCTGGTTCCGAACCAAGGCAATGGATGATGACTGATCTTTACTTTGCCACCCTGGATGTCGATGACGGTTTTGTTGATTAGGCCAGCCAAACCCCAATATAGGAAAATGAACCCGAAAGCAATGAAGGGGATTAATAAGAGCAAACCCCAGTCCAACTCACCGGACGAGATGGCATCGCCGAGCATTAGAGATAATACAAAAACGAATGGGATTGTCCAGATCAAAAAGAAAGCGAAGAGGAAGATATTAGAACGGCGATACCATCGATATGATATCTTGAGCCCGTATGGGGAGCGAAATAGCTCGAAATTGCTCGTGGTGTCCATTCCCGTTCGCACATATCCGGCGTTCGTCCGGTCCTCCAACCGAATCCCCCAACTTAATATGATGTTATGATTAAAAAAAGTTGACATTCTTTATTTTGCATTTGTGAAATACGGGTAGCCCTCTGACTTAAAGATAATGTGTGTTTATGCATCCCTTTTATTACTCGTGAATACCGGCATTGAGTCATCTCGAAAAGGGACGGGAAGGAGGCCCTTAAATATGGGTATATAAATTAGCCTATAGAAGGTGTTCCTATTTCCAAATTCAAGATAGAGAACGTGGTGGCCTCCACCTCCTTGGGGATCGAGCTTGACCTGCCAGCATTGGCCATATCGTTGGATGGTTCCGAGTACGAGCCGGAGCAGTTCCCTGGGCTCATCTACCGCATGAAGGAACCGAAGACCGCCACCCTGCTTTTCCGCAGTGGCAAGGTCGTCTGCACTGGAGCCAAGAGCCTGGACCAGGTGAAGATGGCCATCGAGAACGTGGTCAAGCAGATCGAGAAGGCCGGCATACGCATCAAGACCGAGCCTAAGATCGAGGTGCAGAACATCGTCGCCTCCTCCGACCTGGGACAGAAGATCAACCTGAACGCCATCGCCATCACGCTCGGTCTGGAGCGGGTGGAGTACGAGCCGGAGCAGTTCCCTGGCCTTGTTTATCGGTTGGATGTTCCGAAGGTAGTGCTCTTGTTGTTCGGCTCGGGCAAGCTGGTCTGCACCGGCGCCCGGAAGCCCCATGACGTCGAGGAAGCGGTCGACAAGATCACTGCAGAGCTGCAGGCGGCTGGCCAACTGCGTTGAGTCGGACCATAGGGCCATCAGGTCGGCTTGATGGCCAATCTAACTTTCCCCTCTTTTGATCTTTCTCCTTTATTTTGGCAACATAAAAAAACGAAAAGTGTTTCTGAATCCCTTCCCTCCCGAGTCATTGGCAGTTAGGCTTCCTCCTCACCAGTACGCACTTTGATTGCTTTCGCCACAGGAAGGACGAATATCTTGCCGTCCCCGACCTCACCAGTCCTAGCGGAACTGCAGATGCTCTCGATCACCTTGGTCTCAAGGTCGTCCTTTACAACTACCTCTATCTTTACCTTGGGGAGCATATCCACTCGGTACTTGCCCGCCCTGTGGGTGAACTCAAGACCTTTCTGTTCACCTCGACCATGGACCTCAGATACGGTCAGCCCATGTATCCCGATCTCCTCCAAGGCGGCCTTGACAGAGCCGAGGCTTTCTGGGCGGATGACCGCGATGACCATCTTCACCTAGAACAGCCCCCCATAAGCTGATTCGCCATGCTGGGTGATGTCCGCACCTATCCGTTCCTCCTCCTTGGTCATACGTATAGATATTACCTTCTTCAGAATGCTGAGGACAGCGAAGCTCACCCCAAAGGCGAACGCGGAGACGGCGATAGCTGCGACGATCTGATCGCTCAATAGACCAAACCCACCCCCATAGACCAAGCCCACACGAGAGCTTGCCAAGGTCCCGGTGCTGAATAATCCCGTGGCGATGACGCCCCAAATGCCCCCAACACCGTGAACTCCGAAGACGTCCAAGGTATCATCGTAATGGAATTTTTTCTTTAGGAGGATCCCACCATAGCAGAAAACTCCTGCTCCCAGACCTATCGCTATGGCGCCAGACACGTCAACGAATCCAGCCGCAGGCGTGATGGCGGCAAGACCGGCAATGGCCCCGGTGATGAGACCTAGGACTCCTGGTCTGCCCAGATGATAATAGCTGATGGTCCCCCAGGTAATCGCCGCGGTGGCAGCGGAGACCTGACTTACCACAATGGCATTTGCAGCGATACCGTCGGCAGCCAAGGCGCTGCCCCCGTTGAACCCGAACCAACCGACCCAAAGCAAAGCCCCACCCAAGACTACGAATGGCACATTATGAGGGATGTCGGGACAGCAATTGGATAGGGATAGGCGCTTACCGAGGACTATCACTGCGGCGAGTACCGAGACGCCTGCGGTGATGTGAATAACGATGCCCCCGGCAAAATCTATGGCCCCCAACTGCGCAATCCAACCATTGCCCCAAACCCAATGGGCTACGGGTAGGTAGACGATCATCGTCCAGATGAGGAGGAATATCACCAAGGCCTTTAGTTTCATTCGCTCGACCACGCCCCCTATGATCAATGCCACAGCGATGATGGCGAACATTCCCTGGAACATCATGAATGCTAGGCCTGGAATTCCGGTGGCACCATAGTAGCTACCGTCCAAGGTAGAGAGTGGTTCGGTCCCGACCCCATTAAGCATAAACCAATTCAGGTCCCCTAAGTATGGTTGTCCCCAACCCCCGAAGGCAAGGGAAAATCCCACTGTGACCCATATAAGCGTGACCATTCCGATGATTATAATGCTCTGACCCAGGACGGACAACATGTTCTTCTTTCCAAGCAGACCTCCGTAGAAGAAGCCGACCGCAGGCGTCATTATGAAGACCAACCCGGTTGCGATCAGAACCCACGCTGTGTTGCCATATTCGATTGCCATTCTTACACCTCGTTCCTTCATTCACTATCGTTATTGGAAGGGGGCGGCACGGCGTCTCATAGAGGGTAAGAACGCTATCTCCTGCCTTTCATGTAATTCCTAATTGTTGCGCCATTCTGAAAAACCGATAGACAAATGTTTGATAAATATACGTTTTTAATGAGACAAATATGCATAAAATGATATATTTTTAGATGTTTGTATATTTAATTTTAGAAATTGCGAAAAAACATAAAAGGTCCCCCGGATTCCATCGAAGCACTCCCAAACATTTTCGGATTTATCCTATAGAATAAATTTCAAAGGCGGAAGAGCGTTGGCCTGTGAGGGACGATTATGGGAATTCCTCCATGACAGTTCTCTGAAAATTGGTAGATTAGATATGCAACCTAGTTTCAATCCATGTTAAGGATGACTCCATGAATGAGAAGGAGAGATTGTTGACCGTTCTCCGCCAAGAGACGGTCGACCGCGTACCGGTGGTGAGCCCTTTACAGACGGCCACTTTAGAACTTATGGAGGAGACCGGGACCTACTGGCCGGACGCTCACCTCCACCCTGAGAAAATGGCAAAGCTGGCCCTTGCAGCCCCTCTTCTCCTGGGACTTGAGAACGTTCGGGTACCGTTCGAAACGTCCGGCGATGCATCCGCGTTCAACATGGAGATAGTACACAGGAGCCTCCGTAGACAGCCTGGCATCATTGGGAAGAGGATCATGAGCCCCGAAGGGTTCGCTGACGTGGAGATGCCTGACCCTAAAAAGGACGGCCTCATTCCAGTCGAGCTAGAGGCAATCAGTTTGATCAAGGGTGAGAGGCCAGATCTTCCTCTCATTTGCGGGATCTGCTCCCCTCATATGTTGGCCCTCCAACTCCTGGGTTGTAGAGAGACGAACCGTCTGATGACCGAGGACACTATTCTCTTCTGGGCAACCCTACATAAAGCCAAGTCCTGGACCGTGGAGCATGCCATGGCTGCGATTGAAGCGGGTGCGGACGTGATATGCATAATCGATCCGCTAGCATGTGATGGTGTTTGGAATACCTATCAGTATCAGGTCCATGCCCTCCCTTTCCTTCGCCATGTATGCAATGCTGTGGAAAAAGATGGGACCCCAGTCATCCTTCATAGTTGCGGGGATGTGACCATGAACCTGCCTCAGATGTCCCGGACTGGGGCGAATGCCATTAGTCTCGACTATGAAGTAGACATTTCATTGGCAAAAGGGATGGTGGAGGGAAGGTGTGCATTAATGGGCAACCTCAGCCCGACAGCGCTCTTGCTTAAGGGGCCTATCGAGGAGATAGAGCGTTCGGTGCGGTCTTGCATCGAGGCTGGAGTGGATGCAGTATCTCCGGGATGTGGGTTAGCCATCGAGACACCATCTGCGCACATAAGGGCTATGGTGGATGCCACCAAGGCCTATGGAAAACCGTGGACGCATTGAGATGCTCACCTCCAGATCTCCGAAAGGCCCATCAGGGATGCTGGGGATAATCGGTTGTCAGGTTTTGGAGGATGCCATTGTACGGACCATCGTCGATGATGATGACATCAGGACTGTCCTGGTCGTGAACACCGGTGTCCATTTGAGCCTTTGTGAGAAGCTGAAAGAGGCGGCCCCCGACAAGACCATACTAATGATCGAGAATGCCCGTATCCCGAGTGTCAAGGTCGAGGGGTTCGCTGTCCTAGTTCGTCTGATGCCAATATCCCTTCATCAGATCCCAATTGAGTTAAGGGAGACCGTAATTGCCGAAGCATTAAAGATGGAGATGCGCTGCAAGGTCATCCTTTTATTCTATGGAATGTGCGGGGACGCCTTCAAGAACTTTAACTTCGTGATCGAAAGACTGAACGGCCCCGCAGTGATTCTTCGAGATGGCATGCAGGAGATCGTGGACGACTGTGTCGGTGCTGAACTTGGAGGTACGGAAGAATATCTGCGATTCCTGTTGACAACCAAACATGGTTTCCCTCTGAACTCAATGTGGGCGGCGAACTGGCGTCATTTCATGCAAGAGACGCAGCTTCTCGGTGCTGAGAGCGACCTAGATGAGGCAAGGTTCGTGTTCACGTGCATGGACTATAAAAACGCAGTGAAGCTCGAGAGTGGGACCTCCGATGACGAAAAGTATGAAAAGGACATGCGAATCTTCGCGGAGGTCTTCAATTTCGTAGTAATACGAGTCCCTGGCTCAATGGATGTTTTCAAGAACTCGTATAAAAAAGCCAAGGAAATTGTCCTTGATTACTAAATGGAATGCCGATCCTCGGGAGATCTGTTGGGTCCACCTCGAAAGGTGACACAACCTTTTCCTATCTCATAGGCCTCCTCAAGCAGCTCTTGCATCTCCTTGACCTCTCCCCGTCTGGTGAGGCCTGGTACCAGGAGCTTCGCGCAAAGGTTCATCTCAAGGTATTCCAGGCTCCTCTCGAACATCGCGACCAACGGGTCGGCTGTTCCAAGTTCCCCATCCTCGAAGGGTACGACCAAGATGACTTTCTTACCCTTCACCTGGGGTCGGGTCCTGGGACCATTGAAGAATACGAATCGATCGAGGCATGACTTCATCATCGCCGATGGACCAAACCAGTACACTGGGGTGCCTAGGACCAGAACGTCGCATCCAGCGATCTTTTCGTAGATAATTGGCATATCGTCTTTCCATCGGCATATACCATCGCTCCAGCAGCGGTGGCATCCATCGCACTGCTCAATCTCCATTTCGTCAAGATGGATTGTCTCGGTCACCGCTGATGTGGCCCTAGCCCCCTCCAAAATCATATTGACCAGGATGTCCGTGTTACCATTTCGACGTGGACTACCAACAATGCCGAGGATTTTTTTCATGATTTCCCTTCTGTCCGCAAGGTTTGGCGGCAATTGCATTTCAGGCTCGCTGGATAGTTATTTATCTTCTAAGGATAAAGGCTTATATGGATGGGAGGAGGCGGATATTGGTCAAGGAACGATGATTGTAATAGTTGTGATCGTTGCGGCTGCCCTCATGGGGGTGTTCTACTTCCCATTTGGCAATCCGATGATGGAAACGAGGATGAAAATCAATAGTTCATTTTAATATATTTATTTTGTTGTATATTAATTTAAAATGATCTTCGGAAGAATTGTGGACCGGTACGAATGGTCTCACAGAGCGACTCGGGTAAGTAGTAATAAAATCTCATGTTCGCCTGATTAGATTCTTAGAATATGCCCCGAAAAAGATATGACCTGCAAAAACCAAGGGTTACATGGAGTTGAACAAATGGCCAAATACATGGTATTATCGAGGCTCACGGCCGAAGGAAGGGAGACACTGAAGATAAAGCCGGAACGCCTCAGGGAAGTGAACAAGGAAATCGAGAGGATGGGGGCCAAGGTAGTGGAGCAATACGCCCTGCTGGGGAAATACGATTTCCTCAATATTCTTGAAGCCCCAGACAACGAGACCGTTCTTAAGGTCATGGTGGAGCTGGGAGCTAGGGGGACCTTGGAGACCGTGACCATGCCCGCGATGCCTGTAGAGGAGTTCCTGAGAGCTTTGAAGTAGGCAGTGAATAAATTCGGTCAGGGGGAGCGGAGGTCCTCCATATCACTAATAATTTTTACTCTACTGGAATGGATATGGAACATGGGGTCTGCACCATGCATTCCCTCCAAATAACTCGTATGCACGGCATTATTCCTATTCGATGTATTCTCCCATACCTTTCATTTTTTCTGTGCTTCGCACCGTACCTTGAGAGCCGAGTTCATCATGTCCAGACCTTTCTGCCCGTCCTTGATGGTGCTGCCAGCGAAGTATGACATGAATCCTTTGAATGCAATGCTCTGGAACATCTTGGTCTTGTTCTCACCCAAGGACTCCAATTTGAACAAATGGTCGTCCGTCAGCATCCCTTTCTTGATCGTTCCGTTGAACATCAGTTCCTGCTTATCCACGACCTTTACAAGTTTGGATTTGAACTGGGAATCCTTCCTACCGGGGATCTTGACCACGACGTCAAAGATACTGCCCTCCTTAAGCTCCCCGGACATCTGGGTGATGAATGGGTTCCATTTCCCATATGATTTGAAATCCGTCAGCACGCCCCAAACGATTCCAACTGGAGCATCGATCTCGACGCTCCCTTTGATCTCCTTCATGAATGGCAATACGAAAATATTGGATATATATTGTTAAGGATTGCGTTTTATTATATGGGATGAAGATGACACTCGTTAAAAATTGAAACTAATCGATAGTATGAAGATTATTATGTGTTGTGTTTCGTTTTTTATAACGGGAACCGGACGCATACGTCGGGGTGGATGGCACAATTTCGCAACGCCTCGCCTTCCCCAACAACATTTCTATAACCATATGAACCTAGGTTTATCCGATGCCGAAAAAAAAGCATGCGGAGCGCTATTTCGTACCGGAGGGATTTGTCCCCACCGATGAGATGGAGGAGCTTTTGGCCTCCCATCCTGGAGCATACCTGGAGGCGAACGCCTATAGCTGCACAGGGGAAGAGGTTGGGTCGGTGGGTGAGGCGCACACGGTCGTGATCAGGATCTATGAGGGGGAGATTTTGCTTTATGAGACACAGATGGCTGGATTGCCATGCGATTCTGAACGATGAGGTCGCCCCCTGTCCCTTTTAACGTGATTGAATAGTGAAGGCCGTTCCGTGACAGGTCGCCCCAAGGGATATCAACGGATCAATGAGTAACAATTAATATCGACACTCGGTGCTATGAGTCCATCATGTCAAAGATAAGCATCTCCTACCTAACCAAGTATGGCAACAACAAGACCGCGATGGAACAGCTCAGCACGCTCCTGAAGGCCAAGGGGCATGAGGTACTTCTTTTCGATGTGGAGGAAGCTGGACCAGAACAGGTGCCTTTGTCCGACCTCTATGTATTTTCCTCATCCACGCATATTGGCGGCCTGCCTGGAAAGATGAACAAATTCATGAAGAAGTTCCCGCACAAGGGCGGCAGATATGCCCTCTCCGTCACCCACATGATTGAGAAGGGAGGGCCGGAGAAGAACTCGGGCAAGGTCTTGACCGCCATGGAGGATGATCTGAAGGAGGTGGGCATGACCAAGGCGGTCGACCCCCTCAGCCTCACCGTCAGCGGAATGAAGGGGCCTCTGGAGGATGGTTGGCAAAAAAAGGTGGAAACCTTCGCGGTCACGATTTTGAAGCTCCTTGGGTGAGGGGGAGCTCAGCACTCCCAAGGTTCGTGCATCTCTAGCCGTTCCCTTTTTGAGCCCTGCCGTAGCCCCGCACCCACCATTGCGAGAAGAGATGCAGTCGTAAGGGGCATCCCTCACATAATATGGACTATGCACTCGTTCGCGTAACCCTTCGGAGGTGTTGAACCAGCCTTCCCCCCGATCGTGAACTCGACATCCTTTCCATCGTGCATGGCGGCCAACCATATGTGGCATAGCGCAATCCCCAGACTGATATGGTTCATCTTGTTGAGCATGATCGATCTGGCGCTGAACGCATCGATCGTGCCATTGTTCCGAGAGAAGTACCAGGGTTGGTTGTTCATCGCCGAAGGCGCGAGTCGGGCCGCCTCCAGATATGGGTCCGACCCCTGCATTGATGTGATCTTGGTGATCGGCTCCCGCTTGAATTCAGACATGTCGCTCCTCTGGTGCCCCTCGGCCGGTCTTCCGAACGCCAATGCTATGATGAACTCGAGGCCGGGCGGACCAACGACTTCCCTTACAGGCTTAGGACCGCCCTGCCAACAACTGCCTATGCCAGTGGAGGAGAGGTGGAGGTCGACCTGTTGGAGCATGAAACCGGCGTTGGTCAGATGGCCCTCCTTGACCTCGGAGAAGAACGCCAGGAAATGAGGCGCGTCGACCTTGAACATTCCCTTGACCTTGGAACTGTCGACGACCCTCATCTCGGTCTGGATACCTGGGACCATCGGTCTGATCGTCTTAAGGAACGCGTCCATTGCCGATAGGGTCGCTGCGTCCAGCTGGGCCTTCTCATAGTTCCTAACTGATTTCCTCTTGAAAATGGCCTGATAAAGTGCTTCCTCGTCCATGGTCCGATCGCCGATGGATGATAACGCTTGCTATAAAAAATCTGCCAGAAATCAAGAGTGCCCATTCGGCCACAATCGCCCACCTGGGGCAGAGCTCCAAGATCCCATCGAGCCCGTCCTTCTTGTCTGAATGATTTAATACCGTTTCCATATCACATAATTATTATCGCTATCGATACTGGCCAACCGTCTAGCAATATATATAACGCCCCTTGGATATTTTTTTAGGTCAGCTAGGACCGACTATGGGTAACGGCAAGAACGGCAATGGAAACGGCAAGAGCAGGAAGGAAGCGTTAGAACAGCTCCACTACCAGGTAGGCGGTCTGCAGCGCCAAGCTCGTGCGTCCAACATCCCTGTGGTCATCGTCTTCGAGGGGTGGGACATCTGGGGACGGGCGGAGCACATCAACAACCTGCTCCACTCACTGGACCCTAGGGGCTTTGACCTCCATTATATGGCCGAACCGACCAAGGACGACAAGGCAAGGCCTTTCCTTTGGAGATACTATAGCCGCATGCCACCGGCCGGACGCGTCAGCATCTTCGACCGCTCCTGGTACTTCTGGACCGTGTACGAGAACTTCAAACATGCCAACAAGGACCTTCTGGACCGGAGGCTTTGGGCCATAAGGACCATGGAGGAGCAGCACGTTCAGGATGGCACGGTCTTCCTCAAGTTCTTCCTCAATCTGGAGAAGAAGGACCTGCGCAAGGTCATCGAGAAGGAGGCGGAGGATTTCTGTAAGAAGCGCGTCGACCATGTGAACGGCGATGAGCTCCTGGAGCACTTCGACCAAGCCCAGACCATTTGGCAGAGGGTGACGCAGGGCTCGGACTTCGGTTTCGCTCCTTGGAACGTGATCAAGGCGGAGGACGAGGTGGAGGTCAATCTCAAGATATTGGAGGCTATCAGCACCAACCTGCAGCCGGTGATCGAAAACCCTACGGTCCGAAGGATAGGTGGGGCAAGTCTGTTGCCTGAGCCGATCGGGAACGGCACGGTAAGGCTGGAACAGGTGGACCTGGGCCGGACCTGTCCCGTCGATGTCTACAAGGACCAATTGGACCGGCTTCAGGAAAGGATACGCAAGCTCCAATGCAAGCTTTACAATTCCGACAGGGCCTTGGTGCTGGTGATGGAGGGCTGGGACGCCTCTGGAAAGGGCGGCATCATACTCCGTCTCACCAACCCATTGAACCCAAGGGCGTACCAGGTGGCTCCAGTGGGACCGCCGAACGAGGTGGAGCGCAAGCACCACTGGTTATGGCGCTTCTATCGCGATATGCCAAAGAGAGGGCGGACCATATTGTTCGACCGATCCTGGTACGGAAGGGTTCTGGTCGAGCGCGTGGAGGGGTTCGCGACGGAGCCGGAATGGAAGCGGGCCTACCATGAGATCAATGACATGGAGAAACATCTGGACGATGAGGGCTCCATCGTCATGAAGTTCTGGCTACACATCGACAAGGACACCCAGATGAAACGTTTCCAAGAACGTCAGGAGAACCCTCGGAAGAAATGGAAGATAACCGAGGAGGACTGGCGCAATCGGGAGAAGTGGGACCAGTACGTGCAGGCCGTGAACGACATGTTGGTCCGCACCAGCACCAAGGCCGCCCCTTGGTTTGTCGTCCCCTCCAACGATAAGTGCTATGCTCGGGTGAAGGTCCTGGGCAGCATCGTCGATCGGTTGGAGAAGGAATTGGGAAAGGTTTAGAGGGATTTCCTTCGCTCAGGAACGAGGCTTTTCCTCGCGGTCCTCCCTTTCGTTTGCTTCGTCAAGGTGGCTGCCATCGCAGAAAGGTTTCGATTCGGACCGCCCGCAACGGCACAACGTCATGCGGTTGCGGACCTCATACTGGTACCCGTCTGAGGATATTATCGGTATGCCTCCCCTTACCCACAACGGTCCGGTCGTCCCTGCCAGTTCGTCATCGGTGACGGCTATGGACGGCTTGAACTTGGGCTCGATCTGTTTGACCAGTTTTGTGTCCCATACCACCAAACGACCAGAAGGGCAATTGCCAGCGATCTCGATGGCCATCTTGCGCTTCTCCTGGTCATCGGACCCCTCGGTCAGGTCCCAAATGCCCTCTCCTCTATGACAGAATCGCGCGTAGGAGCATAGGTCGTCCGCGTCGCTCAATGCCAGTTCCGGTCCTTCCGTCGCTTCTGCCCGGTCGATGAACGGTTCCCGGCTTGCCCTTTCCTCGGGGTCCCATCGGACCTTGGTGTGGGACCCGTCGCATGCAGGTTTGTTTTTAGAAGCGCCACAACGGCAGAGAGTGTAGCTCTCCGGGGTGTCGAACAATAGGTCCTCCTCCCATGCATAGGGCTCACCGTCTTTGAGCACGATCCTCTGGACGCTCAATGGAACGTCACCGGACACAAGAAGGGGCCCGTCCTTGCTCACCACTATCTTAGCTTTGCCTTTTTTTTCAACCTTCTTGGCGCCCTTCTTGACGTTCATGATATCAGGACCTTCCTTCAGATTTAATGAGATTTATATCGAGGTTAACCGCTCGATTGCTCGGACCTCAAGATGTTTTTGAACTATCATGGCTTTGGACCCGCCTCTAGATAAATGAATCGTAAGCACCAGTCGATTTTCGCGTTTGCCAATGCGTGCGATGGATGCCAATCTGTAAAAAACATTTATATCGGGCTTAGGGATAAGGAGGCCCAACCTGGGTCCGTAGCTTAGTCCGGTGGAGCGTCAGGCTCATAACCCGATGGTCGTCGGTTCGAATCCGACCGGGCCCACTATTTTCATCTTTTCTGCTTCCTCAGAGGAAAAAAAGAAAAACTTCGCGATTAGACATTGCAATCCCTCAGCACATCTTTTTATGAACTTAATCTCTTAGACCGATACAATGGACGAGTTCGACATCGCTCTTTATCATCTCCTTCTCCGGGACCCAAGGCTCTCTTTCAGGGAGCTCGCCGAGAGGATGGGGATCTCGCTCCCCCAAAATATTATTTTATGAACGGAAAAAAGGGGCTAGGAGGTGTGGCCATCCTACTCTCGGCCCGGTTCCTGTCCTGGCCGTTGTCATGCTCAAGAACATCATTAAGAAAAAAAGTGAGAGAATGGAAAAGAACAGCAACAAGATCGATTTCGACGCCCTATTGACCTTACAGACCGAGATGCTTATCGAGAGCAGGCGATTGCGGCAGCTTACGGCATGGCTCATCGCCCTCACCGTTGCCTTGATCAGCATTTCGATGGTCACGGTGGTCGGAATCGCATGATCAACACAAACCACATCAGACGAGAGGCGATCGCCCCTTCGACCTATTCATATCATCCATTCTAAATGGATTGACGATGGGGATGGTGCCCAGGCGAATCACGGGGCCCCTGAAACGATAAATATCCATTGGATGCAATGATATGTCATACGCTTTGAGGGGGGAAGGCTCTGGAAACTGGCGAGGAAAGGGAGGAGAGCAAGGAGGACCTAGTGAACGATCAGTGGGTCGAGGAGCACTTCGAGGACCTGATACAGCAGTATCCAAGGAAGTGGATCGTGGTGATGGACCGGAAAGTGGTCACTTCGGGGGGAATCCGTTACTTCGTGGAGAGGAAGGCGAAGCAGATCGCCGACGACAAGGACTACTCAATTTACTTCATACCTCCGACCAGCACCAGGACGGATGTGACCTATGAGAGCCATTGAGCTCCCTATTGAGTGCCCCCGCTGAGTTGCTTAGAAAGGTGAGCTTGACCTTCGGATAGGTTGAACCATACATCCATAGCGGTCCTAGGGCTCGTCATGAAATCCGTTTCACATTAGGACATGAGGTTTGACTGAAAAGACCTGGCCACCAATGGTAGCGTTGGGACCTGGTGCATGCCCATCTCATCGAGGACCGTTCTGCAAAGTAAGGTGCCTGAGATGCTTTGGTCCCTTGCCATTATTTCCTTTACCTTCAAGTCAATTTCTTCAAGGTATGCGAGTGCATCGCCCAATATCCTTCTTACCTCGATTCCATATCTTGGCGCATCCCAGGACCCTAAAAGGACCTTGACCCCATCTATGCCCAGCAGCTTTTCCACCGATCTCATCGAGGCCTTTGCGTCCTCATAGACCGGCATCTCTCCGACCAAAGGGACCGCGTCCCCGGTGATGAGGACCCCCTCCTCCCTAATGAACAGAGATATCGACCCAGATGAGTGGCCCGGGGTATGGATGACCTCCAGGGTCAGGCCATCCCCCAGTTCGATCCGATCCATATCATCCAACGCCCGATCTACCGATACCGACCCTCCCACCAGATCGTGGAACCCTGGCACAGGGCGCTCGGCGAACTGCGTTTCGATGTCCTCCAGCCACCTTCTCTCTTCGTTATGGATCGCCACAACACAGTTGGATACCCCTTTGATGGCCTTGGTGGAACCGATATGGTCTGGATGAGAATGGGTCTGAACGATCGTCCTGATTTCGCTTGGATCGTGCCCCAAGCCGTTCAGGTGGTCGAAAATCATGCCCTCGGACCCGGCCACCCCGGTATCGACCAGGCAGACGTTTTTCCCCGAGACGATGTAGCAATAAACGAAACGGTCCAGGGACAAGGCAGGGCTCAAAGGTACCTTGAATGGGATGCGTAGGGCATGGACATGGTCGGAGATCTGCATCGGCCGGCTAAAGTAATGTGATTATTAATTTATGGGGATGCTGACTTACTGTTCGTTGAATAAAATGAAGATGAAAGGAGTTTAGTGCGTGGCATTTTCCTGGGGTTCCCTCTACCCCTACTTTCGTCGGATGATCAGGAATGCTGCTATAGCAATCACCGCGACCACGGCCAAGATGGCGCCGATGAGCAACATGTCCATACCTCCAGACGAGGAATCCATGGTCCGGTCCCCCATGGATATGTCCCCAGTGACCTCGATGGGTATTTTCTCGTCCTCCATACCGGATGCTGTGATGGTCAGGTTATACGAACCCGGTGGTAAGGAGAGCAGGAACTCGCCCTGGAAGTTGGTCAAGGTACTATAGCTTCCCGCGCGAACGTATGCATCCTTTATAGGGTCCCCGTCGGAGTCGACAACCTTTCCAGTGATGGTACCGGTGGTCGGGGTAGTGAAGGTCCAGGAGAAGTTGCCCATCCTATTTCCCGCCAAGTCTGTGCCTCCTTGAACTGAGATGACATAGGTTCGACCCAGTGTCAGAGCGAAAGTTACGTTGTAGGTCCTTCCTGACGTGGAATAATCCTGCACGACCCCATTGACCAGTATCTTCAGGCTACCTGTTGCGATTTCTTCATTCAAGCTAACGCTGATGATGCTTCTTGTCGGCACGGCCGTTCCGTTCGGTGAGTAGACCGTCACTGCTGGAGCGACGGAATCCAGAGTGAAGTTTGACCAAGCGGTCCTCTCCCAGCCCACTAGGTCCACTGCCTTAAGGGCGAAGCGTACTGGTCCGTTCGAGATGTTCAACGTCACATAATTGGAAGGATAGTTGACCCGGGTCCAATTTACTCCATCCAGGGTATAATTCAACCACCTTATGCCAGATAGATCGCTCACCAGATAGAAGACCTGGACGGTTTTGTTGTTGATCACCGCGTTCTCAGATGGATAGTTGATCTCCACGATTGGTGCGGAGACGTCAACGGTGAAGTTCACCACATCCTGTCCGATGTTGCCCTGATTGTCATAGCCGCGAACTGTGAGGCTGTGCCTTCCTTCCGTCAGGTCAAGAACAACCCACTTCCCCAAGCCACGGTCCTGCCATTCCCCGGCGTCCAGACGCACTTCGAAGCGGGTTATGTCCGAACCACCGTCGAAAGCGGTCCAGGTGACATTGATTTGGGTCATGGTCAAGGTCTGCCCCTCTGCGATGTTGTCGATGTCTATAGAGGGGCCATCGTCATCGGAGATCACGACGACAAGGTCTGTTGAGTTCCGACCCACGTTGTCGAACGCCCTGACCCTCAGGGTGTGTTCGCCCTCCAACAGATTGGTGATAGTCCAAGCGGTGTCCTTCCCTCGATCGTTCCATGTCCCAGAATCTATCTGCACCTCGTATCTATTCACCCCAAACCCGCTGCTATCGGACCCGGCCCATTGCAGCAGTATCGAACTGGAGCTAGTCGATGTGTTGTTGGCCGGGCTGGTTATCGATACGCTTGGAGCGTAAAGATCGACCGCGAGGATGATGCTTGTCGAGGCCTTGTTCCCCAGACCATCGAAAGCCTGAAGAAGAACCATAGTCCCGTTCGGATTCTCGATGAGGTCAGACGCAAGGTAACTGGTTGTTCCAGTGACATTGACCCATGTGCCGTTGTCGATTCTAATCTCACATAGCTCGACCCCTTCGCCAAGGTCCTCTATGGTCCAGACGATGTTCACCGAGCTATCGCCGACCATGATCCCACTGGCTGGGGAGATTATCTCAATTTGGGGGCCTTCCGTGTCCAAGAATATCTGCAGGTATGATATGGCCCAGTTGCCAGCGGTGTCGGTGGCGTTGATCCATACCTGGTTCCAGCCCTGGCTCATGGCGGGCGTGGTGAACGTCGTGGCGGTGGTGGTGTTCCATGGATAGGCGTTGATCCTTACCTTGTAGTCCTTGACCGCCGTCGTGGCGTCACTGCCTGACCAGTTCACAACGGCCACGGATTGGTTGGTATGAGTGGAGTTGGATGGCGATAGGAAAGTTACCACTGGAGCGGTCCGATCCACATAAAATTGGACGGACGCGACCGTGATCAGTCCTGCACGGTCGGTGGCATTCACTTTGATCTCGTGGACCCCTTCAGATATCGGAGCCCAATTGTAACTGGTGTTTGTGCCCACGTCCACCCAGTTGGAGGCGCCATCGAAGCTCAGATAATATCCGAAAATTCCCGAACCGTTATCCCATCCCTGCCAGGTTATCTGAGCATATTGCGTGTTGAGGGCGCCAAGGTTCGTTGGTGTTAGGATCTGCAGTTCTGGTGCTGCGTCAGCCAAGGGGGCATTGTCCTTCGCTCCCCCTACAATTAGATATGGCAAATCGACGAATCTGTCCTGATCGTCATTGGGGGATAACCAATCGGTCCATAGGTTGCCATAATCTATGGGTGTGCCGGTCGAGTTCCAATAGTTGGCCGTGGCGGAGGAATCGGAGGCTTGGGTGTGGGCGGCGTCAAAGGTGTCATCGGCACCGTTGTTGTCTCTCAGTATATTTCCATAGACCTGAACCCCAGTACTGTCCTCCAATGATATGCCATAGGATGCGCTGCGAGCGATGGTGTTATTCGTCACATTGACCCTCGAGCCCATACCAACATCCACACCAATGTTCCCGTTGTCGTGGAGATCGTTACCCTGGACGAGGATGTCAGTGCATTCGTAGAGGCATATGCCGTTGAAGGCATCATAGACCTCGCAATCCTCGATGGTGGCGTTCTCCACCGATGTGAGGTTGATTCCCCCTGAAGGGATCGAGACATCGTCGGAGGTGTTGTGCACAACACAGTTCCTAATCACGATGTGATGGCTAATGTTCCTGACCCCGATGCCGTTAGGCTCATTTTCGGCGTCGATTGTGTAGTTCTCGATGATGAAGGGGTCTACCGCGCTGCCTGAACCGGCCCAGTCCTCGGTGTCCGCCATCAATTCCAGTTCGGCGTCGCCCTCGATGAGGATGGGGCCGTGAGGGGCTGCCTTGACCTCGTTTGGAGCGGGGACCAATATCAACAAGGACGTTCCGACCAAGAACATAACCAGTATCAGCGCTTTATATCGCATGCAGGGCACCTACATCATTAAAAGAGACCTATGGTCTATATATTAAGGGCCCGGGGCGATTTTCAACTTTGATATCACGTTCTGGACGTTCGGTTTAATAACGTTATTCAGAGGTAGCATCGCCAAGCGAGGATGGTCCTACCATCGTTTCTGGAAAAGAACAAAGGTGGTCAGGTGCATGAAGATCCTATGAGGAGAGACGACCGCTGTCCGTGGGGAGAAGACCCTTTGATGAACGCATACCATGACATGGAATGGGGAGCCCCGGTCCACGACGATCGCACCCTGTTCGAGTTCCTGACCCTTGACAGCATGCAGGCGGGCCTCAGTTGGGTCACCATCCTTCGCAAGCGCGAAGCTTTTCGTGAGGCCTTCGACGGTTTCGACATCGAGACGGTCTCGAGATATGACCAAAGGAAGGTGGAGGAATTGCTAAAGAACCAAGGCATCGTTCGAAACCGACGTAAGATCGAAGCGGCCATTGCGAACGCCATATGCGTCCTCGATGTGCAGAGGGAACATGGAAGCTTCGATGCCTACCTATGGAGCTTCGTCGGCGGTAGAACGATGCAGAACCGGTGGCGTTCCTTCAAGGAGGTGCCGGCCGAGACCCCCGAGTCCAAACGCATGAGCGACGCTCTGAGGGGTCGGGGCTTCCGATTCGTCGGACCGACCATATGCTACGCGTTCATGCAGGCGGTCGGAATGGTGAACGACCATCTGGTGATGTGCTATCGTCATCAAGAGCTAGACCGATGATGGTCGGACGATGCCGTATATCGAGGTGGGAAAAGGAGACCCAGATGTTTTTATATGGGTGGCTCTGTCGAACGCACGTCGCTATTTGTGCAACGCACGTGCGTCCGGAGGTTTGTTCATGACAAAGAAAGGTTTTATCAGCAACATAGAGAAGGATACGATCGCCAACACTGATTTCCGCCGCGTCCTATACACCGGTAAATTTTGCCAGCTCGTCCTCATGAGCCTCAAACCCGGTGAGGAGATCGGGGAGGAGGTCCATGATGACGTGGACCAGTTCTTCCGCTTCGAAAAGGGGGAGGGCAAGGTCGTCATAGACAAGGTGGAGCATAAGGTCCATGATGGTGTGGCGGTCATCGTCCCCTCGGGGGCGCTGCACAATGTCATCAACACTTCGAAGAAAGAGGACCTGCGCCTTTACACCATATACTCCCCGCCAGAGCACCAGGACAAGGTGGTGCGCCATACCAAGGCCCAAGCCATGGCTGATGAGGAGCACTATGATGGAAAGCCCAGCGAGTGAGCCAAGGCCCTGCTCTGATTTTCATTAAACCCCTTTTAACATATTTCTTCGCCAACATAGTGCATTTGATGACCTTGGCTGGTCTCATCGGAATGATGACGAAGTCGCTCAGATTGTGTCCAATCTGTGGGTGCAATTTGATGCGGGCGGCCCTTGTTCGATCCTGCCCGATCGATGTCCATCTTCATTAGACAAATGTCTAGTTCAATAAAGTTATTGTAAAAAATATGTGAGAGTATTTCGTATTTCTTAACTGTTTGATTAGAAATATTGAAATATTTTAGAAATTAAACATTAAATTCGATGAATATGGACCCGGACGAAAGAATACATGGTTGGACCGACAGAGAGATAATCGATCAATTGGAGAAACTGACTGGAGACACGGAGCGCGACATCGAGAGAGAGGCGCTGAGACGGCTCTTGTTGAAAATTGAGAGAGTGGGAAAATCCTGAACCCGAGTAGGTGGTGGTGAGCAGAGAACGCCTTAAACGGTGATGGTTCAAAATAATGGGTCGATTTCGATTCTGGTCCAGACCCAAGGACATCGGATCGTATAGTCGTAGAGGACGAGGCGTTCTTTTTTAAAGAACCATGGTTATTCTGCCTTCCGATAGCAAGGGGGAATTGACAATGGCAGCGAACAATCCACAGGTTTACGTACTCAAACAAGGCACCAACAGATCGAAGGGCAAGGGCGCCCAGCATGAGAACTTCCGAGCCGCGAGGCTGATAGCGTCCTTGGTGAGGACCACCCTAGGTCCCAGAGGTATGGACAAGATGCTGGTCGACACCCTCGGTGACATGCAGATCACCAATGATGGTGCCACAATACTCAAGGAGCTGGAACTGAGCCACCCGGCCGCCAAGATGATGGTGGAGGTGGCCAAGGCCATGGACGAGGAGTGCGGCGATGGGACCACCTCCGCCGTGGTCCTTGCCGGGGAATTGTTGAAACAGGCGGATGATCTCGTGGACAAGAACATCCATCCCACCGTGATCGCGAAGGGGTACAAGATGGCGGAGGAGAAGGCCCTCGCCGACCTGGAAGAGCTCTCCTTGAAAGTCGATTACAATGATGTAAAGAGAATGAGGAAGGTAGCGACCACCGCCATGATGAGCAAAGCTGTGAACGCGGACCGGGAGATGCTAGCGGTCATCGCGGTGGACGCTGTACGTGCTCTGGCTGAGAAACGGAACGGACACCTACATGTGGATCTCAAGAACCTCCAAGTGGTGAAGAGACAGGGATCGTCGACCATCGCCACCGAGTTCGTCAGTGGTGTGATCATCGACCGTGAGCCTGTCTCCAGAGCCATGCCCACCCGTATCGAGAAGGCACGCATCGCGCTCATCAGCGGTCCGATGGAGGTGGCCAAGACCCAGGTGGACGAGTACGTCGAGGTGTCCGAGCCCGAAGAGCTCAAGGCGTTCTTGATGGAGGAGGAGGCGATGCTCCGCAAACAGGTGGACTTCGTCAAGGCGTGCAAGGCCAACGTCATCTTCTGTGGCAAAGGCATCGATGACCGGGTGCAGTACGACCTGGCCCAGGCCGGCGTCCTGGCGTTCCGAAACATAAGCGAGGGCGACCTAGACCTGCTGGCGAAGGCCACCGGAGCGGACGTCGTCACCAAAGCGGCGGAACTTGATAAGGAAAGCCTTGGAGCTGCGGGGCTAGTGAACATCCGAGAGCACGAAGAGAAGGAATATGCCTTCGTGACCGGTTGCAAGAACCCCAAGGCGATCTCGATATTCATCCGGGGCAGCACCGTCCAGGTGGTGGATGAGATAGAGAGGTCCCTGGACGACGCGTTCAACGTGGTCCGCCTGGTCGTGGAGGATGGGAAGCTCTCCGTCGGGGGCGGGGCCACCGCCATGGAACTGTCCATGAGGCTCCGCGAATACGCCTCCAGCGTCGGAGGCAGAGAGCAGCTGGCGATAAAACACTATGCGGATGCCCTTGAGGTAATCCCAGTGGCTTTGGCCGAGAACGCCGGGAGGGACCCGGTCAACGTGCTGATAGACCTGCGCAAGGCCCATAAGGATGGGGACGTCCGCGCTGGGTTCGACCTCTTCACCGGCAAGGTGGTGGACATGGAGAAGATGGATGTCCTAGAGCCCTACAAGGTGGCCAGACAGACGATCATCTCCGCCACCGAGCTGGCGGTCATGTTGGTCAGGATAGATAGCGTGGTGGCGGCCAAGGGAGCCCCCGAGGACAACAGGACGCCGCTGCTCTGAGCCATCTCACGCGGTCTTCCTCGGGCCCGCTTCCGGGGCGGATGGGCCGAACAGCAAGGGCTTGCTAAGCTCGATGCAATAGCCCGTTCCCTCGTCCTCCATCTGATCGACCCAATGACCATAGTCTTCCATGCTGATGAGGTCCAAGTGCATCTGCCGACGGACCTCCTTCAAACCATCGTATCCTTGCTGCGTCCTGACCCCTCTACCGAACTCGGAGCCAAGCCGGTAAGAGGACCAGGTGGTACGGTTCGACGGGCAGTTGGCATAAAGGCAGCGGGTGCCCTCCGTACATCTGCCACCGATCACACTGAGATGCATGAGCAATGGTGCACCAGGCCCATCGGAGAAGAAGGCCAGTTGCTTGGTGGCCCGGCAGATGCCCAGGCTCACCTTCCTTTGGCCCGAGCCAACGCCGACATCGAAGGCCCCAAGGAGCCAAATGACGCCGTAACCACCATCTGTGATCGTCATCTTCCTTTGGCCCAGCCTAGAATCGCCCGATATTAATGATTGTCCGCTTTTTCATCGGGGGTATTTTCGGTGATCTCTCCGAGCATGGTTAATAACGACCAAAATGAATGGTCAATAGATGACCATGAGCGAGGTCATATTGATTAACACAGATGAGAGGCACACTGTCAGCATCCAGGGCAGAGTGAAGATGTCCGAGATCCCCCAGTTCGTAGAGAGAGCCTATTCAGAGATATGGATGGAGATGAAGAGGAACGGTTGGGAGATCACTGGTCCCCCGTTCGCGTACTACCGGTCATGGTCCGAAGGCGAGGTGGACCTCGACTGCGGCTTTCCTGTGAAGGGAGAGGTGGTCGGAACGGTAACTATCAGACCATTCACATTGCCAGCGGTGAAGGCGGCGAGAGCCATTCACAAAGGGCCCTATATGGACCTGGTAAGGACCTATGAGATGGTGGAACGATGGATCAAGGCCAAAGGACTGGAGCCGGCCGATCGATGTTGGGAATACTATCTCAACGATCCGACGTTGGTGCCCCAGGGGGAACTGATGACGGAGATCATCTGGCCCATTAGATGATCCATTTAATGGCCTTCCGATGAGCCGAAAAACAATGGCTGTGCCCAAAAGTTTAATCACGCCCCCAGGGGAATAGATGCAGGGGGCGATGTGATGAAAGCCATTTGGAATGGGGCGGTGTCGTTCGGTCTTGTCAACATCCCAGTTAAGCTATATTCCGCAGTGGAGCAGAGGCCTGTTTCATTCAAGCTCATCCACGAAACCGACGGCAATCCGATCGAATATCGAAGATGGTGCGCGAAGGGGGAGCACGAGGTCCCCTGGGAGGAGGTGGTCAAGGGCGTTGACATAGGGGAGGGCGCGTTCTATGTCTTCTCTAAACAAGAACTGTCCACCCTGAGGCCGAAACGGTCCGACCTGATCGAGATCGTCCAATTCGTTGAGCAGGGAGCCTTGGACCGTGTGTACGTTGATGCTCACTATTACCTTGGTCCGGAAAAGCCGGGGAAGAAAGCGTTCTTCCTACTGCGAGAGACCCTGGAACGTACCAGGAAGATGGCCGTGGGCAGTTTTGTGATGAGGGAAAGGGAGCATGTCTGCGTCATCGGACCTTACGGCCCTGGTCTATTGCTCTCCACCTTGAACTACGCTGACGAAGTACGCTCCATGGAGGCCATACCGGACCTGGGAGAAAGGCCTGAGCTTCGAGGGCAGGAATTGGAGCTGGCGGAACAGCTCATCGAAAAACTCTCGGTCCGTTCCTTTGACCTCTCCCAGTTCAAGGACCATTATAGGGAGCGGTTGATCGAAGCAATCGACAAACGTGACGCCAAGCACTTGGTGATGATGGACGAAGTGGTCAAGGCCACACCCGAGTCCAACCTGCTCGATGCCCTCAAGGCCAGCTTGGAGAGCTAATGTACAGGGCCATGCTCGCCTCCGCTGGCAAGGAGGAGGACCTAGACCGGGAAGGATATGTCTACGAGCCCAAACTCGATGGTACCCGGGCCCTCTGTTACAAGGATGGGGGGATGAGATTCATCAACCGTCGGGACCGGGACATCACGGAACGATATCCGGAGTTGGACATTTCATCGAGCATCCGAGCGAGGGATTGTGTTCTGGATGGCGAGATTGTCGTATTTGATGGTGCAGGCAATCCCTCATTCCGGCTGCTGCAAAAACGTGAGCAAGCCTCCCCATCGGTCTACCATCTAAGGAGCGGGCAACACCCTGCCACATATGTCGTCTTCGACATCTTGAAGCTTGATGGTAGGGACCTGACCTCGCTCCCACTATCGGAACGACGCATCGTATTGGAAAGCGTGGTTACGGAAGGGCCCTCCCTCAGAAAGATCGTCCAGACGCTGGAAGGGCGAAAGCTCTGGAAACTGATCTTGGACCGAGAGGTGGAGGGCGTGATGGCAAAAAGGATGGATGGTAGGTATGAACAGGGGGTCAGGTCCCAGCACTGGCTTAAGATCAAGACCACCCTCACCGTGGACTGCGTGGTGGTGGGTTATTCCCATGAGAAGCGGGCGATATCCTCCTTGGCCCTGGCCCTTTACGAGAAGGATGCTTTGGTCTTTGTTGGTCGGGTCGGAACCGGGTTCACCGAGGACCAAATGGAACATATGGTGCGCATTTTGGAGCCTTTGAGGATCGATGTGCCGCCGGTCGTGAACGTTCCAGAGCATGATCTCTCCTGGGTAAGACCTGAGATGGTCTGTAAGGTGGAGTTCTTGGAGCTGACAATCAACGGTCATCTGCGAGCCCCTTCCTTTCGGGGTCTTCGATATGATAAGCCACCCAAGGACTGTGGCATGGACCAGGTCTGATAGAAAAGGTCGCCCTCATATTTGGTGGTGGCATTATATTGAAAATGTCAAGATCACGATCGAATCGATCACCAGATCACCAGTCCATTTCGAACAAGCTCATCTTGGTCGGAATCTTGGCAGTCCCGAACCAGAACTCCTCGATCATCCTCAGCTTCCTTTCCAACTGGTCCAGGCCAATGGGCTTGGTCACGTAGCAATTTGCGAAGGAAGCATAGGCGTTCTTGATGTCCTCAGGAGCCTCGGAGCCTGTAAAAACGATGACTGGAATCATCCTCATGATCGGGTCGCACTTGATCTCCTTGAGAGTATCATGCCCTCCCTTCCTTGGCAAGGTGAGGTCCAGGATTATTATGTCAGGGACGACAGCGTCGCAAAATTTATCTTTATGACGTAGGAAATCCATCGCCTCGACCCCGTCTGATACCACGTCGATGTGGCTCAGGAACCTTGAATCGGACAAAACCTCCTTCATTAACATAACGTCCCCGGAATTGTCCTCGACAAGTAGTATGTTGAATGTTGTGGGGTCTCCAGCAGCCATAAGGATCTTGAAAGTACCTTGTTATGAAGTAGGATATTATGATTTGCTAGGGAAATCGATGGCTATCCATCTGCCTAGGTGACTATGCATTTCGAAATTAAATTCATTTTAGAGTGGTTTTTAGATGTATTTTCGTCGTTGTTTATGTGTTCTTTAGAAATGTACCTAAATGGGAAAGAGTGTCTTTTGTTCAGTTTCGAAAAGGGGAGGATATCATGGAAATCAATACAGGTAAAATGTACCTCATCGTAGAGAGGGCGCCCATCAGTACTCATAGGGCTTTGAGGAAGGAGATGACCAAGGGTAAGAAGGTGCTCTACATCTCCAAGGTCCCACCGCACGTTTTGCGGAACCAATTCCATTTCGACGAAGATAGCCTACAGATCCGATGGTTGAACATCCGGCCGAACGAAGATTGTATCCCCCCTATGAACCTTGAGAGGATGGCAAAGGAGATCGAGCAATTCATAGAAAACAACCACAACGGGATTATTTGCTTAAATGGCATGGAGGTTTTAGAGATGTGGAACGGTTTGGCCTCCGTGGTGGACATGCTAAAGAAAGCCCAGAAGATCGTCCACGTCACAGACAATACCATTGTGGTCAGCCTTGACCCAAAGAAACTGTTCTGGAACGACATTTCATCTCTGAAAAGGATATCGGACGATGTGGTGATGTGCACTGGGTGAGGGTTGGTTAGAGATGGACCCACCAAAAAGGAGACGGAGAAGATATTTACCAACAGGATCGGGGAATCAAAGGGGAGGAGCCGGTCCTGTTCATCATTCAGATGATCCCATACCGAGGCCGTTTATCCCCATATCATTAAACGGCCTCACCCCTATTTTTTATTGACCATCTCAGGCGACCTATGAGGTAGGGGCGAAAATGCCGGAACGCATCATAAGGAGAACGCATTGGAAGTTGAACATCAAGGATGGTCGTTTCACCAAGATAGGTGAATTTAGGACCTTGATGGGGCTTAAAGCTCAAGACCCGGTCACAATCGAGACCTTGTCTTCGATGCTCCATCCTGATTTTAGAGATGTCTTTCACGACCTGTTCGAAGCCCCTTTTGAGAAGAATTGTGCCAAGGAAGGTGAGCTACATATCATCTGGAAAGATGGTTCGAATCATGCCCTTCGTCTGATCGTATTTCCGCATGAGGGCGCAGCGGATGCTCCTCTGATAGGGGTGGCGGAGAATGTAATTGAACCTAAAGAGCTGGAGAGAATTTTAGAAATGCAACTCAACCAGACCTTGGAAGAACGTGACATCGTGGCAGGCGAGTCGCAGCGATTGGTTTACCATCTTTCTCACGATCTCCAGGCCCCGATCCGCAATGTGATCGGGTTCAGCCAAGCCATCATGGAGAGGCACTCTCAAGGGCTGGATACTAAAGGAAAGGACTATCTTCAGAGGGTGGTCCAGGAATCTGGTCGGATGAACCTCATGATCGCAGGGCTGCTGAGGATGTCCAGGATAAGTTCGAGAACGATGAGGGTCCAATCCTTGGACCTAAGCTCGATCGCTCGTGAAAAGGCAGAGCTCATGATGGACAGGCATAAAATAACCATCAATTTCCTGATCCAGGAAGGAGTGAGGGTAGATGCTGACGCCTATATGATGGGCATCTTGTTGGAGGAGCTATTGGATAATGCATGCAAGTTCTCCATGCACTGTCCTGAGCCGTTTGTATCGTTCGGATTGTTGGATGATGCATCGGCCCCTACGGTTTATGTCCGCGATAATGGGGTCGGTTTCGATCCAGACTATGCGGGGAAGCTCTTCAATCCTTTCCAGAGGTTGCATTCGGAAGATGAGTTTCCCGGAATTGGGATGGGGCTGGCTGTGGTATATGCGATCGTACGACGCCACGGTGGTAAGATATGGGCGGAATCTAAAATTAACGAAGGGGCTACCTTCTTTTTCACCTTGCCATGATTAGGTTTAGACGTTCTTTAATCGAGATTTAGTCAAACTTTAATATCAAGTTCGAACTATTTATGCCCGAACCGGGGAGTTTTTCAAGGAACCGTTCAGAAATGGATCGATAAACCAAGATGGGCTGGGGGCAGGGGATGAGGAAAAAGTTGAGTGTATTGCTGGCAGAAGATTCTGAGAATGACGCGATATTGCTGGCCATGCAGCTTGAGAAGGATGGTTTTGACCCATCGATCATTAGAGTGGAGACGGCCAATGAGATGAGGGGGGCGTTGTCCGAGAAGGATTTTGATATCGTCATCTCGGATTACATCATGCCTAGGTTCAGCGGCCTGGACGCCTTGAACATCGTAAGGGAGAAGGGGGAGGACATCCCCTTCATCTTGGTCTCTGGAAAGATAGGGGAAGAGCTGGCCGTGGAGGCCATGCACCAGGGTGCTAACGACTACCTAATGAAGGACGGTTTGAAGAGGTTGGGGCATTCGGTTAGGCGATGTCTCGATGGGGCCCAGTTGAATATCGAGAAGAAAAAGGCCAAGCAGGACCTGGAGGCATCAATGGTGAAGCTCCGGTCGACCTTGGAAAAACTGGAAGAGTCGAACGAATTATTGCGCTCTGAGATAGTAGAGCGGGAGAAGGCCCAAACAGACGCGTTGCAATCGAAGGAATATCTGAGAAACGTGATTGATAGCGCCACTGAACTGGTCATCTCCTACGACAGCGCTCATCGCATCACCATGTGGAGCAGGGCAGCGCAGGCTTTGACTGGATTCTCTGAGAAGGATGTTCTGAACCGAAGCATGGAGAAATTGTCGGTGTTTGCGGACGCTGGGGAGATGGTGGACATAGTCAGAAGGGTCGATGTAATGGGCAAGGTTACGGTGGAGTTCACGCTGATCGCCAAAGATAACACCAGAAAGGTGGTCCGAGCCATAGGGTCCATTATAAGGAAGAGCGACCAGACCGAACAAGGCCTCCTCTTAGTGGGCAAGGACATCACATCGGACATGGAAGCCCATGGAAAGCTCATTGAGGGCATAGGTTACCTGATTCGGGATGCGGACAGTAGTTCGTCTCTCGATCTCTTTAAAGGTCTTATCCGCGCGGGTCGAAAAGGATTGCTGATAACAAGGCCAAATCCGGTGATCTTGGGGAGCCGATTCCCCTCACCGATGGTCGTAGATGTTATAATGCTCCAACAAAAAGAGACCGTGACGCCCGAAATCAAATGGGGACATCGGGACCTCATACAGGGGATGGACCGGTTCACATCGGAAAATGAGAAAAGCGTTGTCCTTTTGGATGGAGTGCACTACCTCATCGCCAAGGGCACCTTTGAGGGTTTTATGGACGTTCTGTTCGACCTTAACGAGGTGGCGAGCAAGAATAGGTCGATATTGTTGGTCCGGATCGACCCATCCATCCTAGATGCCGACAAGATGGGGATGGTCCAGAACGAGCTGATGACCTTACCGAGCCAGAGGTTCGATGATGTCATTCTCGGCGATGACGAGTTTGAAGTGCTGAGGTACATCTATGACCAGAACGAGAACAACATCCTGGTATCCTTAAAGAAATTGGCGGCAAGGTTCCAACTATCTCATGTCACGATAGCAAAGAGGATCGAATCCTTGGAGATCGACGGCTTGGTATATGTCAAGAAACAAGGGAAAATGAGGTCCCCCCATATCACGGAAAAAGGCAAGGCATTGTTGCGAAAAAGAAGATCGGCCTGAAACCTCTTTCATGGTCATGCCATCAACAAGATTGGACCCGGTTGACATTTAAGTCGGGTTGTCTCCGAAAATCATCCCATCAATCCAATGCTGGTAGGGTGAAGAAGAACTTGGAACCCTTTCCTATCTCCGATTCAACCCATATCCTTCCGTTGTGTCTCTCTACGATTCGCTTCGCTATAGGAAGTCCCATCCCCGTGCCAGGATAGTCCTCTTGAGAATGCAACCTCTGGAATATCTGGAATATCTTTAGGTGGTACTGAGGGTCGATCCCGATCCCGTTGTCCTCAATGGAGAAGACCCATTCCGACCCAACACGTTCGGCGACGATGTTGATCGTCGGAGGTTCTTCCCCTCGGAATTTCAAAGCGTTGCCAATCAGATTTTGGAATATCTGCATCATCTGAGACCTTTCCGCCAGCACTGTCGGAAGGTGGCATGAGGTGATGGTGGCATTTGTGTCCTTGATCATCTGGGATAGGTTCTCCAATGCGCGGATCAAGGCCGAGTTCATATCCGTGGGCTTCATCCTTCCTTGCTGCCTCCCCACCCTGGTATAGAACAACAAATCATTGATCAGCTCCTGCATGCGCTTGGCGCCCTTCACTGAATAATCGATGTATTCTTGGGCTTCAAGGCTAAGCTCCTCTTTATGACGTTTCTCCAGGAGCTGAAGGAACCCGGTTATCATTCTTAGGGGTTCCTGGAGGTCGTGGGAGGCGATATAAGCAAATTGCTGTAGCTCAGCATTGGAGCGTGCAAGTTCCTCAGATTGCTCTCCGTGGACCTTTTCCAATTCCTTCTGCTCCGTGACATCGACCATTATCATGACCGCGACATCGATGACCCCCTGGGGATTTCGAACTGGGGCGGCACTGGCAAAGACGATCCCACGCGTCCCATCGCCTCTAATGATGTGGATCTCCTCGCTTTTTACCTCCTCCCCGAAAATAAGGGCTCTGGCGAGGGGGAATTGTTGGTTTATTAATGGCGTACCATCTGGTTGGAAGGCCTCCCATGCCTGATAATCATCTATGCCCCCAGAGGGAAAGGAGCTGCGGCGGAAGATGCTTTCCAAGGCAGCGTTGCCTATGACTATCCTTCCAGATGGGGATTCTGCTATCGCCACCCCTACTGGCATCTTATCGATCGTCGTCTCCAGGCTCTTGCGTGCCCTCTCAAGTTCGATTGAGTGCTTCTGAAGCTCCACAAGCAACCTGGCCACGTCCCTCTCCGCCTTAACGCGCTTGGTGATATCGAAATGAGTCACTACCGCAGCGATGATGTGGCCCTCAGAATCCCGGATAGGGGCGCTGTTCGTGTTGATGAAGACCTTGCTTCCATCCCCCCGCAGAAGAACCATCTCCTCGCTTCTCACTATCTCCCCATACTTGATCGACCTCATGGAGGGGTGGTCCGCTGGAGCGTAGGGGTTGCCATCGGAATAGAGGAACTTCCAATTGATGCGCAGGCCTTCCGGCCAATTTCCCGACAGTGAATGAAAGAGGGTCGCTGCCTCCTCATTGGCATAGATCCATTTCCCCTCTCGGTCCACCACCCTCACGGCCACTGGCATCTGTTGTGTTATGGCTTCCAGCTTCGACTTGGTCTCGCTGAGCTCCTTCTGTAGTTTTTTGATCTCTGTGATGTCGTCGACGACCCCTACCGCACCGATGGTCTTTCCAGAGGAGTCCTTGATCGGGACCGATGAATGAAGTATCGTGCCCTTGGAACCATCGAAACGAACTATGTCCAGTACCTCACGGACCGTCGATTCTCCGGTCTTAAGCGCCTTCGCAGCCCCCCATTCATCTGGGCCTATCTCTTCACCAGTGTCCGGTTTGAATGCCCTGTAGAGATTGTATTGTTCGATCCTCTCCGGTTTGGGGGCATCTCCCCCCCAGATCGAATGCACCATCTCATTGAGCTGCAAGACCTTGCCATTCTCGTCGGTTATGCCCACCCCGACAGGCAACGATTCGAGCACGACCCTCAGCCTGGTCCGTTCTTCCTCGACGCGTAACTGCATCTCGATCTCATCGGACACGTCGATCGTCATGACCACGGCAGCGATTATCTTGCCCTCGCTATCACGTAAAGGTGCGCTGCTTGCCCTGACCCAAAGCCAAGTGCCATCCTCTCTGAGGAATTTTATAAGCTGGTTGCTCACCGTCTGCGCATGCAAAAGCGATCGTGCACCTGGGTAGTCCTCCGGCTTTAATTTGTTTCCTTCGAGGTCATGACCCATCCATTTTGGGTAATCCTTAAAGGATTCCGTTTTCTCCTGGAAACCTTTCCCGAATATCCTGGCCACCGCAGGGTTGGTGTATGAAACCCTGCCCGATGGACCCTCAAGGATGAACATGCCAACGGGCATTTGTTCGAACACCGCCTCAAGTCTTTCCTTGGCCTTTTGGGGGCCCCATCTATCTATGACCGGGTCGCTGTTCCCTGAATTGGGGTTCTTCGGTTCCTTTTTCATAATCGGGTGCCCTCGTGCCGGTTTACCAATGATGAAGTTGTCTTCCGGTGTAATATTTGTGATGAGGGGGCACATATAACTTTCAAAGAACGAAGTGCGTGAAATTATCTAATCACCGATCGGTATTCATTTGCATGAGCTCGGGGAGGATCGTTCAGGAGCTGGATAACCTTGGGATTAGGGCGCGGTTTGCCAGCATCACGGTCATGAAATCGATCCATGATGATGTCCAGGCACTGCTTGGTGATGGCGTGCTCGATCGAGGGCTCCACAAAGAATACCTTTCATTTTTTACTTGTGCTGTCCCCCCACTTTTTCTGAGGCGAAGTCCCTCAGAGTGGCGGCGGCACCATCGCCCCCGACAAAGGTGGTCTTCAATCATCAAGGTAGTTCATTCGAGGCATTGGTCCCTCCCACCTACGCCGATGCCAAGGAAGTGGACGACAAGGTATTAGCAACCATGAGGAAGTGTGACCCAAATGCACGGTTCGAACGGGCCTATTTGCCCGTAAAGACTTTGGCCTCTCGAACCGGGGTCATCTTCTATGGTCGCAACAATATTGGATATGTCCCGGAAAGGGGTAGCTATCATCGCCTCACTGCATTCATGAGCGATATCGAGGTCGCGGAAACCCATTGGGGGGATAGGGAGATGCTTCCAGCATGCAGGACGTGCCGAAAGTGCCTGGAGGCTTGTCCGAACCACGCGATTTTGGAGGGTCGTTTCCTCATCAGGGCCGAGAGATGTCTTTCATACCTTAACGAAAAGCCATCAGACCATCCCTTTCCGGATTGGGTCCGCAAAGACGCTCACAACGCCCTGGTGGGGTGTATGATCTGCCAGAGGGTTTGTCCCTATGACAAGGATGCCCTTATGGACATCAAGGAAGGGGTGGCATTTTCTGAGCAGGAGACCTCTTTGCTTCTTGGAGAATTCAACGACGAAATCCTAGGGGCTAAGGTGGACGACAAACTAGGAAAGGTCGGCCTGGACCGAACCATCTTCCCGAGGAACCTTAAGGTCCTGATAGAATCAGGGTGGCCCCCTCCATTTGGTTGAGTTCTTGTGTTCCTAGCC
>CAWBKY010000006.1:0-142472 GCA_963789555.1 Methanomassiliicoccaceae archaeon | reverse complement strand
TGATTTGGTCGAGGTCCTTCCTCGAATCCTGGTTCATGTCAAGGGCGATCTAAAATCACCCATGATCCCTGCTCAATAGAAATAAAGAAAGGAAAAAGGTTTGTTATCAGCTCATCCCCAGATGTATATCGTCACAGTCAGGGTCCCATCGTTGTCGCCATGCCATCCTGGGTTGGCAGCACCTCCGTCAAATATGGCGAAGTTCACCGATGTTCCGCCCCCCATCTGCTGCACCGAGTACACATGGCTAGGGTTGAAAGCTCCCCAGCTCTGCGCGGTCCCATCGACGAAGAGCTCCAAGAGGCTGTAGTCGTAACCTAGGCCAGAGTAGTCGTAGTTGTTATCCGGCCCATCGGTCCAGGTCGTCCCGTCATACGAGCAATATTTGGCGTCTATCGTCTGCATGTTCGAAGTGGTCGTACCCGGTGGGCTTCCAAAGCGGTTGGTCCAGGTCCCGGACGCCTCGAACTTGTACAGTTCGTCAGAGGCTAGGTCCGAGGAATCTATCCCGGCAATGACCTTGGAATCGACGGTCAGGGTCTCCAAGTAATCCCAGCCCTGCACCTCGTAGTTGAAGTACGTGGCCCAGTTCTTTCCGGGGAATTGGGTCTCTCCCACGTTCCCGCTCGAGGCCCAGGCGGACTCGCACTTATCAACATAGGAGTAACAAGCCTGCATCTTGTAGATCAGGCCGGCCGGGTTCTGGTCAGACGTCTCCGGCGGAGCGTGCTCGTTTATCGCCACGATCTGCAGGCAGTTCATCCCCGGTCTGATGTCGCCGGTTAGGTCATAGTGCTCGATGGAGGACCAGTCGCTCTGCGCGGTGCTGATCGACGCGTCCAGCGGGTAGACCTTGTTCAGCGTCTCGTAAGGAACGCTGTTCGTCCCGCCACCCAGGTTGTTCACCTTGTCGGAGACGTAGTAGAAGTTGGTAGGGCCATATCCCGGCATGAAGCCGGCCATGCCCTCCGGCGTCCCGGACCAGTCATCGTTCACGTAGAAGTAGTAGGCGTTGTCGGTGGTGATGCATAGCCCCGCCTTGATGTTGAAGGCGGTCCCTGGCAGACATAATGTGTCCTGGAAGAACACGATGTCACCGGTATACGATTCGGCGTTGCTCACCTTGTAGGACTTCCAGATCCAGTCGGACTTGGAGAGCTCCGCAGCGAGAGGGGCCGGGTTCAGGTTCTGGTCCCAATAGGATGGGTCCACATCGTTGTACGGCTCCCAGGCGTCCACCGCCTTGTACCAGGGGCACCATCCCGGCACAACGTATTTGTCGGAGTTGATGTTGCTCTTCATCGCCCCGGACCACCAGCAGACCTGTCCCGCATCGCTCAGGGCGACGACGCACCCTTGGCTGACGTGCGCCACGCTGGCGTGAGCGGCCACGAACAGGTCGTCGCCGTTCTCCCATCCACCCAGGCAGATTATGAACTCATCGCTCGTCACCATGTCCGCGACCTTGTAGCAATCCCCGAATGGGAATTGGCCCGGTATGGGGTTCCCTTTGACGGTCTGCGGTATGTCGCAGAGGTCGTCACCCAGCGCTAGATGCGTCTCCTTCAGGACCCATCCCGGCTTGGTGATCACATATTTCACGTGTATGCAGTTCTCGTCGTTCCAAACTTGAACATCACCGACCCGGCAATCCTTCCCCGCATAGAGCGGATAAACGGCAGGATCCCCGGAGTGGTGCGCACTGGCGGGCAGGCTCGGTACCAAAAAGACCGCTACCAATAGCACTGCGACCAGCGCCGCTAAACAGGTATTCGTGAATCTCATTCACATTCCTTCCCAGACATCGTGTGTAACAATGTCTAAAAAAAGCGTTAAGTTTCTGTCTATATATCAATTTTGATAGTGTGAAATATTACATTCTTAAAGTACATCCAGAGCATTGTCCGATAGTGAGTAATGGATACCACCTTTGCACAATTGATAAGGTCCGGGGGCACCATGACGCTTCGATCCATTCATGTTCCAATAGGGGGGTCGAGAAGGTCGTGCTGAAGAGATTGCTCTATGCCCTGGACCCGCACAGTAAGGTCCTGGTCGATACCTCCAGGACGAACGACCGATATCCTTTTGACCCCCTCGTGTTGGAGGACACCTAATGCCCAATCATTGCCATGAGCGATCCGTTCTTCGAGGATGAGGGAATGTTCGAGCGCCTGGGGAGGAACGACCTTAGCATCAAGACCTCGAGCGGCGCCATCGTTTATTACGTACATGGTGCAGCTCCGTCCAACGGATTGCAGGTCTACCTTTATCCATAGAGCGTGGACCGGTTGTCCATCCTAGCCCTCATCACCGTCATTGTTTTCTAACGCATGGGGAATAGCCCGGGACTGCTCGGTCCTGACCATCAATCAATTTTGATAAAACATAATGACCATCATCAGGGTAAAACCAGTTGTCTTGAATCAATGATGAAGTCCATCCATATTTTCATAAATGATAATATTTGAATCGCATCTTGGATATAATTGAAAAGGGCAAACAAACCCCGGTCCGGGATGGGCAGGCCGGGGGCATTAAAACGATTCGGGGGTAGATGGATGCCTCAGTAAGGGGACCAAAGGTACTCCTGCCCCAGAACTAATTTGTCGTTTCACATTATTAATTTTTAGCATAATCCGAATTATCAATAGTGATAAAATAAATATATTGAAAATATTAAATTACCAGCATCATAATTGAACCGTAATTTTCCCAATCAAATTTTCATGAATGATAATTAAAAACAGATATATCGGGAAACGTAAGGGACGGGAACGGAACCATGCAAAGAGGGCTGTGAAAAAACATGCCCAGTCCGGGATGGGTGGACCGGGGAGATCAGCGTGATCGTGGATTCTTGGGCAGGCATACCTGAGTAAGGGGCTCAGATTGCGCCCACCCTTGATCTTATCTACCATAACTTAACTATATAAAAACTTCGCATTGTTTATATTATAAATGTTAAAAATCATAATAACTTATTTATATAGACGACCCCTACATCGTTATAGCATTATCGTCATGCACATCCATTTTTCATAAATGATAATTGGTCGAGGCAAGTCATTGACCACCTAAGATCGGCCCAACATCCCAAGGACGAACTACCTTCTCATCGGATCAAATGGGCGCCACCGATGGCAAACGACCCTTTCAAGCACCATGCCGGGATCCCTTCCGTTCGGATCATCATCGAACCAATGGCCACGATATCTCGACCAGGAGCAGAAAGCGATGTACAAAGCCCGGTATAGGGATGGGGTGGACCGAGCCAATAACGATCGAGCAACCGGGGGGGATAGCACGTACATAATAATGGGGCTCTGATCGAACCCACCCGTGAACTGCTCTCCAATAACTCGTATGTAAACCATTCGCCTCATCCTTATTTTCATTTGTGAGAAAATACATCATTTAATAAGCGTGCATCACCAGATTATACATCACATTGAGAAACGCCCATCGTTTTTTCACAAGTGATAATAAAAACCTGAGGCGTATCCCCTCACATCCCTCATCTTCGAAGGTACCAGGCCCTGGACCAATTCATCGTCGGAACATATTTCGGACGACGCACCATTTTTCCAACGCACCGTCGACGAGACGAAGGTCTCAGACCATCTCCCTGGGGAACATTTATACACCGGTCCTTACAGAGACTATCCTCACATTCCGCTGAAGCGGGAGCGCTGATCATATGGACAAGTTCGATAAGACGGTCGACGAGCTGTCGAAGGTAAGCAAGAAGGAAGGCAGGGCCATCAACAAGGAGCTGAGGGAACGCTGCGAATGCCCCGCCTGCCCCACCTATGGCATGTGCGCCCGCAATGCCGATGAGAAGCTGTTCTGCTTCTGGGGCGACAGCGACTGCATCACCTTGGGAAGGACGTGCATATGCCCCTCCTGCACCGTGGCGCAGGAGAAGGGCATGAAGAACCAGTTCTACTGCATCAACGGGCCGGAGATAGCACAAAGGCAGATGCCGGCGGAGCACATCGAGACCAAGACCATGGGCGACCGCTCGATGCTGTGACCGTCGATACGCCGCACCACAGGCAATGGCCCATCCTTTGATTCGGCATCGTTCTCGCTCTACCGCTCACAAGGGACTTTACCTAGCATGTCGTTCATTGGTTCGATGAGGTTCCTGGTGGTGGTGCATGGCCCCGAGGCGGTCGACACCGGACTGGCCTCTGGAGCTAATTCAACTACTGAGGGCGAGGGGCGAGGTCCGCGCGGTCATGAGCGGCTACACCGGCGTGGCGGCGGTGATCGACGCCGGGCTGGAGGACATCATCGCCATCGACAGGCACCGCATTCCTTCCGTCACCATCATCGAGGAGGGCAAGGATGCGGACGCCATCGTCATAGCCAACAGCGCCAAGAGCCTTGATTCGGCGCTCCGCTTCGGTTCCATCGTGCACCAAAGGGTGGAAGGGCGTCTCACCAAACCACTGGTGCAGGTGGACCAGGAGGCGATCATCTCATGGAACGTCGAAGGGGAGGAATTGGCCCGCTGGCTCTCCGAGGCTCTCGAAAGACCTTGGCAGAAGGGCCGCTCTGACCATTCCACCGCGGATGGATGGCGCGAGCTGGGCGGCGTCCTTCCGGGCGAGAACGTCTGGGTCAACGGCGTCGTCGTGGGCAAGGCCACCTCGGACCGGGTATCGATCGGCAAGGACGAGAGCGGTCACATCATCGCCCAGGGCATCGAGCTCAAGGCCACCGGCATCGCCCGGCTCGGCGTCTACGACCCACGCAAGGCGCACGTGCGCAGCGGCGTGGTGCGCAGGACCAAGGCCCCTCTGCGGGTCCGGCAGGGACGGCGGTCGTCCGGGACCTTCCTCATCGACCACGCGGCGGAGCGCGCCATCTACCACTGCCGCGACGCCTCCTTGGTCGTCACGGTCGGGGACGACACCAGCCGCACCGCCGGCAGCGTCCTGGCCCGCTTCGGCGTGCCCATCGTGGCCATCATCGACGGGGACGAGGACGGCATCAGCGACGACCACGCCCTGGCGGAAGGCTCCATCGTCCTGCGCATGATGCCTGGCACCGACGACCTGGTCGGGGCCGATGTCAAGGAGAAGGTGTTCTTAGGAAGGAACCGAATGGACCAGGTCGTTGGCACCGGAGGAGATGGCAAGAAGGATAATCGGGATCGCGAAAGAACGATATGTTGATGTCATTGGACCATAGGGGAGATCACCGCCATGGGATGGGGTCTTCATCGATCCGTACGCGATGGTCCCTCTCCTCATGTGTAAAAAATATTTCACAATCGATTAGCAATCGAATGCCAACCAATTTTATTTAATAGGCGTTAAGTCAATGCAAGTGACAATTTTTTATAACGAGGAGGAACAAAGATGGTAGAAGTGGAACTGACCTTCGGAGTGCCCGAAGAGATCGTGGGCGAGCTGAAGAAGAAGTATGCGAACGAGACGGAATACGACGTCCGCGTCACCAAGGCCAACCCCCTGACCCCGCCATATTTCGCATGGGGCGACCCAAGGTCGAAGGCCGAGCCGTTCAAGTTCGAGGGCAAGGAGTACTGGGTGTACAAGGTGTCCAAGGGAAAGAAGATGAACTGGGTCTACGACCACAAGTGATCCCAATCCCTTCTTTTTCTTTTTTTATTTTCCATCCCACCAAGGGGACATTGGATCGCCGGGGAACGGTTTCTCGAGGCGAACCGCTCATGATGGTCCCGAATACTGGGATGACGATCGGTCGGTCATATCCATCTCATGGAAGGAAGGACCGGCCCCCGACATCCCGGTGGGGGGACTGTGAAAGCATATTTCCGATTTTTTACCTGTCGCACCTCCCGGACCTGACGCACACCAGTTTCTCCAGCTGCAACATCGAACCTTTGTACTCGAACTGGAGGACCAATAGCTCCTCGCCCGGTCCTAACATCTCCTTAATGTCCTTGCTCTTGAACTTCAGCACCAGGTCGGCATAGCCATCATGGTCCACGTCCTTGAGGGCCCATTTATACGGCTCTATCCGATCCTCACCGACCCCCAGCAGCACGGACCGTGGGTCGATGTACTTCACCAGTACGAACCTGCTGCCATATATGACGACCTCGATGGGGTCGTTCGACCTCAGGTCGACCACACCGCACTTCCCACCCTTGATATCGAACTTGAAGGTCTCGAAGTCATCGGGACCGCAGTCTGGACTCACCATCCCAAATCCCTCATCGATGGGGTTATCCCACCGGTCGGACAATCGGACCAACTTGAAGTATGGCCCGTCCAGTCCCTTGGCCCAGATCTCCGTGCCAGGCAGGCGTATCCTCAGCGTCTGGGCTCCCTCCTTGAGGTCCCATGAGATGCTTCGAGAGGTGATGAGGTCGTTCACGCGGTTCGCGTACAGCTCACAGGTGATGGTGTATTTCCCGGCCTGGGCCACGTTGATGGTGACCACCACCTCCAACCAGTCATAGAGTCCGTTCCGGTTCGTGTCCACCAGGCCATCCACCCATGGATTGGGATATTGCATCCTGGTGGACGGCTCGAACATCTCGTGATCATAAACACCAGAGGTCCAACCGGGATAGTATTCCAGGAAGAGGTCCACACCGTTCGGCCCCAACCACCATAGGTCGATCTCATAGTTGATCTGTCCCTGGAGCATGTTGTCGATTATCATGGAACCGGGGAACAGGAGCAGCACCTTGTTCATACCAGCGTTCATCCATCTTATGCTCCAGAACATGTCGAGCTGTGTCCCGGCTCCATCGCGCAGATAGCTATCCAGTTCATATTGGCCAGGTTTGTCGACCATTACCATGAGCTCGATGGCCAGGTACTCGTACAGCCCATCCCCGTCGGTGTCCAGGCCGTAGTCCGTCGGTGGCTGGACCATGTAGGCTGGCCACTCCATCTCGGTCAGGGAATAGGGCTGGCTCCAATAAGTGAAGTAATTGTAGAACGTCCCTCCCGAGTCGCTGACCATAAGCTCCATCCAATACGGTCCGTCAAGCCCATGGTCAAGGAACAGACGCGCCATCAGGGGCAACGCCACAGTCTGCAGCCCTTCCTCCAGATATTGATATTCGTTGTACGACCCGATCCCGTACCAGTATCCGTCCGTGCAATACACCTGCACCAAATAGGTACCACTTACCCTGACGTCCAGCTCCACCTCCACCAATAACTGCTCGGCGAGGCCGTTGCCATCGATGTCGTTCAAATGGTCGGAACAACCTGTTATCGAAGCCGGTCCGTAGAACTCGCTCCAGCTATAAGCCTCGGTCATGTGCTCCATGTAGCCGCATGAATTGGAGGAGCTATCGATCAATTGGAGGACCACCCGATAGGGACCGTCCACACCATTGTTCCGCAGGATGCTGCCAGAGAAGGTTATCGATGCGGTCTGGGAACCGACATCGAGATAGACCTGGACATTGGTCCCCTGGACGACCTGCCATCCGTAATAGTACTGAACGGAGATCTCCCCAGAGAGGGTATACCATCCGCTGGAGCTGACGTCCACACCTACGTCCACCACCAAGGAACCTGATTGGATGCGGTCCGTAGCAGTGGTGGCCAGGATCGCCGGAGGTTCGAAGGACGAGGCGAGATAATCACTGGTCTGATATTGTCCTCCCCCCAACATGACCGAATCATACCCTAAGATGTAGGTAAGCAGGTAAGGTCCAATCACACTGGAGCCAAGGATCGCGGTCCCACCGACGTTGAACCGTACCGTTTGAGTGCCTTGTTCCAGGTGGAAGTTGATGCTGATCCAAGTGATCCAACTTGACCCAGACTGATCCTGAAGGATACCGAAGGCGAAGAATTCCCCAGCGACGGTCGATTCGACCTCGATGTCCACCACCAGGTATTCGAACAATCCATCGTGGTCCTCGTCTACCCCATGGTCAGTACCAGAGCCGGTCCCGATCACATGTTCGAACTCGGTGTAGTCGTACGGATCGGTCATGTAGGTGCCGATGAACTGCCCCAGACCGGTGAAGACCTGATATTCCAATGTCATCGGACCGGCGACCTTCCTGCTCCCGATGGTGAGACCATCGAAGACCAGTTGCACGACCGCGGTGCCTGAGAAGGGGTCGAGGGAGGCGTAGGCCCGTCCGATCTCCACCATCTCCCCATCATACAATACACCGTTGGCATTGCAATAGACTTCGGTCGTGACCTCCAAGGTCAGGTCCACCACTAAAACATCGTACAAACCGTTCCCGCTATTTTCATCCGCATGGTCCGAGATGGTGAGATGCTGATGCTCGAAATCCTCCAAGACAAATGGTCCAGTGGTATAGTTCAAGAAATCGCAGACCTGCCAATTATCCTCATTGTAAACCAGCACCGCCAGAACATAGGGTCCATCCCTGCCCAAGTTATTGAAGGCGGAGGAATATAATGGCACCTCCACGTCATACCTTCCCGCTCCCGATGGGTAGACATAAACCGTATTCGAGGCCTCATAGTACTCAGTATCGTATATGGCGATGTTCACCGCGTAGCTACCAGCGGTCATGAATTCCACGGATATGTTGAACATCAACCCATCCAAGTAGCCATTGCCGTTGATGTCAAACCCGGACTCCTTGACGTCGTATATATGGGACGGTGTCTCAAAGTCCTCTACCTTCAACTGCCTTGTCGTAACGGACTGGGAGTCAAATAGTATCCTCTCGTAAGGGTAATAGATGTCCTGGTGGACGAGGTCGACTTCGATACGGTAAGGACCATCCGCTTCTAAGTCAATCGGCCAGAACCCGCTATACCATACCTCCAATGGATTAGAACCAACGGTCAGTTGTAGGCCGTATTGGCCACTTTCGATCATCAGATTCCCTTCGCCATCATAGAGCCTGCTATTGATGTCATACTCATCACTGGTGAGGACATAGGCATCGAAATCCGCCAACAGGTACTCGATAAGATTATTGCTGTTGACGTCCACCTCGGAAACGGACAGGCCCTTGATCATCGAATGCTCGAATATCTTGACATCGTAGGGTGGGGTGTAAATATCCACCTCTTGTATTTCCGACATCGCGGAATCATAGATGGTAACATCGATGCCGAAGGTGCCGCTCACTCCGTTGACATAGATGTCCTGTCCACTGAAGTAGAGGAGGACCGAGCCCGTTCCACTGAGCCATGTATCCACCCGCTCATATCCGACTGAATACCCATAATCAGAGTCCCAGAGGGTCCCGGTTATGATGAAGTTGCCATCAAACGATACGTTGGTTTTTATCTCTACGCCTAGATATTCGTAAAGTCCGTTCGTGTTCTCGTCGACCAATACCTCCTTGACTTCCTCTATCTTCACGAAGTCGAACTGATCGGCCTGATAAGCGCCAGTGGTGATCTTGGTTTCATCTATCCACTCCCATCGATCGTTGTCAAAGAGTGACAAGGTGATCTGGTAGGGACCGTCGTTACCTTGGGAGAGGCGGAGCCCTGAGAATGAAAGGGTGACCGTCGAAATGCCTTGACCTAGATAAGTTGGGACAGTATCGGAATCGTATGATGTGCCGGCACTCAACATACCTGATATATCATAGCTGCCAGCAGTCTGGACGCTCACGGTCACATCGACCAGAAGCGTGTCGTATAGGCCGTTCTCATTTTCGTCCACCGCTCGATCGGTATATGGTGCCTGGAAGCCACCTCGTTTTTCGAACTCGTCGGCGGTATAGGCGGCCGTTTCATAGGATATGACTGTCCACTGGAATGGCCACTATTGTGCCATAACTTTCATCGAGGGTGATGCGAACATTGTATGGACCATCCTTGCCTTTGCTTGTGATGATGTTGGCTGGGAATTCCATCTGTACGGTGGAGACGCCCAGGGTAAATTGCTGCCCCAGATACTGGTATATCAAGATGGGTGCCATCGTTGGCGGTCAATTCCGCCCGGATTTCCCGGTAACCTTCCACTGAGACGTTGATCTCAACAGTGATGACCAATCTATCATAGCGCTCTGTCCCGCCATCATCGACCCCTTGATCGGACACGGATTGGATGTAAGCGGATTTCTCGAAGTCCTTGGCGAGGAATGGAGAGGTCGTGAAAGAGAAGATGTCCATTGTGCCGTAATTAGTTCCCGATCGTAATTTCTCCCTGGTATGGTCCGTCCACACCAGAGGCCGCCAGGCTGCCTGCGGAAAGCAAGACCGATACCGCCTTGAGCTCGCTGCGATTAAGATATCTGACCCATAAATTTCCTCCGACCAGAGCCACATCTCATTTTCATCATCCTATCACTGCTCGACACCATATAATCCGTCCTTCGAGGCGGTCACGTTGAAGTCCAGGTAAAGATATTCACCCTTTCCATCGAGGTCGGAATCGATGACCCGTTCGGCAATTGGGCCTTGGATCAGAGCTTCCTGATCGAAATCGTCCGCATCATAGGCCGCGGTCTCGAACGTCCTATTATCAAGAGGGGTGAGATATTTCCATAAGGTGATGTTCAGATGGTAGGGCCCATCCACCCCATAATCGGCTACCAAGCCACAATCCAGGGAGATGTTCACCTGGTATGACCCTGGAATATTATGCCCCCCAGAAGTCGCGTTGCTGTCTATTAAACGGTAGGTGCTATCCATGAGGACGACATCTAACCAATAATCCTCTGCGATGTAAACGTCAAGGTCGATATCTACCATTATCTCATCGAAAGCGCCATTCCCGTCCGTATCTTCGGCGTGCTCACCGACATAATGGAAAGAAGCCGCCGCCTCGAACTGGGAGTGTTCGTAGCCATTGGTCGTGAAAGTGCTCTTACCCATTACTCCATCCCATTGGTCCTTGACCGTAACGATAACGGTGAAGGGGCCGTTCATACCCTTCTCCAAAATATTCCCACCTGAGAAAGATAGTGCAGCGGTCTTGGGATCGATCGTGTCGAAATAAACATTGCATCGAGCATTCCCTATCCACCGATCGGACTGGTCCCGCAGCTCCCCGTATATGAAATGAGGACCGGTTGTGGGGACCTTGATGCTAACCTCGACCACCAGATATTCGTACGTCCCGTTCCCGTTGAGGTCGAGCCCGTGGTCTCCTTGGTAGGTGACCATGTCATCTCCATCTGCCCTGGCCCCTCCGGAGGACAACATCAGAACGGCGATCAACAGCAGAAAGACTATCGGAACTACGATCATAGACCTAGCTCTCACTGACCCATGTACAATACCATCGACCATGTACCTCCCCCCGTTGGCTGAAAGATTTTACGTAGAAAACATTGTTCACGGAGATATATAAAACTGATTTACATATGTCAGATAATCCAGACGGTCCATTTGCTACCTATTTGTATTGATTTTTTCTAATAATTTATTATTATCAATAATGAGAGACTATCCATTGATTGAAACGAATGAATCCAGGATGTCAAATGAATATCTTGTGGTTAATGGAATTTTTCAAATTCGATAATAAAACGATCGAATCGAGCATAATCTAATAAATTAGTGAAATAAGATCTTTTCATGTGAGACCAAGGACATGATCAAGGGAAGTACACCCATGGACAAGTTCGATGAGGCCATTGAGCAGATGTCCACATTGTCCGAGGCGGAGGGCGGTGAGGGGCTGCTGGGCAACTGCACTGTATAAGGGCGATTGGTCCGGAACTGCGATTATTGCGTTCGCAGCAAAGGGCAATGGCTGAGATCGGGATGAGGCGGAACATCAAACGTTTTTGGGGTCGAGGACCGACCATCCCTGCCTTATCTTTATCAAGGAGGGATGATGGGACATGTCTATGGCGTGACACTTCGGACGATCACTTCTTCCTGCGCATGCGCAGGACCAAGAACCCCACTACCAAGATGTGCCGATGACGACACATGCCAAAACGAGCATATCATCGGTGAGGAGGTCCTCCTGTCCGTCGGGGTCGGACAAGGCCACGCTCTTCGCCCCTTGCCAGGTCGGAGTGCCGAACCCATCTTTTCCTTTGAAATAATAGATCGTGAGGTCATCTTCATGGGCATCTATCCAACCCGGACCCAAATACCCTGGAGCGTCCCCCTGAAAATGTACCTCCTTCAAGGAAGGGCAATCGTGGAACGCGTTGGATTCGATGTGATCAACGCTGCTAGGGATGGTCACGGTGGTGAGAGATGAACAGGAGATGAATGCATCGGCGTAGATGAAGATGATGCCCTCAGGAATGGTCACTGATATCAGGGAGGAGCAGCCACCGAATACTCCATTGCCAATGGCCACCACACCTTGTGGGATCACCACGGATTTCAATGAGGTGCAGCCATAGAACGCATAGTACCCGATGGACGTGACATTGTCGGGAATGGTGACAGAGTTGATGTGGGAGCACTGGTAGAAGGCATAGGCCTCGATGGACGTGATGATCTCAGGAATGTCGACCGCCCCTTCCTTCCCGGCAGGGCATAGGATCAACTGGGTCAATGCCTTGTCGTAAAGGACCCCATCTACGCTGGTATAATGGGGATTGCTCATATTGACCTCTATCGCCGTCAAGGCTTTACAGGATGCGAAGGCCTCGTTACCAATGTACAGAACGCTCTCAGGGACTTTGACTGTACCTACCAGCCCTGCAGGGCATTGGTTCAGCATGGTGACCGCCTTATCATAGAGCACACCGTCGATGCTGGCATAAATGGGGTTGGCCTCATCGACATCGATGGAGGTCAACGCAGGACAGGATGAGAACGCCCCATACCCAATGGACGTGACGCTGTCGGAGATCGTCACGGTGGTCAGGGAGGGGCAGGAGGAGAAGGCATAGGCGGCGATGGTAGTGACGTTGTCTGGTATAGTGACAGACCCCACCTTTCCACCCGGACACTGTAGCAGCGTGGTCAAGGCCTTGTCATACAGGACCCCGTCCACGCTGACATAGTAGAGGTTGCTGGCATTCACGATGATCGAGGTCAGGGAGGTGCAGGTGGAAAAAGCCCATTGCCCTATGGAGGTGACGTTGCCAGGGACAGTGACCGAGGTCAAGGCGGAACAATGATCGAAGGCCAGACTCCCAATGGAGGTCACGCTGTCGGGGATGGTGACCGAAGTTAGGGAGGTGCATCCTTGGAAAGCAAATGGCCAGACGACGGGAATGCCCATGGGAATTTTCACCGTGGTCAAGGAAGCACAGTGCTGGAACGCCGAATTGCTGATGTAGGTGACGCTGTCAGGGACCTCGATCGACCCCATTTTCCCTGAAGGGCATTGGAGCAACGCGGCGATACCCCGATCATACAACACACCTTCGATACTGGCATAATGGAGGTTGCTGTCATTCACGATGATGGAGGTCAGGGAGGTGCAGGAGGACAAGGCATATTCCCCGATGGTGGTCACGGTACTTGGGATGATGATGGAGGTCAGGGAGGTGCAGGAAGAGAAAGCCTCTACACCGATGTAGGTGACGCCGCTTGACATCTGTACATTGGTCAGGGCGGTGCAGCCATAGAACGAAGAGTTGCCGATGGAGGTGACGCTTCCTGGGATGGTGATGGAGGCTAACGACGTGCATTGGGAGAACGCCCTTCTACCGATGGTGATGACGCTACCAGGTATCTCAATAGACGTCAATGATGTGCATTGGGAGAACGCAGAGTCCCCAATATCGATGACCCCGAATGGTATGGTTACTGAGGTCAATGATGAGCATCCGTAGAATGTCCCAAACCCAAGGGAGGGGTTGCTTCCAAGTATGGTCACGGAGGTCAGGGAGGTGCAGTAAGTGAAAGCCCCTCCTCCAATGTCCATCACGCTGAGGGGGATGGTCATGATGGTCAGGGATGTACAATGCGAGAATGCCTGTGAGCCGATCGATTTCACTCCCATGGGTATTTTCACCGAGGTTATGGATGTGCAGAAGAGGAAGGCACTATTCGCGATGTAAGTCACAGTGCTTGGAACGTCGATGGCCCCAGATTTACCACCCGGACATTGGATGAGAGCGTTCATCGCCTTATCATAGAGCACATCATCGGCACTGGTAAAGTATGGGTTTTCTTTGTCAACAATTATCGTCTTCATTGATGGACAACTCGCGAACGCTCCGGCCCCTATGTCGTTGACGCTCTTAGGTATGGTCACCGATTGAAGGGAGTTACACCCATAGAATGCAAATTCCCCGATGTTTTTTACCGTGCTTGGGAGAGCGATGGATGCTAGAGATGTACAGCTCTCGAACGCATAATCACCTATGGACATGAGAGTGTTGGAGAAGTTCAGAGATTGAAGAGAGGAACATCCCCTGAAAGCATAGTCGCCGATCGATAGATCACTACCTTGAATGGTGACCGAGGTCAGGGAGTAACAATACGTGAAGGCCCCTTCTCTGATGGACGTGACGCTGCTCGGTATATTGACTGAGACCAGGGAGGCTATGTACGCTAACGCGCTAGGTCCAATGGATGTCACCGGCATACCCTCGATAGCACTTGGGATGTAGATGTTATCACTTGAGCCAAAATACCCGGTTATCTCGACACCTGTGCTCCCCTCTATCGGTTGATAGGAAAAATCACCGCTCGATTCCGCAATGACCACATCTGGGACAAGGACAAGGTACGAACATGACAAAAAAAGAGCAAAGCACAAGGATAAGATAGTTTTTTGAATATTCCCCATTCAATGCCCCACCTGGACATGTGATTGATCGGTACCCCACCGTTATCTATGTTTATCATGACCGAACGGGGGATTTAATGATTTCCAAGGGATCGTTCCAATGTTCTGCGCTCGGCCATGATGGGAACGCATGGCGAGAAGATATCGACACCTTTGGGATTAGGAGGGATTACTTGACAACAGGGCATGGGTATGATGTTAAGGTCTTGTCATCCCTTCAATCTTTTATTTATTATAAATGATATAAGTACTGTTACGGCCAGGAGACCGACGATGCCCATGATGGCATAAAGATGGTCTTCGCTGCCATTCCCATCATCCGAAGCATAGGAAAGGTCCAAGAAATATATCCCAGCGCGCATCGGGCTATATTGATAGCCAGAGACCCAGGTCCTTTCCACGTGGAAGCTGGTCTCCTGCATCGCGCCGATATAATAGCAGTTCTCCTGCAATGCCATGGAGATATCGTGGTACATCCGACCACGCGCCGTCGCGTTCATCTCCTCCGCCGCATCCTGGACCTTGGCATCCAAGGTGGCGTTACCTATCCCCAGCATGTCGGAGCTGTCTCCGTCGCTGCGAACGAACAGGCCCATATAGCTCTGTGGGTCTGCATATCCCGCCGATGAGCCCAGGCAGACCATGGGCAGGGCGTGGGCCAGCATCATCTCCTGGTAATCAGTCCCGGATAACGCCATCACGGTGACATCGATCTCACCTCGGACCAGGTCCAGCTCGCTCAGTGCCTCCAGCCCCTCCTTGATATCGGCGCAGGCATACTGGCTGGTGCTGTGGCCGCTACCTGCCTCATAGTATAGCGTGATGCGGAACCCCCTCTCCCCCCAGGTGTCCCCATCGCCCGTCTCTGCCCGGTTCAGGTGCTCGGCCGCGGTGAACAGGTTGTATGTCCGGAACGGCACCGAGGCGTCATAATAGGCCATGCCCCGAGGGATGATCCCGTTCAACGGAATGACGCCGTCCCGATACATCTCATCGATGGAGGACTGCAGGCTGTAGGTGTATGCGAACGCCATGCGCACATCGCGGTCGGCGAAGAAATCGGATGGGACGGTGTCAGTCCCATTGGCCGGGTTGGCGCTAAGGTTCATGGCCTGGTTCAGGCCGAGCAGGTGGATATTGAAGGCGGGGTCTCCCTTATCCACCCTCACCCCATGGTTGGCGCTCAGCCCCGACTCCCACTCCCGCGGTATCTGGGCCGAGTCCGCCGCACCGCTCCGTTCATCATGTTCAGGCGGGTGGCGAGGTCCTTCACCATGGTGATGTTGATGCGGGCGATCGCCGCCCTCTCACCCCAATAACCATCGTTCCGGTCCAATGCCACATAGCCCTCATGAACGTATCTGGACAGCTGGTACGGACCGGTACCGCAGGTATCGTTGGCCAGGTAGGCGTTGCGCTCCCCTGGCACCGTCCCGCCGTGCTCCTCCACGAACCGCTTCGAGACGATCGAAGCGGCGGGGGTGGCCATGATATGGTTGAAGTAGGGACAGGGCCGGGTGAGGTTGAACTGCACCGTGAGCGGACCGCTGGCCCAGATGGCCTGGGCGCACTCGCTCTCGTTCACGTGTCCCATGCCCTCATACCCGGGGATGAGCATCTGACCGATGTCCCTCGCAGGACCGTCCGGGTCGTTCATGACAAGTAAGCGCTGGACCGAGTAGACGACGTCGGCCGAGGTCATCACCTCACCGTTATGGAACTTGACGTCGCCGCGTAGCTCATAGACATAGGTCCTGCCATCAGCGCTGATGCCTCCGTTCCCCACGCTGGGGACCTGGACCGCGAGCATGGGCCTAAGCACGGTGGCGCTAGGACCGTTGTACCAGACCAGCGTCTCATAGACGTTCTGGATGACCTCTTGGGAATAGGTGTCGGTGGCCACCGCAGGGTCCAATGACTCTGGGGAGCCGATGACCGCCTCAATGAAGACATCGTCGGTCGGGTTGGCTTGGGCCGGGACCGACGTGGATAGCATGAGGAACACCACGGCCATGACCAGCAATGGCAGTGAACCCCTACCTCGCCTCAGGGGGGCCCTTCCAAAAAATCGTGAGAGTGATGATGGATGTGCCGTGCGCGTGTCCCCCTCGAGGTCTCGTACTGGCATTGAATGCTCCCGTTGAATATTTAATGGTGATTTTTCCAAATCATGCTAATGAAAAAGACAAGTGACCAGATCATCCGCCCAGGAAGAACGTTATGATCACGATGCCCGCCCCCATGACCGCCAGCAGCAAACCGAACTTGACCTTGTTGATCCTGGTGTGCCTGGCCCAGAGATAGCCGACGACGAACAGGCTGACGAGCGCCACCAGGTTGGAGACGATGACCGCCACGTGGGGCGGTTCCACCACGTACAATGGCACCACCACCACCAGGGTGGCCACGAGCATGGCGAGGAAGACCTGGAAGGCGCCTAGGTAGTCCTCCCTGCCCAGGGAGCTCACCCCCCTGGCCTTGTCGGCGTATCCCGACGCGGCGTTGCGCTCCCAGCACGTCCTTGTAGATGCGTTCCTGGTCCTCGGCGTCCAAAGTCCCGATGATCGAGTCCTCCAGGTCCTCCTGGATTATGTCCAAGGCCGCCTTCTCGTCCTTGCTGCTCTGCAGGTCGTCGGCCACATGGATGTACCGGTTCCGCTCGTAGACGATCACCACCAGGTAGAGCAGGGCGTCGATGATGCCCCAGGCGATGCCCGCCCCCAGCGCCGTCTCCGCCATGAGGTCGACGTCGACCGTGCCGGAGAGGCCGACCAAGCGCACCGAGTTGGTGATGGCCAAAGCGATGACCAACCCGTAGATGAGCTCTATCAGCCGCTCGTGGGGATAGAGGTAATCGTACGGGCGCTTGAGGTTGAAGAACACGAGGCTCTCATCCTCGGACTCATGGATAATTGTTTTGAATTGGTGGGCCGAAGGATAATTGAGTTCAGGTCCTTCCATGACCTCTTTTTCCGATCAGGGACAGCTTGTGCCATTACGATTATCGTAGGAGAGAACCGGTGGCAAACCTGATTCTGATTATATATCCAGATAATGAAATCCGTTTTGATAATCTCGAGATTAGGTATATAAACGGCAAAATCAACCTCCTAGGTAGGTGAGCGGACATGTTAGATGTCTCCAAGAACGAGATCTTCACGGCATACAGCGCACTTGCCATCAATGGCAAGGACAAGACCAAGAAGCCGACAACGAAGCAACGGAAGGCCTCGCTCGACTCGCTAACAGATACCATCTATGCGTGGAACTACACCAGCTCCAACCCCACCAGGAACGAGCTGGTCTATCGGCTCACCAAGCACCTCAACGAGAACGATCTCAAGGCCAAGACCGGTTGCATCCCTTCTATACTCGTACAGGCCAAATATCCAATCGAGTTGGTGCGTTACCATTCCGACCGGGACATCTTCGAGCTGCTCGGCCGCATGGTCTGGATCAATGACCAGTACGACTGCTGCATTGGCATCCTCGCCGGTCTTGACCACCCCGAGGTGCTGAGCGAGCTGGAGGAGACCTTCTCCAACATCTTCGCCGAGGAAGAGGGCGTGGTCCTGATATTGGTCTGAGCAAATTCGGCCATTGCCGTCCTATCCCTTCTTGGATCCCGAGACCCTCCTTTTAGCGTTTAACCCTGGTCGAATATTTTATCAAGTTTGATAAATCATGATGGAGGGGACGAGATGACCAGCTCATATTGGGCGTCATTCATCCCCACTTTATTTTGAATTATCATCATTGAAAAATTGGATAGGGGATAGGCATTGGGCTCGCCTTGATGACGTGAGGGCGGTTATTAACATAGTTATTAAGCAAGGACGACCTAGGGAGAGTCGAATATGAACGATCCTAAGATGACCGTCGATCCAACGTCGAACCTAGAGCCTGCCGACGTCGATGTGAAGATGGAGGCCATGAAAGTGAAGTGCGATTGCCCTAGCTGTCCCACCTATGTGCAATGCGCCACGGTGAAGGACGAGAGGCTGTTCTGCTTCACGAGCAAGAGCGCTTGCATACGGGTCAACAGGAAGTGCATCTGTCACGCCTGTCGGATCGCCCACGAGAACAACCTGAAGCACCAGTACTATTGCATCGGTGGGAGCACCAAACAACTGCAGGCCAAACATCCCTGATGATGTACCTTTTGGGAAAACATCTTCGTATGGTTGCTGGACCGCCATCCAATTTTTTTATATTTTATCGTTAGAATATTTCACAACGTATGTGATGAGCAAAAGGAGGGGATGATCGGAATGAGAATTTCCACGACGATCATCCCAGGCAATATCAAAGGAACTCATTTCTTCTTTTTCTTATCATCCTTCTTCTTCTTTTCCCCCATGTTTCACCTCCAAAACCGGAGTTACACTGGAATATACTTGGTGGTAGGATAATAAAAATATCGGTATAAAATTAAAAAAACATCATCAAAGTGCATTAGGGGCGTCAGCTTCCCGCTCATCTTAAAGGCTCTCAAGGCAGAGGGCTCATAGTCCTCAGCCCTTCCTTGGTCCATGAATGTTAGCTAATTGAAGGATGACCACCTTCACCTACCTCTAGATTGCTCCGGCTCGACCACGGTTATCTTTTTGTGGTGATGAGCGCTTGGTTCGCCCAACACCTCGACCTTCTCTTCTGGAGGGGTCTTCCGGAGATGCGATGCGCCCTCATCCGCCGCCTTCTTGCTCTTGATCTCAGCCCTTTCTACCTTACCTACCTTTCTCTGCTCCATCACCTGACCATTGGACCTCGCACTATATAACCAGGTGATTGCCACCATGTTTTGGGCGATGTTCACTTCCTCTTCTTACCATATATCCAGATCGGTTATGATAGGTGTCGTATCTTTTAGCCAGTCTCGCGACTGGAAATGGAAGTTCTAATGGCGAGGAGGTGGAATAGTTGTAAAACGATCGCCAAGAGCAAAGCAATCGCCGCTAAAACAACGGCGAACCTGAGCACGAATTTGGGGGATAGGGCTCCCGCACCGATCATACCGCTCCCACCGGAGAACGGGGTGGGCTGGACCAATCGGTCGGTGTCACGGTCGAAGTAGTCGTTGAGCATGTTTGCCGTCAGGTTGCATAGGAACACCGCCATCAGCCCTAAGATCGCGGTCAGGACATCGAGAGACCCTGCCTCATTTTGCGCCCACCATGTCCCTATGGCGAAAGGTATGAAGCTAGCGATGGTGAACTGGACCCTGAGGAGCAGGAAGGCCGCCTTTAGCCTACTTGGCAGGGCGTGTCCGATATTTTCGTTCTTTTGATCCAACGGCGGGCTCATGGGTACCTTTCCAGGGATTAACCATCATGTTTGGAGAAGGAAGTTCATGAACATTGGCCCATCCGATCCGTAGACAAAATCGTGTCGAGGACTGATTCTTTGGTTACAGGGAGAAGAGTAGAAATTGAGGTCTAGAATGGAACCGATTTTCTATGGACGTGCTAGTCGGACCGTGACTGGAAATGACAATTTTAATGGTTAGGAGGGAGGGAAAGCCCCGGATAGGTCATCATCTAGTGTGAAATGACATTGAGAACGCTCATCGATCAGGTCGACACCGGGAGCCTTCCCCGGTCCCAGTCCCGGCACCAGGGCCCGCTCACCATGGAGAACAATCTGCTGCGCCGCGATGAAGGCCTCCACCATGCCCCTCTGGTCCTTGGCGTTCGTGTCGATGGTCAACCTCCCCATAGTAGATGTTCAGTACCACCTCGACATCGCTGCCGTCGGCGACCCATCGGAGCTCGGTGCTCTCGATCCCCTCCCTGATGCCCAACCATCGGAGGCGACCGAACCACCTGCCCTCGAGGTTGGAGGCGATGACCCGCGGGTCCGTGCCCAAAGGCAGGAACGAGGTGAGGACCGGCACGCGATGGACCTCTTCCTGCCTAGCTCCTCGTAGTGCGAGCATCGTTCCGGTCTGCGTGATCTCGTAGCCCTTGTCGGTCTTGCGCACCAGACCCTCCGACTCGAGCCTCTGCAATGAACGAGATAGGCGTTCCTGATGGACGTGAAGACTGTGCCGTAGGCCCTGAAAGGCCAGGACGGCCGAGCCGGTGTGCAGCTGCCTCAAGACCATGAGGTCAAGCTCTGGCAGATCCTGCGACCGTTCCTTCTGACTCGGGACCCTGGGTCCCTGTGATGCTTCCATTTACGGACCATGCCACGCATCATGATGCTTATAAAGCATGCCCTCGGTAAGTATGGATAAAACCGAAAATAAGGTGTTTCAGAACGACCCAGGGGTCGGTACCCCGAAGTCGGGCTGTATGGGACCGGGCGATGGCGTTGGCCGTGAGGGCCCTGGTTCCATCGGTCCGTTGGACCTGGTGGACCGGTGCCTTGCAGTCACCGTTCCCTTCCCCGTGTCGCAGCTTGACTCGAGCGCTTTCATTTTCACCTCGGCGTCCTTCGATGCAGATCGGAGGGATATGTTGACCAAGTTGGGGTGGACCAGGTCACAGTTGGGAGCAGCGGGTCCTTCCGGACCTACCTCATTTGATCTGGATGGGCTTTTGTTGCGGCGGGCATTCGTACGGGTCGCACTTCTCCTTGAGCTTGGTCGGATAGAGCACATAGCCGAACACCAGCGCCGCGGCCGCCGCCCCGATCAACTCCATGGCCATGAAGGCCAGGCCGTCGAGGGGGGTGATGCCGCAGATGGCGTAGGTGAACATGCGGGCGAACGTCACCATGGGGTTGGCGAACATGGTGCTGGAGGTGGTGATGAGCAGGCCGCCCACCACGAAGGCCACCGCCAGACCGGTCTGTTTGGAGCGGCCTCGGGTGCAACCATATATAACTGCGAGCAGAGCGAAGGTACCGACGACCTCGGCGAAGTACAGGGGGGTGGTCTTGGTATTGTCGGAGATATAGATCAGGGTGGGGTTCACGTCCCAGAACATGAGATGGGTAACGATTACGCCGACGAATCCGCCGGCGAACTGGACGATGACATATAGTATGGCCTTTCGGGACTCGATCTCCTTGGTGATCCATAAGGGCGAAGGTGACCGCTGGGTTGAAATGGGCACCGGATATGGGCGCGAAGGTCTCTATGAGCGCGAACAGCACGAAGGCCACCGCCATGGCGTTCATGAACACCGCTATCCCGATGGGCAGGTCGAAGACCTCGATGGGCAATATGGTCGAACCTATGGCAACGACCACCAAGAACATCGAACCGATGAACTCGGCGACCAGGTTCTGCTTCAAAGTCGGCATAGATATCCCCCTCAGAACCGGCCCCTTGAGCCTTCGAGCAGGATTTGATTGGAACTATAAATATTCATTTAAAACTCAAATATTTGAGTGAATGTCCGGTCCGCGTCATCACAGGGAAATCTGACGCCATTCCTTTAATCTGAGAATCGGAAAATAATAAGAGATTTAGAAAGGGCGTTACTTCTTCTTGCCCTTGTCATCCTTCTTCTTTCCACCGCATCCGCATCCACCAGTCATTTCCTTCTCACCTCCGCCGGTCCACGCCGATTGGGGCAGCATTTGGTTCACCAGCTATATAAAACATACATCTGGACATGACAAAGGGATGAAGAATGGAAAAATAAAGGAAGGAAGGGTTTTGGTCCGTATTTGTATCGAGGCCGGATCAGGAAAGAAGACATTACTTCTTCTTCTTGTCCTTGTCCTTCTTGTCCTTGCCGCACTTTCCGCATGACATGATGTTTTCGCCTCCGATCGGGCCTATGCCCAACTGTATTTCATCGATTGATATCTGGACTATATCAAACTTGTGATTTACATTCAATTTATAAGAATAATATTATTTTGAGAAATGGTAACACCCCTGGACCATTTATTTGATAATCTTATGCGGTTTATCATTCTCAATAACATGACCTCACGTTCCAATCGTCGATATTGATATTGTGACATTATCGAGGCCCTACCGGGTCCGATAATACATCTGGCTCATGATAAATAATGAAATCAAAATTGATTGCCGGAAAGCGCGGTATAAATATCCTATACAAAAATGATAACTCATAAGAGTTGGTGAAATGCACGCACTCGAAACATCACAACTGCTCACCGAGGAGTACGCGGCTAAGATACTTCTCGCCACCATGGGCAAGCCGAAGAGCGCCTTCGACCTCAGCGAGAAGCTAGGTATCCCGATAGCCGCATGCTACCGGAAGATCAAACTGCTCGAGTCCGCGGGCCTCATCTACTGCTGCGAACGGAGACTGACACAGGCTGGTAAGCGCATCAGCATGTACAAGAGCAAGGTCAAGAACGCCCAGATCGTCTTCGAGAAGAACAAGCTGACCGCAAGGATCGAGATGATGGACGGCTCAAGCGAGCAGGCCTGCTACGATATAGACCTGGGCACCCCAGTGGACCTGCCCGCGATCTTGCCGTTCGTGGCCAAATCCTATTGACGATGCTCCAGGGGCAAGCAAAACATCTTTCCTCCCCTCGTTGACACCGGACACCTTGCCCCTGTCCCCTATTTCTTTTTCCTTTTCCTTTCATTGATAAATTGGACCTAACAACACCTATAATAATTATTATTATAATATATAATTATATGAATTTATTTTACTGGGTGGAGTTTAAGATAAAAACCTAATAAATGTGATTCTGATTAGTAATAAACCTATCAATAAGGGGGAACACACGATGATTCCGGAGAAACTGATGGAAATCATGGGCAAGGACGGAGTTGTCGCTATCGCCACCTTGGGGCCAGATGGCCCCCATATGGTAAACACTTGGAACAGCTACCTCAGAATATCCCAAGATGAACGGCTTTTCATTCCCGCAGGTTACATGCACAAGACGGAGGCCAATATTGCCCACAACCCGAATATTATAATTACATTGGGAAGCAGCAAGGTCCAAGGTCTGCATGGGCCAGGTGCTGGTTTCATCATCAAGGGGAAGGCGAGGTTCGTGACCTCCGGCCCTGATTTTGATTTCATGAAGGAAAAGTTCAGCTTGGATCCGAGCCACCTTGGCGGTCACGATCGAATCCGCTATTCAAACCTGGTGAATCGTCTGAATTTGTTAATTAGTGGAGAAAAGTATCATAGCCCAAGTAAATGGTCGATGACCACACGGTTTTATCAGGAAAAGTCAATCCCTCAACATGGCCGTCTGTCCGCGATGCAAGAGGACCGGTGGGGATGTGGAGAAGATCACCGTGGCCGCCCATGCCAAGGAATCATGCTGGCCATTAGGTGACGAGGCATATTCCCATTGTGACAACCCTTCCTGCCAGGTGATCTACTTCACCAGCTCTGGCAGCAAGGTGCTTGGAAAAGAGGATGTCAAGACACGGGTGACCTTCAAGGAGAAGAGCTCGCCCCGGCCGCTCTGCTATTGCAAGCAGGTGACGGAAGAGGATGTGCTAGCGGCGATCGAGCAGGGCGCCAGAAGCTTCGATGAGGTGGTGAAGGCCACCGGCATCGGGGGCGGGGGGCACTGCAAGATCACCAACCCTGCGGGAAAATGTTGCTCCAGGAACTATAGGCCGTTCATCGATAGTGCGCTCGCCAAGAAAGGGGTGGGGAAGACCGTCCCTCTGACCATCCAATAAAGGAGACCTCAAACGATCTTCAACTGCATGAGAGAACAGACGAGTTATTAATGAGCGCCCAGGCTGAGGCGGGATCTGCGATCAGGTCACTCCACCTGCACGATGTTCGCCGCGCCATAGCTCTCCGGGATGTCGCCCATCTCCCAACCGATGGCGGTGGTCTCGCAATAATAGTACTGGGACCCGCACCTGTTATAGTAGGTACCATAAGCATCTGTGCATGCCACCCCGACCGCCAGGTGGTCATTGAACACCAGGCATACCGCGTCATAGCCCATCCCCTCCACCAATGAGGCGAAAAGGAAGGACTTGTCCTCGCAGTCACCGCAGCGCACCCACAAGGTCTCCACCGGGAAGCGCCAATAGTCCTGCGAACCGACCGATTCGTTGTCGTACTTGTAGGTTATTGCCTGGGAGAAGGCCAAGGCCAGATTGATGGTCCCAACGTCATCCAACCCGAGGTGGTCGGCGACCTTAAGCAATTTCGCTGCGATGTCCTCGATGATTGGGTCATTAGATGTGACATAGCTTTTACACAAATCGTAATCATAACTGCTTGTCATCCGGCGATCGATCGAGCTGTATTGGTAATCGGTGTAATCGGAAAAGGTCAAGTTGGTGTAGAGCCAACAGTCGGTGCCATCATAGTTCCATCGGTAGAGCTGGTTGCCCTCCCCCACCGTGTAGGTCGAGGGGGTCAGACCGAACTCCTCGCCCAGGAAGAAGCTCAACGATGCCGCCACGATTATCACCACCACGATCACTGCCAACAATGGGCCGAGCACGCTCTTCTTCTTGACCGGGGGCGGAGGCAGCGGTGGGGCCATCGGTTGAGCTCCATCGGCTGGGGCGGGGATGTTTGTTCCCACGCGACCACTTTGCCGCATTGGGGACAGAAACGGTCCTGCCGAGGTCAGTTGCTTCCCGCAGGTGTTGCAGTACGATGGAAGTTGCCCTTCGGCCATATTATCAGGAACATCTCGATCCGGATATAATACCGATGGGAGATTATCATGTAGCGGAAAGAAGCGTTGTGGAACGTTTACATAAGATCCCTGTCATTTTCCACAAATTAAACAAAATGGCCATCTGGATATCATTCACCATATCAGAGGATGCAGGGACTGAATGGACGTAAAATCCTTCTTCGTTTTTATAAAAAGTAATTTATAAGATACATGGCCTTCTCTTTTGCGGGATGCACTAGGCCTGACTCTTCTGAGCTAGGCCTCTCGTTCGCCACCGAACGGCAGGGGACCCCTCATCCAGAGGGTTGACGTTCCGGCGGCGGGCCTCCCGGCGTGGGATGGGACCGGGCAATGGAATCGGAGTCAAGCAAACTGCTGCTGGAGTTCGGAGCGATCATGCTCATAGCCTTCATAGGCGCGGCCATCGCTTACCGTTTCAAACAGAGCGCCATCCTGGCCTACATCATCGTGGGCATCCTCATCGGCCCCTTCATGTACTTCAAGATCGGGGACTTCGAGTACGACGGCCTGGTGGAGAACATCGATTTCGTCACCGCCCTGGCCGAGTTCGGACTGCTCCTCCTCATCTTCTTCGTCGGACTGGAGTTCAGCATGGAGAAGATCAAGAAGGTGAAGGGACCGGCCGCCATCCTCGCCCTCATCGACGTGGGCATCAACCTCTTCGTCGGATTCCTGCTCGCCTTCGCACTGGGCTGGGACCTCATCGACGCCATCTTCCTCGCCGCCATCATCGCCATGTCCTGTTCCGCCGTGGCCATGAAGACGCTCATGGACCTGGGGCGCCTGGACAAGCCAGAGACCGACTACATCATCGGCATGGTCATCATGGAGGAGTTCATCTCCATGATCATCCTGACCGTGGTGGGCGGCCTGGTCATCAACACCGACGCAGAACTTCAGCATCGGCGCGATGGCGCTGGGCATGATCGGCTTCTTCCTCTTCTTCATCATATTGGCGGTCTTCGTCATCCCCCGGGTGGTCAAGTACCTGGTGAAGATGGAGAGCGACGAGCTCTTCGTCCTTTTCATGCTCGGCGTGGTCTTCCTTTCCGCCGCCTTCGCCGTCTTCTGCGGCGTCCCGCCCCTCATCGGGGCCTTCTTCATCGGCATGGTGTTCGCCGAGACCAAGGTCATGGAGCGCATGGAGAAGAAGATCTCACCGTTGCGCGACGCCTTCGCCGCCGTCTTCTTCGTCTCCTTCGGCATGCTCATCGACCCGGCCATGTTCTCGTCCGTCTGGGTGGCCATCGCCGGGGCCGTGCTGCTCATCATCTTCGCCGAGGTGATAGTGATGTCCTGCGTGGCCTACCTGGTCGGTTTCAACCGCAGGGCCTCGGTCACCATCGGCTCCGCCTTCACCGCCCGGGGCGGGGAGTCCATCATGTACGCCTCGGTCGCCTCCCAGGTGCCCTTGGTCACCAAGGCGGCCTACCTCAACCCCATCGCCGGCGCGGTCACCTTCTTCATGTCCAGCCTCTGCCCGGTGTTCATAAAGCGCAGCTATCAGATCGCCGACTGGTGCGGCGTCCGCTTCCCGGAGTCCATCAAGTACGGCGCCGCCGTCTTCCAGCGCACCCTGGGCAAGCTCGTGTTCCCGAAGAGCTTCAAGCCCTTCCATGCCTCCAAGAAGTTCATGGCCCTGCTCTTCTCCTTCGTGGCGGCGTTGGTGGTCACCGTCTCCACCACGGAATGGATGCACTTGGCCGCCTTCGTCGGCGCCATAGTCATCAGCGCCCTGACCTTCTTCATCCTGGTCCGGGAGCTGCATGAGGTGGTGCGCCGCATCGATTACTCCAACCTCGGCGCCGCGCCGGGCAGCAGCCTGCGCATCACCAGCTTCGTGGCCTCGGCCATCTCCCTGGGCTTGGTGATGTGCTCCTGCGTGGCCTTCATGTTCCCCATCCTCTGGGAGTCGGTCATCGTCATCGCCTCGGCCTATGTGGCCTGGTTCCTCTACCTCATGAAGATAGCTTACGACCACACCTGCATGCGGTCCAAGTACGTCCGGGACCAACGCAGCGCCTATCTGGGCGCCTATGCGGGTTCGCTCATGGAGAAGGAAGGCCCATACCACCATCTGCCCCAGGAAGCGACCTATCGCAAGGATGAGGATTGAGTGCAAAAGGGCTTTCGGCATAATCCTAGAGCCCAGTAAAAAAAAATGAGTGGGGGGTCTGCGATCTCCCCCTCATTAGGCCTATAGGTCCAGGTCCTTGCGCTTCATCTCGATATGGTCGGACATGAGCGCGGCCGCCTTCCTCGGGTCGGGTTCCACCCAGAACTTCGCGTTGACCGCCGCTTCCACATCCTGGGTGAGGAACTGCACCACGTTGGGGCTGCCGGTATCTTGGGCATGATCCCCGAGGCACACGCTCACCCCGCTTCCGACGTAATAACTGGCGATGGCGACGGCCTTGGGCGAGTACCATTCCGGGGCCGCCCCGGCCACAGGCAGTTGGTCGATGCGCACCCCGGCGAGACGGGCCAGCTCCGCGACCAGGTTGAGTATGCGACTGCAGTCCACGCAGGAGCCCATGTGCAACACCGGCGGGATCTTCAACGACCCGCACACCTCCTTCAGGCCCTTTCCCGCGTCCTTGATCGACTCCGGGAGCATCAGACCCGCCTTGGCGCAGGCTATGCTGGCGCAGCCGGTCTCCACCACCAGGATGTCACGCTTGATGAGCTCCTTCGCCAGGGTGATGTGGCCGAAGTCATGTTTGATGTGAGGGTTGTTGCAACCGACGATGGCGGCGCACCCCCTCACCTTGCCGGAGAGGACCACGTCGAGCAACGGTTTCAGGCTGCCCCCGAGGGCGTCCCGGATGGCCTCGACGGAGAAACCGACCATGGCGTCCATGGGGTGGTCGGGTATCAGGACCCGCTTCGGCTCCCGGTTCGGATAGTTCTCGATGGCCATCTTGATCATCAGCTTCGATTGCTCCAGGGCGTTCTCCGGGGTTATCTCGAAGTAGAGGCTGCCAGGTATCTTCGACTTGGGCGAGGTCGATACCACCTTGGTGTGGAAGCACGCCGCCGTGTTGGTGAGGGTGGGGAAGATGCACTGGTAGTCGACTATCATCATCTCCAAGGCCCCGGTGGTGATGACCAGTTCCTGGTCCATGTGGTTCCCCGCCTGATGGATGCCCTTTCTCATGAGCAGCTCGTTGCCGGTGCAGCACAGGCCCACCAGGTTGATGCCTTTCGCCCCCAACCCCTTGGCCTTCTCCTGCATCTCCGGGAGGCCCGCCGCCTTCACCACCATCTCCGAGAGGACCGGGTTGTGACCGTGCAGCGATATGTTGACATGATCGTGCTTCAGGACGCCCAGGTTCACCTTGGACCGGCGAATGGTCGGGGTGCCGAACAGGACGTCCGATATCTCCGTGCCCATCATCGAACCGCCCCAACCGTCGCCCATGGAGGCGCGCATGCCTTGGACCAGCATGTCGCTGAACTCCGCCCCCACGCCCATGTGCACCCGGTGCATGGATTCCACGATCTCCCGGTCGATGCTGCGGGGCAGGATGTTCGCCTCCTTCCAGATCTTGACGCTTTCCTCGGGCGCCCGCTTGGGCATCTGCAGCTCGCCCTTCAATGTGCCGAACTCCTCCAGCATGGCCTTCGCCAGGTCCTCGCCCACCTTCTCCAGGGGTCGCTCGATGTCGATCCCGTACTCTTTCGCGAGTCGCTTCAACTTCGGCACATCGGTGATGGTGTAAGAGGGCGCCTCACCTCGTGATGTCTTCAATAAAGTGTCGACCACCTCGCGCCCGTGGTCGGAGTGCGATGCCGCCCCGGTCGCTATCTGGTCCAGAAGGTTCCTGGCCACGATGAGGTCCGCGTCGGCGCCACAAACGCCCCGCACTCGGTCCCCGCCCATCAATCGGCAAGGCCCCATGGCGCAACGCTGACAGGATACGCCGGTGGAGCAGAACTTGCACATGGGCTGTTGCTTCTCGAAACGGTCCCAGGCCGTCTCGATGCCCTCCTCCATGGTCTTCTTCAGGACCTGCTTGGACGATTCGTCCATGGTCCTCTCTTCGGTCTTCTTCTTTATCTTCTCCGGCGTGAGCTCCTCAGCAGGGACCCGCAGGCACTCCACGGAGATTATCTCCGATACCCTTTCATCCGACATATGGCTCCCTCACAAGATCTTGATATTGGGAATCCCTGGTCTGAACTTTTATTAAAATATGGCAGGGTGATTTCGCGCCATCTTCAGATACCATGAAAAGGATAGATTTATAGAAACATCCGGCACTTTATTATGGAACATGAGCGGTGGACGGCATGGTCCACCCTCGATCGATCTTGATCCATTATCTTTGTTTTCGCGTAACTGGCATCGATCTATTATTTTCATCGTTTCTAGGTGGGCTCATTTTATACATATCATGGACATCTCATGACGAACGGTATGATCAAAGCGGTCCGTGTCTTGGCGATCGTCCTGATTGCGATCGGGGCCATCATGGTGGTGATCGGTCTGGCCATGCCAGAGGAGCTGGGTGGCAGTGGTATGCACTCCAATGACCAGGTCGCCTACGCGTTCATCAAATGTCGTTTTGGCTGCAATCGGTGGTTTTCTGCTTGCCGCCGGTCTGATGCTCCTCTTCTTGAGGGAGGAATACCAACCTTTGAACGAGGTTGAGGTCGTCCCGACGAAGGAGGAACCGCAAGGTCCGCTGGTGCCTTCCATTGAGAAGGGCAACCGGGTCCGACCGAGGAGGACTACTTGGTGCTTCGGCTGCTCTCCGGCGACGAGAGGGCGATGTTCCGAGCCGTCGTCGACAATGGGGGGGAGGCTTTGCAGAAGGACCTCATCGTCAAGCTCAAATGGTCCGATGCGAAGGTGTCACGGGTCATCGATCGGCTCATCGAGAAAGGTGTCGTGAGCAAGGAGAGGCACGGCTCCACGAACAAGATCAAGGTCACTGTCGATAAGTAGACCTTTCTTAGCCAGTTTTCACTTTTCACGCCACTTTTCATTGTTTTCATGGAAGGTTTGATAAACGTTTTCACAGAAATGAGATGGACCGTTCCCGGCCCCGGGTCGGGAGCGGAGATGAAGAAAATGAAGGTATTAACAGCGTTAATGGTCGTGGGCGCGGTGCTCATAGGAGCGATCCTCCTCGTGCCGATGTCCCTAGCGACCAACGAAGGAGCGTCCGAAAATGGGACGAGCGGCGCGAATGGAGACTGTACCATGGACCAGGTCAAGGACGGCACCTGCGAACAATGCACCGGGGACCAGGACATGCTGAGGCAGCAGGACCGCACCAAAGCCCAGGATGGGACCTGCGGATCGTGCCCCGAGGACCGGACGATGCTCATGGAGCAGGACCGGATCAGGGCCAATGATGGGACCTGCGATGGCACTGATGGAATCTGCGAGCCAGCCTGCGACCAGGTGAGGGAGCGCCTGCAGCTGCAGGATGGCGAGTGCTCGGGACAGATGATGTGCGCCCAGGTGCAGAGCCAGGAGCAATCCATGGCCCAAACCCAGTACCAGGCCGGCACCATGTCCCAAGTCTGTGGTGGAAAGGCCTGAGCTGACCTAATACCCCCCCTCCAAACCTTTTCCTTTTTTTGTTCTTTCAATCGAAAACGAACTCGACCTCGTTGCACTTGTTCTTCTTGGCGTTCGAGGCGGCTATCATGCCTGCCTCCACCCATCCGGCGCTGATCAGACCGGCCGGCACCAGGCAGTTGGCGCTCATCTTACATTGCCTCATCCTGTCGAAGACCTTACCGTTCACCTTGTCGGTGAGATCGGTGATGGTGAGCGATTCCAGTCCCCTGGAGAACTCGCGGACGTTATCGCACGTGGTCTGCACCTCGATGTCGAACGTTCCATCCGGGTTGGTTGTCGCCATTATCGTGCTCACCTTGTCGCACAGGCGCATATTTACGCGGACCTTCGATGTCATCTTTCCTCCTTAGTCCTAACCTCTATGAAATCCATCATGCGCTGGCCTCCGACCTGTCCGATCCTATCGGCCAATGATGATGGCCTCCTTGATGTCGGCGTCCGGTCCGCCCAGCTCTCTCGCCTTCTTGAGATGGTGGTCGAAACAGGGTTGGCACCGGGCCGCCACCGAGGCGGCGATGGCCACCAGCTCCTTGGTCAGTGGGTCCATGGACTATCCCCCGCTCGTGGCGCTCTTCAACCGTCCATCTGGACCATAGTACCGGGCGCGGAACCAGAAGGCCAGGTTCACCAGCCCTATCATCACCGGCACCTCCACCAGCGGACCGATCACCGCGGCGAAGGCCACGCCGGAGCCGATGCCGAACACGCCTATCGCAACCGCGATGGCCAGCTCGAAGTTGTTGCTCGCCGCAGTGAACGACTGGGCGGTGGCGTTCCCATACGGGTACTTCAGCCGCATGGAGAGGTAGAAGGAGAAGGTGAACATGACGACGAAGTAGATCAGCAGGGGGATGGCGATGCGGATCACGTCACCAGGCAGCTCCACGATGTACTCGCCCTTGAGCGAGAACATGACCACGATGGTGAAGAGCAACGCCAGCAGCGATATCTTGCCCATGACCGGCATGAACTTGTTGTCGTACCAGTCCGCCCCCTTCCTGGGTCTTAGGGTATAGCGGGTTAAGATGCCGGCCAGGAAAGGTATGCCCAGGTAGATGGCGACGCTGATGGCGATGGAGGCGATGGATATGTCCACGTCCACGCCGGAACCGGGCGATATCCATTCCGAGGCCACGGAGATGAGGAAGTAGGCATAGAACGAGTAGGTCAGGATCTGGAAGATGGAGTTGAAGGCCACCAGTATCGCCGCGTAATCGTTATCTCCCTCGGCAAGCTGGTTCCACACGATGACCATGGCGATGCAGCGCGCCAGTCCGGTGAGGATGACCCCGATGCGGTATTCCGGCTGGTCGGGCAGGAATATCCAGGCCAGGAAGAACATGAGTATGGGGCCGACCAGATAGTTCAGGAAGAGGGAGACGAGCACCATCTGCTTGGTCTCCGGGCGCTCCCGCAGTTTGTGAAGCTCCTCGTACTTGACCCTGGCCAGGGGCGGGTACATCATCAGAATGAGGCCGATGGCCAACGGTATGGAGGTGGTACCGACGCTGAGCGAATCTAGATAGTCCGCCAGGCCAGGGATGAGGACGCCCAAGGCCACGCCGAGGAACATGGCGGCGAATATCCAGATGGTGAGATACCGGGTCAGGAAGGATAACTTCTGGGACACGTGGACAGCTTCGCTCATTTGAGATCCCCTATATTTCAATTAGTTTTGAAATACCTTAGAGCTTTAAACAATATTTAACTATTGTGCATGAGAAAGTAATTTATCTCTTCTTTTTTGTATTCCAGCATTATTTTTATTATTTAATTTCGCACTCAAACAAAGGTTAATAATATAGGATAGAATCATTTCAAATTTAATTGAAACTAATGGTGCTTAAAAATGAATAAGGACAATGAGGACATGAGAAAGGCCGTCAAGGATACCTATGGAAGACTGGCGACCGAGTCCCGCTCCTGCTGCGATGGTCCAAAACAATCGGAGATGATCAAGGTCTATTCGGAGGAGGACCTGAGCGACATCCCTGAGGATGTCCTTTCCTCCAACTGCGCCTGCGGCAACCCGGTGGCCCTGGCCCGACTGAAACCGGGACAGGTGGTGGTGGACCTGGGCAGCGGCGCGGGCATGGATGTTTTCCTGGCGAGCAAGAAGGTCGGTCCGGAGGGAAGGGCCTTCGGCATCGATGCCACCCCGGAGATGGTGTGGAAGGCCAGAGCATCGGCCAAGAGGATGGGGCTGACAATGTCGAGTTCCGCCTGGGGGAGATCGAGCACATGCCCCTGCCCGATGCACCGCTGACGTGATCATCAGCAATTGCGTCATCAACCTGGCCCCGAACAAAACCTCGTGTTTTCCGGGAGGCGTTCCGCGTGCTCAAGCCCGGGGGGCGACTGGCCATATCGGACCGGGTGTTGGTCAGAGGAGCTGCCGGAAGGCTCAAGGAACGATCCAGAGCTGTGGGGAGGCTGCGTGGCCGGCGCCATGCTGGAGGAAGAGCTACCTCGCTTTGCTCCAAGAGGCTGGTTTCACCCATGTCGAAGTGGAGGAAAGGCGACTCTACTCGGATGAGGAGGCGATGGAGTTCGCGCAGAGCATGGCGGAGGAGAAACGGGCACGGGCGAGCGGTCCCGGACGTCGAGGTCTTATATCAGGCATACAAATGTATCGCCAACGACAGGATCGTTGCGCTCAAGCCGAGGTGATGCATGACGGAAGGAGAAGGGTGTTGTTCCTCTGCACCCATAACGCCGCCCGTTCCCAGATGGCGGAGGGTTATGTCAACTCCAGATACTCCGAGCAATGGGAGGCGCATAGCGCTGGTGTGAGACCGGGAAAGCTGAACCCGTTCTGCCGTGAGGGCGATGGCGGAGATAGGCATCGACATCTCCTCCCATCGGTCCAAATCGATGAACGAGTTCCGAGGCCAGCATTTCGATTATGTCGTGACGGTGTGCAGCGATGCCGCCGATAATTGCCCCTTCTTCCCGGGGGACTCGATCATGCACATGGACTTCCCCGACCCCTCCGCCGCGAGCGGCACTGAGGAGCATGTCCTGGGGACCTTTCGCTACATCCGGGACGAGATAATCGCCAAGATCGACCTGGAGCTTCCCAACTGGTAAATGTTAAAGGACCATAGGGGGATATCGGTCCATGCGCAAGAAGTGCTGCGGCGAGGGCGAGATGAACCTGCCCGATGATGTGGCGTAGGCCTTGCGCGCCTGTGGCGGCCTGGAGGGTCTCAGAAGCGCTCTTTCGTCCGAGGGGTCGCGCATCAACGGTGGCGGCCCAGCACGCGGCCCTTTCCGACCCCATGCGCCTTTCCTTGCTGGAATCGCTGCAATATTGCGACCTTTGTCCCTGCATCCTCCGCGAGGTCGCCGGCCTCACAATTCCAAGCTCTCCTACCACCTCAAGCTCCTGGAGGAGGCGGAGCTGGTCACCTGGAGGCAGAGCAGGAACTGGAGGATATACTCGCTCACCCCGGCCGGGCGGATCCCGCTCATCGGTTTGCGCAGATTGGACAGGGAATGACCTTACAATACCGATGGCCAAGCGCCCTCGATAGACGGTGTGTTGGCCCGAGCCTTGGTAAGGTCCGAGGCGGTCAGATGAGCCTCTCCATCGCAGTGCCGTTTGTCTGCAGCACGATGGTCCCAGAAAGGTCGGTTCGGCAAACTTCGGCCCCGACGGACCCGAGCCTTTCAATGACCTCGTCATGAGGATATCCGTAATCGTTGCCAGCGGCGCAGAAGATGACGGCATATCGAGGGGTGACCTCGGCCAGGAACTCCTGGGAGGTGGACGAATAGGACCCATGGTGGGCCACCTTGAGGACCTCGGCATCGATGTCGTAATTGCGCATGGTCCAGTCCTCCACCCCGGAGGGGGCGTCCCCCATGAAAAGGAGGTCCTCGCTCCCGTAGGTGACCTTGAGCACTATGCTGGCGCTGTTGGAGTCATGCGCCTCGCGGTAGGCGCTCAGCACCTGGACGGTGAGGTCGTCCGCCAGGTCCAGGTATTGACCCTCATCCAGCGTATCCCGGGTGAGCACCGGGCATCCCTCCTCCTGCACCGCCTCCAGGAAATCGGCGTAGGCGGGTGTGTCCTTATAGAAACCTGAATGGACCACCAGGTCGACGTCCATGGCGCGCAGCACATCGTCGGCCGAGCCGCAATGGTCGGAGTCGGAGTGGCTGACCACCAAGGCGTCCAGGTGGGTGACGTTGTAGGCTGCCAGGTATGACAGCAGCACCTCCTCGGAATCGAGCGGCCCGGCATCGATGAGGATGCGGGCGCCGCTGGGGGCCATGATCAAGGTGGCGTCGCCTTGGCCCACGTCGATGAAGTGGACCGACAGCAGGCTGTGGGTCCACCGTGATGGGGTCCTCACCCTCCTTCCCATCCTCCGGCCCAGGCCAGTTGGTAGAGGAGGAGGACACCGACGATGGCCGAGAACGACAGCATGAGAACGACCGCAACGACCAGGAGCTTCCTCATTCACCCACCAGTGCGGAATGGCCCCATTGATAGAATATGTTGTCGATGTTCTCGATGGTCTTTTGCGATGATCGATTTTCATGATCATCTTCCGATGGAACTCCATCTTGAAATATCCTGAATGGGTTCCCATGGGGATGAGAGGCGACGATGACACCTATCGAGGCCTATTGGACCGCATTCTTTTCATCGCTGCCTGAGGGCTCCCCCTACCCGATGAGGAAGCGCACCGAGGAGAGATGGGGAGAGGGGCCGGCCATGGCGGACGAGCTCGGTGGTTTGATCGCCAAGGGGACCAAGACCGCCACCTGCTCGGCGCTGGCGGAGTGGGAGGCGGATGGCGATGCATTGCCCCAGGTGGGCGACCTGACCATGGTGCTGAGCGGGATCGGGAAGCCCCTGTGCATCATTGAGATCGCCGAGGTGCGGCTCCGAAGATTCAACGAGGTCGACGCGGACTTCGCCTGGGAGGAGGGGGAGGGGGACCGGTCCCTGGAACATTGGAGGGAGGTGCACCGGTTCTTCTTCTCCCGGTCCTTGGCCAGGATCGGCCTGGAATTCGATGAGGACATGATGCTGGTGTGCGAAAGGTTCCGCCTGGTCTACGGGCCCGGCATCAGCAATAAATAACCCCGCCTCGCTAGTTCAGGGCATGAGCCTCCGTCCGGTGGTCAAGGTCAACCGCAGCAAGCCCCTCCTGGAAGGGGCCGGGGTGAAGGTCCAGCGCGCCTTCGGGTTCCGGGACGTGGAGAGGTTGGACCCCTTTCTCATGTTGGACGACTTCCACTCCGAGGACCCCAAGGACTACATGGCCGGGTTCCCCCTGCATCCGCATCGGGGCATCGAGACCGTCACCTACATGATCAAAGGCGAGGTGGAGCACCGGGACAACATCGGCAACCAGGGCGTGATCGGACTCGGGCGACGTGCAGTGGATGACCGCCGGGAGCGGGATCATGCATGAGGAGATGCCCAGGCGGACCGAGGGAATGATGCAGGGCTTCCAGCTCTGGGTGAACCTGCCCCGGGCGCACAAGATGATGCCGCCCCGCTACCGAGAGGTCAAGAGGGAGGAGATCCCGGTCATCGAGCCACGGATCGGGGTGGAGGTGAAGGTGGTCGCCGGGAAGGTCGAAGGCGCCCTCGGACCGGTCAAGGACCTGGTCGTAAAGGTGCGCTACCTCGACGTGGAGCTCGCACCGGAGCGGCAGTGGGAGCTGGACGTGCCTGAGGGCCATTCCGCCTTCGCCTATGTCTTCCAAGGCAAGGGCTCCTTCGACAACAGCAGCGAACAGTTCGGACCTGAGCATCTGGTGATGTTCGGTGAGGGTGACTCGGTCATGGTCAAGAGCAGGCAGAACGGGGTCCGTTTCCTGCTGGTCTCAGGTGAACCGTTGAGGGAACCGGTGGCCTGGGGCGGGCCCATCGTCATGAACACCGAGGAGGAGCTGGAGCAGGCGTTCGAGGAGATCAAGCAAGGGATGTTCATCAAGGACCGAGCTTGATCTCCCCTTGGCGACGCTGGAGGCAACCATTAAAAGCGCCCAGGCTGGTAACCTCTAGGAAACCATGGGGCTCTTGAAGGTGGACTATTCCGCGCTGCTGCCGCACCTAGGCAAGGAAGAGAAGATCTTGGACTCGCTCTCCGGGCGCCTGAAGAACACCGTCCCCGGGAACGAGCCGGAACGCGAGGGCATGCTGGCGGCCACCGACCGGCGCCTGATCTTCCAAGGGCGTGAGAAAAAGGACGAGGTCATCTCCTTCCCCTACTCCGAACTGCACAAGGTGGAGGAGGGCGGGGGTTACACCGGCCACCCCTTCGAGTTCACCATCAGGGGCAAGATCTACGAGATGTTCGCCACCAGACGCGGCAACGTCCGGCGCATGATCTCCATCGTGAAGATGGAGATCGAAAGGATGCGCGATGGCAGCTGCCCGTCCAGTACAGTCCGACGTGTATTCGGAGATCGCCAAGCTCGGCGAGCTGAAGGACAAGGGCCTCATCACCGCCGAGGAGTACGACCAGAAGAAGAAGGAGCTGCTCACCCGCATCTGAAGCGACCAGCATCCTCTGACTTTAGGATATTGACGTTCATCCTCATCGACAGATTTCGTAGCGCAACCGCCCCCATTCGCAACAAAAAGGGGGGAGAGGAACGTTCTCATTCATATTTTTCGGATTTTCCATACAGATTTCGAAATATATCGACAATTATCGTCATATATCTGCGAAAAGTTTAATTATTATGGCTATTGTGATGCGCTTTTCGAAACTCTTATAAATAATACCCAATATGCATGCTGCTCAGACATCATATCAAAACCAATTCAGCATGGACCAGGGGTTGAGGAGGAATACCACAGATGAGCGAAAAGACGATTGAGTCGGTTATGGAGGAGGACCGCAGGTTCGAGCCTCCCAAGGAGTTCAGCGAGCGCGCCCACATCAAGAGCATGGAACAGTACAAGCGATTGTACGATGAGTCCATCAAGGACCCGGTCGCATTCTGGGAGAAGAACGCCGAGGTGCTGCACTGGTTCGCCCACTGGCACAAGTCGTTCAGCTGGGACGTGGACGAGGCCAAGATAAAGTGGTACGAGGGCGGCAAGCTCAACGCCTGCTACAACTGCGTGGACCGCCATGCCCTGGGACCCCAGGAAGAACAAGGCGGCCATCATCTGGCAGGGGGAGGGCGAGGACGAGGTCCGCACCTTCACCTATCAACAGCTCCTCCATGAGGTCAGCAAGTTCGCCAACGTGCTCAAGTCCAAGGGCGTGCAGAAGGGCGACCGCGTCTCCATCTACATGCCCATGATCCCTGAGCTGGTCTTCGCCATGCTCGCCTGCGCCCGCATCGGGGCGGTGCACAGCGTGGTGTTCGGGGGATTCTCCTCCGAGTCGCTCCGGGACCGGATCAACGACAGCGACTGCAAGGTGCTCATCACCGCCGACGGCAACCACCGCGGCGGCAAGCTGGTCACGCTGAAGCAGAACGCGGACGTCGCCTTGGAGCGCGGCACCACCATCAAGAGCGTCATCGTGGTCAAGCGTGCCGGCAACGAGTGCGTCATGGAGGAGGGCCGCGACTTCTGGTACCATGAGGAGATGGCCAAGGCCTCGCCCCAGTGCGACCCGGTCTGGATGGACGCCGAGGACCCGTTGTTCATCCTCTACACCTCCGGCTCGACCGGCAAGCCCAAGGGCGTGCTGCACACCACCGGCGGTTACATGGTCTTCACCACCATTGACCACCAAGTACATCTTCGACCTCGCGCGACGAGGACGTCTACTGGTGCACCGCCGACTGCGGCTGGATCACCGGGCACAGCTACATCACCTACGGACCTCTGTCCAATGGGGCCACCCAGATCGTCTTCGAGGGCATACCCACCTACCCGCAGATGGACCGGTTCTGGAAGATGGTGGAGAAGTTCAAGGTCAACATCTTCTACACCGCGCCCACCGCCATCCGCTCGTTGATGAGGGAAGGGCGAGAAGTGGCCCAACATGCACGACCTGTCCTCGCTCCGGCTGCTCGGCACCGTCGGCGAGCCCATCAACCCCGAGGCCTGGATCTGGTACCACACCAACATCGGCCATGGCCACTGCCCCATCGTGGACACCTGGTGGCAGACCGAGACCGGTGGCATCCTGATCACGCCCCTGCCTGGCGCCACCACCACCAAGCCCGGTTCCGCCACGCTTGCCGTTCTTCGGCATCGAGCCGGCGGTCATGAAGGAGGACGGCACGCCCGCCGGTCCCAACGAGGGAGGCTATCTGGTCATCAAGAAGCCCTGGCCCGGCATCATGAGGACCGTCTACGGTCAGCACGAGCGCTTCATCGAGACCTACTGGTCCCGCTGGCGCGGCCTGTACTTCACCGGCGACTCGGCGCGCATGGACCATGACGGCTACGTCTGGATCATGGGCCGGGTGGACGATGTCATCAAGGTGTCCGGACACCGCATCGGCGCCGCCGAGGTCGAGTCCGCGCTCGTCTCGCACCCCAAGGTGGCCGAGGCCGCGGTGGTGCCCGATGCCGCATGAGATCAAGGGCGAGGCCATCTACGCCTACGTCACCCTGAAGACGGGCATCGAGGACAGCGACGAGCTGAAGAAGGAGCTGGTGATGCACGTCCGGCGCATGGTCGGACCGATCGCCGTGCCCGACGTCATCCAGTTCGCGCCCGGACTCCCGAAGACCCGCAGCGGCAAGATCATGAGGCGCATCCTGAGGAAGATCGCCTCCGACCAAGAGGAGGAGCTGGGGGACGTAACCACCCTCGCCGACCCGAGCGTGGTCGACAAGCTGGTGGCGGACCACAAGAAGCTGCGCAAGAAGTGATGGTTCGGAGGAACAGAACGAGGTCGCGTCAGGATAATATAGTGGTCCTGTAATCGCGGCCCGTTCAACCTCTATGTTGGACACCCCTAAAGACTCCAGGAATTCTTTCACGATCCTGGGGGAAACCGCTTAGGAGGGGGCCCTCCCCCATTTAGCCCCCTCCGCCCGCCCTTATTACCAGCCAAGCTGTGCCCTCCCGATCTCATGGCCATCAGTCGTTGACCTATTGACCTATATAGTGGATTGTGATTTCCCACCCTGTGAAATGTCCCATGGTCGGGGGCGTGGTTTCGCACAACATCGTGTAGAGGTGACCTTCTTTGATCGAGAACATGACCCTCTTTTGGGTGGGATTCTTCATCTTCATCATATCGATGCTCCTCATCGACCTTTTCGTCTTCAACCGCAAGGCGCACGTGGTCAGCGTCAAGGAGGCGGTCAAGTACAGCATCTTCTGGATCGCCCTGGCTGCGGCATTCAACGTCCTGGTGTTCCTTACTATGGGCTCGCAGAAGGGCTTGGAGTTCACCACCGGCTACCTCATCGAGCTCACGCTCAGCGTGGACAACCTCTTCGTCTTCATCCTGGTGTTCGGGTACTTCTGCACCCCCCAGGCTTGTCTGCACAAAGTGTTGTTCTGGGGCGTCATCGGCGCACTGGTGTTCCGCGGCCTGTTCATATTCGCCGGCGTGGCGCTGATCGAGCAGTTCGAATGGATCATTTACATCTTCGGCGCGTTCCTGGTGTTCACGGCCATCAAGATGGCCTTTGGCAAGGAAAAGAAGATCGACGTCAACAAGAGCCTTGCCGTGCGCGCCTTCCGAAAGGTCATTCCGGTCAGCGATGACTATGACGGTGACAAGTTCTGGACCCGCGCCAAGACCGGCGCCCTGATGGCCACGCCGCTGCTGGTCACCCTGGTCTTCGTCGAGTCCACCGACATCGTCTTCGCCCTGGACTCCATACCGGCCATCTTGGCCATCACCACCGACCCATTCATCGTCTACACCTCGAACGCCTTCGCCCTCATCGGCCTGAGGTCGATGTTCTTCGCGCTCTCCGGCGCCATCACCGCGTTCTGCTACCTCAAGTACGGGCTGGCGGCAATCCTGGCCTTCGTGGGCGCGAAGATGCTGCTGGCGGAGTGGGTCCACGTGCCCGTGTTGGCGTCCCTCGCGGTGATCGGGGTGATCCTGGCCGTGACGATCGGCCTGTCCCTCTACAAGAACAAGGGCAAGGACACCTGCCCCGTACCGACGAGGAGTGATCCGGTCATACGTCACCATCGCACCCTGGGCAGCCTCGATGAACCACCTCCTGCGGGTTCCTTGCCATCACTCCGGGAGCGGGACGCCGGCGACGACCGCATGGCCTATGCCTGATGTAATTATCACCATTGGTAACTGGGAGAAGACCTTTTTAAAAGCGCTCGAGGGTGAGAATCAATGAGCAGAGAACCCCGGACAGTGCGTGTGGCGATCAATATGCTCACCTGCACCATTCGAGCAAAACCCCCCTCCGCCTGCACGGGCTCTCTGCCCCCTGGGGGAACCTACTTTGAGGTGGTCTGAGGACGAAGGCGAGCCCCGCCCGGCGGAGGCTTACGATGCGACCGGTTCAGATGATAGTGGCACGGGACAGGCCGAACCGGCCGACCGGCCCGACGCCGAGAAGGGCGTCTTCAAGGACTTCTATCACGCCATACGCAACCTGGTATCCACCGAGAAGGAGGGTTCGGACCCCTCGCACGATTATGTCGATCTCACCGACCGCACGCGGTCTGCTCTCCATACGCACCGACAAGGAGCTTCGGGTCACCTCCCTGAACGACGAGGTCAAGGAGCTCCTGGGCATGGGCGACGAGGTGGTGGGCAAATCGCTCATCGGCTCCGTCCTGCCCCTGACCGTGGAGACCGCTGCCAAGCTGGACCTGTGGCGCCACCGCCTGAGCGCGGGCATGGACCGCTACCACAGCCTCATCGTGGAGACGGAGGACGTGGAGCACCGCCCCATCTGGATCAACTTCAGCGTCGAGCCCACGTTCGACGAGGCCGGGACCATGAACGGCACCAAGTGGAGCGGGAGGGACGTCTCGGAGGGGGTGCTGAACAGCGCCAAGCCTTTGCCGGAGCGCACCATCGGTCCGTTGGTGGAGGCCTTTCCCCTGCCGGCCATGCTGCTGGCCCAGGACGGCCACATCCTGGCCTGGAACCAGCTCTGGTTGGATGCGTTCGCGATCAATCACGATCAGACCGTCGTCACGCCGGAATCGCTGCTGAGCTCCATGTTGGCCGGGGTCTCCGACCACCATCAGTTCATGGAACGCGTCATCCGCCCGCGTAAGGAGGCGGAGCTGGATAACGTCCCCATCGAGCTCTGGACCGGGGACCGCTATCGCTGCACCTTCTTCAATCTGGACCTGGACATCGAGGAACCGGGCGTGCTGGTGCTGTCTACAGAAGGACGATCGCACCGGAGCCGAGGCCGAGAGTGCGTCCCAGGTATGAACGCCGCCGAGCAGACCTTCGAGCTCCGCACCATCATGGACCTGGTCCATGTGCTGCATTCGCTGCTCGACCTGCAGGACCAGGGCATGTTCATACTCAACGAGAAGGGCGAGGTGATCCAGTGGAACCATTCCATGGAGAACATCACCGGGCTGCCCTCCCAGGAGACGTTGGGGATGGGGCTGATGGACCTGGACGACCGCATACCCGGCATGGCCTACCTTGACGCCGAGATGCGCAGGACCCAGCTGGGACTGGACCTGCTCGCGCCCGAGGAGGCGCTCAAGGTGAGGTTGTGGTTCAACGACCCCAAGGAAGTGGACCTGACGGTCTGGACCTATCCCGTCTCCACGAGCAAGGGGCGCATGGTCATATGTCGCTGCTCACGCGAACGTCGTGAGGAGAGGGTCGAGGACGCCCAGCTGTCCTGCCATGGCCTGGTGGAGAACGAGAGGGACCTGCTGCTGGTCACGGACCATCAGGGCCTGGTCATCTATCGCTCCGACAAGGCGCAGGAGCTGCTCTCCAATGGGACCGCCAACATCCTGGGCAAGAACATCGTGGAACTGCTTCCGGACTGGTTCAAGGCCGAGCTGCCGGAAGGGAACGCCCTCTACCTGAAGGACCGGGATGGCAACGACCGGCGTTACGGTCTGAGCATGATCCGTCTGCCTGGACCCCCGATATGCTACCTGTTCCATGGCGCCGAGGCGGCACCGAGCGAGAATGGCGAGAACGGGTCGGGAACGGTGCTGGCCGAACAGCTGTTGGAGGAGTTCGAACACCCCTGTTTCGTCATCGACGACGTGGGCGTGGTGCGCATGTCCAACAATAAGGCCAAGGAGCTCCTGCCGGCCCAGGTCGGCGAGGAGCTCTGGGCCAAGGCGGTGCCAGATTATGACCAGGACCTCTGCAAGGAGATGCTGGTGGAGGCGAGGCGACGCTACCAGTTGGAAGGCGTCAACATCCATCTCAACAAGCTCGACGGCGGTCTGGAGAACGCCACCCTGGATCTGCGCACCCTGCTCAATGGCAAGGGCGCGCCCATGGCCTTCGTGGTCCATGTCCGTTCCATGGAGGACATCGACGGGACAGAGCCCTTGGAAGGGATGTCCTGTTCGCATGAGGGTACGGAGGACGTCGCCGGGACCGGCGGTTCGGTCTCAGCACCCTGCGAGACCATGGCGGTGGCGGAGGAGATGGCCATGTCCGCTCCATGGCCACGCCGTTGGACAAGCATGCCCAGCTGGTGATCGATTACGCTATGATCGGGCAGGCGGAACCGGGATGGTTCTCGCTGCCTGAGCTCTGCCGCATCGCCGCGGAGGAGATGCACTCCGATGGTTACGACGACTTCGGTGAGATCGACCAGGTCAGCTTCTACGCCGACCCCCTGATCGTCAAGGCGCTGCCGAAGCTCTTGGAGAACGCCTTGAAGCACGCCAAGGGGGCGGAGAACATCGAGGTCAAGTTCTTCATGGGCGAGTACGGCGGTCATCTGGTGGTGCAGGACGATGGTCCTGGGATACCGGACAGCAAGAAGCATGAGATATTCGAACCGGTGCCTGGAAGCACCACCATCCATGACCTCTACTTCATCCGGCAGATGCTCGGCATCACGTGCCTGGAGATAGTCGAGAACGGTGTGTTCGGTCGCGGCGCCCGCTTCGAGATCTTCATCCCCCGGGACTGCCTGCTGCTCTGAGCCCTTACCTATTCTAAAGATCTTTACGGTGTTGCCATGACCTCCCTGATCCCCTCTGGCCATATTGTCAAGGGGGAAGGGATCGAGGCCTTCGCCATACCCTTCGTCTCCATCAGCGATGGTCACGAATACCCGGTGTTCGGCGACCCTCACGGACATCGATGACCTACGGATGGCCAGGTGGTCCGATCGGTCCGACCTCGGGCCGGTGGCCGATGCCACGGTCGCCGAACCCCGAAAATCCACTTTTTCACTTTATTTTTCGACACTAGAGCATAGCCAGATGATTTCACGATTTGAGTGATTATCATCTTTGGTTATCATGGCTGATTCCTGAATTAGGAGGTTTATATACCCTAAAACCAAGTTTCTTTCATACTCTTGCAGGGACCGCGGGTCCTAAGCGTAGGATCCTGCGAGTAAAACAGGTCCGACCGCAAGGGGCCCAAAGGGTTAGCGCAGCTTCACTAGGATAGTGGAACGGCTGGCCCCTAAATGCAAAGGGGATCAAAACATGAAGAAAACATGGAAGAAGTTCGACAAGCGCGCGGAGATGGGCGTCGGAACGATGATCATCTTCATCGCGATGGTGCTCGTTGCCGCGGTTGCCGCATCTGTACTGATCAGCACCGCCAACAGCGTGAGGGAACAGGCCCAGAACACCGGTGAGCAGGCGATCCAGAACGTCGCTTCTGGTTTCATCACCTACGATGTCGTGGGTACTGTTAACTGCGACTTACGCCCAACTGGACTCTGTTGACATCTACATGAGGCTCGCCGCCGGTAGCCCGTCCATCAACATGGACAACGTGGTCATCTCTGTCACCGATGGTGGAGACACCGTTGTGTTCGCTAAGGCCGCTGCTGCATCTGCGACCGACTACGCCGCTGCGCAGACCTTGGTCGTGTCCAGCGTTGAGGCATTGGGCTACCAGCGCGGTTGACATGGTCGGTCAGGGCGACCTGATCAAGGTCACCATCGACCTTGACCCAGTTCGGCATCGTGCAACTCTCAGAACGTAGAGATCAAGATCATGCCGGCCTACGGTCAGACCAGCCTGGTGCAGTTCTACACGCCAGAGGTCTTCGACACCGCCATGATCAACCTGGCCTAATCGGGCTGAGAGGATCCAAACACCTTAAACCTCTTAAATTTAAGAACCAAAGGAGAGTGATGTTACGGAAACTAACCGTGGATGTCCTCTTCCTTCCTTTCTTCCATTTCTAGCAATACTATCGTTTAGAAAGAAGAAGGGAGGCGAGGATCTCTCAGGGATGATGGGCGAGATGGAAGCACCGAACGGCGACACGCTGGTCATGCCGAACGAAGGCATGGGCGGGTCGATGGGCGGTTCCCTTGGTACGCTCGGCTCGGGCCTCGGCTCGGAGCTGGGACGGCCCGACTTCGCTGTGGCCCAACCCGATGCGAGCGATGAGAAGGTCACCGCTCTGGGCGCCACCATGGAGGACGTGAAGGGACAGGTGGAGACCCTGCAGATGCAGGGGAAGAGCCTGAAAAGCGACATTGAGCAGATCAAAGGAGACCTCGGCTCCATAAACGATTCCATGAGGAGCCTGCTCCAGGTGTACGAGGCCGTGAGCCGGGAGTACAACCCGTTCGTGGACAACAGCACCACCAAGAAGGCCAACGAGGCGAAGGCCGAGGCCAAGGTGGAGACGAAGGCCGTTCCCAAGATCGAGACGCTGCCCGAGCTCGACGATGATGTGGCGGACATGCTGCTCCGCCCCGAGGACAACTTCGAGGCGGTACCGGTCAGCGCCATAAAGCCGAAGACACCGATCAAGCTGGAACCGGTCAAGCCGATACCAGCGCCGAGAGAGGTGCTGCCATTCGTCCCGGAGCCCAAGCCCGAGACCAAGGCACCGAGCAAGCACGAGGACACCTTCACCCACCCTGTGGCCGTGTCGGACCCTTACATCATGAACCAGGTCGTCAAGATCGTGGAGTTCCAGATGGACCGGTTCTACGGCAAGAAGCAGAAGGGACAGAAGGTCTCGGACCAGGAGTACGAGGAGATCGAGCACTGGTTCAAGGAACTGAGGCGCTTGGAAGTGAACTGAGATGGGTCTCAGTGTGTCGGCCGCCTCGGCGATACTGTTCACGACGTTCGTGATCCTGTTCGGTATCGTCTTCGGATCGTTCGACCACTTCCAGGACTCGCTCATCAACTCCCAGAACGAACAGACGGAAAGGTACGAGAGAATGATGGACACGTCCATCTCCATCGTGGAGGTGGACGATGCCAACGACACCGTCACCCTGGTGAACGACGGCGAGGCCGCCATCGACCTCGACGACGTGGACATCCTGGTGAACGGCGCTCTGGCCGACCTGACGCTTGATCACATTGACGGTGCAAGGACACCCAGGGAGCAAGCTCTGGGCCCCAGGCGAGCAGATGGTGATCGATTTCCCGATGGAGATCGACGGCGCCCGACTCAAGGTGACCGTGAAGGAGTGGGCCTCGGCCTACCACACATGAGGTGAGAGAATGGCATCCGACGCGTCAGTAACGCACATGATCTTCTTCATCGCCGCGGTGGTGGTGGCCGCCTCGATGGCCGGCGTCTTCATCAGCGTCGGTTACGAGATGGCCCAGAAGATCGATGTCGAGTCCGAGGCCATGACCGAGGCGATGCAATCGGAGATCGCCATCATCAACGACCCGGCCATGGTGCCCTACGACGGCACCAGCCTGACCATCTACGTGGAGAACACCGGGTCCTCCACATTGACCACGCAAGGGCTCTTCGTCATGATGGACGGGAGCTACACCAATGACACCGCCCTGCAGGTACTGGGCTCGGAACGGAGCGCAATGGGTGCCTTCGGCGGTGCTGCAGATCACGATCAACATTTCACTGGCCCCGGGGGATCACGTCGTAAAGGTGATCACGGGGGACGGCGAGGCGGACAGCCTGACGTTCCGCATCTGAAACGATTTCGGGCATGAAGCAAGGACGAGAGGTGAAGAAACATGGCAGGACCGGCACCAGAGGAGAAGCCCAAGGACCGCGGTCTCTATCCCATCTTCATCAAGTCCGACGAGCTGCATGCCAAGCTTGGAGGCGGACTGCCCAAGGGAGCGGTGATGCTCATCGAGGGCGTGGAGGGCTCAGGGCGCAGCGTCATCAGCCAACGGTTATGCTACGGGCTGCTGGCCAATGGGGCCTCCGTCACGTTCGTCTCCACGGAGATGACCATCAAGGACTTCATCGATCAGATGTACTCCATCGAGTACAAGGTAGGGCCGCACCTGCTCAGCCAGAAGCTGCTCTACCTTCCGGTCTACCCCCTGTTGGGGCAGACCATGGTCCGGGACGACTTCCTGGACAAGCTGATCGGCTCGCCGCAGCTCTACGAGCGCGACGTGCTGATCGTCGATTCCTTCTCCTCCCTTATCAACCGCCGGTTGGACAACAACCAGGCGCAGAGCCTGATGGGCTTCCTGAAGAAGGTGGCCCGATCGGGCAAGACGGTCATCCTGACCGCCGAGGCTGGCATAGCCAGCTTGGAACCCGTGCGCCTGTCGGCGGACGTCTACCTGAACCTCGAGATGAGGAACAAAGGTGGAATCAGCCGCGAGATTCAGGTCAAAAGGTTCTTGAGGGCCAGGGGACAAGTGGAGGAGCAGATGAGATACCGCATCGAGCCGCGGTCCGGCATGGTGATCGAGATCACCGACGTGTCGGGCTGAGGTTCGGGAGACGAGGAACGAAAGGACCGACTTGAGAGACACAAGCGCGTGATCCAGACCTATCAACGGGCACCTGATAGATATGGATGAGGAACTGATAAGACAGACAGAGCACAACTGGTATCTGAAGCAGTACGTCGAGGAGCTTTCTAGGGCCACCTCTAAGCTGCCGCGCTACTACGAGACTCTTACCATCCGTGACCTTGCGGAGATACGCAAGGAGGCGCAGAACGACCCCAAGGCGTGCAACTTCATCTACAAGGTCGGCTCGAGCTTCATCCACATCAACGCCAACAAGAACCAGTACGCCAGCATAGAGAAGCAGCTGGACGACATGGAGAAGGAGAAGCTCCGCGCCATCAAGCATTCCATCCTGACCCGGGCCTCGGGCGAGGACTCCTCGGAGACGAAGGAGGACCTGGAGCGCATCCTCGGCAAGCTCTTCGACCAGGTGGTCGAGGTGGCGGAGGGCGAGGAGGGCGCCAACATCCTGAAGAAGTTCCCAGGCTCCAAGATCTTCACCACCGGCGAGCGGGTCCGGGTCAGCCAAGAGGAGTACGACCTTTTCAAATATTTCATCCAGAGGGACATCGTCGGCTTCGGGGTCATCGAGCCGCTCATCCTAGACCAATACATCGAGGATATCCACCTGGTGGGCACATCGCGCATACGCGTTTCCCACAAGGCCTTCCAGTACGCGTTGGAGACGAACATCCGCTTCGACGACGAGCTCGCCCTGAACGAGTTCTTCATCTCCATGTCCGAGCGCATGGGGCGGCCCGTGTCCGCCTCCAAGCCCATCGTGGACGGCGTGCTCCCGGACGGCAGCCGTATCAACATGATCTATTCCAACGAGATCTCCGCCCGGGGCAGCAGCTTCACCATCCGTAAGTTCGCGCCGGAACCGATCTCGCCCATCCAGCTCATCAAATGGGGCACGTTCAGCGCCGAGCTCGGCGCCTATCTGTGGCTCTGCCTGGAGAACAAGATCAACATCATGATCTGCGGTGAGACGGCGTCCGGTAAGACCTCCACCCTGAACGGCATCCTCACCCTCATCGACCACCGCGGCAAGATCTACTCCGTGGAAGATACGCCAGAGGTGAAGCCGTGCCAGCGCTCCTGGCAGCGCTGCGTCACCCGCGAGGCCGGTCCCGAGGAGGCGAGGGTCACCATGTTCGACCTGCTCCGCGCCGCGCTGCGTTCCCGTCCCGATTACATCATCATCGGTGAGATACGTGGTGAGGAGGCCAGGACCGCCTACCAATGCATGCAGACCGGTATCCCGGTCATCGCCACCTTCCACGCCTCCACCTCCACCAAGTTCATCCAGAGGATGACCGGCCAGCCGGTCAACATCCCGCTCTCTTTCATCGACAACGTCAACGTCATCATATTCCAATCGGCGGTGAGCGTCAATGGACGCTTCCTCCGCCGCGTCACCCACGTGGAGGAGTTCGTCGGCTTCAACCGGGAGGCCGGCGGCATCATGACCCGCGTGGTGTTCAAGTGGGACCCGAACAAGGACCGGCATAACTTCCGGGGCATGAACAACTCGCACATATTGGAGAACAAGATCGCGCTGGAGCACGGCTACTCGGACAAGAAGGACATCTACAAGGACCTGAAGAAGAGGGAACGCATCATCCAGAAGATGGTGGACCTGAACATCGTGGGCTACAAGGAAGTGGTCAAGGTGTTCAACGATTACTACGAGAAGGGCCCGGACTCGCTGCCCTTCGTGTACTGAGGTGTGAGGATGAAGTACGGACAGGCTCTGCAGACCATGGACATGCCCCGGAAGAAGTACCTGATGCTTCTGGCGCTGACCATCACCATGTGCGGCATCGCATTGCCAGCGCTGATGTGGTTCACCATCGGGCCGCTGCTGGACCAGCTCACCCTCATCGCCATGTTCGCCATGTTCTACTTCCTGGTGGCGGTCATCATCATCTGGCCTTGGGTCTCGGCGTCGAGCCGGCGCATCAAGATCGACCGCAGCATGCCGCTGTACGTCACCGAGCTGGCCGCGCTGTCCACCTCGGACATGCCCTTCGACAAGGTGTTCTTCATCATGGCCCAGAAGAGGGAGTATGGCCCGCTGGCCAAGGACTCCATGAAGATCTTCCGCCTGATGAAGTACTACAACGTCTCGGTGGCGGAGGCCTGCCGCTTCATCGCCTCGCACACACCGAGCCGCATGGAGAACGACTTCTTCTCCAGGCTAGGGCACGCGGTGGACATCGGGGAGAAGCTGGACCGTTTCATGAAGAACGAGCACGACGTCATGATGGACGAGTACGTGCTCAAGTGCGAGGGCAGCCTGAAGGACGTGGACTTCGTCAAGGAGATCTTCAGCGGCGCCATCACCGCCCTGATCTTCATCTGCGTCTTCGTGTCCATCATCCCGCTGCTGGGCTCCCAGACGGCGGACACGCTGATCTACGGCATCGTGATCGGCTTTATGATAATGGAGGGGGCATTCGTATATCTGATCCTATCTAAGGTGCCCAAGGACGATATATGGTACCCCCTCCGCCAGAAATATAAGGCGGGGCTCCTCACCGAGAGGGACCGCATGATGATCATCGCGGTGGTCATCGCCGTCCTGGGCATGGTGGGCCTGTACTACCTGCTCAGCCCGCTGGACATACCTTTGATGCTGTTCGCCGCCACGGTCTGCCTGCCAGTGCTCATCCCGGGCATCATGATCATGCGCGAGGAGAAGAAGATCGAGAAGCGCGACGAGATATTCGGGGCGTTCATCCGTTCCTTGGGCCGTTCGTGCTCGGTCAGCGGCCAGACCATGCCTGGCGCGGTGAAGAACCTGGCCATACACAAGTTCGGGCCATTGACCTCGGCGGTGCAGAACCTGTCGAAGCGTCTGGCCATGCACATCAGTCCCACCGATTCCTGGGGCCATTTCTCCGCCGAGACCAGCAGCAACATGATCAAGAAGTTCAGCGGCATGTACACCCAGTGCGTCCTCTCCGGTTCCAAGCCGGAGGAGACCAGCCTGTTCATCAGCAACAACCTCTTCAAGATCCTGGCCATCCGCAAGAAGCGCATCTCCATAAGCTCGAGCTTCGTCGGCGTGCTCTACGGGATCATGATCGCCTTGGCCTTCACCATGTGGATCACCGTGGGCATCACCGAGTACATGAGCGATGTGGTGAGCAACCTGGCCGGCGATACCAGCAGCATCGCCACCGGCGGATTCCTGAACAACATCTTCAACGCCTCCTACAACATCGAGCTGCTGACCAACATGGTGGTGGGCGTCATCCTCATCCATGCCTTGTTCTCCTCCATCATGCTGCCCTTGGTCAAAGGCGGCCACCTGGCCACCGCGGGCATCCACTTCGTGGTCATGGTCTGGGTGGGCGCGGCGGCCGGTTACGTGGTGCAGCTGATGACCAAGTCCCTCTTCGTCTGAGGCCGACATTAATTCCACCTTGCTTATCAAAAATGGTATCCAGGCAGGCACCGTTTATAATCTGGAGCGCGCTCAATGCAATCAGGTACGAACGGTCATGCCAGCCAAGGTCATCTTCATTGACGACGAGGAATCGATGCTGGACCTCATCAAGGAGATCCTGGAGGACGGCGGGGACATCGAGGTGGTGACGGAGGCCAACAGCGTCAAGGCCGTCGAGCGCCTGGAGAAGGAAAGCTTCGACGTCATCATCTGCGATTACCAGATGCCGAGGAAGAACGGCATCGAGGTGCTGCGCGAGCTCCGAGGCCATGGCAACACCACCCCTTTCATCATGTTCACCGCCAGGGGCAAGGAGGAGGTCGAGTCCGACCCGCTCCAGGCCGGCGCCGACGCCTACATCCAGAAGAAGGCGGGGTCCCGCGCGGTTTTCGTGGAGCTGCGCGAGGCCGTGGCCAACCTGGCCTGCGCCCGGGATGGCGGCCTAAGGAACCGCGACCCCATGGCCGTGCTCCGGTCCACCATAGAGAGCCTCCCCATCGGGGTCATAGCCATAGGCCTGGACGGCGGACTGGTCATGCACAACCATCGCCTGCTCGAGCTCTGGGGCCTGGAGGAGGCCCAGATGAAGGTCGGTCAGATGGCCTACCTTCAACCCATGCTCACCAAGGTGACCAAGCCCGAGGCGCTGTTCTCCTTCTTCATGGAGGTGCGCACCGACCCCATGAGGCCGGACATCGGCTCCATCATCATGAAGGACGGGCGGATCATCGCCGTCTCCTCGAACCCATTGATACAGGAGGGCAAGCTCATCGGTCGGGTGATGGCCTTCCGGCATATCCCCCAGAAGACGTTGCCACCCACCTCGGTGGGACCGGACGAGCTGGAGTCCATCTTGGACCACAGCGGCACGGTGGCCATGGTATGGCGGGCGGACCCGCAATGGTCGGTGGCCTATGTCTCGGACAACGTGGAGCGCTACGGGTACAAGGCGGCGGAGCTGACCTCCGGCAAAATGTCATTCACGGACCTGGTCCATCCGGAGGACCGGGAGACGGGTCCGATGCGAGCTGAGGCGGTTCCTCGAATGTGACACCCCCATGTTCATCCAGGAGTACCGCATCGTCACCAGGTCGGGGCGACCTGAGATACATACGGGACGAGACCTATGTGCGCAAGGCCTCGGACGGCAGCGTCAGTCATTTCCAGGGCATCCTCACCGACCTCACGGAATCGAAGAGGCAGGAGCAGTACCTGCGCGAGAACCAGAGCCTGATGCGCTCCATCATCGAGGCGAGCACCATGGGCATGGCGCTGTGCGACGCGGAGGGACGGGTGATCTTCACCAACCAGGCGGCCCAGCGCATGTACGGGTACAGCAACGAGGAGCTGAGGCAGCTCCGTCCACCGCAGTTCGTCCATCCCGAGGACGTATGGAACGACCAGAGCATGCACGAGAGCCTTCTGCGGGGTGAGACCGACAACTACGAGGTCACCAAGCGCTACATCCGCAAGGACGGGTCCATGTTCCATGGCCGCCTCAAGGTCTCCGTGGTCAAGAACGACCCGAGCGGGGAGAGGATGTTCCTGCGCATGGTGGAGGACATCACCCCTCAGATGGAGGCGCAGGAGGCCATATGGCGGGCGGAACAGCGCAGCCGGCACATCATCGAGAGCGCGGCGGAGCTGGTGCTGACCATAGACGTGGCCGGGCGCATCACCTCCATGAACAAGGCCACCGAGATCATTCCTGGGCTGGTCGGAGGACGAGGTCATGTCCACCAACATCTTCGACTACCTGCCGCCCGAGTCCGCCCCGATCGGCCGCAAGGCCATGATGGCCAAGATGATGGGCGAGACCGACCGCACCAACTATGAGATCGAGGTGCGGCGCCGCGACGGCGAGAGCCGTATCCTGGACGTGAACAGCGCCATCATGCGCGAGGGCGGTCGGGTGATGGGCGTGCAGATAATCGCCCGCGACGTGACCGAGAGGAGGAAGGCCGAGGAGTCGATGCGCATTGGCGAACCGGAAGATATCGCTGCTCGGCGATGTCACCAGGCACGACGTGCTCAACATGGTGACGGTGCTCTCCAGCTACATGCAGTTCGCCGAGAAGTACAACGTGGACCCGAAGGTGGCCGACTATCTCAAGAAGGCGCACCATGCCATGAACCACATCCAGGAGCAGATGGTCTTCACCCGCCAATATCAGGCGCTCGGGACCGCCGAACCCTCCTGGTTCCATGTGCGGGACATCTGGGAGACGGCGGTGGACGAGGCGGACCTGAAGGGCGCCAAGCAAGGGTGCGAGCTGGGCGGTCTGGAGCTGTTCGCCGACCCCATGATCGGCTCGGTGGTCAAGAACCTCATCGAGAACTCGGTCAAGCACGGCGGGCACGTGACGTTCGTCTCATTGACCTATGAGATGACGGACGAGGGCGTTCGCATCATCTACGAGGACGACGGCAATGGCATCTCCGAGCTGGAGAAGGAGCGCATCTTCGATTGGGGCCATAAGGGCCGGTCGGGGCATGGCCTGCACTTCATCCGCGAGATCCTGCACATCACCGGCCTGGACATCAAGGAGACGGGAGCGCCAGGCTGCGGCGCCCGTTTCGAGATATTCGCCCCGGTGGGCAAGTTCCGCTTCTCCGAGAAGCTCATGTCCGAGACGTCGTTCCAGGACCCCATCGACCAACGCCTGATGATGCTGCGCTGAGGTTCTCCAAACCGAACGGTGAAATGGAAATAAGGGGTCCTTCTACAATAATTCGTCCCATGGTGGAGCTGAGGCGCTCACTCGGGCCTGTTCGATGCCTTCGCCATCGGGGTGGGGGCCATCGTGGGGGCCGGCATCTTCGTGGTCATCGGCGTATCGGCCAGCCTGTCCGGCCCCGCCCTGCTCGTATCCCTGCTCATAGGGGCACTGGTCTCCGCCCTCACCGCCATGAGCTTCGCCGAGCTCGCCACGCGGATACCGAAGGAGGGTGGGGGCTATGAGTTCGCCCATGAGCTCGTCTCGCCCCTGGGGGGCTTCGTCTCCGGCTGGATGTGGCTCATCTCCAACATCGCCTCGGGGGCGGCGGTCGCCATCGGACTGGCGGGGTATCTGGCGCTGTTCATCCCATTGCCCCTTGAACGCACTGGCGGCCATGTCCTGCATCGGGGTGACCGGGCTCAACCTTTGGGGATCTGAAGGGATCGGCCCGGTTCAATGATATGCTTGGTATTGTTCAAGGTCGGCGTTCTGGTGCTCTTCGTCCTGGCGGACTGTTCCTGATCGATATGGGCAATTTCTCCCCGTTCGCGCCCAATGGCCCCTTGGGGGTGATGGAAGGGGCCGCCCTGATATTCTTCGCCTTCTCCGGGTTCGGCCGGGTGGCCATGTTGAGCGAGGAGGTCAAGGACCCGCAGCGCACCGTCCCCAAGGCCATAATCCTCTCGCTGGTCGCCTCCACGGCCATCTATCTCCTGGTGGCGGCCACCGCCATCGGTCTGATCGGCACCGATGCCCTGGGCGCCTCCGACTCGCCACTGACGGAGGCGGCATTGGTGGAGGGGCAGTTCATGGGGAGGTTGGTGACGGTCGCCGCCTTGGCCGCGACATTGAGCGTCCTGCTCACCACCCTCTTGGGGTTTCGACGGATCTCCTTCGCCATGGCCCGGAACGGGGACCTGCCCTCCCGGCTGGTGACGGTGCATCCCCGCACCGGCTCCCCTTACATCGCCGTCCTCATCTTCGGCGCCCTCATGACCTTGCTCTCCCTATCGTCCAGCATCCTTTTCGCCGCGGCGGTGTCCAACTTCGCCTCGCTGATCTACTACGCGCTGGTGAACTGGTCCGCCATCCGGATGAAGGCCCCGTTGTACGCCCGGGCCTTTCCCTGGTTGGGCCTGGCGACATGCCTGTCCCTCATGGTGTTCCTGGACCGCAACGCATGGGTCCTAGGGATGGTCGCCCTGGTCGCCATATTGGCCTGGTACTGGATCTCGAAAAGGAGGAGAGGCATCACGCGCCTGATCTCACTTGGACCAGATGTCCATCTTGACCAGGTAGGTGTCCTCGACCAGGCGGGTCTCCACCTTGTGCCCGGTGCGGTAGAACAGCTCGAGCATGCGGTTGTTCTCCACCAACGTCTCGGCGGTGAAGTACTTCAACGACTTGTCCCGCCCGATGCGCACCATCTGCTCCATCAGATGGCTGCCCACGCCCCGGCCCTGCCAGCGGTCCCCCACGATGAACGCCACCTCGGCGCTGTTGCTCTCCTTGTCCAGGTCCCAGGTGCACAGGCCGATGGCGCGCCAGACGTCCTTCTCCTTGATGAAGGCGATGAGGGTCATCCGGGTGTAATAGTCCACGTTGACCACGGACTGCAGCTCCAGATGGGAGAATCGCTTCTTCGGGGCCATGTAGCGCTGGTAGACGGTGAGGTCGCTGAAGGAGTAGAACAGCTCGTGGAGCAGCGGTTCGTCGGTGGCGCGGGCCGGGCGGAAGTACACCACCATCTCCCCCAGGCGGGCCACGCTCTCATACTGCTCCGGATATGTGACCTTGAAGGCGGTGTCCGAGACGTCCTGGTAGATGAGGCGCAACGCCTTGGCGTGGGCGAGCAGCTCGTCGCGGAACTTGGGATGGGCGATGTTGATCAGCGCCAAGGCGCGCTGCATTATGCTCTTGCCATGCAGCTCGGCCACGCCGTACTCCGTCACCACATAGTGGGTGTCGCCTCGGGGCGTGGTCACGCCCGCCCCCTCCTCCAGGTGGGGGGATATGCGGGAGATGGTGCCGTTCTGCGCCGTGGACGGGAGGGCGATGATCGGCTTGCCGCCGCGCGAGCGGGCGGCGCCGCGCATGAAGTCCACCTGCCCGCCCAGACCGGAGAAGAAGCGGTGGCCCAGCTGGTCGGCGCAGACCTGCCCGGTGAGGTCGACCTCCAAGGCGGAATTGATGGCGATCATGTCATCGTTCCGACTGATGACATAGGGGTCGTTCGTGTAGGCGGAGGGGTGCATCTCGATCAGGTCGTTGTCGTTGACCCAGTCATAGAGGCGGCGCGTGCCGATGATGAAGGAGGCCACGATCTTGCCCCGATGCAGGGTCTTGCGCTTGCCGGTGATGACACCGGCATCGACCAGGTCCATGATGCTGTCGGAGAACATCTCGGTGTGCACGCCCAGGTCCTTCTTGTTCCCCAAGATAGCGCAAGTACCGCGTTGGGGGTGGTGCCATATCCCACCTGCAAGCGTCGAGCCGTCCTCCACCAGCTCGCTCAGGTGCCGACCGATGCGGGCCAGCACCTCCGGGTCCTCCTCCCGCTCCTGGGCCCATTCCAGGATAGGCTCGTCGCTCTCCACCAGATAGTCGATCTCGCTGACATGGAGCAAGGCGTCCCCTTTGGTGCGCGGCATGTTGGGGTTCACCTCGGCGATGACGATGTCCGCGTTCTCCGCGGCGCTCTTGGTGACGTCGACGCTGACGCCCAGGGAGCAATAGCCATGCGCGTCCGGGGGGGCGACCTGCACCAAGGCCACCTCGATGGTGATGTTTCCGTCCTGGAAGAGGCGCTCGATCTCCGAAAGGTAGATGGGGGTGTAATCCGCCCGACCCTCGTTCACCGCCTCCCGCACGTTCGGACCGATGAAGAGGGCGTTGAGCCGGAACTGCTCGGTGAAGCGCCTCTCGGTGTATGGCGTGAGGCCCAATGAGAGGACCTGGACGATCTCGTTGTCCGCCAGGTAATCGGCGTCGTCGATCATGGCCTTGACCAGGGCCTGGGGCTCGCCGCAGGCGGTGCCGATGAACACCGTGTTCCCTCTTCGTATGTGCTGGACGGCCTCCTGGGCGGTGCACCGCTTTTGCTTGTACTGCTCCCGCCAGTCGCCCGTTTCCTTCTCTCATCTCAGGGTAATATCCCAAGATGGATTATTAACGATTATTATGACAGAGCGAGAGAAAAATCGAAACCAATTTTATCTAGTGCGTCATTATCTATCTCGGGCCTTCGGGTCGGGTCGTTCCGGACCGGGGGATAGGATGGGATGCATAGATGACGGTAGAGTTGGACCTAGTGGACATCAAAAGGGTCATAACCAAGGACGGCAAGGACATCGGGGTGGTCTCGGCCTGCAACCTGGACCCCAGCACCTGGAAGATAAATTCCTTGATCGTCGAGGTGGAGAAGGGATCGCCAGGGAGCTGGAGATCAAGAAGACGCCTCTTCCGCGGGGCGCAGATAACCGTGCAGACCAACCTGGTCTCGACATTGGCCGACGTCGCTCAGCTGAACATCGACATGGCCGAGCTGAGGAAACAGCTCGCACTCTGAATCTGAAAGGAACTCAGGATGGGTTCGCGTCATCGCGCGGCAGTCCGCACTTCCAGCACTTGACGTTCTTGGAGACGTTCATCGACGCCGCACTCGCACTGCCACATGCCCTTCATGTTGTAGCTGTCGCAGATCTGGCACTTGGACTCCTTCTTGACCTCGACCATCTTACCCTGACGAATCACGCAGGCGGCGCTATTTGAAATTGATGTCAAATTGCCGCGGAGGAGGCGTTCATCGGTCTATGCCCTTCCGCGAGAGCACTCCATTCTCGTAGGGATGCCGCACGTTGCGCATCTCCGTGATGAGGTCGGCCACCTCGAGGAACTCAGGCGGGGCGTAACGGCCAGTCAGCACCATCTCCACGCCTGGAGGCCTTTCCTTGACCAGTATCCACCACGCGCTTCGGGTCGACCAGGCCCCACTTGACCGCGATGCTCACCTCGTCCAGTATGACCACGTCATACTCCCTCGACATGGTCCTCTCCTTGACGAACTGCAAAGCCTCCTCGGCGAACCGGAAGTCCTCCGGTTCCGGGTGGTCCGCGTTGATGAGGCACGACCGGGCGAAGGAGCGCAGCTCCAGGCCGGGAAGGTGATGGAAGGAACGGCTCTCCCCATATGGCTCCCCGGTCTTCATGAACTGCACGATGAGCACGCGATAACCATGACCTACCGCCCGCAGCGCCAGGCCGAGGGCGGCGGTGGTCTTGCCCTTGCCGTCGCCGGTGTAGACCTGGACCAGCCCAGGCCCGTCGCCGACCTCCCTCACTGCCTTACCTTCCGCAGCAACCAAGCCATGTTCTTTCCCAGGGTCTTCAGGGTGCGGACGCCTTCCTCGTCCGCCAGGATGTCGCCCGGTTTGAGGGCGTTGACGATGTTCCAATAGTTGGAGCCCGGGACGATCATCTGTCCGATGAGGAAGAAGTGGTTCATGTGGTCGAAGGTGGTCAGCGCGCCAGCGCGCCGATTCACTGCGACCGCGGCCCCGACCTTGCGCTGGAACAGGTCCCCGTTGGCCCGGGCCACGTAACCGGCCCGGTCGATCAGCGCCTTCATCTGCGCGGACATGGAGCCGAAGTAGACCGGCGAGCCGAGCAGGATGCCGTCGGCCTTGGCCATGAGCTGCACCCATTCGTTCAACCGGTCCTTGTCGTAGACGCACCTCTGGTCCTTGTTGCGGCCGCAGGCACCGCAGGCATGGCAGGGCTCGAGATGCTTGTCCGCGATGTTGACCAGCTCGACCTCGATGCCCTCTGCCTTCAGCTCGTCCAGTACGATCTGCAATGCCTGATGCGTGTTCCCGTTGCTGCGCGGGCTCCCGTTGAACGCCACCACCTTCATGGACCTTCCTCTGGGGGCGGCATGTCCTTGGACGATATGTTAAACTTGCCCAGGCCAGGGCGATGGATTTATCCGAACGGGAATGATGCCCGCCGCAGGAGATTCGATGAGCGCCCTGGTCGATGGCATGGTGGCAGGATATGGCATAGCCATCCCGGTCGGGGCCATCTCCGTCCTCCTGATCAGCCTGGCGATGGAACGAGGGCTTCGCGACCAGGGCTGATCGCCGCCTTAGGCGTTGCCATGCGTGGACCTCTCCTTCGCCGCCATGGCCGTGCTGGCGGGGTCCGCAGTCCTGGCCATTCCTGACGCCCTACGAGGACGTGCTGCGTATCGTGAGCGGTGTCACGCTCATCGCCCTGGGCGATATATGGCATCATGAAATTGAGAAGGCAGGAAGGATGAGGAGGGCGGTCCGAGCTGAGCGAAGGCCGATCTTCCTCCAGTTCTTCGTCCTCACCGCTCTGAACCCTTTCACCATCGTCTACTTCATGGCGCTCATCACCGGCAACGGGTCCGATTGGGATTACTCCTGGCAGGAAATGGTCTGTTCACCCTTGGGGCTGGACTGGCCTCGTTGAGCTGGCAGTTAGTTGCTTGTCTACATCGGTGCCACCGCGAAGCGTTTCTTCTCCCGGCGGTTCCTGGTGGCCACTATCATCCTGGGGAACATCGTGGTGATGGCCTTGGGCGTTCAGGTGCTACTGTCGTAACAAGAGACCCCGACCACAGGGCCTCAAAGTCGTCTGGACCCTCATGGTCAGCTCGTTGCAGGCTCGCCGCTGAACCAGCTCTGTCCGTCATATGGTCTGGAAGTGGGAGGAGTTCAGCCCTTTTCTCCCCCGCTTTTTCGGCCACGTCCTCCGCGCTCTTCCTCTGGATCCACTTGGGCGCCCACCAGTTCCACTTGCCGAGCAGGGACATGATGGCCGGCACCAGGTACGTCCTCACCACAGTGGCGTCGAGCAGGATCGCCAACATCAATGCCAGGCCGAACTGCATGAGCATGGGGTTGCCCGTGAGCACCATCGAACCGAAGGCGGAGGCCATGATGCACGCCGCAGGCGGTGATTATGCCCCCCGTCTCCAGCAAGCTGTGCTTGATGGCTTCGTTGGTGCTCATGCCCTTGTGCACCTCCTCCCGGATGCGCGTGGACAGCAAAATGTCATAGTCCATGCCCAACCCGAGGCACACCACTATCAGGATGAGAGGGACCTGGAAATTGAGGTACATGTCCATGGTCCACTGGAACACCAAGCTGGTGATGGCCAACGTCCAGAAGATGGAGAGGAGGATGGTCAATATCGACCGCAGCGGGTTCAGGACCGAACCCAGCACGAACATCAGGACGATGTAGATCAGGATGATGGCGAGGGCGATGATGCGCTCGAAGTCGATGCTCATGGTCGAGGCGAAGTCGTACATCAAAGCCGTGCCCCCGCCCACATAGACCATTTCGATCAACGGCTCCACGTCCGGTGCGGACGCCGCGATGTCCCGCATCTCCAGGATGCTGTCCATAGCATCATCGCTGAAGGGGTTCTCCTGGAAGATGATGTTGATCATGACACTATTGTTCCCTTTTCCGACCATGGAATGCATTATAGCCACCTGCTGGGCCGCCTCCACCGTGTATGTCGTGCTGAGGTTGGCATAATCGATCGGTTCGCCGAACGGTCTGGTCGGACTGTAGAGCTGCGCTATACCCGCGACCTCGGCATATTGCTGCCGACATCCATTCGATGGCATCCAGCATCGTGATGTTGAATTGACCGTTCTCCAGGTACACCGAGCCGGACATGTTCAGGGCGATGGTGGTCGGGTCGATCATGCCCGCCCCGAAGGTGTCCTCCATGGCCTCCATGCCTTCCTTGGACTCGCAGGAGGGCATGGTCTCCACGAAGTCATAGGACGTCGGGGTCGTCACCACCAGATATATGGCCGGCAAGGAAAGCAGCACCGCCGCCACCAACAACACCTTGGCATGCTTCATGGAGAATTCGGCGGCATGGGTGAAGTACCTGACGCCGATCTTGGTAGGTTCTCGGATCTTTTTCGCCGGCCAGAACATCTTGTCCCCGAACACGCTCAAAAGCGCCGGGATCAAGGTCAGAGCGACCAGCAAGGCCAGCAATATCCCTATGGCCAATGTTCCGAACGACATCACCATCTCCAGGCTGGCGATGAACAACGCGCCGAAACCGATCATGACCGTGATGGCACTGGTGGTCACGGTCTCCCCGGCCCAGGTGACCGCCTCCTCCACCGCTTCCTCCTTCGTCTTGCCTTTCCTTCGTTCCTCCCGGTAGCGACTGAGCATGAAGATGCAATAGTCGCATCCCGCCCCTAAGGTGGCCGTGATCATCAGGGTGATCACGAAGTAGTTCACGCTGAACATGTAGGTGGCGATGAGGAACAATATCGCAAAACTGATGCCAACGGCGATGCCGATCGAGATCGGCGGGAGGCCGGCGGCCAGGAGCGAGTTGAAGAACAGCCCGATGAGGATGAGGATGAGGATGATGGCCACCGGGTCGATGATCGCCAGGTCCGCCTCCATCTGCTCCATCGAATCATAGGTCATCGGGTCCACGCCAGTGATGTAGTGTTCCACATCGTTCACATCGGCGAACTCCTCCTCCGTCATCTCCCGGAGGGTCTCGACGTACTGAACCCCAGTGACGGGCTTGCCATCCTGGTAAAAGACCACCATCATCAACGTGGACTCGTTCTGGCCCCCGACCAAGACCAGGGGTATCAATGGTAGTACGAGCATGGGGAAGTCGGCCACCGTGGAGTTGGCCACGATCTCGGCGGACAATTCTTCCACCGCCTGTTGGTCCGGCTTGGCCCCGAGGTCCATGATGGTCTGCACCAACCAGGGTGCGGTATCCGTGCTCTCGGCCATCGACTGCACCGTCAGCTCCTCGATGGCGGTCGCGTTGTCCCTATCGTCCCATCCCAAGTCGTAATAATAGGTTTGGACCAGGCCGCTGACCACCTGGCCCGCGTTGGCGATGACGGTGTCGGCGGCGGTGTCGGTGTAGCCCCGGAACTGCTCCACGGTCGGGACGACGTCTGGAGGCGTTCCATTGGGAATAGAAGGTGTCGTAGTAGAGCAAGGCCTCCGGCTGATATCCGTCAGGAAGCAGGGAGATCATCGCTTGGAAGATGCCCTGGAATATGACATCGTTGAAGTAGGAGATGCGGTGGAAGTCCTGGTAGTTGGTCAGGTCGAAGCTCTCATGGACCACGGTGAGATAGAGGCGGAAGAGGTCGCCTTGGGCCACGATATAAGGGTCCTCGATGAAGCCGGTGTAGCCTTCGAACATGGCCTTTTGTAATCGGGCGGTGGGGTTGTTGGTGAGAACTGGGTTGGATGAGGTCGATTCCAAGCGTCGGTGAAATAATCGAAGTATAGCCAAAGTGCAGTGGCCTCGGTGTCGTTCAGTCCAGGCCGGGCGGAGATGTTCTCTTGGATCGATTCCACTGTCAGCTTCGTACGCTCGGTCATCTATCTCCACGATGGTGCCGCCGCTGGCATTCTCGATTCAACCAGTTCGCGTAATAAGTATCGGGGACACCGTACTCCATGAGCAGGACGTCCTCGGTGTCGTTGAATGACTGCCAGTAAGCCAAGGGCACGTCGAAGAGGTAGACGGGGATGGCGACCGATAGGTTCGAGCCCAACGCGTACAGGGGCGCCATCTGCATGATGTAGATCACAGAGTAGTCGTACAAGGCGGTGTAAATGCTTGTGACGGAGACATTGAACTCGAAGGTGCCGTCCGATGGAGCCCTGTTCTATCCTATCTGTCAGATTGAAAATAGCGGACTTGATGTCCTGGTCGAAGATGTGCTCCGGATCGGAATCGATCAGGATGATGCTTCCAGTGTTTCCTGAACCAGAGGAGCCGAAGTTCTCGTTGATGTACACCTGTGCCTCCACCGCTTCCAGGTCCTCGGTGCCCCCGGTGGCGAACGTGTAATCCACTGCGTCTAAGACCATCGATGCCATCGGGATCGAAAGCAGAAAGACGATGATCCAAGTGACGATGACCAATTTCTTATGGCGATTGATGAACCTGCCTAATCGTCGGAACAGATTGATGCTAACCCCCCCCCCATAGCTCATCGTTTCGATCTCGAATTACTTCCAAACGACAAGTAATTCTGGACAATCGACTTTCGGATGATATAAATCTGGTTGTTCTAACCATTGTTAAAAAATAATCCTCCTTCATTGAAAATACGGTGTGCCCTCATTCCCCCATTTCTCACATTTTAATGAACAATAATATACAACAATGATTAAATATAGTCAATGATGTACACTAAGCATATGACAGAAGGCTCCTCAAGGATCACCGTCGAACCTCTCCCCATCACCTCCCCGCCGATGGAGCTCTACCGACGCATCTCCAAGCAGGCCCGTTCCTCCTTCCTGCTGGAGAGCGCGGTGGGAGCGGAGCGGACCGTCTCATATTCCTTCATAGGCTGCTGCCCCAAGTTCGTGCTCCGTTGCGAGGATGGCCAGGGTTTCGGGCGCACCTTCTCACTGCGACGACCCGGTGGAGGCCATGCGAGAGGTCATCAAGCAGAACCACATCGATGACCGCCGCTTCCCGTTCATGGGCGGACTGGTCGGTTACTTCTCCTTCGAGTTCGCACGCTACCTTGAGAAGAAGACGCCCTTCCTCCGCGACGATTCGTTCCCAGACTACGAGCTGGGGTTCTACAAGGAGGCGGTGGTCTATGACCACTCGCGTTTCCAATGCCACTACCTGTCGGTGGACGGCTGCGACAACCTGCGCCGCATCCTCGACAAGGAGGTCGCCCCAGAGGGGGGAGAGGCCTTCCTGGCCGGCAAGACCACGGACCTGGACCCGCGCCATGATTACGAACGGAACGTCTCATTGGCCAAGCAGAGGATCTCCGACGGTGAGGCGTTCCAGGTGGTCGTGTCCCGCCAGAAGGAGATGGAGTTCGCTGGCGACCCCCTATCGCTTTACGAGGCCCTCCGCCAGGTCAATCCCTCCCCCTACATGTTCTATCTCGACTTCGGCGAGCGCAAGGTGCTGGGCTCCAGCCCGGAGACCTTGGTCACGGTGAAGAGGGACGAGGTCATCACCTACCCCATCGCCGGCACCAGGCCCATCGGCGCCACCATGCGGGAGCGCAGGGCCTTGAAGGAGGAGATGCAGGGCGATGAGAAGGAGCGGGCGGAGCATGCCATGCTCGTCGACCTGGCCCGCAACGACCTGGGCAAGGTGTGCGAGGAGGGCAGCGTTCACGTGGCGGAGTACATGCAGGTGGAGGAGTTCAGCCACGTGCAGCATCTGGTCTCCAAGGTGCAGGGCACCTTGGACGCGGGACAAGGACGCCTTGGACGCCTTCTGCGCCTGCTTCCCGGCCGGCACCGTCTCCGGGGCGCCGAAACCGCGCGCCATGGAGATAATCGCCGAGCTGGAGGGCAGGCCGAGAGGACCTTACGCCGGATCGGTCGGCTACCTCTCCCTCAACGGCGACCTGGACTCGGCCATCGCCATCCGCTCCGCCTTCGTCAGTCCCGGCCGAATCCGCTTCCAGGCCGGCGCCGGCATCGTCTATGATTCCGACCCGACCAAGGAATATCACGAGACCGAGGGCAAGCTCGGGCGCGCTGAAGGCGGCGTTGGGCAGATGCCCCGTCACGGGGGCGAGGGTATGAACGTCCTCATCATCGACAACTACGACTCGTTCGTCTACAACCTGAAGCAGTACCTGGGCGAGCTGGGCGCACGTTGCCAGGTGGTCCGAAATGACTGCCATCTCCCTGGAGGCCATCAGGAAGATGGATGCGGACGGCATCGTGCTCTCCCCTGGTCCAGGCCATCCCGGACAACGCCCGCGACTTCGGGGTGTGCCGCGAGGTCCTGGTGGAGCTGTCGCCCAGCACCCCCACGCTCGGCGTCTGCCTGGGCCATCAAGGCATAGCCACCTGCTTCGGGGGCAAGGTGGTCAAGGGCGCGGTCCCGGTGCATGGCAAGACCAGCATCATCCACCATGACGGCAAGGGCATATTCTCCGGACTGGAGGACCCGATGACGGTGGGCCGGTACCACTCGTTGGTGGCGACGGACCTGCCGGATTCCGAGCTGCAGATCTCAGCGAGATGCGAGGACGGCACCATCATGGCCGTCCGGCATCGTCGCTATCCCATCGACGGGGTGCAGTTCCATCCCGAATCGGTGCTCACGCCCTCCGGGAAGCGCTCTCCTGGCCAATTTCCTCGACACATTGAGGTGAACGCCATGTCTGTATCATGCCTGCAAGCTGAACGAGGACATTTCCACCATCGCCGAGCATATGGCGGATGGCACGGCCTCGGCAGAATCGATGCGCCGCACACTGTTGCGACTGGCGGAGACGGGCGAGAGCGGCCCCGACCTGCTCGCCTTCGCCCAGGCCTTCCGCGCCCGCTCCGTCCCGGTCTACACCAGGCACGCGGCGGTCATGGACCTCTGCGGCACCGGCGGGGCGTCCTTCCGCACCTTCAACGTCTCCACCGTGGCCTCCTTCGTGGTGGCCGGCTGCGGCGTCCCGGTGGCCAAGCACGGCAACCGTTCCGCCAATGGCATCTGCGGCAGCGCCGACCTGATGGCCCAGCTCGGGGTGGACATCGATGATGTCCCCGCAGACCGCCGGCCGCCTCCTCGACCGGCACGGCATCACCTTCCTGTACGCGCCGACCTACCATCCTGCGCTTGAGGCACGTCGCGCCAGTGAGGAAGGAGCTGCGCCGCCGAACCATTGTTCAATGTCCTCGGGCCCCTCCTCAATCCGGTCCGCGACCGAGCGCAGGCAGCTTATGGGCGTGGCCGATCCCCGCCTGCTCGAGATCGTCCCTTCATTACTGCCGTAGCATCGGCGTGGAGAGGGCGGCCCTGGTCCATGGCCATCCCGGCATGGACGAGCTGTCCACCCTAGGGACATCCGTCATGGTGGAGGTCAGGTGCGGTCAGGAACATGAATCGACGATAGACCCAGCCACCTATTCGATCCCGAGTCCCGCCGCAGGTTCAGTTAGGGAGATGCCGCCTGACCGTGCGGCAACCATGGCCATGGATGTGCTCTCGGGCAACCCCTCCCCCCTCTCCGACATGGTGGCGCTGAATTCCGCCGCCGCCTTGAAGGTGTTCGGCCGGGCCAAGGACCTGGGGCACGGTTTGGAGCTGGCCAGGGAGAGCCTCTCATCCGGTGCCGCCCTGGAGAAGCTGCAGGTCGCTGATAGAAGGAAGCAGGGAGGGAGGACGATGAACAGCGATCATCACATTGGACGACCTGGTGGACAACGCCTTCCATCTCATCGAGCAAGGGTATTACAACGCCTGCTCCCAGGCAGGGCGTCGCGGACGCCGGTCCTCCTTCGAAGGGGCCTTGACGTCACATCCCACCTTCCCCATCATCGCCGAGGTCAAGCTCTCCACCCCGGTGGACGGTAGCATCTTCCTCCGCCTCACCTTCCGATCTGGTCAGTGTCCTACATTGACGGGGGGCGCGGCCGCCCTTTCCGTGCTCACCGAGCCCACCCGGTTCGCCGGCGACCTGCGCCATCTCCTGGCCTGCGAGGACGGCAGACATTCCCTGTCCTGATGAAGGACTTCGTGGTGGACGAGAGCCAGGTCAGGGCGGCGTCGCGCTTCAGGGCCGATGCCGTGCTGCTGATCCAGGAGGTCTTCTCCGACCGACCGGAGCTGGACCGGGACGGCCTCATCGACCTCGCCCACTTCCTCGGGCTGGAGGTGGTCCTGGAGGCCCATTCCGAACCGGACATGCGGCTGGCCATGGAGAGCGAGGCCGATCTCATTGGGCATCAACCAGCGCGACCTGCGCACCATGCGGGTGGACCAGGGGACGGGCTGCGCCTGCTGCCTTTGGTCAACGATGATCCGGCCGACCGGTCATAGTGATGAGCGGCATCTCCGAACGGGATGAGGTGGACGCAATTGAGGTCCGCAGGGGCGAGCGCGGTGCTGGTGGGCAAGTGCCTTTCGAGCGAGCTGGACCCGGCGCGGCGCTGAGGACGCTGGAGGTGGACCGATGACCTTGGTGAAGATCTGCGGCCTGCGCTCGGAATCGGAACTGGAGGCGGCCAGCTGCGCCGACTTCCTCGGATTCGTGGTGGAGGCCGATTCGAAAAGAAGGTTGCAGCCGGACCGGGCCAAGGAACTGATGGCACCTCACCTGCAACCGCAAGGTGATGGTGACGACCTGCAAGGACGTGGACCGCTTGCTGCGATTGGCGGGGTTGCTCGAACCGAACGTGGTGCAGCTGAACACCGTTCTGCCAGAGACGGAAATGGATCGGTTGCGGATGGAGCTGGGCTCGGACCTGTGGGCGCTATTCCCAGTTGCTGGAACCACTGGACCTGGGACTGCTGTCCCGCATGGGCGATCGTTGTGACAGGATAGTGCTGGACACCCCTAGCGAGAGGGGGGAGGCACAGGAAAGGTGCATGACTGGAAGCTCAGCCGCAGCGTCAGGGACGAGGTCGCTCCGCAAGGATGCGTGCTGGCGGGCGGTCTGAGCCCGAGCAACGTGGTCGAGGCCATCCGCACGGTCGTACCGGAGGTGGTGGACGTGTCCACCGGCGTGGAGCGGGACGGATGGAAGTCGGCACAGGAGATAGAACGGTTCGTGATGAGGGCATGGAGCGTGAGATGATGAGGAAGGGAAGGTTCGGGGAGTATGGAGGACAGTTCGTCCCGGAGACGCTGATGCCAGCATTGCAGGAGCTGGAGACGGCATATCGTCGGAGCAAGAAGGACCGGGATTTCCAGAGGGAGCTGGCCTGGTACAACCAGCATTATGGCGGTCGACCGACCCCGTTATACTTCGCCCGCAACCTCACGGAGCGCTGCGGCGGGGCGAGGATCTTCCTCAAGCGGGAGGACCTTTGCCATGGCGGCGCGCATAAGTTCAACAACGTCATGGGACAGGCGCTGCTGGCCAAGGGCATGGGCAAGACCAGGCTCATCGCCGAGACCGGCGCGGGGCAGCATGGCACGGCCACGGCCATGGCGGCGGCGGTGCTGGGCCTGGAGGCGGAGATCTACATGGGCGAGGAGGACGTGAGGCGTCAGCGCATGAACGTCTTCCGCATGCGCCTGATGGGGGCCAAGGTGAACGAGGTGAAGATAGGGACGAGGACCCTCAAGGACGCCATCAACGAGGCGTTCCGGGACTGGACCGCGAGCGTGGGTCACACCCACTACCTGCTGGGCACGGCGGCCGGGCCGCACCCCTACCCGACCATGGTGCGGGACTTCCAGAGCGTCATCGGCAAGGAGATCAAGGTCCAGATGAGGAGACAGGAAGGGTGTCTGCCGGACCTGCTGGTGGCCTGCGTGGGCGGCGGCAGCAACGCCATCGGCACCTTCTACCCGTTCCTCAGGGACAAGAAGGTCGGCCTATTAGGAGCGGAAGCGGCCGGGAAAGGTCTGGAGACGGGCATGCACTCGGCCACCCTGACCGCCGGCGAGGTCGGTGTGCTGCAGGGATGCAAGTCCTATCTGCTCCAGGACGAGGACGGCATGGTGAAGGAGGCGCACAGCATCGCCCCTGGCCTCGACTATCCCGGTGTAGGTCCGCAGCATGCCTTGCTCAAGGACATCAAGCGGGCGGAGTATTGCGCTGTCACCGATTCAGAGGCGCTGGAGGCGTTCCGCACCCTGTCCCAGGTGGAGGGCATCATCCCGGCGTTGGAATCGGCCCACGCGGTGCATGCGGGCATGGAGCGGGCCAAGGCCATGGCCCATGGACGAGACCGTGGTGATCACCATCTCGGGTCGGGGGGACAAGGACCTGGAGACCGTGTACGCGCTGGGGATGATCTGATGAGCAGGATATCCGATGGATTTGCATCGATTGCGAAGCAAGGGCCAGATGGCGTTGATCTGCTACCTCACCGCCGGCTACCCGGACCGGGCCAGGAGCATCGAGTACATGCATGGCCTGCCTGGAGGGGGGGGCGGACATGATCGAGGTGGGCATACCTTTCTCGGACCCGGTGGCGGACGGACCGGTCATCCAGGCCACCTCGGACGCCGCCCTGCGCGGGGGCATGAGGCCGAAGGGCGTGCTCGACCTGGTGGCGGAGGTACGCTCCCGCACCGAGGCGCCCATCGTCCTGATGGGCTACTACAACCCCATATTCCGCATGGGCGAATCGGAGTTCACGCCCGAGGGCGGCACAGAAGGGCGCGGACGGCCTGATCGTGCCCGACCTGCCATTGGAGGAGTCGCACCACTTGAGGCAGTGCTGCCATCCGCGACGGTATGGACCTGGTGCAGCTGGTGGCGCCCACGACGCCTGACGACAGGATGAGGCAGATAGCGTCGAGCTCCTCCGGATATCTCTATCTCGTGAGCAGGCTGGGCATCACCGGCACCGAGACCGGGCAGGATGGGACCTGGCCGAGCTGGTGCGGCGGACCAAGGCATGCGCGGGGACCTTACCCGTTGCGGCGGGCTTCGGCATATCCACGCCGGAGCAGGTGGAGCAACTGCGCATCCACGGCGCGGACGGGGCCATCGTCGGGAGCGCCATATTGAAACGGATCATGGAGGGCGAGGGGCCTCGAAAGGTGTCCGCCTATGTGCGGTCCCTCAAGGACGAATGTCGTTGAACAGTGCTACGCTGGCAATTCCTTCGTAACACCTTTTAATTAATCGTAATAACGTCTAAATACCGCAGGCACTCTTGAGTAGCACGGAAGAAAATCTTTTGCTACGGGAGGAGGAATAGAGTGCACATTCCGGACGGATTGATGGACCCAACTGTGCTGGTCATCGGATGGCTCATCGCCTTGCCGGTGGTGGCCTATGCCGTCTACAAGGTCTCCAAGACCATCGATGAGAAGACCGTCCCGTTCATGGCGGTCCTTGCCGCCGGAATCTTCATCGCCCAGATGTTGAACTTCCCCGTGGGTGGAGGGACCACCGGGCACCTCATCGGCGCAACATTGGCGTGCATTCTGCTTGGGGTCTATGGCTCAGTGGTGGTCATGACGGTCATACTGGTCATCCAATGCCTGGTCTTCGGCGACGGCGGTCTGACCGCCCTAGGTCTGAACCTGCTTAACATGGCGGTCATCGCTCCCATCGCCACGGCAGCGGTGCTCTGGGCCCTGTAAGGGACGAGGGCAATACACCGCCACCTTCACAGCGTCTTGGATGGCGGTCTTCCTCACCGCCACCGCCTGCGCTCTGCAGTTGGCGTTCAGCTACGACCTTTCCGGGGGCGACTATGGCATCGAGGGCATCATCGCGATACCGTCCATGATGGCCTGGCACGCGGTCATCGGAATCGGTGAGGGGATCATAACCACCGGGATCGTGGCCTTCCTGAGCAAGGTCTCCCCCGAGTCATTGAAGATGCAGATCGGAAGAAAAGATGAGGTCGATACCAGCGGCAAGGAGGTGGCGGCCTGATGGAGAGGAAGTACCTCAAGGCCATCGCTAGCATCTTCATCGTCTTCGCCATCGGACTGGTGGGCTTCTACGCCTTCTCGGCCATGTACGGTGATGGGCTGGAGAAGGTCATGGAGGAGAACGGAGTGAGCGAGGGCGAACCGGTCTGGACCGCCCCCCTCGATTACGGCGACGACTACGGTGGGAGCCTGGTGATGGGCATCATCGGCTTCTTCGTGGTCATGCTGGTCGTTTGTTGGCCTCTATCTCCTGGTCAGGTCTAGGAAGAGAGTCGGGCCATTCCCAATGAACCCCCTGATATCCGTATGGGTCGGGCCGATCACCCGTCCCTGCATAATTTTTTCAAAAAATTAATAAGCGATAAATACCCGCGACTGGGTTCCATTTCCAACCGTGGGAGCCATGTGTGAGATGCCGGGCCTGGCACTTGAATACTTGGATAATGAGGGTGGTTGAGCATGGCGTTCGGGCATGATGAGATCGACAAGTATGCCAAGACCTCCCGGTTCTACACCTTCGACCCCCGGGTGAAGTTGGCGAGCACCATCATGTTCGTCATCGCGGTGGCCCTGCTGCGGGACCTCGCCATCCTTTTCTGGGCGTTGCTCTTCATCATCCTGCTCATCGAGGTCTCTGGGGTGCCGCTGTTGCACATGGCAGAGAACTATGCCATCGCCTTCCCATTCATCCTCTTCGCCGCCCTGACCATGTTCTTCACCTCCGGACCGGAGAGCGCCCTGGCCATCGCCATGCGCATCACCGACCTCGGTGCTGGCCCTGTTGTTGATGATCGCCACCACGCCCTTCTTCGACACATTGAGGGCGTTGCGCTGGTTCAAGGTGCCCCCGCTCATCTGCAATCTGGTCATGTTCACCTATCGGTTCATCTTCGTGCTCCTGGACGAGATGGGCCGCATGCGCCTGGCCCGCAAGTCCCGCGGGTTCACCGGCGGAAGGAGCCTGTTGGACAAGGAGGCCTTCAAGACCATATCCTACACCATCGGCATGGTCTTCGTCCGGTCCAATGTGCGGGCAGGCAAGATCTACGATGCCCTGCTCTCCCGCGGTTACAGCGGGGAGATCAAGACCCTCACCATGCTCAAGGTCAAAGGCGCGGGACGCGGCCATGGGGCTGTTGTACGTTTCCTTGAGCGCTTACCTGATCGCCTCGCAGTTAGGAGTGGTCCCATGGACGTCATGAAGCTGCAGAATGTGTGGTATCGTTACCCGGAGAGCCCCTTCGCGCTGGAGGACATCAGCCTGGCCATCGCCAAGGGGGAGCGCGTCTCCCTGGTGGGCCCGAACGGTGCGGGCAAGAGCACGTTGCTGCACCTCATGGCCGGACTTTATTATCCTACCAAAGGCAAGCTGGAGGTGGAGGGCACCCTGCTCACCAAGAAGGAGGCCCGGTCGGTTCGCCAGAAGGTGGGCTTCCTCTTCCAGGACCCGGACGACCAGATCTTCATGCCCACGGTCTGGGAGGACGTGGCGTTCGGACCGATCAACATGGGCATGGAGGAGACGGACGTCAAGGAACGGGTGGCCAAGGCCATGGAGCTGGCGGGCATCGCCGACTTCAAGGACCGCGTACCGCACCGCCTCTCCATCGGGGAGAAGAAGAGGGTGGCCATCGCCGGTCTCCTGGCCATGTCACCGCCCATGTTGTTGTTGGACGAGCCCACCGCCAACCTGGACCCGCAAGGGAGGAGGGACCTGGTCAACATCTTGGAATCATTGGACCAAGGGTTCGTTCTGGCAACCCACGACCTCTCCGTGGCGTTCGAGCTCACGGACCGGGTCATCGTGCTCAAGAAGAAGGTCATCTTCGACGGCGACTTCCGTGCCCTGGTGGACGACCAGGCCGTCCTCAAGGAGGCCAACCTGGAGCTCCCATCGTTCTCGCGTCTGATGACGAGATGGCGCGACGCCACCAAACGCCACTTCCCTCCACCATTGACGGTCGAGGAGGCGCTGGCGGAACTGCTCCGTCAGCGTTGAGTCATTTCTTGTCCAGATGGTCCTTGATCGCCAGGAGCAGGTCCTTGAAGGTGGCCCTCTCCGGCATGACGTCGACGTCGAAGCCCATGTCCTGCAGCGCCTTTCGCGTCGGTTCCCCGATGGCGGCGATGAGCTTGCCGTTCAGTGCGGTCCCGAACTTCCTCATGCCATGCCTCTCCTCGCCTCCTTGCACGAAGGTCTCGGCAGACATGGGACTGGTGAAGGCGTAGGCATCGATGCGCCCGTCCAACGTCTGGTACCATATGTCCAGCAGTGCTCGGTCCGGCTCTGTCCGCTCCAATGAGTAGACGGCCACCTCCTCGATGATGGCACCGAGCTGCCTCAACCCTTTGCTTATGACCTCGGAGCCTTTGTCCGAGCGCAACACCCAGACCCGGTCGCCTGGATGGAGCATGGCACCGAGGTGCTGTACCAGCCCGTCCGAGGTGAACTTCTCCGGTATGGCCGTGACCTTGATCCATTCCCGTTTAGCCGCATCGGCCGTGACTGGGACCTATGGCGATGATGCCCTTTTCGTTGAGCTTGCGCACCACCCCTTCGGCCCGGCCTTTCTTGTTGAGCAGCTGGAGCATGAATTTCACGCGCGGTGGAGCTGGTGAGGATGACCAGGTCCACCTTGCCTGACTCCAGCTCGTCCACGAACTGCCAGAACTTGGCAGAGTCGACCTCGGCGAGCTCCAACGGCGAGGCGAAGATGACCTCGAAGCCCATCTCCTGGGCCAGCTGCACCGACTCCTCCTTCTTGTCCTTGGTGCGCAATATGGCCAGCTTGGTCAAGGCAGGTCCCCCTCGTCTTCCATGAAGATGTGACTCCCTCGATCATTCCAAAACCTCGCTCAAGGCCTCGGCGAAGGCATCGACGGTACGATCGATCTGAGCATAGCTGTGCGCCGTGGATAGGAAATTGGTCTCGTACTGGGATGGGGGCAGGTAGATGCCCTTTTCCAGCAGCTTGTGGAACAGGTCCATGAACAGGATGGAGTCGCAACGCTTGGCATCCTCATAGTTGCGCACGGCACAATCGGTCAAGAGGAGCTGGAACATCGAGCCCAAGTTGACCACCTGGAAACCTTGGTGCATCTCGTTCACGATGGAGGACAAGCCCTTGACGAATATGCTCCCCCTTTCGGGCCAGCTCATCATGGCCCTCCCTCCCGAGCACCCGGATGGTCTCGATCCCGGCGGTGAGGCTGAGCGGGTTGCCTGAGAAGGTCCCGGCCTGGTAGACCTCACCGGTCGGTGATACATCGGACATGATCTCCCGACTGGCCCCGTAGATGCCGATGGGCAGTCCGCCCCCGGCGATCTTGCCCAGCACGGTCATGTCCGGACGAACGCCATAGTATTGCTGCGCCCCGCCCATGGCCAGGCGGAAGCCAGTGTTGACCTCGTCGAAGATGAGCAGCACGTCGTGGCGGGCGGTGAGCTCCCTCAATCCCTGCAGATAGCCCTCGTCCGGAAGTATCGGACCGGCGTTGCCGATGACCGGTTCCAGTATGACCGCCGCCACCTGGCCTTGGTTCTCTAAGAGCGATCTCTCGATGGCCTTGAGGTCATTGATAGGGCGCCAGCAGGGTGTTGGCGGTGACCTCCTCCGGGATGCCGAGGGAGTCAGGGACGCCATGGGTGGTGGCACCGGAACCAGACCTCACCAGGACGGAGTCATGGGCGCCATGGAAGGCCCCCTCGATCTTGACGAACTTCTTGCGACCGGTTGCCCGCGAGCGACGCGGATGGCATGCATTGAGGCCTCGGTGCCAGAGCTCATGAAGCGCATCATCTCCATGCTGGGATAGTGTTTGGTTATGAGACGGGCCATCTCCACCTCCATATCTATCGGGGTGCCGAAGAGCGTCCCGCGGTCCAACTGCATCTTCAGCGCGTCCATCACCTCTTGTCGGGCATGACCGAGGATCAGGGGTCCAAAGGCCATGCAATAGTCGATGTAGTCATTTCCGTCCACATCGGTGATGATGGCCCCCTTGCCCGAACGGATGTATATCGGATAGGGGTCGAAGGCCTGCCCCGGGCTGGAGACCCCTCCAGGCAGCATCTTCTTCGCCTCGAAGAACAGGGCGCCGGAGCGGAACGTCTCCCTCATTCCCATCCCCTCCTCCAGCCATCAGGCCAGCACCCTTGGCGTGATAGGTGATGATGATATCAACATCCTCCGGTAGAGAACAAAGGTAACAGGGTCATGCCTCCTTGTCTAATCCACCAATGCCATCCACATACAAATTGATGACTGGGACGGAAAACGCAATTCAGGATGGGGTTCTGACGCTTCTGTCGGCGTCTATAGGTATTAATATCCAATTGGATGATGCATCCAACGAGTGCAACACATCACTGGGTGTTTCGTGGGAGAGATGGTGATAGCATGACGTTGTTCGATAGGCCAAGGATCATGGTGGCAGGGGAGCGCAGCGGAGTGGGCAAGTCCACCATCACCATCGGAATCATCGCGGCGCTGCGGGCAAGAGGCCTGGACGTTCAACCGTTCAAGGTCGGTCCGGACTTCCTGGACCCCATGCACCACAATGCCGTATCAGAGCGCTTATCACGCAACCTGGACACCTGGATGTTCCCTCATTATGTGGAGGAATCCTTCCTGCGCAACTCCGAAGGGGCGGACATCTCGGTGATCGAGGGCGTGATGGGCTTCTACGACGGATATGATGGGCGTTCGGAGCTGGGGAGCAGCGCCCACCTTTCCAAGGTCCTAAAGTGCCCGGTGGCATTGGTGCTGAACGCCTCATCATCGGCACGCAGCCTGGGAGCGGTGGCCAAGGGTTTCGTCGACTTCGACCCGGACGTCAATATCGGGGGGATCATCTTCAACAAGGTGGGAGGAGAACGCCACCTGGAGATGCTGGAGGACTCACTCCGAGACGTCAGCTCCCTAGGCGGGTTACCTAAGAGGGAGGAGGTCGGGCTCAAGAGCAGGCACCTCGGACTGGTTCCGGCACAGGAGGATGACAACACCTCCCGCTATGAGGCGGCCCGCAAGATGGTGGAGGAGAACCTTGACATGGACCGGCTGGTGGAAATGGCCCGTGAGGCCCCACCATTGCGTTACGATTGCCCCATCTCTTTACCAATGGAGGAGACCAATTGCCGGATCGGGGTGGCGCTGGACGCCGCCTTCAACTTCTATTACGCCGACAACCTGGACCTGCTAAGGGCGGCGGGGGCGGAGGTAGTGACCCTTCTCGCCGATGCGCGACTCCCTGCCGGATGTGGACGGTGTGTACCTGGGGGGCGGTTACCCAGAGATGTTCGCCGCCGATCTGGCCGAGAATCGTAGACCTGCTCACCTCTTTAAAAAAGACTGCAGGGGAAGGGATGCCAGTTTACGCGGAGTGCGGAGGACTGATGTTCCTGTGCCGTTCCCTCACTGACTTGGAGGGAAAGGAGCATAAAATGTCCTCCATTTTCAAGGCCAAGGTGGAGATGACAGGGAAGCTGCAGGCATTGGGCTATATCGAGGCGAAGACCACCCAGGATAACATCCTCACCCCGAAGGGCGCCAGGACTCGAGGGCATGTGTTCCACTTCTCCCACATCACTGAGTGCGACCACGAGGAGTTCGCCTATGTGCTGGACAAGGACAAGGGCATCGCCCATTCCTTGGACGGCATGGTGGAGGACAATTGCCTAGCATCCTACACCCATCTTCACTTCGGCACAGACCCAAGATTGGCTGTCAATTTCGTCAACAAGTGCCGGTCATACTCCCGATCGTAGTCGCACCGATTTCACCAAGTCATAGGACTGGTTCTGGAAATTCGGGTGAGTATTCGGAAAAAATATAGAGCGCGCCATCCATGAGTAACCGGACGCTCTCTCGTCCTAGGATGAAGAAGGGCTGAAATTGAAGATTCTGATAATGGACCTGACCCATGGCGGCGATAAGATCGGGCGGGAGTACCTGGCGCTCGGGCACGATGTCACCTTGGTCGATGTGTACCGCACCTCCCGCAAGGAGGAGCGCCGCTCCCTCGAACTGGAAGGCTTCCGGGTCCTCGAGGCGGCGCCATCGGAGATGTTCGACCTGGCGGTCGTGCCCGTGCACTGCCCCGACCGATTCCTGGGCCAGGCGCACTTCGAACGGCGCATCACCCACCATCATGCGGTAGGCGATCTGGTGAAGTTCGCCGTCCCGGTCGTTGAGGTGACAGGGGCCGGTGCCAAGACCACCACCTGTTTCCTGATGGCGCACTTGCTGTCGAAACTGGGCAGGAAGGTGCTTCTGCACACCAGCCGAGGCGACTACCTGGTCTCCCCGCAGGAAACGATAACGATCAACGACAAGGCCAGCATCGCCCCCGCCTCGCTCATCCCTTTGTCCCGGATGGAGGGATATGACATCGCCGTCCTGGAGGAGAGCCTGGGAGGCTGCGGCCTTGGCGAGGTCTGCGCCATAACCACCTTGGGGGACAACTACCCGATCGCCGCAGGCACCACGGCACGCCTACGACGGCAAGGTGCAGATGGTCCGCCTGGCCAAGGGAACCGTGGTCATACCGCGAGAGGAGGAGGCGATGTGGCAGCAGGACATCGCTCCCAACGTTAGGTCCATCTGCTTCGGCGAGAACGGGGATGTGGACGCGGAGCTGGAAGAGCACCTGCAGCTGGGGGTCCCGCTCACCTTAAAACTCAGACATCTGGAGGAGAAGACGGTCGTCGACCTTCCCAGCGCATTCCTTGCGCCATCATATCTCACCGCGTTCCAATGCGCCACGGCCATCATGGTCGGGTTGGGGTTCGATCTGGAACAGGTCCGTTCCGCCTTCGAGGGCTTCAACGGCGTCCCCGGTCGGGGCGAGGTGTCCCGTGAGGGCAATTGGTACTTGGTGAGGGAGCGCAACCCCGGGGTGAGCGCCCGCTCCATCGATTGGAACTTGGATGTCATCGAGACGTACTATCGCGTCAAGGACATCGGGCTGGTCATAGATCCGGTGGACCTCAAGGTCTGCGAGAAGCTGGACATGAAGGCCATTCTCGAGGTCGCCAGGTCCCACCCTTCGGTCAAGACAGGTCTATCTGTTCCAGCGCCAGGGCGAGGAGGACCGATGGAAGGAGGTGCCCCACATCCAGAACGCATATGATGTCTGGAACATGCACAAGGTCGTGCTCTGGTGCACCAAGGAAAACTATCTCTGACCGAATCCTGTACCTCCTGTCCAATACCATAATCGTCACAATGTGCACACCGCGATATGGATGTCACCATCTGGCCCGTCAGGTTCCAGTTTCATGGCCATGGGGAAAGGGCGTTCGCGACGTTACTGCCGGGATGGCGGATGCGTCCTCATCCTCGTTACACCGATTTTGTTTTAATATTTTATAATAGATATTAATCAAGAAATTGCTCGAAAAGCTCCCATGTACCGATAACGGTCGCCTCGTCATTTATTGGTCCAGGGGCCTTTGACTTTGTGTTCTTCTCACTTAAAGGCCTTTCAAGCTCTTCCGTCTCAATACGACGATGGCCCCGACCACGAACAACGCCATGAAGCCAAGCAGATACGAGCAGGTCGACCCACCATGCGAACGCATGCTCCTGACCCATGGATTGGTTGAGAGCATCTACAAGATAGGTCAGCGGCGAACAGTAAGTGATGTACTTCGCCGCACCGGTCATCTCGCTCAGGGGGATGAAGATACCAGAGATGAATATCAAGGGGAAGCGCACCAGCGCGGCCAACATCATGATGTTCGCCGGGGCCTTGCCTCCGGGCGAGGAGAGCAGGACCCCCAGTCCTGAGAAGCAGAGGTTACCAAGGATGAAGGCGAACATGATCAGAAGCACATTGGTCACGGTGATCGGTATCAGGACGATGCCGAAGGTGCCCACTATGGTGCTTATCAACAGCCCGAAGATGCGCTCCGGCGATGACGTCGCCGAGGACGATGGTGCTGATGCTCACCGGATAGGAGAGCAGCCTCTCGAACGTCCCCTGCTGCTTCTCCCAGGGGACGATCAACGGACCGACCGATGAGGAAGTGAAGAAGAGGGACATGGCCAAGAACCCGGGGAAATATTTGTCGATGTCGAGCTCCCGACCGACGAAGAAGGCGAAGAAGAGGAAGGTGGGCAGGATCAGTCCGAAGATGAAGACCGGGGCTTTGCGGTAGTAGATGCGCATGTCCTTGCGCGCCACTACCGAGACGTTGCGGAAATACACGTTCCAGTTCATTCGCTCACCTCGCATAGCCGGACGAAGACGTCCTCCAGGGTCGGTCCGGTGGTGCCCATGGTGAGTATCTTCAGGCCGCGTTGCTCCTTCACCTTCACGATGTGCTCGATGGCCTGGTCCGGGTCCTCGGTATAGAACTGCCATTTTTCCTGACATTGCTCGGCCCGGCTGATGTGCTCGGACAGGAACCAGGAAGCTTCCACCTTGCCCAACGAAGGCGACCTCCACTATCTGCATGCTCTCGGTGGTCCGACGCAGATGCTCGGGGGTGTCGATGGCCACGATGCTCCCCTTATTGACGATGCACACCCTCTGGCAGAGGCGATTGGCCTCCTCGATGTTGTGGGTGGTCAGGATCACTGTGGAACCGTTCCGGTTCATCTCCTTGACCTTGTCCACTATGAGCCGTCGGCTCATCACGTCCAGACCCTCCGTCGGTTCATCCAGGATCAGTATCGGGGGTTCGTGGACCATCGCACAGGCGATGCTCACCCGCTGCCTCATCCCCTTGGAGAATTTTCGGATATAATCATCGGCGCGGTCCTTGAGTCCGAAGTCAGCCAGCAGCTTGGCGGTCCTCTCCTGCCGCACCGCTTTCGGGAGGCCGTAGAACCTGCCCACCAGCTCGATGTTCTCCCTGGCGCTGAGGTCGGGATAGATGTTGCCCACCTCCGGGATCACGCCCATCCTCATCTTGGCATCGAGGAAGTTGGTCTTCAGGTCGATGCCTTCGATCATCACTGAACCGGAATCGGGCCTGAGCACACCGGTGATCATCCTTATGGTGGTGGTCTTGCCCGCCCCGTTCGGACCCAGTAGGCCGAAGAACTCCTTCGGTTCGATGGAGAACGAAATGTCCTTGACCGCCTGCACATCACCGAATCTCTTCCTCAGGTTGCGCACTTCCAGGGCGGGCATCTAGGTTTGAAATGGCAGTACCAATGTATTAGATTGTTCCCAGGAAGAGATGGCCTTGCCATCCCCCTCATCCCCATTTTAGCATATGAAAGGAAGCAGGATTTATTACCGATCTCCGATATGGGAGAGCATATGGAACAAAGCCCGAGGAGAGCTCAAGCGACAATTTATTTCTGGACCAGGGAAAGTTTCCCTTCATGTTGATTCCGGGGTCTGTCGTTTCGATGCCAAGATCGTGTGTTGGATGGAGGATGGGATGCTCATGATGCTCCATCGCTTCCCGTTGTCCGCACGTCAACGATTTCGCTAAGGCCCTTGGTCCCTGCGATATGATGGCGGCATTGAGGATGCCGTTCTCCGAGAACCAGGTCTATATCATCGGAGGGGAGACACTGAAGCATTCAACGTGCCCTGTCCCCATGGCGGTGCTCAAGGGGTTCGAGGCCGCGTCCGGGCTGGCCCTCAAGAGGAAGGTCTCAGTGGACTTCGATTGAACCTAGGTCTCTCGATCGTTGGAAAGGTCACAACATTGGTAAATATTTTGAAGGTGATGGTCGTCAATCCAGGTGCTGTCCGATGAGAATTGGTGTGTTAGGCTGCGACGCTATCCGCAACGAACTGGATATCATCATCGCCAACGATCCCGATGTCGTTTACAAAGAATATCTCGAGTTCGGACTGCACCTTCGACCGATGACCTGAAGAGGACCATCCTGGAGAAGATAAGGTCGTTGCCTGTCGACGTGGACGTGCTATTCTTAGGCTACGCGTATTGCCAGAGCCTCAAAGGTCTACCGGAGATGGTCGATGTCCCTTTGGTCATGATCGAACATGAGGACTGCATAGCGGCCATTGCTCACCACCGAGAGATACCATCGGGAGAAGAAGAACGGGGGCATCACTTGGTTCTATCCGGCGGGATGGGCCGTCAATGGGATGCCTGGAATAATCCGTCTCTTCAACTTGGATTGCAAGAACGACGAGGGCTATACCCCACAATATTTCCTGAACATGATGTTCGATGGATTCTCCCGATGCCTTTTCATCGACACTGGTATCGAATGCAGGGACCAGTGCCAGAAGAACTCGGAACATTTCGCAGAGACCCTTAAGCTCAAGCACGAGTGCACCGAAGGCAGCCTCGACCTGATCCAAGAGGCCTGGCTGAAGGCAAAGTCCATGGCGGCTGAGACTCAAAAGGATAATTAGGCCTAGAATTGAGGCGTATCCGCCATGCCCATTTTGATCTTGCATGGTTCGGGCATTGATATTTCTATCGAGAAGGCGATGATATCGCGTGGGCTGAATGGACCAAAAACCGCCTGAGAAGGACCAGTTGACGCAGTGGAATGCCGTCTATGAGACGAACCGAGACTTCTTCGGGGCAGCGCCGAGCGAGCTGGGCGAGAGGGCCTTAAAATTGTTCCACAAGGAAGGGACAAGGAAGGTCCTGGAGCTCGGCTGCGGTCAGGGAAGGGACACCTGGCTGTTCGTGAAGGACGGGCTCAAGGTGACCGCGGTGGATTATTCCCGTTCGGGCATCTGCCAGATGCAAGGTGTGGCGGACTCGGTCGGTTGCTCCGACGATGTGAACCTGCTGATATTGGACGGAAGGCAACCGTTCCCGTTCCCAGACTCCTGCTTCGATGCCGTTTATTCCCACATGTTCTTCACCATGGAGCTGAGGGAGAAGGAGATCGCGGCGATATTGGCCGAATGTCTCCGGGTGCTTCGTCCCGGTGGCATCAACATCTATTCCGTGCGCAACGACCATGACCCCCACTTCGGTAAAGGCCCGCATAAAGGGGAGGACATGTGGCAGAACCCCATGGGCTTCGTGGTCCATTTCTTCTCCGAAGATAAGGTGAGAAGGCTGGCCAAGGGATACCAGATCGAGATCATCAGGGAGTTCGAGGACACCTCACCCCCCTTCACCAAGAAGTTGTACGAGGTCGTCCTGCGCAAGCCGAAGGCCTGAGACCTCGTCATTGGCCATGTCAGGTGAGAAGCGATGGATTCCAAGATGGTCCGATGTGGCCCGGGTCCATCTGCCCAGTTCGGCCCTCCCTTTACTAGATCCGTCGCTCGATGAAGGGAGTCAAGTAACGCGGTCCCTACATCCATCAATCCCACCGAAGGATGCTTGCCCATTAGGGAAAGGGAACGGGGCAAGTTCGTTGGTCCCATTCCCGATACGGACCTGCACCCCCTACCTGAGCGGGATGGTCTTCCAGCGGGGAGAAAAGGTGGTATGTGGAAGTGCCAGCGTCGCATGCTATCTCAATTCGATCGTCGGATGCCATGCCAGTCACGTCGATGCGGCGACCGCCTTGGAAGCGGCCCGCACCGGTCATGGCCCAGGAAGATTTGTTCGAGGATTCGTGACGACCAGCATCCCTCGGTCGAGCTAGCGTTCGAACCGGGATGCAAGGTCGAACCGTCCTTGCTCGGCGGATTGGTCGCCGATCTGTGCAAGGGCAGGCCGCCGTTATTGTCCGGGATAAGGCCGGACCTCTCCGGGGCCAAGTCCATCAGTGCCGCGATAGCTTCAACGACCGAACGGTTCCACCTTGATGTCGAAAGGCATCGATAGGAGCAGCATCTCTGAGAGGATCGAGGTGAACGACGAGATCATCGATGACTGGAAGGATTCCCTCCCTACCCAGGACGACCCGGACACCATTGTCATTGGCTGCCCCCATCTTTCCGAGAAGGAACTGATCCGGACCGCCCGAGCCCTCGAGGGGAGAAGACCGCGAGGCCAAGCCCGGGTCCTGTTCCTCACCTCTCAACTCGCTTGGGACAAATCCCCCCGACCCGCTATGGTGCTGGAGAAGTTCGGTGAAGCATGCTGTGACTCTTGCCCTTTGTTAGGCATGGACCGGTCGGCCAAGGTCCTCACGAACGGCCCTAGGCTGTGCAAGTGCATGAACGGGAGAGGGCCGAGGATCACGTATGCGCCTCTGGACGACCTGCTGGAACTCCTGTGAGCGCTGGAATCCATTAATAGCGGACAAAGGCATCCCTTTCCCGCATGCCGATCGGGGACCCGATGGGGAGCGAGCTCTATGACCTGGGCCGGGGGACGCTGAAACGAGTCTGGACCACCCGGGTACCGGTCAAGGACCTTGATGATGCCATCGATTTCTACCAGGACTCGTTCGGTCTGGCATTGCAGGTGGATGACCGCAGGAACGGCCGAGCCGTCCTGGGGGCGGACGACCCGCTGGGAAGATTGGAGCTTTATGTCCCAGGGCCGGGCGAGAAAAGGCAGCCCGGAGGGGACACGGGCGTGGTCTTCGCGACGGACAGCGTGTTCGAGCTGCACCGGCGCCTGGTGGACGAGGGGGTGGAGTTCCTGCTCAAACCGGAGAGGCAGCCTTGGGGCGGGGTCATGGTCATTTTCCAGGACCGCGATGGCAACATCTTCCGGGCGGTCGATGACCCCCATCGATATGCTGGGAGAGAACGTCACCAAGGAGAAAGAGGCGAAGGACGAGGGGGAGCGGCGTCACCATCCGCTTCGTTCCAACTCAAGCCTTGACCGTCCAGAAACTCGCCCACAGCGGTGGCGCAAGCATTGGCGTGGAGCAGCGAATCCCGGATGTCCTTGGGGGACTCCACCGACCCGGCCAGGAAAACCCCCTTCTTCATCGTCTCGCAGGGATGGAGCGCTCGGTCCAGGACCGGGACCAATGATTCCATGTCCGTTCCGATGCCCAACATCCCCAATAGCTTCCTGGTGGAGTTAGGGACCTGCAGGCCGACGCTAAGGACCACCAGGCCGGCATCGATCTCGTACAGCTCCTGCAGCAGGGTGTTCTCCCCGCCCACCAGCAGCTTCCCGTCAGGCGTGGCCCGGACGAGAGAGGGTTGACCCCGGATGAATCGGACGCCGTTCGCCCTGGCCTCCTTGTACGCCCGCTCGTAACCGCGCCCATGGGTGCGGACGTCGATGTAGAGGACGATAGCATTGGACCTGGGGCAGCGCCTTCCGTATCAAGGTGGCGTTCTTGATGGCGTTGAGGCAGCAGATGGTGCTGCAATAGCTCACCCCGCGCGTCTCCACCCTGGAGCCTACGCATTGGATGAAGACCACGTTCTTGGGCACCTTGCCGTCGCTGGGTCGTCTCACCCCCACCGGGTCGAAGTCCTTGAACATCTCCTCCAGTTCCAGAGAGGTGATGACATCGGGATAGCGCCCATGGCCGAACTCCGGTATCATACCGACATCGATGGGGTCCAGACCGGTGGCGAGCACGACCGCCTTGGCAGATATCTCCACCGTTCCCTCTCCCTCCACGATGGCGGTGAAACCCCCTTCAGCATTGGAAATGTCCAGTGACGTCGCATCCGTTCATCACGGTCACGTTCGCCGTCTGCTCTAGCGAATGGGCCAACCGTTCCGACAGCTCAGGCCCTGGCATCAGGTCCGGGTACACCTTGCCCAGGTGCCTCAGCCTTCCGCCCAATTGGACAGACCTCTCCACCAGGACGACCTGTCTTCCCTCTTTGCCCAGCCTCTCGGCCACCGCTAGGCCGGCCGGCCCGCCTCCGACCACAAGAACGTCGCAGCCCCTCAACGCTCACCACGATGTTCCAAGATGGGGCTCATCGGATATCTGCCTTTACCCGCAAGCGGGGCGAAAGGTTATATTGGTTCGGATTGAATGGGCCACCAGGTGCTTTAAGATGCTGGAGATCGAGGACCTCTCCGTCGAGGTGGGGGGAAAGGAGGTTCTGCATGATGTGAACCTCTCCGTTATGGCAGGATATACCAACGTTCTCTTCGGACCGAACGGCTCGGGCAAGTCCACCTTGCTCATGACCATCATGGGTTTCAGCGGTTACAAGATCACCAAAGGCCGCATCCTGTTCAATGGTGAGGACATAACCAATGTCCCCGTCTCCGACCGGGCCAAGAAGGGCATCGGTCTGATGATGCAACGCCCGCCCAACCTGGTCGGGGTCAAGTTAGGCAGCTTGGTCAAGGTCATGAGCCACGACCGGGTGGACCCGCAGGCCCTGGCCAAGGACCTGGACCTGACCACATTCCTGCAGCGCGACGTCAATGTCGGTTTCAGCGGCGGGGAGATCAAGCGTTCGGAGCTGATGCAGCTGGAGGCGCAGAACCCCTGCCTGGTGATGCTCGACGAGCCCGAGTCCGGGGTGGACATGGTCTCCATCCAAAAGGTGGGGCACAAGATACACGACCTCATCCGGGGCACCTCATGCGCCGGGAGCAGGGGCCAGACCGGCAAGGCCGCCCTGGTCATCACCCACACCGGCCAGATATTGGACTATGTGGAGGCGGACCGCGGTTACGTCATGTGCAAGGGCACCATCGCCTGCATGGGCAACCCACGCGAGCTGCTGCACGAGATCCGGTCCAAAGGATATGACGAGTGCATCAGCTGCAAATTGAAGCGGAAGAAGGCCGAGCCCATCAGCGTAACGGAGGCTTGAGATGAGCCAGTCCGAGACGAAGAAGAAGGCCGAGGCGGCGGTCGAGAAGAAGGCCGCTTTCGGTTCTGACATCGACCTGGAGAAGTATGGCAAGGCGAGGCAGGACCTGGAGAAGGTATCCGACCTGGCCAAACTGAAGCAGGAGGACCAGAAGACCCTGCTGAAGGTGGGCGTGGTGCCGAACCAGGAAGGCCGTTCCGGCAGCTTCGTGCTCATGGACAACACCATGGTGCATTCCTCCCAGCTAGGTTCCGGCGTGGAGGTCATGAGCGTGCAGAAGGCGCTCAAGGTCCACGACTGGTTGGAGCAATACAGCTGGAAGGCGGTCGCGCCGGACGCGGACAAGTACACCGCCAGGGCGTTCCTGGAGGAGGCGGACGGATACTTCATCCATGCCTTGCCCGGACAGAAGGTCAGCATGCCCGTGCAGACCTGCCTCATGCTCAAGAGCAAGGGCTCCGCCCAGACGGTGCATAACATCATCATCGTGGAGGAGGGCGCGGAGCTGGAGGTCATCACCGGATGCAGCACCAGCAAGCATGTGGACGCGTCGCTGCACCTGGGCATCAGCGAGTTCTACCTCAAGAAGAACGCCAAGCTGACCTTCACCATGGTGCACAACTGGTCCGAGACCATAGGGGTACGGCCGCGCACCGTGATCATCATGGACGAGGGCGCCACCTTCATCAACAACTATGTGGCACTGAGGCCGGTGAAGAGCATCCAGACCTATCCCACCTGCAAGATGGAGGGCAAGAACGGGGTCTGCGTCTTCAACACGGTGGCCATCGCCCATCCGGGCAGCGAGATGGACATGGGCTCCAGGGTTTTGATGAACGCCCCTGGCTGCCGAGCCGAGATAACCTCCCGCACCATCACCACCGGCGGCGTGGTCATCGCCCGCGGCCAGATGGTCGGTGCTGCGTCAGGGGTCAAAGGGCACTTGGAATGCAAGGGCCTCATCCTGAGCGACAAGGGGATCCAGATCGCCATCCCGGAGCTGGAGGCAAGGGTGCCCGACGTGGAGATGACCCATGAGGCGGCCGTGGGCAAGATCGCCCAGGACCAGGTGGAGTACCTCATGTCCCGGGGACTGACAGAGGAGGAGGCGATCGGCATCATCGTCAAGGGCTTCCTGGACGTGGGCATCCGCGGGTCTGCCCCCGCAACTGGCGGCGGAGATCGAGCAGACGCTCGAACAGGTGAACCTGGCCAAGATGTGAGCGGCCGAAGCGATTCGCTCGTTGCCGTCGATTAAAAGGAGGCAGGGGGACCTCGCGTCCCCCAGCGATAATTTTCTTTAGTGTTTTCCTTCGTAATAGAGACGGGGCTTCCCCACACCGGTGATGGTAAGGTTCACCTCGAGCAGGATGGCCTCGCCCCAACCCTTCTCCATCTTGGCCTCCTTGCGGTGGTTCTCCACTACGACCTCCACCGTGTCCGCCCCGGAGGCCAGGGCCTTCTCCCTGGCGATGGATGAACCATGGCCCTTGGCATAGTCCAGGGCCTCGGTCAGCGTCTCGAAGTCCCTCCGCTCCGCCATCCAGAACAAGCGTGCAGGGAGGGTTGTCCATGACGCCCATCCCCTTCTTGGGCTTGATGAGCATCTCCACGGTCTCCATGATGTTGCCCGATATCGCTCCCGCCGCGTTCCCCACCTCGGAGTGCTCGGGCAGGACGAGCCTTGTCTGGAACCTCTCCGCGACCAAAGGCAGGTATGCTGCGACCGGCGCACCGATGCCGATCAGGGGCTTGTTGACGGCCAGCTTGCAGGTGAAGTCGCGCCTCGAAGCGCCCTTGACCACGTCGTTGACCAGAGCGGAGCCGACCTGGTCCAGCTTGGAATCGCCGATGTTCTCCATGACCAGCTTCTTGAGCACCTCGGTGGCGATCTTCTCCATGACCATGTGCCTTCACCTGGGCGATGAGCTCAGACTCCGGCATTTCCAATAGGCTGGACTGGATCTCCACGCCCAGCTTGGACGCGGTGGCGTCGTAATGGACATAGGAGCCCTCGGCGTGCAAGATGTCGGTGGGGGTCAGGCCGATGCGCAGCACCATGCCCAGGTCCTCCATCTTCCTCAGGTTCAAGGATAGGGGGTGGGTGTCCAGCTTCTCCGCGATCTCATAGATGGTCATTGGCTCTTCCCTGACCATGTTCAGGATGCGCTCCTGGTCCGGGCTGACCTCTGGGCCGACGACATCCTTGCAGAAGATATAGAACTCGGTCATCTGCGGCACCGCCTCTATCTCCATATAGGGCGGCACCCACTTGCTGTCGCCACGCATGGCCTCCAGCTTCTTCTTGACCGCAGGATAGGTCGTGGAGGCGATGCAAAGCGGGATGACGCGAAGCGAGGTGAGGTGGACGCGGTTCCTGGCCACCACGATGCGCGAGTCCCCGCCAATGCCCGAGGTGAAGGCGTCGACCGCCTTGACCCGGGTCCTCCAGCCGCCCAGCACGGCCCCTTCCGGGTCCAGCCTGGGCCTGCCGTCACGGAGGATGCCGATGTCGGTGGTGGTGCCACCGACGTCGATGATGATGGCGTCCTGCAATCCGGTAAGGGCCTTGGCCCCGATGATGGAGGCGGCCGGCCCGGACAATATGGTCTCGACCGGCCGCTCCTTCGCCACTGACTCGTCCATCAACGAACCGTCGCCCTTCACGATCATCAACGGGGCCCTGATGTCCATCCGGTCCTGCACCCGCTTCAGCGAGGCGATGAGGTCGGCGATGATGGGGATGAGGCGGGCGTTGAGCACCGCCGTGATGGTGCGCTCGTTGAAACCGAGGGCGGAGGAGAGCTCGTGGCCGCAGACCACCGGGTGCTTGGTCATCGACTGCACCATGGCCTTGACCGCGACCTCGTGCTCCGGGTTGCGCACGCTCAGATAGGAGGAGACCGCGAAGCCGTCCACCTTGTTCTTGACCGCCTCGATGAAAGTGCGGACCATGTCGTACGTCCAGTGGGGCCTTCTCATCCCCCTGGAGGTTATGTCCCCCTCGGACCACGAGCATCTCGTCCACCGGGATGTTGGCCGGGGGGTCGTTGCCGATCACGATGAGGCCGACCCGGCATCCCTTGCCCTCCACCACCGAGTTGGTGGCCAGGGTGGAGGATATCGCCACCAGGCGGATCTGCTTGAAGAGCGCAGTGGTCCAGCATCTCGATCGCATTGCCGATGCCCTCGGCCAGATCGTGGCGGGTGGTGAGGGCCTTGGACTTGCTCAGCACCTTTCCGTCCGCCATGCGCAATATCGCGGCATCGGTGTATGTGCCACCAGTGTCGATCCCCAAGCCCAGGTCTCCATTTCCTTCCATGCTCGGCCTCAACCGTCCTCCCTCCATAACATTTGTTCGATACCCAGCCCCCGACCGGCTTGGTCCGCTCATTGGAACGCTTTCATCTCCAAAGGTCGATGCCCATGCGCTTGTACCCAGTTATGAAATGGCGATGCGAGGTCCATTGCTCGTGATCATCATCAAATTGGCTTTTCAAAGGGGAGGTATATGGCAGCCCAGCGTAATTCTGTTCAGATTCAAACTAATCCCAGAAATACATGTCGTAAATCAGACAGTCGAAAACTCACCCAGCATGATTAACGGCATTGAACCTAGCCCAATAGTTATTTCAAATGGATGCCCCGATAAGCCCTTGCATGTTCATGATGGAGGCTGCCTTCTCCCTGCAAGGTTCCAACTTCTGGTTGGTGGAGATCGCTGGTCGTTACGAAACGGCGATCACCATCACCGAGTGCATACCCTGGAAGAAGAATGGGTGGTCAGGCACTGTTCAGCATCGAGCTGGGCGATGTGAACATCGATGAAATGGTCGAGAGCATCCGCTCCCGGACGGACATCGTCAGCGTGGAGAACGTCTCCGACACTCTCGACCCAATATTTGGGCTCCATCGCCATGAAGGAATGCTCCTGGATATGGAAGATCGTCGATTGCGGCTGCTACCTCAGCAAGGCCTGGTGCAATGGCGATGGCAAGCTCGTTCATCAAGGTCCTTTCTGGAAGTGAGGGCTCCTTGCCCCGCCTCATCAAGTCCCTGAGCGAAAAGGGCATCGGCCGTGGACATATGCAAGATCAACCGGTTGGACAACCAGAGCGCCATGACGGCCAAGCAGGAGATGGTGCTGAGGTTGGCGCTTGCAAAGAGGTTATTTCGATTATCCCCGCCGTATCAAACTGAAGGAGCTGGCCGATGCTCTGTGGCATGAACCCTGCCACCGTTGACGAGATCGTCAAGCGGGGTGAGCGCAACCTCCTGGAGAACTATTTCAAGGACCGTTGAATGATCATTTCAGCTTCTTGACCGCCTCGTTGGGCGTTCATGCCATGCAGGTCCGCTCCGATCTCCAGGGCGAACTCCTGCGACGTCGGCGCGCCTCCGATTATGACCTTGACATCTTGACGCAAACCTTCCTCCACCAGGGTATCGATCACCGTCTTCATGCTGTCCATGGTCGGGGTCATAAGTGTCGACATGGCCACGATGTCCGCCTTGTATCGTCTTACCCCCTTCGCGAAGGCATCCTCCGGTTGGTCCCGGCCCAAGTCATATACCCTGAAGCCAGCGGCGACCAGCATGGTCTTGACCAGGTTCTTGCCGATGTCATGCACATCGCCCTCCACCACCCCGATCAAGACCCGCCCGGCCGCCTTGTGGTTGTCCTTGGGGATCAATGGCAAGAGCATGTCCAGAGCCCCATACATGGAGTCTGAGGCAAGAAGCACCTGGGGTAGGAATATCTCACGGTGGGCATACCGGTCGCCGATGACGTTCATGCCCTTGACCAGGCCTTGCTCGATCGCCTCCACCGGGTCCAGCCCGTCCTTGATGACCCGCTTGGCATGCTTGATGGCCAGGTCCCTCTTGCCGGAGATGACGGCACGTTCCAGTCCTCGGAATATGGCGGCCTTATCCTCCACCATTCAGGGACCTCCTGTCAAAAACCGGGTCATGGCCATGCCTGGGCATCCGTTCGATGAATGTTGAGAGGGTTCAAAATAATTATTGGTGCCGCTCTCCGATTGGCGAACCGAAATGGTGAGGCATCTGGGCCGCATGGCAAGGATGGTAACCCCTCACCCATACTGAACCTTGTCCCAGATTTGATGAGGGCATTCTTTCTGGGACGAATGATAAATAGGAACTGGCAGTTTACTTTGCCAGCATGGCGATGGCAAGGAAGGTCGGCCTGGGCATCGATACCGGCGGGACGTTCACGGACGCGGTGCTGTTGGACCTGGATAGTAACGGCATCGTTAGCCAAAGGGAAGAGCCCGACCACCTATGACGACCTCGCGGAAGGGATCAGCTCCGCCATCGACATTGTCCTGGAACAGGGTGAGATCGAGCCCTCCGCCATCAAGATGGTCGGCATTTCCACCACCTTGGCCACCAACTCCCTTTTGCAAGGCAAGGGAGGCGAGGTCGGGCTCGTCGGCATAGGCTGGAAGCCGGACCCGGAATGGAGCTTCGGGGTCAAGCATCAACGATTCATCAAAGGCGGTTACGATTCCATCGGCAGGCAGTCGGAGCCGATGGACCCTCAGGAGCTGGAGCGGGCCATCCTCGAGGTCTCGGAGGATGTGGACGCGCTGGTGGTCTCTGGCCTGTTCAGCGTGTGCAACGGTTGGCAGGAGATCCAGGCGGCGGAGGAGATGAGGCGCCTCACCCGGTTGCCCGTAATCATGGGGCAGAGCTTCACCGCCGACCTGGGCATATTCGAGCGGACCGTGACCGCGGTCCTCAACTCCAAGCTCCTCAACGTCATCGCGGATTTCTTGGACAGCATCGAACGGTCGCTCGAGCCAGGGAGCATCAAGGCCAGATTGTTCGTCCTCAAGGGCGATGGGGGCCTGATGAGCCTGGAGACGGCCCGAGAGAGACCGGTGGAGATGGTGCTATCCGGTCCGGCGGCCAGCCTCATGGGCGGAAAGGCCCTGGCGGGGATCGAGGACTGCCTGGTCATAGACATGGGTGGCACTTCCACCGACATCGCCTACCTGGATGAGGGCTTCCCCCGCCTGAACGTCGAAGGGGCGGTGGTGGGACAATGGCGCACCCGGGTCAAGGGCATCGACATCTGGACCTGCGGCCTGGGTGGGGATTCCCTGGTCCGACTGGACAAGAGGGAGGGGACTGCTGATAGGGCCGGAGAGGGTGCTCCCTCTGGCCATGGCCTCCGCCCGTTACCCTGGCTTCCGGGAGAAGATAGCCCATGAGGGAGAGCTGCAGCTCTACCTGACCCTTAAGCACGAGAGGGGTAAGCTAACCGACAAGGAGCGCCGCATCTACGAGTTCATCGAAACGAACGGACCCAGCACCTATTACGATGTCATCAAGGGAGTGGAGAACGAGTATGTGGTGCTGCAGGAAACGCTGGAATCGATGAAGTCGCGCGGTTTCCTGCTGAAGACCGGCCTGACGCCGACCGACACCCTGCATTACCTTGGCCGCTACGAGGCCGGGGATAAGGAGGCGGCGAACATTCGGCATACGTTTCTGGGCGGAGAGGGCAGGAGAGAGCCCGGACGAGCTGGCCAAGCAGATCGTGCAGATGATGGTGACCCGGGTGGGGGAGGAGATCATCAAGAAGGCCATCATGGACGCGGGTGCCTTCCCTCAACGATGGCGCAGGCGTTCCAGCGACTGTTGAGGGCGGCGAGCGGCCACGGGTCCATCGAGGGCATGGGGTTCCGCATGGACCTGGGCCGGCCCATCGTGGGCATCGGTGCCCCAGCGATGGACTTCATCAAACCCTTGGAGGGTCGCTTGGCCAGCCCGGTCATGGTACCGGAAGGCCACGAGGTAGGCAACGCGGTGGGGGCGGTCTCAAGCTACGTCTCCGAGACCTTCATGGTGCAGGTCACCTCCTACGGCGACAAGTACGTGGTCCTTGCCCCCATGTCCTCGCCCTCGCAGTACTCGCATTTCGAGGAGGCCATGTCCTCTGCCCGCTCCTATGGCACCAGGGTGGTGAAGGAACGTCTGGCCCGGGACAACCTGGAGGACCTGAAGGTGAGGGTGGAGGTGCTGGAGAAGAAGTTCCCGGACGGATATGGCAAGGAGATGAAGTTCCTCAATTGGGTCGATCTGCGCTTCACCGCCATGGGTCGCCCGAAGCTCCCGGAATGATCAACGAGCGGGAAGGATTGGTGTGAAGCGAACTGAGTTTCGTTCAAAATAGCAGAAAGAGAATGTACATTGATGACACATTTATGGAATATTTCAAAAAAATTCAACAATCTGTTAACATATGAATAGAATATGAAATTTAACTGCCAAAAGGATTAATTAATGACAACACAATGCGGTTTTTCATAGGGGGAGTATAGGTGAATTTCTGCGATGTCGAGGCGCACGATACAGAAAGCGCCATCCACGAGGCTATCATTAAATTGAACCAGCAGGACAAGATGGAGATAGCCCACTTCGTCATAGACCCCTGCGCTGTGTTCATTTTAGGAATGACATCCAGGAAGTGCATGACGGTCAGCGAGATCTCCCCAGCCATGAAACTCCCCATCGCGACCTGTTATAAGATGGTCTACCAGATGGAGAATATGGGGCTCATCACCAAGTGTGGCACCTCACGTACCTCCGGTCGGGGTAAGGCTGCCGTATATACCTCTGTCATCAAGTCCATGGAACTGGAGCTCAGGAACGGGTTCATCACCCTGAACCTCATGTTCAAGAACGGTCAATGCATGCTCTTCAAGAAGGACCTGAACGCCCTGGCCCCCACAGCGGCGGTCTGCGACAGCTTCCGTGAGGCGGAATTGGCGATGGTCACCTCCAGAGCATATTGACAATCTTCCCGAGAACATAGAGGAGATGGACCTCTCCCCCACGCTGAGAAGCTGAGACGTCTCCCTCATGGAAGGGCAATGATTTTCTATCCATCCAGGCCATCCGGTCGTGTTCTCGATGTATGTCATCAAGAGGTCCGGCGAGAAGCAGGAGTTCGACCCGGAGAAGACCCGAATGGCCATCATGCGCTCTGGTGTCCCGACAGATGAGGCGGACGATGTACTGGACCGACTGCAAGGGACAGCTCTATGACGGCATCACCACGGAAGAGGTCTACCGTCGTGTGCGCGCTCTGCTGGCGGCTGATTCCAAAACACGCTTTGGTCTGAAGAAGGCGATCATGAACCTCGGCCCGGAGGGGCACCACTTCGAGAGCTTCATCGGCATGCTGTTCCAGGAGATGGGGCATAAGGTAAAGGTGCGGGAGGTCGTGCAAGGACGTTGCGTACAGCATGAGCTAGATGTGCTGGCCGAAAACGCGGAGCACAGATATATGGTGGAATGCAAGTTCCACAACTCCCTGGGCATCAAGTGCACCATCCAGACCGCCCTCTACACCTACGGTCGATTCCTAGATGTACAGGAGGGGCTTAAGCTCAGTCAACCTTGGCTGGTCACCAATACCCGTTTCTCGAGCGATGTGGTGCATTACGGCGAATGCGTTGGCATGGGTCTTCTCGGATGGAGGTACCCGGAGGAGGCCGGCCTGGAACTGTTGGTGGAGCGACATCGGCTCTACCCGGTGACCATCTTGGAATTGAGGAGGGGAGATATCCGGACCCTGCTGGACAACAACATCGTCCTGGTCAAGGACGTTCTGTGTCAGCAGGAGAGGGTGCTCAGCCTCTTGCCCCGACAGAGCGGGGAGCGCTTGATCGCCCAGGCCAAGAGCCTCTTCGTCTGACCCCGAATAGAGTTATATCGAGCCTGCCCATATCCTGGTCCCGCATGAAGGTGTGCATAGTACTGGGCACTAGACCGGAGATCGTAAAGATGGCACCTCTGGTGCGCGCGTGCCAGCGGCGGGGCGTTGAATTCATCCTGATCCACACCGGCCAGCATTATTCATATGAGATGGACCGGATATTCTTCCAGGACCTGGAGCTACCAGACCCGCGATACAACCTTAACGTGGGCTCGGGCACACATGGAAAACAGACCGGCGCGATATTGGTGGCCATCGAGAAGGTCCTCATGGACGAAAGGCCGGACGCCGTTCTGGTGCAGGGGGACACCAACACCGTGCTGGCCGCAGCCCTCGCCGCGGCCAAGCTAGACATCCCGATCGGGCACGTGGAGGCTGGTCTCCGCTCCTATGACCGCAAGATGCCCGAGGAGGTCAACCGGGTCCTGGCGGACCATATTTCCGACATGCTGTTCGCTCCCACCGAGGTCTCGAGGCAGAACCTGCTCAAGGAGGGCATCGACCCGGCCAAGGTCCATGTCGTAGGGAACACCGTGGTGGACGCCTTGCTGCAGAACATGGACATATCCAAAAGGCGAGGCAAGGCCTTGAGCGAGCTGGGTCTTAGGCCCAGGGGCTATCTTCTTGGGTACCTTGCACCGCCAGGAGAACGTCGACGACCCTGTGAGACTGCGCGGCCTCGTGGACGGACTGGTGTCCTGCGCGAAGGAGTTCCGACATGCCGGTCATCCTGCCCCTGCACCCCCGGACCAGGAAGAACCTCTCCAACTTCGCCATCGTCGTCCCCGACGAGGTGCGCGTCATCGATCCCGTAGGCTACCTGGACTTCCTGCAGCTGGAGGCTAACGCCACCCTGTTGCTGACCGATTCCGGTGGGGTGCAGGAGGAGGCGTGCATCCTCCATGTGCCCTGTGTCACCTTGAGGGACGCTACGGAGAGGCCAGAGACGGTCATGGTGGGCGGGAACGTTCTGGTCGGGGCTGATCCTAAGAGGATCCTGGAAGGGGCGAAGGACATGTTCGGTCGAAGCCGGGACTGGACCTGCCCTCTGGGAGATGGCAATGCCGCCGAACGCATCCTCGACATCGTCCTATCCCACTAGAGCGCGTCCAAGACCCGCCGCACCTCGCCTTTGTATCCATCCACCAGCAATTGCGTCCCATCCTTGATGGACATGGCGCCGGGCACAGACACCACGGCTGGAATGCCATACTCCCTGGCGATTATGGATGAATGGGACAGCATCCCTCCGGCCTCGGAAACGACCGCCCCGGCCTTGGCGAAGAGCGGGGTCCAACCCACGTCGGAGTAGGGGATGACCAGGACATCGCCAGGTTCGACCTTGCCTAGGTCGGACAGCCCCTTGACCACTCGGGCCGGGCCTTGATGATAACCTCCAGATGTGGCGACGCCCTTCATCAGATCGGAACCAACCCTTTCCATGGGAGGCGCCCGTTCCCCATATATGATGGGGGGAAGGACGGCCTCTCTGAGAGCTTCCATCTCCTTCCTCCTCATAGTCACCCTGATCCGGAGGTCGTTGCAAGTGTTGTCTGCGCAACCACCATCCACTGTCTGGCGTACCTCGTGCATGTAAAGAAAGAATATGTCCTCACGGGACCGTATGACATTCTTTTCCACCATATGGTCCCCTATCGACAGGAACAAGGGGCGGAGCAGGCCGTAACCTTGACCGTACAGCTCCCCCACCCTTTCCTTGAAATAGGCATCTTGGCAGGTGCGCCCATAGATGGATCGGATACGGAATCGCAATTGCCATGGCAGGTCCAGTTGGGATATATCCTTCTGTGTCAGGGATTTTAAGTGAGCTCCCGACCCGATGACCGTGCGCAATATGGTGTCGGGGTCCTCGCGCCAAGGTCTGACGGAGATGTCGTTTCCGCTGTCGCTCAGGTATCCGAATTGTGACAGGAAGCCCTCCAGCCCTTGGACCAATTGCTCGGCGCCAGCAACGTCCCGCAGTCCGTCATACGATGCCTGGTCCACCTCGGCCCGAACCTCAGGGGGAAGGTCCTGGTAGGTCCGGACCAAGTGTTCCAGGGCCTGGTCGGGGTAACGTGCCACGTCCCCATTTCTCTCCGGAACCAACCTGACATCGCCCAGGTCGTATCCAGCCTTGCTCAGGGCGGACCGAAGCATGCGATTGGATATCGCCAATTGAAGATAGGTGAGGATGTTGAAGTAGGCGAGCTCTTGGTCCACCTGGAAAAGCCGGTCCACCTCGGCCAGAAGAGCTGCGCTGTCCATGGACCTAAGGTCTTGTCCCTCAAAATGCTTCAGGTCCTTCGGGACTCTCTGCAACAAACGGTCCAGCTCCCAGTGCAAACGCACCATGTCGATAATGAATAGAGTGACCCTGGGCACGGTTAGCATCATCTTCGGGGTGGGACGAAACCCCCCCTTCGACCTCTCTCCCCCCACCACCATCAACCTCTCCAAAGAGTCACGGGGCATGCCCATCCTCTCCCAGACCCGCCCGACCACGCTCATGTTGAAATAGGCACGGTAATAGAACTGCTTGGAGAAGGTGGAGGGGTCAAGATCCCTTATGCCGGTAAGCTTGGCGAACAACCTGGCCCATGCGCCGTTCACCAACGGGGTGTTAACGGTCCAAACCAAGGGCTTGATCATACCAGGAAGGAACTCCTTGGAGAATGAGTCGCTGTAAATGTTCAGGTCCCTCAGCGCGGTGATCTCCCTTGCCTGGACCCATTGCACCTTCTTCCCGTCATAGACCCATTCCAGGTCCAATGGATGACCCAAGGTTTCATCCATCCTTCGCGTTAGGGTGGCGATCCGCAATGCCAATGATTCGCTCATCTGGGTCCCTTCGCTGCTGCGCTCGACCCTGTCACCATGGAACACCCATCGGTCCGGGGTCACACCTTCCTGGACGAGGCGCTCCCCGGACCCTTCCACCGCCTCCAATATGACCTCCGAGGCGCCGGTGATCGGGTTCCGGCTGAACGACACCCCGGAGATGACCGGTGGCACCATCTCTTGGATGAGGACGGCCATCTTGAGGGATCCCTCCGAGGCACCGGCCTTTCGTAGATAGGCTTGCACCGATGGGTCCCGGGTCGAGGCCCAGACATCAAGGATGGCCGCGCAGATGGCATCGACCCCTTCGACGTTCAGAACGGATCGGAACCTCCCCGCAAAGGAATGCTGCTCCGAATCCTCCAAGTTAGCCGAGGACCGGACGGCGTAACGTTTGCCAGGAACAATGGAGCGAGCGAGTTCCGCCCTCACCTTGGCCATGGTCCCAGCCTCGTCCCTGATGGAGTCCAAATAAGCGTCCCAAACCAAAACCATCGTTTTCGGGACGACCAGCCACCTCCGTTTCTGGAGGGGGATGAGGTTCTCCCCCTTCCCTCCCACGTTCTTCACTCCTTTGCGGAGTTCCATCAGGTATGTCAACTCGCTCTCACCCTGCCATCGATATCGGATTCAATTGACGCACAACCATAATTCTTACTTTCTATGACCTGTCAGAAAGGGACACGCAAAGATAATAGCCCAGATGGGCATAGGAAGTCCCGCCATGATGGAAGCGATCATCTCGGTGGACATGAAGGATGGTTGGGTCAAGGCCGTCTGCGAGGGAACTGGAAGGCCCATCCGCATCTTGGACTGCATGCCCCATCCCGAAGGGGGCGGCCACAGTCTTTTTGAGATAGAGGCGAAGGAGGCTGAGATCGAGGCCGTCACGGAACAGATCATGGCGCATCCTGACGTGCAAAACGTGCAACTGACCTCTCTCGGGGGAGGGAGGGCCAAAGGCTCCCTGGTCACGAAGAAATGCTTCGCCTGCCGCACCATCATGGAATCGGACTGCTTCCTTCGCGGCGCCCAGACCAAGGACGATGGTACCGTCGAATGGGACGTCGTCCTGACCTCCGAAGGGGCGCTGGCCCGGCTCACCGAAAAGCTGCAGAGGATGGGGTGCAAGGTCAAGGTGCTGCGCTTGGCCCAGGTGGAGGACGATGCCGCCCTGACCATGAGGCAGGAGGAGATCGTGCGCAAGGCCTTCGAGATGGGATACTATGATTATCCGAGGAGGACAACGGTCCGCGAGATGGCGGCCCAGATGAAGGTAGCCCCGTCCACCCTCACCGAGATATTGCAACGCGGGGAGCGCAACATCATCGAGAGGCACCTTCGCGAGAGCAAATGAAACCCTGACCGAATTTTATATCAGTTGCCTACATATACCAGATAATCCCACCGGGTGTTAACATGCAGGGAGATAACGACATAGACATAATGACCGTGCAAGAGGAAGATGTCAAACTGATGAAGCATCTGGCCAAGATAAAGCATAAGATCATCGTAATGAGCGGCAAGGGAGGGGTGGGGAAGTCCACCGTGGCCACCAATCTCGCCACCGCCCTGGCCATGCGCGGACTGGACACGGGCATCCTTGACGCGGACATCACTGGTCCCAACATACCCAAGATGTTGGGCGTGGAGGAGGCCCGCATCACCGGAGACGAGGAGGGGCTGTTCCCGGTGGAGGTCACCCCTCACCTGAAGGTCATGTCCATGGCCTTCCTCATCTCCAGCAAGGACGCGCCAGTGGTATGGCGGGGACCGATGAAGATGGGCGCCATACGCCAGTTCCTGGAGGATGTGAACTGGGGGACCCTGGACTATCTCATCGTCGATCTCCCACCAGGCACCGGGGATGAACCGCTGTCCATCGCCCAGCTCATCCCCGAGGCGGACGGGGCCATAATCGTCACCACCCCTCAGGACGTAGCGTTGTTGGACTCCCGGAAGTCGGTCACATTCGCCAAGGCGCTCAACCTGCCAGTACTGGGAATACTGGAGAACATGTCCGGATTGAAGTGCCCCCATTGCGGCGAGGAGATCGACCTGTTCAAGGTGGGCGGGGGAAAGAAAGCGGCGGAAGAGATGGGCGTGCCCTTCCTGGGCAAGATACCCATCGACGTGGAGATGGTCCCGAGCGGGGACGATGGCAAGCCCATCGTCCTCTCCAAGCCCGATTCCCCGGGCGCCAAGGCGTTCGAGGAATTGGCCGAGAGGGTCCGCAAGACCGTTGAGAGCGCCCCGAAGCGAAAAGTGAAGCCATTCCAGTACGGGGGAAAGAAATGAGGGTGTGCGTCACCGCGGAAGGGGAGGACCTGGACGCCCTGGTGGCCGAGGAGTTCGGCCACGCTCCCTTCCTGCTCATAGTGGACCCGGACACCATGGAGTTCGAGGTCTTCGACAACGTGCTGGTGGACACGGACATTGGGTATGGGATCCAAACCGCCGAGAACATCATCCATCTCAAGGCGGAGGTGGTGATCACCGGTTTCGTAGGACCGCATGGGGTCAAGAAGCTGGAGTCCAAGGGCATCAAGTTGGTCACCGACGAGGAGGGTACGGTCAAGCAAGCCTTGGATGCGTTCAACCGTCGCCGGCAACGAGGGTGAACTACTTCTTTTTTGGTTGATAGCGATTTTCGTAGTTATACACTTCGATTTCTGCACTCGATGGTTCCAGAGTCAGATACGTTCATAATCAAAACTTATTTAATTGATCGAGTTCGATGATTGACGAACATAAAGATGATGATCTGTTCCCGCACCGATCATCTGGGTAATGTGCGGATTCCCATTCGACCTTGACACAGCATGACAAGCCCTACGTCGATAGACGATTTCGAAAATCGTTAACCTTGTATGTTTTTCAGTAATCAAACCATCATTATTCGAAATTAGTAGAAATACTTGATAATTTCGTCAATTATCGTAGTAAAAATAGTATAATTATAAGTAATAGAAATTTGCCTGCCCTCCTTTATGCGGGATGAACTAACCCATCCAAGCAAACGTCCTAGGCGAAGCTGGACTGGCAGCGACGTCAAGGCGCTATGGAGCGCCCCGTCACCGACCGGTTCAGCGACGGGACTGAGGCCTATATAAGGCCTGCGGTCCCGCTCCGAACCAGTTGGAGACATTCCAGGGAGAACGGGGGTGGATCTCATGAGGAGGATCCTATTGCCCACCGACAGCTCATTGCCGGCCTTGGCGGCCACGATCGTCGCTGTCGACAGGGCCAAAGCGGAGAAGGCCACCCTCATCGTCCTGAGCGTGGTGGAAATGACCCCCACGATGGAGGTGGAGCAGACCGCCGAGAACGTCGGTCTAAGACGCTGCCCCGACATCGACGGGATGAAGTTCGCCAGGGAACTGGCCAAACAGAAGGGGGTCGAGGTCGAGGAGATCACCCAAGAAGGGCCAGTGGCAGGGACCATCGTCCGAGTGGCGGAGGAGTTCAAGGTCGAGGCCATCGTCATGGGTTGCTCCAAACCTCACGGCATCACTGAACTTTACCTTGGGGATGTCGCTCGGGCGGTGACCAAAATGGCGCAATGTGAGGTCGTCGCCATCAACCCCACCGAGACGCAAGGGAAGGAGGCCCTGGCATTGGCCAGGAAGATCGCCTCCCGACCAAAGGAGATCACGGTCAAGACCATCACCTCGAGCAAGCAGTTCAAGGTGGGTCTGGTACTGTTCACCATCTATATCGCGGTCTATGGGACGCTGCTGTACTTCGGCAGCTTCGACCGGAGCGTGATGAGCGAGGCGGTCGGGAAACTGAACGTCGGGCATGGTGCTCGGACTGACGGTGATCATCCTCGCCATCATCATGGCCGTGGTGTTCAACTGGTACGCGGGAAAGCAGGAGGCCTTGTAACATGGCCGAAGCATTGACCAATGACTTCAAGCCTCTGGCGTTCGCCCTGTTCGTCATGATCGTGCTCATCACCCTGGCCATCTCGGTATATTTCTCGAGGCGGGTCAGGACGGCGGGCCACTACTACGTGGCCGGCGGGGGCGTGAAATGGTTCGTGAACGGAGTGGCCTTCGCTGGGGACTACCTTAGCGCCGCCTCGTTCCTGGGAGTGGCCGGTCTGATCGCCTTCTTCGGTTATGATGGCTTCATCTACGGCATAGGGTTCCTGGCCGGATGGATAGTGGCCTTGTTCCTCATAGCGGAACCGCTCCGCGTCATGGGCAAGTACACCTTCGCCGACGCCCTGGTGAGCAAGTTCAAGAGCAAGAGGGTGCGCCTGGCCGCGGCGATAAGCACGTTGATAGTGAGCGTGTTCTACCTTATCCCACAGATGGTGGGGGCAGGCACTATCATCCAGCCTTTGATCGGACTGCCTTATTGGGCGGGAGTGGTCCTGGTGGGGGGCATCGTGATCCTCATCGTGGCCACCGCCGGCATGGTGTCCACCACTTGGGTGCAGTTCATCAAAGGTCTTCTGTTGCTCATCGCCGGCGTGGCGCTGGTGATCGGAGTGCTGGTGGTAGCTGGATATCGACCCCCTGGACTTCATCAACTACTTCATCCAGAACGGTTCGGTGTCGCCGAAGACGGGGTTGCCGCAGTTCACCGGGGAAGAGTTCATGGCCCCTGGTACGAAGTACAAGGACCCATGGGACTTCGCCTCGCTGATGCTGGCGCTCATCCTGGGCACGGCTGCGCTGCCGCACATCCTCATCCGGTACTACACGGTGCCGAAGCCGTCCGATGCTAGGAAGTCGACAGTGGTGGCCATCATATGTATCGGGATATTCTACATCCTGACGCTGTTCATCGGCCTGGGGACGAACTACTTCGCCGGTCAGGGAGAGTTCATCGTGAACGACTCCAACCTGTCCGCGCCGACGCTGGCTTACTTCATCGGAGGGGAGACCTTCTTCGCCGTGATCTCGTCGATAGCTTTCGCCACCATCCTGGGGACGGTGTCCGGCCTGATCATGGCCGCGGCGGGTGCGATCGCCCACGACATATACTCTGAGATACTGGGAAAGAAGAAGTCCGAGAAATCGGCGCTCCGGGTATCGAAGCTCACGGCGGTAGGCGTGGGAGTGGTGGCCATATTGCTAGGCATAGCGATGGAAGGGGAGAACGTGGCCTACCTGGTGGGTCTGGCGTTCGCCATAGCGGCATCGGCCAACATCCCGGCGTTGATCGGAGTGCTCTTCTGGAAGAGGGCCACGGAATGGGGGATAATATCCAGCATCGCGGTCGGGCTTTCCTCGTCCCTGCTGCTGATATTGATCAGCCCCACATTCATGCCCACGAACTACATCTTCCCGTTGACCAACCCGGGCATAGTGAGCATAGCGCTAGGCTTCCTGACCATGATCGTCGTCTCCCTGCTGACGCAGAAGTGGGGTGTGGGGGCAACGAAACCGGCACAAGCCTGATCTAAATTTCCAAACCCTTTCCCTGATTTATATTTTTTATTAAATAAAAATATGATTAAGGGGTTTTCAGAGTTTTAGGTAGGGGAGCTCGACCCGTTGCGGGTCCACGATGGTCGTGGCCTCGATGGGGTTGGGACCGAGCTGCTTGATCTTGTCCATGAACTCCTGCACGGTCCGCACGTAGGCTTCAGGTTGGTCCGAGTCCACGTATTTCACCTGGAATCGGTTCTCGTCGAAACCGTATTGCTTGAGCACCATCTGCAGCAAGGTCATGCGCTTCCGGGTGCGTAGGTTCCCGATCTCATAATGGCAACGTCCAGGAACGCCCGCCAGGATCATTATGCCGTCCGCACCGGAGGCGATGGCCTTCAGCACCCACTCTGGGTCGACCCGGGCGGAGCACATGGTCCTCACCGTGCGGAAATGGGGGTCCAGCTCCATGCGCATCAGACCGGCCTGGTCGGCGGAGGAGTAGGAGCACCAATGGCATGAGAACACCAGTATGTGAGGGAAGGCGGACTCCTCGTCCCTATTGGCCAGCGACCTCTCTATCTGAGCCAATATCTGTCGGTTGGAGAAGAACGTCTGGTCCATGGCCGCGGTGGGGCAGGCGGAGACGCATGCGCCGCAACCGACGCAGGCCTTCGGGTTCACCGTCGCCTTGCGCTTGTCATTGAAGGCCGGGTCGGGAGCCAGGGTGATGGCGTTGACGTTGCAGACGCTCTCGCACACCCCACATCCGACGCAACGGGACTTGTTGACGAAGGAGACGTTGCCATGCTCGTCGGGAAGCTGGTTCCGCACCTTGGCGATGGCCATGCCCACCATGTCCTCGGCCTTGCCTGGTCGCGGCCTCCTTATCGCGGAAGTGCACCCAGGCCACCTGCTCCCTGATGTTTGCCATGTCGATCATGAGGCGGTTCAATCCCGCTCCCTCGATGGTCTCCTGGAACGATTGCAGGTAGAGGCGAGGCGAGCAGGCGGCTATCACCACCCGGTCCAAACCCTCGCCCTTGATCCGTTCTGCGATCTCGTCCATTCCGGCTGGGTGGCACAGATAGGGCAGGGTTTGAGTGAATACCACGTCCTGCTCCTCTTGGGCGGACGATGCCAGTCGTTCAGTGTCAATGCTGAGGTCGATCTGACCTCCGCATCTGCATATGAAAACGCCCACACGGGGCTCCTTCGGTCCAACGGACATTATGTTTCTCCTCCATTATAGATGTTAGAAAGTTATGTCGGAATCGACCAAGCAGCTGGTATTTATTCCATTCGTTGCATCGAGAGCCATTGCCGAAGCATCGCATTACTCACGGAATGGAACCTCATAAGCGAAGTGAAAAATCGAATCCAGTTCCGTCAGGGATCGATGCGGTCTGAAAAGACAATGATTAAATATCGAATTTCGGCATGCGGCAGCCTAGGTAGAGGCATACTTACATGTCCGAGACCGTTCCCGTTAACTCTAGCAATGGGGTCGAGAGGCTCACCCTGAAGGGGCCCGGAGTCATCCTCATCATATTGGCCTTCATCGCCATGATGGTCATGTTCATAGAGATCATGCTGGTCCCGGCCCTGCCGACCATCGCCATGGAGTTCCCTGATGAGTCGCAATGGGTCTCATGGGTGCTTTCCGCCTATCTTCTCGCCGGTGCAGTGGCCACCCCTCTATTGGGACGCCTAGGCGACATCTACGGGAAGAAGAAGGTGATGATGCTCTCCATGGTCGGATATACCATCGGTCTGATGGGTTGCGCCTTCTCCACCTCCATGGTCATGCTCATCGCCTTCCGGGCGGTGCAGGGGATCGGCATGGGCATGTTCCCCCTGGCCTTCGGCATTATCAGGGACAATTTCCCCAAGCGCCTCATCCCCATGGCCATCGGAGTGGTGAGCGCCATGTTCTCCGTAGGGGTGAGCATCGGCCTGCTCGCTGGTGGCCTCATCGTGGAATATTTCGATTGGCGCACGGCGTTCGACATCGTCTGGCCTCTCATGTCCCTTCTCATCGTGGTGGTCTACCTCGTCATCAAGACCACGGACACGACCATCAAATGCAAGATCGACGTGGCCGGGGCGGCCCTCCTGGGACTCGGGGTCTTCTGCCTCCTGCTTGGCCTGACCCAGGGCGATGAATGGGGCTGGACCAGCATCAGGCATCGTCGGGCTCTTCGCCCTTTCCGCGCCATTGCTGATCGGTTTCGTCCTCTGGGAGAGGAGGACCACCGACCCCATCGTCTCCTTGAGGCTCATGGCCAACCGGGGCATTGCTGGAGCGAACATATGCGGGTTCTTCGTGGGGATAAGCATGTTCCTTATCTTCCAGACCCTCCCGTTCTTCCTCATGTCGCCAGAGGCGGTGGGGGGACTAGGGGTCGAGAGCGCATTCGATGTGGGGGTGTACCTGTTCCCCAGCGCCATCGCCCAACTGATATTCGCCCCCTTGGCCGGGAAATGGTCCAAGAGGTTGGGGGCGGACAGGGTCCTGGCCACCGGTCTGCTCTTCATCGCCATCGGGTATCTGTTGGTCATCCTGTTCCACTCCAATGTGAACGAGATCATGATGGCCATGTTCGTCATGGGCATCGGTCTGGGGTTCTCCATGGTCTCCCTCATCAACGTGGTGGCCATGGCCTCCCCCCAGAGGGACTTCGGTATCGCCTCGGGCATGAACACCTTGTTCCGCATCGTAGGAGGTTCGATCGGCCCGGTCCTGGCCTCGGTCATCATGGCCGGCTACTTGGTCGCCTACAACCCTCCGGGGGCCCCGCCGAGCGTCATCGTTGAGCTAACCTCGGACCAGGGTTTTGTGTGGGCCTGGATCGCTGGCATGGCATTCTCCTTGATCGGTTTCGTTGTGGCCTTGGTGATGCGCCCAGGACATGGGCTGGACTACGAGAACGATGTGCATCCCGAGGGCGAGAAGGCGAGTGACGTCCTGCCCTCAGCCCTGAACCGGGCTCCAGATAACCATATAACCTAGTTTCTCCGCTCAGGGGACGTTACGATGGACGAGAAGGACATAGGCTTCAAGGTATGCCCCCATTGCTACAGCACCGACCTGGAGGAGATGACCCTGGTCGGTGGGCCGATGGCCCATCTGGACAACGATGATGGTAGCTACAAGTGCTTCAATTGTGGAAAGATAGGCGTGCCCATGGAGTTCGCCACCGTGGAGGATTATCAGCGCTTCGTTTCGGAAAAGGGTGCGCCTTCATTGGAGAGCGGTCCGGAGTTCGTCCTGGTGCCCCTCCTCCCCCTTGAGACCGGGGGCAGAAGGTTCACGCGCATGAACGGCGAGACCTCGCGACCAGTGACCAGGGTGACCGAGGTGGTCTGGGAGGGGGGGTCCCTCCAAACCGCTGGGCGAAAGGCGCTGCTAGGGCCGTATTGGCAGAAGATCACCAAGGAGGTCTATGGCAGCAAGGAGGCCGCCTTCCTCGACCTGGACGGCATAAACGAGGGGGAGGCCGACATCGAGGGCATGAGGCGGGCCATGAAGAGGAAGAACCAGATATGGCTTGACATCGGGCTGCGCGGCGAACAGGACGTGTTCGATGCCTTCCTCATGGGGGCGGACCACATGCTGGTCTGCACCATTGGGACCTCCTCGCTTGAACATTTCCGCAAGGCCATCGACCTTTCGGACCGGGTGGTCCCTTGCATCTGCTGCGCGCCTGATGTGGTATGGCGTCGTCAAAGGGAGCCAGAGACCGACCCGAGGAAGGTGGCCGATGCCTTGCGGTCGATGGGCTACCGAAAGATCGCCTTCCTTGACCTGAAGACGTATTGGTCGGGGCCAGGGACCGGACCGTTATTGGGCGGGCAACATGTGCACATATGCCGAGACGCCCCTTATCGGTGGGGGAGTGAGGTTGGCCGATAAGGAGCTCCTGTTGGAGATGGGGGCGGGCGGGGCACTGCTCGACCCGTTCGGACCGGAGGTCCTTTCCAAGATGGACGGATGAACCGTTGGCGCTCGATGATCATCTGGAGAGGCCATTTGTGCGATTAATTGTTAATAGCATGAGACCAATGCCTTGAACGTTTCAGATGGACATCGACCTGTTCGGACTGGCCTTGCTGATAGTGGGCGCTTTTGGCGCTTCCATCCTCTATCTTTTCCTGATAAGGCATGCTAGCAGGTTGCATCGCGAGAAGGTCATCGACCTTTTCAAGGCGCTGGGGGTGGGTTCCACCTTCTCCATAATAGCCGCTCTGGTCCTCAGCTTCCTGATGCTCATCCCCATCATCGTGATCATCGTCATCGTGGGGGGAGAGGAGAGCGATTCGACGATCTGGGCCGCTGTGCTGGTCGCGCCCATCGCCGAGGAGCTGACCAAAGGGGTGGGCGTGATGTTCTTCAGGAAGCGCTTCACCGGACTGGAGAGCGGACTGATCTACGGGGCCTGCATCGGGTTGGGCTTCGCCGCGGTGGAGAACGTGCTCTATGGGTTCGATCAGCTCACGAGCGAGGGCTTGGAATCCGCCCTGATGCTGCTGGGATTGCGCGCCGTCTCGGCGGCCCTCGGACATGCCAGTTATACCGCCATCACCGGTTATGGCCTGGCCCGATGCGAGATACTCCGTCCCATCGAGAGACCATTGGCCTGGTTGCCCTATTACCTGGTGGCCGTGTTCCTCCACGCACTATCGAACTTCATGGCCTCCAGCTCCGAGGTGTTCGGGGGCGGCGATGCCATGGTCGTGGGAAGCGTGCTCCTCATCATAATAATGGACGTGGCCCTTTTCGCCTTGATATGGACCAAGGTGAGGCACTTGGACAGGGAAGGCGTCCATCGGCAGCTCCGCACCAGGTATGTGCCGTACCAACCTGGCTAGGCAACTGTTATCTAGAGCCCCCACAAATCATCACCACGGGAGAGGAAGTTGGCCTTATCGGCGGGGGAGATCCTGGTGGTGCTGTTGGCGGCCATAGTGCCGCCCATCATCTATGTGCTATGGGTCCGGAGCAAGGAGCTGTGCGACCGGGACCAGCTTCGCCCCCTCCTGTCCGCCTTCGTAGTGGGCGGGACCTTCTCCTTGGGACTGGCGTTCATTATGGAATCGGCGCTGATCACCCTCCTCTTCGGCGAGGGCGGAGCGCTATCCCGGCCCTTCTGGAACCTCGATCCGGGGGACCCTTCCTTCCAATTGATCCTGATGGCCTGCGTCATGGCACCGTTGGTGGAGGAGATGACCAAGGCCTGGGGCATCATGCTCTTCCGGGGTCGGCTGGCTGAGCTGAAGAACGGCCTGGTGTACGGGGCGGCGGTCGGGTTGGGCTTCGCCGCGGTGGAGAACGTGCTCTATGGCGCCAACGCAATCGCTGTGGGTCTGGACGTCTTCGTGGGCACGGCCGTTCTGAGGGCCTTGACGTCAACACTGCTTCATGCCAGCGCCAGCGCCATATCCGGTTTCGGGATCTCCAGGCAGATGGCGATGAGGGCGAAGGGACTTAAGGTCAGCTGGCTCCCCTATTATGGCCTGGCGGTGTTGCTGCACGCCTCATTCAACTTCTTCGCCATCATAGGGCAGGTTTCGGGTTCCCAGTTCGCCTACATGCTCGGCCTCGGCTTCGCCGTGCTGCTGGTGGCCACCACCTTCGATCGCATATTGAAGAAGGTGGCGGACCTTGACGCCCTCCTTTGCGCCCAGCCCGGGGAGGCTCAGCCTGAGGCCAGCCTGGCCCCGATCTCCATCGCCAGGCGCATGGCTTTGCGGTCTGCTATGACCTCGCCCTTGCGGAACACCCCAGGCACGAGGAGCTCTTCCTGGCATGGGTAGCCCACCGAGTTCATGAACGACCGTAGCTCCGTGACGATTGGTCGCGAAGTTCTGGTCGGGGTCCGCCGCCACCACCATCAACGCGCCCTTCTTGGCAGCGGGCAGCTTGCGGTTCCACAGGCAGTTGCACCGGTCGATGAGCTGCTTGAGCTGACTGGTGGGTCCAGAGAAGTAGACCGGGGAGACCACGATCAAGGCATCCGCCCTCAGCAGGACCTCATAAACCTTGGCCATGTCATCCTCGACAACGCATTCCCCGCTCTCCTCGCAGCTCCAACAGGAGCGGCACCCAGATATGTCCAGGTCCGAAACGTCGATGCGAATGGTGTCCGCACCGCACTCAGATGCCGAGCGCAACGCCTCATCCAGAAGGGTGCCGCTGTTGCCGTCCTTCCTCGGGCTCCCATTGATGCCGAGGACCAGTACCATGGTCGAGCACCCCTTCACGCCGGCCGGTTCGGAGGGATGTCCTCCTCCACGACCTCGATGCCCAGATTGTCCAGGATACGGTCCCGCAGACGCTCGTAGTATTGGAACGATTTGGGTATGTAATCGGAGGCGCCATCCTGCATGACCTGGAAGCTGATGTCCGGGTCGTCCATGGCAGTGACGAAAATGATCGGGGTGTCCTTGTTCATCGCCCGGATGCGGCGCAATAGCTCTGAACCGGTCGTGTCCGGGAGGCGGTAATCAAGGACGATGATGTCGTACTGGTTGTTCTTGACCTTGTCCAACGCCTCGCGCCCGTCCAAGGCCGCGTCCAGGACGAACATGTCCTCAGAAAGGTACTCACGGCATAGGTCCAGGTGGTCCTGGTTGTCCTCCACCATCAAGACCCTGACCCTCTCCATCGTCTCATCCATGCTTCGCCACTCCCTGCCCTTGTATCTACCTCAGCCCTTTATGAAGGTTGGTTCCTGGTTCGCGGTAATATGACACAAAATACCGACCCCTTGGACCAATCGCCTGGGACCCGGTTCTCAGCCCAGACGCGGCCGGAGTACCGGTCGCAGAAGGCCTTCACCACGCTGAGCCCCAGCCCATGGCCCTCGGCCGCGGTCACGGAATCCAGGCGATCGAAGCGTTTGAAGAGCGCTGACTTCCTCTCGTCAGGGATGCCTTTGCCCTGGTCCTTGACGTCCAAGCGCCAATAGTCCTTGCCGTTCTCCTCCCAGGCATATAGCTCCACCTCCACCGGGCGCATGTCGCCATACTTGCAGGCGTTGCTGATGAGATTGTAGAGGATGTCCTTGACGAAGACGTCGGCCAGCACGAAGGCCTGCTCGCTCTCGTATCTGCCCTTGATCTCAATGGCGTTGAACAGGCTGCTCATGTGCAAGCTGTCGATGCATTCCCTTACGAAGGGAGCGAGGTTGATGGGGGCCAGGTCGAGCTCCTGGTCGGTCGTGCGCAGCCACCAGAGCTTTCGCACGCTGGCGATCAAGCTGGAGATGTTCTCCGCCTGGACCAGGGCGGAGCGGACGTAGCGGCGCTGCCTGTCGTCCAACTTGGGGTCCTTGACCAGCAGCTCCAGGAAACCATGGATGGGGACGTTGTAATTGGCCACATCGTGGGTGAGCAGGACGTTGTACATCTGCTGCATGGCCATGTTGTCCTCCATGCCCTTGTACATGCCTGCGTTCTTGAGCGCAAAGGCGGCCTGGATGGAGAACATCTCCACCAGGCGGTACTCACTGGTGTTGAAGGGGACCCCGGGGGTCTTCTCCAGGGTCATCACGCCGAAGATCTCGTCACCGATGTTCAGGGGGACGCTGATGATGCTGGAGGGCTCGTCCGGGGTGCCGTCCAGTAATATCGACCTTCCGTCCATGTCCGCCCGCTCGATGAGCATGCCCTCCCGGTGCTGCGCCACCAGGCCGGAAATGCCCTCACCGATGGCGATCTCCAACCCCTCGGCGCCCACGCCGTCCTTGGTCTTGGAGGCGACGCATCGTAGTTTCCTGCCCTTCTTGTCCAGCTCGAATATGAGGCAGTTGTCCGACCGAACCAGTTCCATCGATTTTTCCAATATGAGCTCGAGGACGATCTTATGCTCGATGGTGGACGAGAGCATCTTCGAGGTCTCGTAGAGGGTCTGCAGTTCCACATTGCGGTGGGCCACGTCCTCGTGAGTTATCTCGTCCCGTTTCTGCATGGCGATCTGGTGCAGGAAGGTCTGAAGGACCGGTGCCTTGCGCTCCAGGTCCTTGTCCTTGGCGGGGGAACCGAACAGCGCCACCCCCAGAGGGAAACCCCTGAGCCCGATGCTGGCGAGGATGAAGCTACGGGGCATGCCATAGCTCTTTGAGAAGAATGGGTCCATCTCGCGGTCCGGGCATATGTAGATGCCACGGGCGTCGATCCAGTCGGAGAGGACCAAGTCCTCGACCTCTACGTCGAGTATGTTGCGCGCCTCTTGGAAATCCAGACCTTTGTAGAAGACCTGCTGTTGGCCGGGTTCGTCCGCCATCCGGATGACCGCAAGCTGCATGTGTATGGCCGCCATCATGCGCGATATCATCTGTTCCATGACCTCGTCCGGGTCAAGGGCCGATTCCATCTCGGCCGCCGACACGGATAGGGTCTCGATCTGACTGGAAAGCTCGCTTACCTGGACCTCCAGCACCCGGGCGGCATTGGGGTCCTGGGCCAGGGCGATCACGCCCTTGAGATCGCCATCCTCGTCGCGCACCGACATGGCCCGCCATTGGGAATGGATTATCTTCCCCTCCCTGGTCCTGAGGTCGACGTCCACTGACAGGACCTCGCCGGGACGCATTTCGCTACCAGCATCACGCATGCGTTGCATCGCGGTCGCGTCCATGGTGGTCAAGGTTCCGAGCTGCCTGCCCCGGATCTCGTCCAGGTTGTACCCCAGCAGGTTCTCGAAGGCTCGGTTCACATGGACGATGGCCCCGGTCGGGTTCACATAGACGAGCATTATATTAAGGCTGGCCAGCAGGTCGGCGCTCAAAGGCACCGGCTGCCCTTTGGAGAACCGGGACCGATCTCCCCCTCAGGATGGCCGGTCACGGCCACGCCGGTGATCTCCTCGCGATCGTTGACCGGACTGAGGGTGAGCAAATAATAGATGTCGCCCTCTGGCAGATGCATCGGGACCTTGATGGTGTCGGAATCAAGTTCGCCGGAAAGCACTTGACGGACTCGGTCCTCGAAGTCAAGCGAGGACTCCTGATGGATGAGCTCCACCAACCCTTCGATCTTCCTAGGATGGCTGGATTGACGCAACAGTCTGAAGGTGAAGGGGTTGGCACTGATGATGTTGTCATCAAGGTCCGCGATACAAACGATCTCCCCTCCTTCCAGGGGGAATCCCTGGTCCGATGTCCTTCCTCTCATCCGATCTCCATACTTCCAGTAGACTTCTTTCTCTATCCCGGAACCATATATATCTAGCATGTTGGGCGGGTTGCCGGTTTCGATAATCATGGGTCTTCGCCATTCGTTTGATTCTGCCCCTTGCGGAGAGGGGGTAGATAAGAATAAGGAAACAACGGTATGATAGGAATCTAGTTTTTAAATTTATATTATAATATTTTACAACATCCAGATATCACTATTATTTCTATTTATTTATTTAAGAATATACTAGAATTGATTATAATAAGAATCAAATTTTTTTTATATGAGTTGTTGCTTTGCTCGCTGCAAGCGCTCGGGAACGGGGGCCTTCCCCCTATTCTCCTCCTAGTAAGATCCAAGTTCCACCTTGGGCCACCCGCCCGAGCGCCTTATTCTTAAAATAATGAACGCCAATGCTCATGCCAGTGTCTTGCTGGGAAGCACGGTTTACCGATAACTACATGAACGAGTAGCCTTATATTGAGGCATTAACGGTGCTTGGATGGAAGAAGGCGACTTCACCAAGGCTCGCTCCATGGTTTTTCCTCGACAAGTTCTTGCGGGCCACGGCGTCATTGAATTGGTCCCCAAGGTCTGTAAGGAGTTCGCTCTCACCGGTACGGCGATGATAGTCGCCGGGGAGAAGACCCAGAAGGCCGCAGGGGAGGTCATAGAGGACGCTATGCGCAAGAACGGTTACGATGTGCAACAGGTGCTCGTGACCGAGGCTTCAGATGAGAACCTGAAGAAGGTGGTTGAGGCCACCCGGGAAGCGAAGGCGGACTTCCTCCTCGGGGTGGGCGGCGGGAGCAAGATCGACCTGGCCAAGATGACCGCCAAGGAGCTCGGTCTGGAGTTCCTGTCCGTCCCAACCTCCGCCTCGCATGATGGCATCGCCTCCGGGCGGGCCTCGATCCGCAACAACAAGGGACCGGTCTCGATGGACGCCAAGGTCCCGTTGGGCGTGGTGGCAGACACCGCCGTCATCGTCCAATCACCATACCGTCTGCTGGCCTCTGGCTGCGCGGACGTCATCTCCAACTCAACGGCGCTGATGGACTGGGAGTTCGCCAAGCGCTTGCGCAATGAGAGCTTCAGCCGTTCCGCCTACTCCCTGGCGAGCTATACGGCTGAGACCATTATAGAGAGCGCCGACCTCATCCGGCCGGGATTGGAGGAGAGCGTGTGGATCGCCATACGCCCCATAATAATCTCCGGCATATCGATGAGCGTGGCGGGAAGCTCGAGGCCGACGAGCGGGTCGGAACATATGTTCTCCCATGCGTTGGACCTGATCGCGCCAGGGAAGGCGCTGCACGGCGAGCAGTGCGGCGTCGGTTGCATCATGATGATGTACCTTCACGGCGGGGATTGGCACCGGATAAGGAATGCTTTGCTCCGCATCGGTGCGCCCACTTCCGCACGGGACATGGGCATCACGAAGGAGCAGGTGATACAGGCCTTGGTCACGGCCCACAAGATCCGAAAGGACCGTTTCACGATCCTGGGCATGGGGCTGACGGCCGAGGCGGCAGAGAAGATAGCCACGATCACTCAGGTCATCTGAGGGCTCGGGGCGGAAGGCGATAGCATGGTCATAGTCACACTGATAGGCGAGAGACAGGCCAAGGAAGGCGTGGTGTTCGTATACCGCGGTCCATTGACCGAATGCAGGGAGTGCAAGCTCAAGGCGGTCTGCTTCAACCTTGACAGCGGCGGGAAGTACCGCATCAAGGCGAAGCGGGACGTGCACCATGAATGCAAGATCCACGAGGACGGCGTTCGAGTGGTGGAAGTGGAGAAGGTGCCGTTCCGGGGGGCGGTATCAAAGAAGGCCGCCTTGGAGGGTTCCACCGTCACCCTCGAGGAGATCCGCTGCCGCAATCTAGGTTGCACCAAGTACCGATTGTGCCATCCTGTCGGCCTGGATAAGGGCATGAAAGGGCGGATCGGCAAGGTCTTCCGCGACATCGACTGCCCAGAGGGCATGAGATTGGTGGAAGTGGCCTTCGATTAGCAGGGCCAGCAGACGGCTTGGTCGCCGGGCAACAGCGATGGAGAACCGGCGGGCATCACGAGGTAATAGAGGTAAGCAACCGATAGGCCTGCGGCGGCATCGCAAGCGGTCATGGTTCCGTCCGCCCCAGCCCTAAGGAACTTAACCTCATCGAGATCTGGGCGGGACGAAAATAATCCGGACATGGTGCCACGGACCGGTACCGAGTCGTCCTTTCGCGTCATCTGCCGGACCAAGGCCTGGAGCGGCAGCAGTTCGGCCCCCAGGAGTTCTTGGCCGTGGGAAGGCAGCAGCATGACCGGGGTGTCGTCGATCAGGTAAAGGGACGTACCGCCCCCTGGCGTCAATGCGATGCCCTCGAACAGCGCCCTGCCCTTTTCCCGACAATAGGATGTTGTCCCCGGATCCGGTCCTCGGACCAGGACCAGGTCCGCGCCGATGTTCCTGCGGACCGTGCCCGCCTGGGACTCCATCCCGCACCTCTCCAGCAGCGGGACCGCCCCGAACCTTGCGACATACCTGGCCAGTTGGGAGAGTTCTGGGGATGCCTCCTCGCCCTCCGGCCCCTCCACCATCAATGCCTTGGGTTGACTATAGACCAAGACCTCATCAGCCCCGAGACATTCCATGGCCCGGACCTGGTCCGACCCTATGGTCAGCCCTTTGCCCAGTTGCGGAAGGCAGGAGGTTTGCACCAGGTCCTCGGCGAGCACCCTGCCCTCCGATCGCCCCAGAGGGATGGCCTCCAACCGCACTATGGGGTCGATCTGCCATCGGATGACCTTCCTCGCCTCCATCCAAGCGGGCCTGGGACCCATGTAGGAACGAACGGATTGCTGGAAGAATAATCTTCTTACGGCGGTCCTTTCGGATATTTTATAAACTTCGCAGTTCAATCGACGTGCCATGCCCGAGCTGGTGGAGCAGGTCGCAGCGATGCGCATGGAACGTTCCCTGGATGAGTTCCATCGTATCTTCCCCCGGGCCAAGGCCAAATTCTACCTCGACCCGGAAGGGAGGGGCGTCATCAAGGTCCTGGACGACAGATATCTCGTCGGCTTGGAGTTCGTGGAGACGGTCGATTCCTGGGGTTCGAAGAAGCGCCTTTGGGAGTATGAGACCGCCCTGCGGAACAAGGTCAGGTTGGTGGTCCTCGCCCCCAAGGAGGTGGCCATGGCCGCCCGCATTCGGCTGCTGGAGCTCAACCAGCAGTGGCTCTTCTACTATCTGGTCTATTCGTACGATGAGCGGTTGAGACTGGAGCACATCGGCCGCCCCCGGGTCATGCCCGAAACCTCCACCTACGGGCCGGCCCAGCCCTTGGGCGGGTATCTGTGATCAGAACGTGAGCCCGGTGAGCTTCTCGTACATGCCGATGTAGAGCTGGCTGACCTCTTCCACCTTGGCCTGGGGCAGGGGTGGTATGTCCGGCTCGGGCTCTTTGTGCTTGCGGGCCTTGCTCAGCTGCTCGTGGTAGCCGATGTCCCGATAGTACTGTCGCACGAACTCCTTGGAGAGCTCCACGCACTTGCCTTGGGCATACATGGCCTGGTCCCACCAGCGGTCCTCGTCCGCGGTGCCGAAGGTGTCGACTATCATCAGGCGCCTCCTCTCGTCGTAGGCGAACTCCTTCTTGCCGTCCACATGGATCAGGCCGCGCTGACCCACCTCCTTGGCGATGATGTCATCGATCCGCCCGATGACATCGAAGACGTGATGGTACTCCTCATTGCTGAGACTGGAGATCTGTAAGGCCTCCTCGTCGGTGAGGTTCCGGTCCACCTTCTCCAATTTGGTGGTGGTCTCGAAGAAGGGCCGGGGCAGCTTCTCCCCATAGGCTGGGGAGTGTCCGGTGGCATAGCCTAACCTGGTGACGTCCACCTCGCCCTCCTTGATCCGGTCGTTCAAGGACCCGGCGTTATAGTGGCGGCAGATGAACTCCAGGGGGATGAGGAAATTGGTGGTGGTGCGGTTCAGCTCGGTCATATTCGGGTATGACGTCGACGCGCTTGACCAGCATGCGGTTCGGTCCGTTGAGGCGCTTGAAGTCGGTGCGTATGCCTTGCTCCTCGCAAAGCTTCAGCCAGTAGGCCGATGTCCGGCACAGCGTCTCTCCCTTGAAAGGGATCTCGGTGGGGATGATCTTGTCAAATACGGAGATGTTGTCCGTGAACTCGAACTCCAAGGAGTCGTCGTCCACCTCCCAGACCTTCTTGACCTTGCCGACGCGGTACAGCTTCATTGAGGCACCGAGGCGGCATATCCACCTCGCCCTAATATTCTTTTTCGGGAGCGCTCAGTTGATCTCCGAGCCCTCGTGGACCACGATGCCCTTGGACGTGATCTGATAGGGCGTGATCTTGCGGGAGTGGTTGGTGCGGCGCATCTTGATTATCCGCACCGACAGCTGCAGCTCCGACTTCTCCAGGCGCTCCACGTAGCGTAGCGAGATGACGCCGTCGGCCACATACTCCACCAGACCGTCCCGGGAGCAGAGCGGGTTCTCATCCTTGACCTCGGCGGTCATGAGGCAGGTGGCCCCGGTCCTCTTGATCATCTGGGACAGGTTGAACAGGTTGGCCCTGCGCTCATGCTCGTTGTCGAAGAGCATGTTCAGCAGCGAGACCGAATCGACCACGATGCGCGAGGCCCCCGACTGCTTGATGAACTCGGGCAGCTCGCTCTTGATGCGTTGCACGGTGGTCTTGGCATCGTTCGGCTCGAGCTTTACCACGGTCAGCTGCTTGGAGTCGATGAAGGGTTTGAGCTCCCAGCCATGTGACCGGGCGTCCTCCATTATGGATTCCTGGTCCTCCTCCAACGAGATGTAGATGCCTTTCTCCCCCAGGGCCAGGCCCTGGTTGAGGAATTGCAGCCCGAAGGTGGTCTTCCCCGTGCCGAACGAGCCCATCACCACGAAGGTATGGTTCTTCGGCACGCCACCGTCCAGCATGATGTCGAGCCCCTCGATCCCCGTCTTCACCCTGTCCATGTTAATCACACGATCCTTTCCGTATCGATGACGACCAGTCCGCTGCTCGCCGTCACCGTCGTGGCGAAGCGGGCCACCCTTTCCTTCTCCAAGTGCGGCAGTATGCTCATGAACTTCTCCACGTGCATGTAGCGCTGCCGCCGAGACGATATGCCAAGCTTGCTCCACTGGAACATCAGGGCGCCGTCCACCGAGTCCATTATCATGCGCTGCATCTTTTCGTCCACCACGTCCTTGGTGAGGATGAGGTAGACCACGCCGGCCCAGCGCTTGCTGACCCGCTGCAGGCCCTTCAGCACCGCCACCAGGTCGGTGGTCTCGATCTTGGTGCTGAGCAACAGGTCGGTGAGCGAATCGATGACCACCATGCTGTCCTTGGCGTTCTCGTCCAGCCAGGAGACCAGGCTCTCCAGCAGGCCCTGGTCCCCGTTGTTGGAGAACAGGGCGGAGGCGCCGTCCCCGGCCCAGCTGCGTGGCACCAGGGTCTGGCGGAAGTACTTGTCGGAGAAGTCCTGGAAGATGACGTTGCGTTTGAAGCAGTCGTAGAAGTCCTCGTTGAAGGACATGCGGATCTCCTCCAGGATGTCCTCCTTGGAACGGCTGAAGGTGACATAGAAGATGCGCTCGGGCATGTGCCTGTCCCGAACGCTGGTGCCGAGGTAGAACTCGGCGCTACTGGGGTTCTCGCGCACGAGGCTCAGCTTCGCCGCCGAGGTAATGGCGTACTCGTGCTGCCCCGCACCCAGGTCGCCCAGGAGGAGGACCACCGACCCCAGCGGCATGCCTCCTTTGACGATGTTGTCGAAATCAGAGACACCTGTCGGTATACGTCTAAGTGAGGCACCCATCCCATAACCCCGTGCGGGGTTTTATCGCTCTTCGACAATAAAGAACTTTTCAGAGGACGGTCTGACGATCTCACTCCTCGTGCAAGAGCTCCAAGGTCATGGTGATGAGGTGCTCCGCCGCCGCCAGCTTGATCTCCTCCCGTTCTCCGGAGAAGGTCTTGTGGTCGGTCATGCGCACCTTGCCATCATCATACGCCGAAAATGACCAGACCGACCGGCTTCCCGAAGGTGGCCCCGGAAGGTCCGGCGATGCCTGTCAGCGATATGCCGACATGGGTATGGAAGCGTTCGCGGACGCCGGCCGCCATCTCCAGGGCGCACTGCTCGCTCACCGCCCCATGGATGCGCAAGGTCTCCGGCCGAACTCCCAGGAGCTCCTGTTTGGATAGGTCGGAATAGGTCACGACCCCGCCCTCGAAGTACTTCGAGGAACCGGGCACATTGGTTATGATGTCCCCTACCAGCCCACCGGTCATCGACTCGGCCACGGAGATGCGTCTTCTTGCCTCTCCTTAAGCATCTTCCCCAATTCCTGCTCCGGATTCATCCACCTCCCTCCTCTGGCTCGGGGCCAGGTCCTTAAGCCGGCTGACGCCGTCGATCTCCTTGATGACGCTGGCCACGGCCTGGGGCACCAGTTCCTCCCATCCGTCGTCGGAGGCGATGCGCCGCCGGATCTCCGTTCCGGAGTACTGCTCCCGATTGAACATGGGCGAGGAGGAGACCTCGTAGCCTTCCTCCTTGAACAGGCGCCTGGTCAGTCCGTTGTTGGTGTACACCCGCGAGAACGGGGGCACCATGGACACCACGTGGGAGACCCAGATGGCATAGCGATTGATGTCCACGATGGGCACGAGGAAGAAGTTCGCCGATGCCCTCCTCCTGCAATGCCCGCGAGATCATGAGATGCCGCTCGCCCGCGGTGAAGGGGTTCTCAGCGGTATGGGAGTATTGGGCGCTGCCGATGCCGATGATGATGTCATCGCATTCCTGGGCGATGGTCTTGACCACCTGGAGATGTCCCTTGTGGAATGGTTGGAACCTGCCTAATGAGCAGACAGTCGCGGTTCTTGGCCTTCATCTGATCGGAGATAGATGGAGCAGGCGGATAGAAATAATATCGGAAAATGATGGAAAAGGAAGTGGTTTCTCAGCAGATGGGGACCTTGGCGGGGGTCGGCGAGAACTTCTCCCCCAGGTCGGCCAGCTTCTTGAGGAGGCTGTCCTTCTTGATGCCACCAGCTGAGGGCATGGTCCAGCACCTCGCGCATCGATGACCACGGGGATGATCTCGATCTTGCCCACGTACCTGGTCTCGAGCACGACGTCGTTGAGGTTGGCCCGCGGGATGATGACCCGCTTGATACCGGACTCGGCCGCCGCCTCGATCTTGGCGGTCACGCCACCGACGGGGAGCACCTGGCCCCTGACGCTGAGCGAACCGGTCATGGCGACCGTTTGGTCCACCGGGACGTCCTCCAGGGCGGAGATGACCGCCGTGGCCACGGATATGGAGGCGGAATCGCCCTCCACGCCATCGTAGGTGCCGATGAACTGGATGTGCACGTCGTGGTTGCTGATGTCCTCGCCGGTGTACTTCTTGATGATGGCGGAGACGTTCAGCACCGCTTCCTTGGCGATCTCTCCCAGCTTGCCGGTGGCGATGATGGTGCCTCCGTTCTTGGTATGGGCCGGGGTCACCTCGGCCACGATGGGCAGGACGATACCGGACAGCTCGGACATGGATGAGTCGGAGTTCATGGCGGCCAGGCCGTTCACGATGCCCACCGCGTCGCCTTCGGTGCCGAAGGTGCGGTAGAGCTTGCGGGACTGGATGTATCGGTCCACGATCTGCTGCTCCAGGCTCTTGGCGATCTTCTTGGCGTCGGTGACATGCTCCTGGGTCACCACGGCGGCGTTCCTCTCCCGGGCTATGTCCCCGGAGACGCGGACCAGACCGCCTAGCTCACGCAGGCGCAGGGTCAGCTGGCCCTTGCGACCGGCACGGCGCTGTGCCTCCTTGATGATCTCCCCGACGGCCTTGCGGTCGAACTGGGGGATCTTCTTGTCCTTGGCCACTTCTTGGGCCACGAAACGGATCAGCTTCTCCCGGTTCTCGGCGGTGTCGTCCATGGTGGAGCGCATGAATACCTCGTAACCGTAGCCACGGATACGGGACCGGAGCGCCGGGTGCATGCCCTGCATGGCGTCCAGGTTACCTGCGCATACCAGGATGAAGTCGCATGGGACGGGCTCGGACTTGACCATGGCACCGGAGGAGCGCTCGCTCTGACCGGTGATGGAGAACTTCCCCTCCTGCAATGCGGTCAGCAGCGACTGCTGCGACTCGATCCTCATCATGTTGATCTCGTCGATGAACAGCACGCCCTTGCTGGCCTTGTGGATGGCTCCGACCTCCAGGCGCTCATGGGCCGGGGTCTCCAGCCCTCCGCTCTGGAAGGGGTCGTGCCTGACGTCACCTAGCAGCGCACCAGCATGGGCGCCGGTGCCGTCGATGAACGGGGCGATGTTGGAGTCCTCATGGGACACCAGCAACTTGGGGACGATGTAATTCTCTTGCCTTTGGCCAGTATAGCGCATGGCGAAGAATATCAAAGCCGCCGCCACGATACCGACCAACAGTATCGAGGTGTCGCGCGGATTGGTGGATAGGTAGAGCATGATGGTCAGGACCACCACCATCAGGACGATCGCCGTCACCATGGAGGTGCGCTGTGACTTGCGCTGCATGGCCTCCTTCTTCTGCGCGTTCACGATGTCCTTGCCTTTCCCGGCAGGGACGATGCGGATGCGCGGCTCGTTGGAGTCCTCCGGGTTATGATAGGCTATGACATCCTGCAGCTCGCTCTTCGGGAGGTACTCGGTCATGGCCTTGGCCAACATGGACTTCCCGGTACCGGGCTCACCGATGAGCATGACATGGCGCTTCTGCTCGGAGGCCTTCTTGACCACCTCTACGGCCGAATCCTGGCCAATGACCTGATCGGCTAGTTTGTCGGGGATCTTGATGTCCGCCGTGCTGTTGAAGTTCTGCGACTCGATCCAGGTGTCCACCTCCTGCATCATCGCCGCCTCCTTCGGGCAATCGTCAACCATAGAACATTCCTACTCTTTTATTCAGAGACCTAATTCATCCCATACAACCGCAGCTAGATAAACCTATTCCTGAAAATCAGCGGCGGGTGAACGAGCCAGCATACTTTTTTCAATTATCATATGCCGACCTCACCCAAGCGGCCGAAGGGGAAGGTTAGCGAGCGAGGGGCGCTGGGGGGACAACCCTATATTCCCGCCCGTGCATCGCTCCCGGCGTGAGCATGAGGGTTCAGGACCTGCCACTGCCTGAAGGGGTGGCCGAGGTGATGAGGCAGGACGGCATCGAGACGCTCTATCCCCCGCAGGAGGCCGCTTTGCCTCCGGCCTTGGCGGGCAAGAACCTCGTCCTCGCCGTGCCGACCGCCTCAGGCAAATCCCTGATAGGCTACCTGGCAGCGACCAAGCACGTCCTGGAGCGCGGGGGGAAGGTGCTGTATATCGTACCGTTGCGAGCGTTGGCGGCGGAGAAGTATGACGACCTGTGCAAGTTCGAGCCACTGGGCATGAGGGTGGGCGTCTCGGTGGGGGACTTCGATACCCCGGACACCCGGCTGAGCAATTACGATGTCATCGTAGCCACGTCGGAGAAGGCGGACTCCCTGCTCCGCCATCAGGTGGATTGGTTCGACCAGTTATCGCTGGTGGTCGCCGATGAGGTGCACCTCATGAACGACCCGGGACGAGGGCCGACCCTGGAGATCACGTTGACCAAGCTGCGCCGCGCCAATCCCGCCCTCCAGGTCATCGCCCTCTCCGCCACGGTGAACAACTCCCGGGAGATGGCGGACTGGTTGCAGGCGGAGCACATCTCCTCGGAATGGAGGCCGGTGAAGCTGAAGGAGGGCGTCTATCTCCAAGAGGTGGTGCGCTTCACCGACAACAGCAAGCGGAAGGTGACCTTACGATGTGGACCCGGTATGGAGCCTGATCAAGGACTCGCTGCAGGGAGGGGGGCAGTGCCTGGTCTTCGTCAACACCCGAAAATCCACCGAGTCGCTGGCGGTCAAGTACGCCAAACTGATGCGGCCGTTACCTCGACAAGGACATCAGCGATGGGGAACTGGCGCAGATGGATGGGACGGAGGAGCACACCACCATCGCCACCACCGTCCGGTCGTGCGTGAAGCGCGGGATCGCCTTCCATAACGCCGGGCCTCACGAACGAGCAGCGGCGCTTCATCGAATCTAACTTCAAGAAGGGGCGCATCAAGGTGATCATCGCCACCCCCACCTTGGCGGCGGGCATCAACCTGCCAGCACGTCGGGTCATCATCCGCGAGGTGCAACGCTATGAGGAAGGTGGCTACGTCCCCATCCCCGTGATGGAGATCAAGCAGATGTGCGGTCGGGCCGGCAGACCGCGCTTCGACAGCGAGGGCGAGGCCATATTGGTGGCGCGCAACGAGGACGAGGCCAGCCTGCTCCTCGAGAACTATCTGCTGGCCAGCTCGGAGGAGGTCTTCTCCAAGCTGGGCAACGAGGCGGTCCTGCGCAGCCATGTGCTCGCCAGCATCGCCACTGAGACCGTGCGCTCCTGGGAGGGGCTGCTCGGACTGCTCTCCGCCACCTTCTTCGCCCACCAGTCCAGCCTGCGGGGCATGGAGGAACTGGTGGAGCGGATCCTTCATTTCCTGGAGAAGGAGGGGATGATCGCGGTGGAAGAGGACCAGTATCGGGCCAGCTTCTTCGGGAAACGGGTAAGCGACATGTACATCGACCCCGTGACCGCGGTCCGCCTGCGCGACTCGCTGCGGCGTTACGAACGGGGCATGGGCCATTTCGGCTTCCTGCACGCCATCTGCTCCACCCCGGACATGGTGAACATGTACTCCCGACGCGGGGACGCCCAATGGCTGGAGGACCTGGTGCTGAAGCGCTGCAAGGACCTGCTGTGCGACGTCCCGGAGGAGGGCGAGGGCTACGATTATTTCCTGTCGGAGTTCAAGACCGCGGTCACCTTGGACGAGTGGATGGACGAGACGCAGGAGGAGAAGATCCTGGAGGTCATGGGCATAGGTCCCGGGGACCTGCGCAACAAGGTGGAGCTGGGGAAATGGCTGCTCTACTCCATGCGCGAGCTCTCCAACCTCTTCAACAAGGAGGCCTACCCGGTGCTGACCGAGCTCATGACCCGGATGGAGTACGGGGTCAAGCCCGAGCTGCTGGACCTGGTCAAGCTGAAAGGGGTGGGCCGTTCCCGGGCCAGGGCCCTGTACTCGAGGGGACTGGTGGACCGGGAGGCGTTGCGCCAGGTGGACCGGCCCCGGATCGCCGCCGTGCCTGGGATAGGGGAGACCCTGGCCAAGAGCATAAAGGACCAGGTCGGCACCAGTGAGAAGGGGGAGCGGAGCGACCCCATCCCGCCGCCGGAAAGTAAGGGGCAGCGCAAGGGCCAGACCCGTCTTTTCGATTACCATGAAGACTAGAAGTCGGATATGGCCCTCGTCACATAGAAGGTCTTGTCCTTGAAATAGAAGGAGTAGTAGGAAGTGGAGTGCTCCGTCTCCCTCATCTTGACGCATCGCAGGCGCCGCTGGATGTCGGTCTCCCCCACCTCGACCATCTTCAGGTGCATGATGCCGTCGGCCAGGAAGTCGACCTCCTCGCCGCCGTAATAGGAGAAATCCCCCACTGGCATCTCGGAGATGATGAAGACGGTGAGCTCCAGGGACTTCAACCATTCGAAGAGGCGGAATATCTCGTCCCGCGGCTCGCGGAACCGGGCGATCATGTTCAAGGCCCCGAGCGAGTCGATCACCAACAGCTCGTAGTCCATGCGGCGCTTCGACTCCTCCACCGCGTAACGGAAGGTATCGATCCAGTTCGAGGCCTCGGTGCGCAGGCGCAGCTGGCCCAGGTCGAGGACCTCGAGCTTGCCCGGCGGGGCGTCCGTGAACCCGAGGTTGCGCATCTGCCTGACCAGGCTGGACTTGCTCTGTTCCAACGAGATGTAGAGGCCGGGGATGCCTTCCTTGACGGCGTTCTTGTACAGCATGCAATAGGTGAGCGAGGACTTCATGGTGCCAGCGGTACCTGACAAAAGGACCATGTTACCCTCCGGTATGCCACCAGAGATGTTCTCATCGAACCCATGGATATAGGTCTTGTACCGCTTCCTCTGTTCTGCCGTAGGCGCTCACCGGGATGGCGTACAATCTTCCTCTTTAGGTATAAGGCTTAGCCATTGGTTATCAAACGGCCTAACCACCTATCGCCTTCAGCACCGAGGCGGCGTCCGCCTTCGATTGGACGATGGGCTCGCAGGACTTTATCACGGTGTCCGGGTCCTTGAGCACGTGGCCGGTGCAGATGCACACCACCCTCTCGTCCCAGTCCACCTCGCCCATCTGGCGCAGCTTGATCAGCCCGGCTATGGAGGCGGCGGAGGCGGGCTCGACGCCGATGCCCTCCATGCGGCCCAACATCCTCTGGGCGGCCAGGATCTCCTCGTCGCTGACATCGATGGCGGTGCCGTCGGTGTCATAGATGGCCTTGAGGGCCTTCCTGCCGCTGACCGGGTTCCCGATGCGGATGGCGGTGGCGACGGTCTCGGGGTGCTCCTCCGGACGATAGTCGCGCTCCCCGCTGCGGAACGCCTTGACGATGGGGGCGGAGCCGCTGGCCTGGATGCCGGTGAGCTTGGGGACCTTGTTGATCCACCCCAGCTCCGCATACTCGGTCAGGGCCTTGTGCACGGCCGAGATGTTGCCGGCGTTGCCCACGGGCAGGATGATGCGGTCCGGGACCTCGTGATTCAGCTGGTCCAGTATCTCGAACGCCACCGTCTTCTGCCCCTCCGGACGATAGGGGTTGATGGAGTTGAGCAGGTAGAGATGCCCCTGTCGGGCCAATTCCCTGACCACGTTGAGGGCGTCGTCGAAGTTGCCGTCCAGCATGACCACCTTGGCCCCGAAGAACATGGCCTGGGCCAGTTTGCCCACGGCCACCTTGCCCGAGGGCAGGAGGACGATGCAGCCCAGTCCCGCCTTCGCGGCATATGCGGCGAGGGATGCGGAGGTGTTCCCGGTGGATGCGCAACCCACCTTCTTGCAACCCAGCTCCACCGCCCGGCTGACGCCGACGGTCATGCCTCGGTCCTTGAAGGAACCGGTGGGGTTCGCCCCTTCGAACTTGACGAAGACCTCCTTGATGCTGGCCTTCTCGGCCAGGGTCTTGCACTTGTACAACGGGGTGCCGCCTTCCTGCAGCGTCACCGCCTTGGAACGCTCCACCGGCAGCAACGGGGCGTAACGCCAAACGCCGAGCGGCCGGGAGGCGAATTCCTGGGGCGAGGTCTCCTTGACCCTCTCCAGGTCCATCTTCACATAGAGCTTGCCGTGGCAGGTCGGGCACTCGTCCAGATAGGGATCGGAGACGACGCGCTCGCATTCGAAGCAGCGTACCTCATGGTTCATTTGCCTTCCTTCCTGACCCCTTCTCCCCAGGTGGTGACCCAACAGAGGCATTCCACGCCCGCGGGCCTCGTAGAAGTTCTGCATGGCCTGGCCGATCTCCGACCCGTCGGACTTGTTCATGTCGTAGAAGGAACAGATGCACGGGCCTGAGCCACCGAGGAACGAGGCGAAGGCCCCGGCCTTCATGGCCACCTTCTCCGCCTCCTTGAGGTGGGGGATGAGGGGAGCGCGGGCCGGTTCGACGATGCGGTCGTTGACGCTGCGGGAGATCAGGTCCAGGTCGCCCTTGGCCATGCCGGCCACGAAGGAGGCGACCTGCCCCATCTGGGATATGAGCAGCTTCATGTCCACCTCCTTGGGCAGGACCTTCCTCGCCTCCTTGGTGGGGACGGCGAAGCCAGGCAAGCGCCGCCACTATGCCTAGGTTGGCGGGCGGGTCGACCCGCACGATCTCGATGGGGTCGTAGGAATGGATTATGGTGAAGCCCCCGATGAGCGACGGCCCGCAGTTGTCGGCGTGCATGCTCCCGGATGATGCCTCCTCGCCCTTGGCCGCGGCCCAGAGCAGCTTGGACATGGGCAGCGGTTTGTCAAGGAACTGGTTGGCCGCATATGCCCCTCCGGCGGCCCCGGCCCCGGAGGACCCCATGCCGCTGCACGGCCGGATGCCCTTCTTGATGATTATGCTCAGCCCGAAGTCGGCCTTGCCCATCTCCAGCACCTTGGCGGCGGCCACCGACGCTGTGTTCTTGGTGTGCTCCATGGTGACGCGTGAGAGCACCGATGCCCTCCACCTTCTCCACCCGCACCCCCTTCTCGCTGGTCCTCTTGGCCTCTATGATGTCGAAAGGGTCCTTCAGGGCTATGCCGAAGACATCGTACCCCGCGCCTAGATTGGCTATGGTGGATGGCGCACGCACCACGATCCTGTCCTGTGACATGTTTGAACAACCGTCCTTTGATAGTGATCCCAATGGTCCTGGGTTTTCCTCAAAACCGCTGGAGGCTATTATAATTTTCCAATCCGCCCACCGATTGGTCGAGGGGCTGTCGACGACCGGGCACTGTGAGCGTTGAGGAACCGATTTATACCCTGGCAACGTTCCTTGGACGATGGTTTGGCACCAGTTGTCGGGAGGGGTGGGCAAGGTAGAGGACCCGACCTCGTTCCTGGACCGGCTCAGGGAGCATCATCGCAAAGAGGCCTTGGTGGTGGACGCGGACCTGGTCTGTGGCCCAGAGCACATGGCCTCGGCGCTGATGCATGCGGAGAGGGCCTTCCGGAACCGCCGCAACGCCGCGGACTCCTTGGCCATGGAGACCATGCTCTACCTCTCCGGGGAGAGGCAGCTGTCCAAGGCCAAGGAAAAGGTGGGACTGAGGGCGGGCACGGAGCGTGTGGCCATACTGTTCCTGGAGCAGGGACCGGAGGACGGCCTATGGCAGCGACTGGGCCTGCGCCATGACGATTCGGTGCTCGGATTTCCAGGTCGCCAAGGCCGAGGCGTTCGGCATAGGAAAGGAGGAAATGACCTCCGTGCCAGCGTCCATGGTGCAGGACCTGGTGCTGGAGAGGGTGGCCTTCGTGGACATCATCAAAAGGTGATTATCAAATCCCTTCAAGCTCCAGCAAACAATAAAAACCATCCAAGGCGATTGTCCCGGACCAGAAGCACCAAGGACCAGAGGCCTTGGAACAAGGGAACGGTGGATCCAGGGTTGGCGGACGACTACATCAAGCAGCTCCAACTGTCCAAGCAGATCGAGCAGAAGGCGAAGGAGGCTGCCAAGAACCGCAAGACGGCGGAGGACAAGCTCGAGGAGGCAGAGAAGGCCATCGAGCTGATGCGCTCCTTTGGGGCCCAGTCCTCCGAGGCCGAGAAGCATTTCGTCGAGGCCAGAGATGCGTTCAAGAGCAAGGATTACAAGCCAGTCCTATCACATTCCACAATAGACCATGGAGGCCTGCCACCAGACCTGCAGTGACCGCATCGAGGAGGTCCTGCGCTCCGCCGCATCGCTCCTTGACCTGGGCAAGGACCGGCATGTCCGTCCCACCCCAGATGAAGAACATGATCGCCAGCGCCAAGGAGGACGCGGAGCATGGGAAGTTCGAGCATGGCTTCAACACCGCCAAGGAGCTGTACGAGAAGGCGGACCAGCTGGTGAACCGCACCGTGGCCGAGGCTTTCGGTGAGGCCCAGTCCAAGGCCCTATTCCTTGAGGGCTTGAAGTGGACATCGACTCCGAGCGTTCGCAACTGGCGAGGGCGCGACGGGCGCTGGAGGAGGGCCGCTACAAGGAGTCCCTGCAGGAGACGGATAGCTGCCTGGCCTCCCTGGACAACCTCACCAAGGAACTGTTCCGGTCCGCCTTCGATTCGCTCAAGGAGCAGGAGGCGTTCGCCTTCGACGATCATTTCGACCTCTCCCGGGTGAAGGAGAAGATGGAGGGGGCCCAAAACCGCATGGAGGCCCAAGACTTCGAGGAGGCGTTCGCGGACCTTGCCTCGGCGGACACCGAGATGCGCCGCGCCCTGGGCAAGGGCATGAACGCCTATCTCGCCACGCGCCAAGCGCCGCTCCGTCCCATTGAAGGACCTCGGGGTGGACGTGAGCATGGTGCTGGCCCTCATCACCGAGGCCAAGGACCTGGTGAAGGAGGAGGACTTCCGAGCGGCGAACGGGGCCTTGGCCAAGCTGAGCGACCTGCTCTCCGACCTGGAGCGGAAGCAACTGGCCAAGTCATTGGCCCGCATGAGGTCCCGATTGCTCATCGCCAAGAAGGTCAAGGCGGACCTCACCGGCACGTTAAGCCTGGTGGAGGAGGCGCGCCTGGCCCAAGAGAAGGGCGACATGCCCTTGGCGTTGCAGAAGGTGGAGGAGTCCGACCGGGAGCTGAACAACGCCTTGGCCGGATACCAGGAGGTGGAGGGCGAGCTGGTGGAGTTCCGCAACGTCTCCGAGCGCGCCCAGGACCCTGGGTCTGAACGTTGATGATGCGACCAGGACAGTGGCCTTGGCCCGCCGCGCCGCCCTGCGCCAGGACTTCGCTTCGGCGGCCTCTCTGCTGCGGGACTCCAAGAAGGATGTGCAGACGGCCATCCAGGAACATTATGGGAAGATCATCATCCGCACCGAGCTGGACCTGGGGCTGGCCATGCGCATCGGCGCGGACGTCACCGCAGAGTCGGCAGCCTTGGACGGCCTGGTGCAGAAGATCAGGCAGAACGAGTTCGGCATAGTGGAGGCGGAGCTGAAGGAGCTCTCCCAGGACATCAAACAGAAGATCGACCATCGGGCCCAGCACGTGCGTCATACAGGCCAGGAAGGCCATCGATGGCTACAAGGGCCCGATGGACGTCACCGAGGCCAGGGCCTTGCTGGTCAGCGCGGACGAGGAGCTGCAGAAGGGCAACTATCGTCTCCGCCCACGACCTGGCCCAATCGGCGGTGGAGACCCTCAAGAAGGAGGAGCTGCTCCAAGTGGAAGGCCGCATCGATGAGGCGGAGCGCATCCTCGCCATCATGAAGGAGATGGAGTGCGAGAGCAACACCCTCAAGGAGAAGTTCCGTCGGGCGGTCGAACTGACGCCAGCAGCGCATGTTCGGCGAGTCCACCCGGCTGGCGACGGAGGTGGTGCAGTTCGGTTCCTCCATAATCAAGGACGAACTCTCCAGGCAGATGGCCAAGGTGGGCAAGGCCATCAACATCAGCCGCAAGAAGGGCGTGGAGGTGAGCGCCCCAGAGCACTTCATCGAGGGGGCGTGGCGCGCACTGAACGCGGACCGCATGGACGAGGCCTTCAGCCTCATGAACGATTCCATGGAGGAGCTGCGGCGCATGAACCAGCTCCACACCGAGGTCTACGACCACATCGCCGAGGTCAGGGCACTGCTGCACCAAGCGGAGGCCAAGAACCTGCCGGTGGGCAACGCCGCCACCACCCTGGAAGGGGCCCAGGACCTGTTCGAGGAGGGCCGCTACGCCGAGGCCAGGGACATGTCCCAGAAGGCCTACCTGGAAGTGGAGCGCGGCGCCTCGGCCCTGATCGCCCCGAAGATGTTGGGCGAGGCGGAGTCGTTGGTGGAGATCGTGGGCAAGGTCAAGTCCGACAACGCGAAACTCACCAAGGACCTCGCCCACGCGAAGGAGCTGGAGACGACCGGGAAGCACCTGGAGGCCATCACGGCGGCCAAGGAAGTGAAGAACGCCGCCCAGTCGGCGGTGGTGGCCGCGCTGCAGCGCGAGATCGACACCAGCCGGAGCACCATCAGAGCGCTCCCAGGCGGATGGCATGGACATGGCCTCGGCCGAGATGATCGTCTCCAAGGCGGAGACGCTGCTGAACGAAGGTCTCTATAACGATGCCTGGCGCGCGCTGGAGCTGGCCAGGAACGAATTGGACCAGTCCGTCTTCATGGAACAGAAGGCCAAGGACCTGCTGCACCAGACGGAGCTGGAGATCAAAGAGGTGGAAGAGCTGGGCCTGGACATCGGCCCGGCCATGGAGGTGCTGCAGAAGGCCTACTTCCTGCAGCGCGCTGGCAATCACGCCCTGGCGCTCGAGCTGGGCAAGAAGGCCGAGCAGATCGCCTGCTCCTCGGCGGAGAGGATGGTGAAGGACCGCCTCTCCTCGCTGGAGGGGCAGTACCAGCTAGGCACCCTGAGCGGTCCCGATTACATACCCAGCGCCAAGCGCAAGGAGGACGTCATGAACCTTTTGGCGCAGAAGCGCTACAAGGAGTCCATCATCCTCCTCGGACCTTACGAGCTGGACCTGATGGAGCTGCGGCGCAACCGGGAGCAGGCGCAGATGCGCATGAGGCAGCTGGAGCAGCGCCTGCAGACGGCCCAGGCGGCCGGAAGGGTCTCGGAATACGGCCGGCAGATGGCCTCTGCGGGCGCAGGAGCGGTTCAAGGAGGGCGCCTATCGCCGAATCGCTGATGCTCATGGCCCGTTGCGAGGAGGACCTGCAGAACCTGGAGGAGATGTACTCCTCCCGGGAGAAGGAGCTGAGCCTCGTTGCGCGAGGACCTGGAGTACGTGCAGGACCAGGCCCGCAAGAGGTCCACCGCCCAGTTGCTGGAGCAGGCCGAGGTGGCGCTGCGCAAGCTGGACTTCGAGCGTTCCAGCCTGTTCCTGCGACGGGGCCGGGCGGCGCTGATGGAGGCCACCGGCCATGAGGTCGGGCAATACTTCGAGGAGCTGATGGCCCTGACCCGGCTCATGGAGCGGGAGGGCATCGAGGTGCCGTCGGATGGGGCCATCAACGGAGGCAACGGTCATTTCACGAAGATGAACGAGATACGCCCCAAGGACCTGGAGCGCCTGAGGGCGGAGGTGGGCGAATTCCGTCGCATCGTCACCGTGCGCTTCCGGGAACGGATGCGCCAGGTGAGCGAGAAGGTCGGTCGGGCCGGAGCGGACGGCCTGGAGGTAAGCGCCAGCATGAAGTTGCTCACCCATGCCGAGGAACTGCAGCGCAATGGCAAGATGGAGGAGGCCTTCGCCACCTTGGAGGCCAGCGAGCGGCTGCAGGGCGTGACCTGGACCGATTACCAGGAGTTCAACAAGCTCCGGGAGGACGTGGTCCGCAAGTGCGCCGCGATCAAGCTCGCCGGTGGGGACGTCGCCGAGGAGGAGCGCCGTCTGACCGAGTCCGAGCATCGAGATGCTCAAGGACAGCGGGAACGCGTTGCATCAGGTGCGAGCGTTGAAGGCCGACCTGGACCGGCGCATGGCGGACATGGTCCCGGACATCGGGGTGGACATCGATTTCCTGGAGGAGCCGAAGGCGGGCAAATGGACCAAGGCGGTGATGCGCGTCTCCAACCAAGGCACCGGACCGGCCAAGAGCGTCTCGGTGCAGCTGAAGGGGCCCATCGAGGTCAGGGGCGGGAGGTTCCTGCCATTGGTGGCGCCAGGCAAGACCGAGCGTTTCGGGGTGGAGCTGTGCCCGCGGAACGCCGGAAAGCTCGTCATCACCCTGGTCCTCGAGGCCCGGTCCCAGCTCACGGACGAGGATTGCGGCTACGAGGGCGATTTCGAGATGAAGATCGGACTGAGCTGGATTATCACTTTTGATTATCATTATTGAAAATTATATTATTTTTTGATAATATTTATCTACCCCTAGACGAATAGAATTGTCATAGCTCTCCAAGTCGAGTGAGAGCAGGGGAGGAAAGAAAATGATAGGAAAGAGATTGTATAGCGGTAGCTCTGGTCAGCTGCGTGATGATGGTTGTTCATGATGGATGGCGCATGGCGCAGCAATGACTGAACGATACACGATGCGACCCTAATTGCATGGTCAACTGTGATGTCGATATGATCACATATGGAACGAGGGAAACGTCTAATAGGTGCAGTTATGGACATCGGTGACACTCTATGGTGATCTGGATGATGGAGGTACATTCTGTACCAATAGTTCGAGATCGTAGCCTGATCACGGAGATGAATCGTCAAGACCTTGAGCCCAGATGTACTACCCGCATGACTAAGAATGGTAACCCCATTCCAGGTAAGTTCGAATCGAAGAATATTCTATCCGGTCGCCTGGAGTGCAAGATATCATGCCATGATTCGATATGGCTGAGGATGGATGGTGGGAGCGGGTAAGATGCCGTTCGTTGCCGCCCATGCGATGCATGCCGACTATGGTGGTCTGATGGGGTTGGAGAATGGCATTACCTGGAATGACCCAGTGTCTGATAATGGTCATATCCGATATGCGGGAGGGCCTAGCTATTTCCCCGAGACTGATGATCTCAAATGGTGGGTTCCTTGAATGGAACCTATATAGGATGGTGCGTGGACACCGACCGGACCATTAAGTCAAGAGTCAACCCTATGATGCCATGGTCTATTCCAGCTATGGAGGCCCTGCCGAGGGGGACTGGTCGAGCACCCAGAGAACATGGACCTGGTCAACTGGATCCTGAACCAGAACTTTGTCGGTAAGATGAGCCCAGGAGGTTTCGGGACTGTACACCTATGGCGATGTGCAGAAGGCCATCTGGACGCTGATCGATGATGATCACAATCTGCTGCGGGTTTAGGTGATCTGGAACCAGAACGGGTCAGTGAGATCCTGGCCGCTGCCCATGCTAGCGGAGAGGGCTTTATGCCGAGTGCGGAGAGATCGTGGCATTGATGTTCGTGCCTATCGATGTCTGCGGCGATGATCGATCCCCAGGTCATCATCGGCCAGGTCGTGATCGGTCAGTTCGGTATACCCTGCATAATGCCAGTGTGAGACCGCTTGGGGCGAGGGTAATGACCTTCAAGGAAGAGCTTCGGAGCATCCCAATGGGGTATGTTCATCGAGACTGGTCATCACCTGATGGCTAGATTGAAACGATTACGTCTAGGAGGTGTGCAAGCACCTCCTTTTTTATATTTTTTAATTCAATCTTATCGCAATGGGGGATTGGAGGGCCATTAGAGCGATATCGTTAGCGCTCGCCCTGGTGTTCATCTCAATGCCTTTGCTCGGGGCGGTGGTGGCCGAGGACTATAGCGCAATGGCCCATGAGCTATTACGACCAGGGCAACACCAACCGCTGCCCGTATGATGCAACTGAGAACGATGGGGGGTTTCTATGGTCACATGATCTCCAGGGCAAGGTCAGCAAACCGGTCATCGGTTCGGATGGTTCTTTGTATGTCACCACGAGCAACGACCTGATAGCGATTTCATCGGATGGAGATGAAAAATGGAAGTTCTCCGGGTCGGATCATGTGGTGACCCCTGATGATCCTCAATCGGCCGCGGTCGGGGAAGATGGGTGTATATATTTTGTTACGGGCGCGGAACATGCGCATTACCATTATCCCAACGGGAGTCTTTATGCGATCTGGCCTAATGGAACACTACGGTGGTCCGAACATATGGGCGCACCCATCATGACCGCCCCAAGGATAGTCGACCAAGGGAAGGTTCTGATCGTAGCTGCACAATGGAAGAACGAATTCGATCCTGGAATTCTCCGAGCTACGTTGCTATGATGCGGGGGGAGAGATCGATTGGACGTTCTCCCCAGCTTCAGCGAATGGATCGATCTTCTCAGAACCAGCAATGTCCTCCGATGGCACCATTTTCATTCTCACCTATCGCGATTATAGTGCCTACCTCTTTGCCATCGACCCTGATGGAAAGGAGCTTTGGAATAAAAGCATCTCTTTCTCTGACTCCTGGTATGGAACCGTGTCATATGCTACCCTTAGGGTCTCGATCGATCTGGACGGGTCCCTTTACTTGACCATTGGTAACTCTCTTCATGCTTTAGACGTCAATGGCCAGGAACGATGGGTCTATCCAGAAATCAGCGGAGCTGCTAGTGTGGGCATCGGTGAAGACCACCTGTTCGTGGTAGACGACTCCGGTGTGTACTTGCATATATTGACCAAAGAGGGCGAATGGATCGCCTCGTATTTTTGTGGAAATGGCAGATATATCTTTGGCACGCCCTGCGTCCTTCCAGGCGACAACGTCATCCTGACCCTGTGGTTAGGTGGCGTGGAGATAGTAAATTCCACGGGGGTCAGGGTATGGGACTATCAGCTCGCCGATGGGGCGAGCTATAAGGCCGTGGTGGATGAACAAGGTACCATCTACTTCATTGTCAACAAAGACGAATCGTCCCCGTCGTTGATGGCGATCGGGGAGCGCGATCTGGAAGCGGATATCCTTGCCTGGGAGATCATATGGGTCCTCTCCATAATCTTCAGCTCCGTCATGCTTTTGATGTTCATTCATTCCTTTAGATCGATTAGAGATGCGGATGAGAAAGGACGGGGATCCAAGAAACCAAGGGAGAATAGAAAGGTAGGGATCATCGTCCGGTCGATCGGTTGCCTGCTGATGTTGCTCGGGCTCCTCAGCGGAAGGTGGGCCCTCTATGGTTCCGACCTCGAGAATTTAGGGCTGGTCGAGGTGTTCGGCCAGACCGGTCTGTCTTTGACCGTGGTGCTGGCCGGCGCATACATCCTCATCATCATCTCCTGCGCCTTCCACGCCAAATGGGGCATCGCCCAGTTCGTGGTGTTGGCCCTGATCACCGCGGTCATGCTGCTCAGCGACCCTTTGCAGACCGTTCAAGGCGACTCCAACGATGGTTGGGTGCCCCAGATCGGATTCGTCCTGGCATGGCTCGGGACCGGGATCGTGCTATTGTCAGGCACGGTTCCACGACCCGGAGATGGAGGTGTAGAGGGCAAGCACATTGTCCGCGCCGATCACTCCGGCACGAACTTGTAGCCGTAGTGGATGACGCCCCCCGCGCCCTCCTCGCCGATCTTGCGCAGCGTGGCCTTGACCCTCATGCCGATCTTGACCTCAGCGTACTCGCAGTCGCTGAGCTGCGCCGTCATCATCACGCCCTCGTCCATCTTGATCATGGCCACGATGTAGGGCTTCTGCAGCTCGAAGGCGGCCGGCGCCTCGTGCACCAGCGAGAACGAGTACACCTCGCCCTTGCCGCTCAGCCGGAACTTCTCCATCTTGCCGATGGAGCGGCGGTGGCATATCGGGCAGACGTGCCGCGGCGGGAAGGTGACCTTGCCGCAGGAGCCGCAGCGCGTGGCCATCAGGTTGTATCGGGTGGCGTTGTCGCGCCAGAAGCGGGCGGTGGTCATCAGGCCACCCCCAGGATGTGCACGATGGCGGTGGCGCCGGTCCCGCCCACGTTCTGGGCCAGGGCATACTTGGCCCCCTGCACCTGGCGCTTCCCGGCCTGGCCGCGCAATTGCTGCACCAGCTCCACGATCTGCGCCACCCCGGTGGCGCCGATGGGGTCCCCTCGCGCCTTCAGACCCGCCGGAGGTGTTCACGGCCACCTGACCTCCCAGCTTGGTGAGGCCGTCCTCCACCGCCTTGCCGCCCTTGACCCTTGTCGAAGAACCCCAGGTCCTCGATGGCCAGGATCTCGCTGATGGTGAAGTTGTCATGCACCTCGGCCAGCTGGATGTCCTGCGGGCCGATGTTGGCCTGCTTGTAGGCCTTGCGGGCCGCGAACCGGGTGGCCTCGAAGGTGCAGATGTCGGCCCGGGAGTGCAACGCCAAGGTATCCGATGCCTGCGCCGATGCCAGGACCTTGATCGGCGTCTCGGCGTAACGCCGCGCCTTGTCCAGCGAGCACAGGCACGACGGCCGCCGCCCCATCGGAGTTGGGGGCGCAGTCGAACAGGCCCAGAGGATCGGCCACCGGGGGCGAGCGCAGCACCGTCTTCAGGTCGATCTCGCGCTGGAACTGGGCGTTCGGGTTGAGCGAGCCATGCAGGTGGTTCTTCACCGCCACCTGGGCGATCTGCTCCCGGGTGGTGCCATATTGGTACATGTGCCGGCGGGCGATCATGGCGTGCAACGACGGGAAGGTGGCGCCGAAGACGCTCTCCCACTGCTGGTCCGCTGCCGAGCTCTGGATGGCGTTGGACTCGGTGTCCCCGACGTCGGTCATCTTCTCCGCGCCCGCCCACCACCACCATGTCGTGCATGCCCGAGGCGATGGCCAGATAGGCCTGTCTCATGGCCAGTCCGCCGGATGCGCCGGCCGCCTCCACCCTGGTCGCGGGTATGTGGTCCCGGGCCAGGCCGGAATAGTCGGCGATGAGCGCGGCCACGTGCTCCTGCTCGATGTAGCGCCCGGCGGACATGTTGCCCACGTACATGGCGTCCACCTCCTCGCTGGATACCTTGGCATCGGCCAGGGCGGCCAGTCCGGCCATGATGCCCATCTCCCGGAAGGAGGAGTCCCACAGCTCACCGAACTTGGTGATGCCGATGCCGATGACGGCGACCTCCCTCATTCGCCTCCCTCCTTCATCAGGATCTTGCCCCGGTACTTGGCATAGGTGGCGTAGTCGATCATCTTCTTCCTCTCGATGAGCTGCTTGATGGTGGGGGCGGCGTCCCGATTATAGTGGGCCATGTTATCCGTCACAGTGATGTCGAACCCGTCGCAGCCCGCCCCGGAGCCATAGGCCACGGCGAAGATGCGGTCGCCGGGTTTGGCCACGTCCAAGATGGCGGCCAGGCCCAATGGCACCGCGCCGCTGTAGGTGTTGCCGATATGGGGGGTGATGAGGCCGACCTCGATCTGCTGATCGGTGAAGCCCAGCATCTTGGCCACCCGGGTGGGGAACTTGCCGTTGGGCTGGTGGAAGACCGCGAAATGGTAGTCCGAGGGCTTGGTGCCCATGCGCTCCATCATGCCCTTGGCGCAGGCGCTGACGTGCTTGAAGTAGGCCGGCTCCCCGGTGAACCTTCCGCCATGGGACGGGTAGGGCTGGCCCTCCCGGCGCCAGAAGTCGGGCGTGTCGGTGGTGTAGGAGTAGGTGCCGTTTATCGTGGCGATGAGGTCCTGGCTGCCGATGAGGTAGGCGGCGCCTCCGGCGGAGGCGGAGTATTCCAGCGGGTCGCCTGGGGCGCCTTGGGAGGTGTCCGCACCGATGGCCACGCCGTACTTGATCATGCCCGAGCCCACCAGGCCCATGCACATCTGGATGCCGGCGGTCCCGGCCTTGCAGGCGAACTCCAGGTCCGCCACGGTGAGATGGGGCGAGGCCTCGATGGCCTCCGCCACGATGGTGCCGCTCGGCTTCACGGCGTAGGGATGGGACTCGGAGCCGACGTAAAGGGCGCCGATGTCCTTGGGGCTGGTCGAGGTGCGCCGCATCATGTTGCGGGCCGCCTCCACCGAGATGGTGATGACGTCCTCGTCCGGCCCAGGCACGGACTTGCTGAATATCATGAGGCCCTTGCTCATGGCCTCGCCGTCGCTGCCCCATACCCTCCCGATCTCCGGGGGGACGATGCGGAAGCGCGGGATGTACGCTCCATAGCTGACTATGCCAACGTTCATGTTATCACTCCAATCTCTCCAGGCGCTCCACCAGGGTCGGCACCTGCAGGTTCGTGCGGACCAAGGGGAGGTTCTCCAGGGTGGCGAGCCGGATGGCCAGCTCGTCCACGTGCTCCGGCCTCTGGTAAACGACCAGGGCGGGCTTCAACGGATGGGCCCTTATGGCGATCATGGGGCTGCGCCCGAACTTCACACCGGTGAAGATGAGCGCGCGCTCGCTGCTCCACCCATATATCTTGAGGTAGTCCATCGAGCCAAGGGCCATGATGGCCTTCATCGAATCGATGACCGTGAAACCATGGATGTCGCGGTCCAGGCTGATGCCCTTGGTCAGTGGCTCGCCCTCGATGACCTTGATGAGGTCCTGCGCGTTCATGCTGGACTTGAACTCCCGGATGGAGAGGATGCAATCGATCTTCTCCCCCAGGTCGTACTTCTTGAGGACCTTACCGCCCCTCTCCTCGTCGATCTCGATAAATCCGTCCACGATGCGGCGGATGATGACGATGCCAGGCGATTTCCTCCGCCCCGACTCATAGTCGCTGATGACCGAGGGGGAGACCTTCAGATGTCTGGCCAGGTCCTGCTGGGAGACGCCGAACTCCTCTCGCCATTTGCGGATGGTCTTGCCCGCATCGGCGGAGAGTACTATCTCACCAGCGATCTTCTCGCGCAGCTGTTCGCGCATATCTGGCGGAAGAAAATGACTCTATAAATAATTGTCGAAGATTCAATATCGACATATCCCGTTCGATAATACTGATGGAGGAAGTAATTTCGGAGACCTCCCCCTGCAAACAGGTGAGAAGTAACGCATTATTGTTCTTGAGAATGCGATGAAGCGGACGATCAAGCTGCTAGCTGGATCTTGTCCGAGGAGGACAAATCCAAATTGATGGAGACCATGGAAGCTTACACCATACGCCTTCAATATTTTTGCAACTGGGGTTTCGAAAATAAGACTTGGAACAAGATGGATGATCACACATGGAACATATACAGTGAGATTCGCAAACTGTGTCCCTGAGTTCCATCTACCCTCGTTCAATCAGCTAAGAGATGTGGCTTGCGAAATCGAAGAAACGTTAGATCTTAAAAATTACCGAGGAGGAAAAAATATTCGGCAATGCGCTATAATAAGAACGTGTATCAAGATTCAATCTCAACAGTGGATTCCTCTCAATCGCGACGAATCCATGGTAGAATTAAATTGCTCCGTATTCCAGCCTGATTATTTTAATAAATATCTAGATTGGAATCATAATATCATCCTTTAAAATATGAATAAAATCAAAGGACTGTTTCTTTTTCGGAATTGTAATGGAGAACGTGTCACCCAGCTCCTAACATCGACAGGGAAGGTTCTTAGGAATGGACCGAGGTTTGAAGAATATGCTGTCTGCTCGAACAATCAATTCTTCATTTCATCCCATATCAGGAACATTAGAGGAAAGTATAGCACAATTGAGAGCGCAACTGCAGGCCAAAGACACTCGTTCCGCAAGAAGGAAGCTCGGAAGGATAGTCGGGACGAGAAAGACGGTTTATCGCCTGCATAAACCATCGAATTTCGAAACAAATCGTGAACTCTTGCATTCGATGTGTTCGCACTCGAGGATCTGCAGGGATCAGGAATAAACAAGAGAGTAGTTGGCATCGGACGTTATAACATTGAGAATTGTGGCCTTATTGGTCATTTGAACAGATGCTGATCATATAAAGTCTGAAGAACAAGGAAAGCTGTGTTGATTCATGAATCCGAATAACACCTCGCAAAAATGTTCAAGATGTGGTCATATTGATCAAGAGAATAGGAATGGGTCAAATTTCCATTGCATCACATGCGGATTCACTCTGAATGCCGACCTTAACGCCTCGAGGAACATAGCCCATTCGGTAAAGCTGGTTTGGGCAGGCTTCTTGCCAGTCAGCCGAATGCATCAGGCGATGAAATAGGGATGGGATCCACAGATGTCTGAAGCCTAGATGCAAGCCTCTGATAATTACCGAGAGGCAACGAGTCCTAGGTGTTTCGAGAAATTCGATGGACATTATACGAGAATTCATAAGATGGTGAGGATGGCGAATTTCAATGTAGACAATTAATCGGCAATATGGTTTTATATGACGAGTCCATTTGCCCATCTAAATTACCACTGGGTCTGTGGGCTAGCTTGGTCATACTCGTAGGTTCGGGACCTATGGACTCCGGTTCAAATCCGGACAGACCCACCACCTTTTTCTATCATACTGGCTTGAATTAATGAATCTTAATTAATTTATAAATATAATATTATTAATTTATAATTAATTAATGAATTATAAATAATAAGCTAACACTAAAATTACGATGATCGTGATCACCGACAAGATCAGAGTCAACCTCGAAGTCCGTCCCTCGGTGACATTGGCCGGTTCTAGAACATAGTTCATCGATTCGTCCGAGACCTCTCTGGCAGAGAGCAAAAACGCCTTGCTCCATCTGGTCAGGGACCTTCGAACTCGTTTTAACTTCGGTCGCCCCTCTGGCCATCTGCGAACTGAGGCTCTGGTCCTGCGCCACCATGGCAGCATAACCGATCACCAACACGTTCACGGTCAGCGTCAACGACACCCCGAAGGCGGTCCAATCCACTTCTGGTTCGGCCTCCTCTATGGTGTAGGGGCTTTGGCTCTCCCTGACATAGGCAAGGTCCGCCTCGCACTTATCGCAATATGTGTTGACCGTGTCCACGGTGTAGCTCATCATGCATCGGGTATCGGTGCAATGCTTCGGCTCCTCTACGTCATAGTGCGATCCAGCGCCAGGTGGAGTGTATCGATCTTCCAACCCCAAGGTCCCGACCAATCCCAGCAGGTGACCGAGCTCATGCCCCACGATGATGGCCGCCTCCCATGGCTCCATGTAGCTTGGGAAGACCACGAAGGTGGTCGCGTCCAATGCCAGCCCTACGATCCGGTTATTCGACTCATAGTAACCGTTCAGGATGAGGATGTGCATGACACAGGTATCGCCCGACTTTTGGAAGTCGGAGCTCTGTTTCGCCAGATCTCTCAGGTCGTCCATATCGTAGCTCGATTGGCTTATCGCTGGCGACCCGAACTCCCCGGTGTTCACTGCGTTCTCGTAGATGAAGTTCACATCGTCCTTCTCGCAATACTCGCCCACCAGGTCCCGGAACACCTCGAAGTAATCGTCCCGGACGCTGTAGTACATGGTGTTGTACCAGTCCACCTCCACCAGCAGGTTCCGGTAGGTGTCGTTCTGGAGATAGTCCCAAGCGAACCCTCCCGGTCGATCGATAGATCTCTCCATGAGGGACATCTCCGGAGCGTATCTTTGGTTGTAATCATCCAGGACCTGCTGTTGCTCCGCCACCACCTGATAGGATAGGGCCAGGGGCACGATCATGACCAGGCATATCGAGATGGCGAAGGCCCGGAGGGAGGTCACTCGCATCCGCACCACCCCCGAGGCTGTCCCTCCGGGAACTGTTAAGCTACCAGAACGACCGACGGACCATGGCCTGGACCCGAACTGGCGAGATGGGTCTGCTTGCCATCGAACTCCGAGCCTCCGATCATGATGACCTTACGAAACAAGGCTCAAAGCTATACATACTTCATCCTTCCATTGATGAAAGGCTTAGTGACTGGGCCGTACCGGTCTCGCGTACAAGGCTAGCTCGCCCACCTCATGGAATCCGAGGCTAAGGTACAATCGATGGGCCCCGGGCGCCCCGTCCCGGTCCACGTCCAGGTGGACCTCCTTTGCCCCTGCCGCCGAGAGCGCCCTTAACCCCGCCACCATCAGCGACCGGGCCAGGCCATGGCGGCGATGCTCCTTCGCCACGAAAACGCGGTCCGTCCTCCCCATGCCCGGCTCGTCCAGCTCGGCCAGCGCCGCACCGGCCACGGCACCGTCGCACCAGGCCACCTGCCATTGTTGGCGATTGCCCATGCTGCTGCGCTTCCAGCGAAGGAACGCCTCCCCGTCCCAGTTCCCCTCGCAGAACTGACGGTCCTCGGCCATGGCCCGCCTCAGCCCCTCCCAGATCGCCTCTAGGTCCTCCTCCTGGACGGAACGAAGCTCCATGCCCTCGGGCGATGGCAGCGGTCGCAGGTCCGCGAGATCGCGGTTGACCATCGATACCAGGCGCAGGGAGGGCCGATAGCCCCGCTGCAACAGAGAGTCGGTCCAGTCGTTGGGGTCGGTGGCCCCCCATGCTTCCAACCGCCCTTGTCCCTCCTCCCCCTGGGCCTCGGCCACCAAGCGAAGCCCGGCCTCATTCCAATCGATGAGCTGGTCGATGAGGTCCCTGCGTCCCGGGACTGGGCGACAGACCACGAAGTGGCGGTAGGAGATGTTCCTCGGGTCCCTCCTCCGCCAGGAGCGGTGGGCCCATGCCACCACCTCCTCACCTGCCTTGGCCACCAGGACGTCCTGGGAGGGGTCGAATCCCGGCGCCGGGGCCAGGAGGCGACCGAGGCCCTCCATGGTCTCATGGCCATCGATCCGGTCCGCCCGCAATCCTTCGTTGTAGGCCCGGACCATCCCTGCCCGGTCCTCCTGCCGATGATTATGGAACACCGTCCCCCGATTCATGCTTCGCCCCGCCCTGCCCCATCCCAGTATTCATCAGGGTCGATTAAAGGACTAGGTCGGAGGATGAAACCGTTATTACCTCCCCGACCGCTATTGGGGACGTTATGCACCCAGCCGATAAGATGGCGCAGATCATGGAGGACTTCTCCAAGCGCTCCTCGGAGTACGACGCCGAGATCGCCCGCATCGTGCCCAACTACGAGAGGATGCTGGATGTCGCGGTCTCCTCCCTGCCCTTCCGAGAAGACGCGGAGATCAAGGTAGTGGACCTCGGCACCGGGACCGGCATGTTGGCTTGGAGGGTGAAGCGTCGTTTCCCGCGCTGCCACCTGCTCTGCGTCGATATGACCGAGAGCATGCTGGCCGTCGCGAAGGAGAGGTTCGGCCCCGGGCACGACGTCGAATACCTGAACAAGGACTTCTACCACCTGGAGCTGCCGCCCGAGCAGGACGCGGTGGTGTCCTCCTTGGCATTGCACCACCTTATCACCGACGAGGACAAGCGGGACTTCTATCGGAAGGTCAAGGAGTGCATCAAGCCCGGTGGGGTCTTCGTCAATGCCGACGCGGTGCTCTCCTCCGATGACTGGATGGAGGGGCTTTACATGCAGAGGTGGCAGGAGTTCATGGCCATGAGCATGAAGCGCTCGGAGATCGATGCCATATTGGAGCGCTTCCGTCGCGAGGACTCCCTGCCCCATCTGCTCGATCAATTGCGATGGCTGTCCGAGGCGGGCTTCAGCAAGGTGGACGTCGTCTGGAAGGACCACATGGGCGCGGTGGTCTGGGCGCGCCGCTAGGCCGGCCTCCGGACGACGTCGGTCCTTACCTACGCTTTATGCTCACACCTCGGTGCTGACGTGCACCATGGCGTCGTGCGACCTCAAAGGGACCTCCTTCAGGAACAGGGCCACGACCACCAGACCGGCCACCGATACCCCCAGGCAGAGCCAGAAAGCGTCCTGGAGCGAGGACAGCAGCGCCTCGGGTTGGAAGCCCCCCACCAAGCTGGCGGCGATGATGCTGTTCAGTACGGAGAGGCCCAGGGTGCCCCCGATGTTGCCCAGGAAGCGGTTCGAGGCGGTGGCGGTGGCCCGCTCGTGCGGATCGAACACGTTCTGGATGGCGATGCTGAACACCGGCATGGTCATCCCCACCCCGATGCACAGCACCGCCGAGTAGAGGTAGAGCAGTTCCAAGGGGGTGTCCATCTCGATCCCGCTCAACAGCCAAGCGCCCAGACTGCAGACGGCGAACCCGACGATGGCGAACAGGCGGTACTTGCCGGTCTTGGATATGGTCCGCCCGGTGATGATGGCCACCAGGGCCAGGGAGAGCACGCCCGGGGTGAGCACCTGGCCGGAGGTGGTCGCGTCCAGGCCCAGGACGCCTTGGGCATAAAGGGTGATGGCGATGATGGCCCCCATCATCAGGAAGCTCGCCAACGCCGATGCCAGGGTGGCGACGTTGAAGGTTCTGTTCCGGAATACCTGCAAGGGGAGCACCGGCTCCTTGGCCCTTCCCTCCCACCAGATGAAGAACACCAAGGACGCGCCCGATATCCCGACCATGGTGAGGATCTCCCATGAGCCCCAGGCCATCTCAGAACCGCCCCAGGATACGGCCAGCAACAGGGGCACGATCCCCAGCGAGACCGCCCCGATGCCGATGTAGTCGATATGCGGTTTGGCATGGTCGGAACGGAAG